>CAVIQL010000005.1:0-106092 GCA_963644855.1 Clostridiaceae bacterium Marseille-Q4149 | reverse complement strand
TTTGCATTCAAAGTTCAAGCTCATGAAAAAGTTAGTATTATTTGTATTTACAATGGCAATGACGGTTTTCATGCCCGAAGCAAAGGCAGAAATAACGCTGCAAAGCATTGCCAACGGCAACTATTACCCCAAATCTATGCGCTCGTTCCGTTCTTCGCCCGACGGAGAGAGTTATATGCAAATCAGCGACGACGGCAAAAAATTGCTTTCCTATTCGTTCAAGACCGGAGCGCAGAATGGTGTGGTTATCGACCTTACCACAGCGCGCGGCGACAAAGCCGAAAGCATTGACGGCTATATCATTTCGCCCGACAACCGCAGAATTCTTGTACAAACCAACACTCATTATATATATCGCCGCTCTTTTACGGCCGACTACTATATCTATGATGTAAACAACAAGACTCTTACTGCTCTTTCCAAAGGCGGCGCACAAATGCAACCACAGTTTTCACCCGACGGCAATATGATTTCGTTTGTTCGCGGAGGAAATCTGTTTCTCGTAAAACTACTGTTCGACAATTCCGAAAGTCAAGTAACCAACGACGGCGAGACGGGAAAAGTTCTCAACGGTATACCCGACTGGGTGAACGAAGAGGAATTTTCTACCGCATGTTCCTACGTTTTCACAGCCGACAGCAAAATGCTTGTCTGGGTACGCTACGACGAAAGCGCAGTAAAAATGTTCTCTTTCCCCTTGTATAAAGGCATGAAGCCCGAAAAGAAAGATTTTGAAGAATACCCCGGAGCCTACAGCTACAAATACCCCGTGGCAGGTGAGGTAAATTCCGTCGTAACTGTACATTCCTATGACATCAAAAGCCATGTGGAGCGCACAATCGACGTTCCCCTCGAAGCAGAAGGCTATATACCACGCATATTCCCGACTTCCGACCCCGAGAAAATAGCCGTGGTTACGCTCAATCGCCATCAAGACCAAATGGATATCTACGCCGCAAATCCCCGCTCGCGTGTGTGCAAACTTTTGGTGCGCGAAAAAAGCGACAAATACCTTCGCGAAGCAACATACGACAATCTAAAATTCTACGGCGACCACTTTGCTATGATTAGCGACCGCAATGGATACAACAATATCTATTGGTATGATATAAATGGGCATCTTGTGGGACAAATAACCAATGGTAACTACGAAGTACAGGACTTCTACGGCTACGATTCAAAGACAGGAAATTTCTATTACAATGCCAATGCCGACGGAGCGCAATATACCACAGTGATGTGCGCAAACCTTAAAGGCAATGTCAAGAAACTTTCAACGCAAAAAGGTAGCAATTCGGCACAGTTCAGTTCTAATTTCCAATACTACGTAAATACCTTCTCAAATCTCAACACCGCGCCAATCACAACGCTTTGCAATGCCAACGGAAAGGTTCTGAAAACACTCGTAGACAATAGTGATTTGAAGAAAAAGGTTGACAACGATGCGCCCGCCCAAGTTGAAATGTTTGAATTCACTACTACAAATGGCACAAAGCTCAATGGTTACATGGTGAAGCCTGCCAATTTCAACGCCTCGAAGAAATATCCCGTCATAATGTATCAATATAGCGGTCCAGGCTCCCAACAAGTGCAAGATTCATGGTCGTCGGGATTTATGGGTGGCTTGGTTTGGGAACGCTATCTGGCACAAGAAGGATTTATATGCGTTTGCGTTGACGGACGAGGCACTGGCGGACGAGGCGCAGACTTTGAAAAACAAACTTATCTCAAACTTGGTTTGCTCGAAGCCCAAGATCAAGTGGAAACCGCCCTATATCTTGGAAAACAATCCTATGTTGACAAAGATCGTATAGGCATTTGGGGCTGGAGTTACGGCGGATTCAACACACTAATGTCGATGAGCGAGGGACGAAGCGTATTTCGCGCCGGAGTAGCTATCGCGCCGGTTACAAGCTACCGCTTCTACGATTCCATATATACCGAACGATATATGCGTACTCCCAACGAAAACGCAGCAGGATATGATGACAATCCTATTACGCGCGCTGAAAAATTAAGCGGAGACCTTTTGCTTATTCATGGCACGGCTGATGATAATGTACACTTCAGAAATTCCGCAGAATACTCCGAAGCTCTTGTACAAGCCGACAAACAATTTCAGATGCAAGTGTACACAAATCGCAACCATAGTATATATGGCGGAAACACGCGACTACATCTCTACACCCGCGTAGCTGAATTTTTCAAGGACAAGTTAGGCAAATAATTTTTACCAACACAGGATTTACGAAATTTCCCTATATTTGTAAACAAGTAACAAACAATAAAATCTTATCGCAATGAAAGAACTCAAAGGAACAAAGACAGAGCAAAATTTGCAGGCTGCATTTGCAGGCGAAAGCCAGGCAAGAAACAAGTATTCCTATTATGCAAGTCGCGCAAAGAAAGATGGCTACGAGCAAATTGCTGCTATTTTTGAAGAAACGGCAAACAATGAAAAGGAGCACGCCAAGATGTGGTTCAAAGCGCTCAATGGCGGAGCGGTAGCCGATACAAAACAAAATTTGAAAGACGCTGCTTCGGGCGAGAACTATGAGTGGACAGAAATGTACCCCACTTTTGCAAAAGAAGCCCGCGAAGAAGGTTTTGAAGAACTTGCAAAGAAATTCGAACTCGTGGCTGAAATTGAAAAGCGCCATGAAGAGCGCTACAAGACTCTGCTCGAAAACATCGAAAAAGCAAAAGTTTTTGCACGCGAAGGAAACCGTGTATGGATTTGCCGCAATTGCGGACACATTGTTATTGGTCCGGAAGCTCCCAAAGTTTGTCCCACATGCGATCACCCGCAGGCTTATTTTGAAATCCTTGCCGATAATTTCTAACCACAACATTCTACATTCAAGAAAAAATATCGCGGACAATATCCGCGATATTTTTTTGTATCTACCTAATAAAATCACCCAAACATGATGCCACAAAAAAACATATACTCTTTTAAAAAAATGAGGTCGGACCTAATTTAAATTCCATGGCTCGGATTTTAAATTAGATGCCTTAGAATTTTCACAACATCCCACATGAGTTTTTTGCCTGCCAACATAAAGTTTCGGGAAGCCTGTGAAATTCTGCAAAACCAACAAGAAACAGCGCAAAATATGGGCTTTCGCCGTTTTTTTCATACCTTTGCATCGTGGAAATTGCGCCTGCTTTTCTGCAATGCTTACAACAATTGAAATGAGAGGCATAAAGAGGATAATTGCACTTGTCGCATGCGTGCTCCCGCTATATGTAATGGCGGAAGTGTGGACTGCCGAAAAATTTCCGATGGTACACCTGCAAGACGCACGCCGATATGTTTGCGATCCCGACAATGTTCTCACGCCCGCCGTGAGAGATAGTATTGACGCTTTGCTATTCTATTTGGAACAAAAACGCGGAGTGCAGAGCGTATTTGCGGTGGCAAAACGCATAGAAGGCGGCGAGCCTTACGATTTCGGCATGGCACTCGCACGCAAATACAAAGTGGGACAAAAAAAGCAGAACTCCGGACTGATAGTAGTGCTTTCTACCGAAGACAGGGCTTATTACATTCTCACGGGAAACGGGCTCGAAGGCACACTACCCGATGGAATTTGCAAGAGAATAGAAAACCGCTACATGGTTCCCTATCTCAAAAACAGCAATTGGGACATGGCTATGCTCAACTCGGCAAAAGCTATATGCGCATACGTGGCAAAAGACGAATCGCTGCTTCCCGACAACAGCAAGTCCGACGACAGCAACGCACAAATCGTGGGATTTGTAATATTTCTCGTTCTCGCCCTAATGTTCTTCTATTTTGTAGCACGTAGAAAGTGGAACGACGACCTTTGTCCGAATTGCAAACAACACACATTGAAGCGCACCAATCAAATGCTCCGAAGAGCAACCGACGGCAAGGCACTCATGATTTACAAATGCACAAAATGCGGACACACCATAGCAAAAGAAGAAGATGACGACAACAACCATTCCCACGGCAGCGGTATGTCATCAATTCTACCCTTCATATTCCTTGGCGGAGGGGGCGGAAGAAGTTCCTACGGAGGCGGAAGCAGTTTCGGAGGTGGCTCGTTCGGCGGAGGAAACTTTGGCGGAGGAGGCGCAGGTGGCAAATTCTAAACTCCACAACAAAGACAATCAATAGAATAACAAACAAAAACAAAACAACAATATGAAGAAAAACAAATCTCTCATAGCCATAATCGCAGTAGTAGCACTGCTATTGATTTGGTGCAGCGCAAAATACAACAGCATGGTTACACAAGACGAGAAAGTATCAACAGCGTGGAGCAATGTGCAGACACAATATCAACGTCGCGCAGATCTTATCCCCAATTTGGTAAATACTGTAAAAGGATACGCAAAGCACGAAAGCGAAACACTTGAAGGCGTTGTTGCAGCACGTGCCAAAGCAACACAGATAACCGTTGACCCGGAAAATCTTACGCCCGAAAAACTAAAAGAATACCAAAAAGCACAAGGCGAAATCTCTTCTGCACTCGGCAAACTCATTGCTATTACAGAAAATTACCCCGACCTTAAAGCAAACGAGAATTTCAGCGAGTTACAATCGCAACTCGAAGGCACCGAAAACCGCATAACCGAAAGTCGTAGGCTTTACAACGAAGCCGTGCAGGAGTACAACCTCATGGCACGCCGTTTCCCCGGCAACATTGTAGCATCTATTTTCGGTTTCTCGGCAAAAGCAAAATTCGAAGCTTCGGAAGGCTCCGAAAAAGCCCCCGAAGTAAAATTTTAAACCCACCAAGATTATGAAATCAAGCCAAAGATACATGATGCGTGGCGTTAGCGCAATGAAAGAAGACGTTCACGCAGCAATCAAAAACATTGACAAAGGAATATTTCCCCACGCGTTTTGCAAAATAATGCCCGACGTTTTGGGCGGAGACCCTGAATATTGTAACATAATGCATGCCGACGGCGCAGGAACCAAATCCAGCCTCGCCTATATGTATTGGAAAGAAACGGGAGACCTTTCCGTGTGGCGCGGAATAGCCCAAGACGCAATAGTAATGAACACCGATGACTTGCTATGCGTTGGCGCGGTAGACAATATCCTTGTTTCTTCAACCATAGGACGCAACAAAATGCTCGTTCCGGGAGAAGTAATTTCTGCAATCATAAATGGAACGGACGAACTGCTTGCCGATATGCGCGAGATGGGAATAGGAATCTACCCCACGGGAGGAGAAACCGCCGATGTGGGAGACCTTGTGCGCACTATCATAGTTGATTCTACTGTTACCTGCCGCATGAAACGCAGCGACGTTATTGACAATGCCAATATACGTCCGGGAGATGTGATTGTGGGACTTTCGTCGTGTGGTCAGGCATCTTATGAAAAGCAATACAATGGTGGCATGGGCAGTAACGGACTTACTTCGGCTCGCCACGATGTGTTTGCAAAATATCTCGCAGAGAAATATCCCGAAAGCTATGACAAAGCAGTGCCCGACGAGCTTGTTTATAGCGGCAACATGCATCTTACCGACAAGGTGGCAGACACTCCGCTCACAGCGGGACAACTTGTACTTTCGCCCACACGTACTTATGCGCCAGTGGTAAAGAAATTGCTCGATATCATGCGTCCGAAAATTCATGGCATGGTTCATTGCACCGGAGGAGCACAAACCAAGGTGCTCAACTTCGTTAACGAAAACTGCAAGGTAGTTAAAGACAATATGTTTCCAGTTCCGCCGCTTTTCAAACTTATTCACGATGAAAGCGGAACCGATTGGAAGGAAATGTATATGGTGTTCAACATGGGGCATCGCCTTGAAGTTTATGTAAGTCCCGAAGAAGCACAAACGGTAATCGACACTGCCAAGAGTTTTAACATTGACGCGCAAATTGTGGGGCATATCGAAGAGGGCAAACGCAGTCTTACGATAAAAAGTGAGTTTGGAGAATTCAACTATTAATATGGCAGAAAACACAAGTTCACTTCTCGACAAACTGAATGCCCTCCACGACAGATTCGAAGAGGTAAGTACGCTTATCTCCGACCCTTCTGTTATTTCCGATCAGCAACGTTACGTAAAACTAACGCGTGAATACAAAGAATTGGAGCGTTTGATGGAAGTTCGCAAGGAATATTCCGCGCTCATTTCGGGACAAGCCGAAGCCAAACAGATACTTATTGAAGAAAGCGACCCCGAAATACGAGAAATGGCAAAGGAACAGGCAGCCGAATGCGAAAAAAAAATTCCCGAACTCGAGGAACAAATAAAATTGTTACTTGTACCGAAAGATCCGGAAGACGCAAAAAATGCCATACTCGAGATACGCGGCGGAACAGGAGGCGACGAAGCAGCATTGTTTGCAGGCGATCTTTTCAGAATGTACTCCAAGTTTTGCGAGCAAAAAGGTTGGACACTCACGGTATCTTCGGCAAGCGAAGGCGCAGTGGGAGGTTTCAAAGAAATAATCTGTTCGGTTACCGGCGCTGACGTTTACGGAACTCTGAAATACGAAAGCGGTGTGCACCGTGTGCAACGTGTGCCTGCTACTGAGACACAAGGAAGAATCCATACCTCAGCTGCAACGGTGGCAGTGCTACCCGAAGCAGATCCTTTTGAAGTAAAGATAAACGAAGGCGAGATACGTTGGGATACATTCCGGTCAAGCGGCGCCGGAGGTCAGAATGTAAACAAAGTAGAAAGCGGTGTGCGTTTGCGATACAACTGGAAAAATCCCAACACAGGCGAAATTTCCGAAATCCTTATAGAATGTACCGAAACTCGCGACCAGCCCAAAAACAAGGAACGCGCTCTTGCCCGTTTGCGCACCTACATCTACGACCACGAGCACCAAAAATATGTTGACGACATTGCTTCGCGCCGCAAATCGTTGGTATCAACGGGCGACCGCTCGGCCAAGATTCGCACCTACAACTATCCCCAGGGACGCATCACCGATCATCGCATAAACTACACCGTTTATAATTTGCAGGCATTTATGGACGGAGACATACAAGAATGTATCGACCGCCTCACAGTAGCCGAAAACGCTAACCGTTTGCAGCAAGCCGAATTATAAAGACAAGTCTAAGATTTCACAATACAAATCCGAACTGTTCAAAGTTCGGATTTGTTGTTTTCCTCCCAGTCTTTGTTACCCCAATAACAAACAACAAAAAAACATTACGGCATATCGCAAAAATAATGTCCGATATTTTTTAAACAATGTCGGATATTATTTAAAAAATATCGGACATTAGAAAAACACTAATTTGTACAACATAATTTTTATCTTTGCAGAAGATTCTATGCTTCGTTTGTGTTGTGTAATAAAACGAACAGTTATAGTATGCAACCAAGGGAGCGCTCGTTTGGATAGGCATTAGTGCAGACCATTCGGGTAAAGAGAATCATAACATAATAGAAAAAGGCGTTTGCTAACGCTTTGGTTTTGACGCAATAAGAACTTCGCAAAATTCAAACTGTCAGTCAATAACAAAGCAACGGTGAATGCCCCTTTTGGGTGTATTATGTGCAACCCTCAACTCTGTCTACTGCGCAAGTGGTAGGCAGAGAATGGGTATGTTATATATCTACATTCGGCGTGGGGCTTCGCGTTGCTCGTTTCTACTGACAGGGTAATGCGAAGACCTTTATTGCGTGGAACGAGCGGCGGCTAAGGCTCCACGTCTTCCGTTTTAACAAAAACATCAATAATCCTCGGTTTAGGAGTGCTTGCGAGGCTAACCGAAAAGTCGGCTTGTCGCTGATAGTTCGCCGGCTTCTTTTAAAACCCAAGGTTATGGAGACGAAAGTAACAGTTATCGTTCCTGTTTACAAAAACACTTTTTTGAGAGAATGTATTGAGAGCATACAACATCAGACTTTTGAAAACATTAAAATACTGCTTGTCGAAGATGGAAGTCCGGATAATAGCGGTGAAATTTGCGATGAGTATGCCCGCAATGATTGTCGTATTAAAGTTGTACACAAACAAAACGAAGGAATTAACGCAACGAGATATCGGGGAGTTGCTGAAAGTACAACAGAATGGATAGCTTTTTGTGATGATGACGACACATTACCTCCCAATGCTATAGAGGAACTTTTTTCATTGCATGAGAATACGGATATAGTGATAGGTTTTCCAACAGTTCCGCTTCATAAACGTCAACTTACATTAGAAGAATGCAGAAGTAATAGTATATTCGTGGGCATTCCCTCCTACTCCGTGGGCAAAACTTTATCGTCGTAGTATGTTGACGAAAGACGTTTTTGATTTCCCTCGCGAGATAGACGGGGAAGAAGATATGATAATGAACATACGTTTAATGTTTAAAACCCAACTAACACCGCGAATGTGTTTTATGAAAGTGTATAATTTCAGACGCAATGCCGCAAGTGTCTCTCATACAAAAAAAGCTTCACTTGAGCATGAAGAATTTTTTGATAACGTTCGTGCCCAATCTATCCCGCAGAAAGAATTTGCGAAGTATGCCAACGAAATAATATGGAGTAAATTAAATGGAATAATAGGAGTGATCTTTGCAGATCCTTCTGTTGTTGCAAAAGGAACACACCCTTATCTTGTTAAACTGAAAGACGAAATTAAACGAAATCATTATCGTTTGAATTTACAGCAATGGTTGTCGTTAAATTTACATTCTGTTTTACTTCTAAAAATCTTCGCATTTAGTGTATTGGTGAAAAATTCCCTACGCTATAGACTTGGACTTAATAATTAGTTTTCTTATTTGATTTCGGATATACTATTTCCGTAAAACGATGTCCGATATTTTTTAAACAATGTCGGACCTTTTTTAAAAAATATCGGACATTAGAAAAACAATAACCTATATGCTTTTTGCGAAAAGGAAGTTGCTTGAACCAGAATGGGCAAAAGTCGTTGGTCTTACATATTTTATTGTGAAAAAAATGCGTGCCTAAATGGCTATGTTAAAATTAAATCGTAATTTTGCACGCCGATTATTATCAACGGGCGTATTATAGGCTCGTTTTGCCACGTGTTAATAGCTGCATCTATGATAAAATGGCCTGGTGTAGTGGTTAGTGAATCGTGGAGCGTTGCATTGGAAACGCAAGAACTTTATGGTAAGCTTGATGCTGACTTAGCGCAGAGGGCAAGCCTGATGTTTAATCAATTAATTAAAAGACACGAAAGTGGATACATTAAGTTACAAAACTATTTCTGTCAATAAGCAGAATGCAAACAAAGAGTGGGTTGTTGTTGACGCAACCGACCAGGTTCTCGGTCGTCTTTGCACACGCGTTGCGAAACTCTTGCGCGGCAAATACAAACCTACATTCACTCCCAACGCCGATTGTGGCGACAATGTGATAATAATCAACGCAGACAAGGTGCGTCTTACAGGTAAGAAATGGACTGATAGAATTTATCTTACATATTCTCTCTATCCCGGTGGTCAGCGAGAGCATACTCCGCAGAGTATTTTCAACAAGCCCAACGGCCCTGAAAAACTTGTTCGCAAAGTAGTACGCGGCATGCTGCCTAAAAATCGCCTTGGCCGACAGCTTCTAAAAAATCTCTATGTTTACGAGGGTGGTGAGCATAAGCAGGAAGCACAGCAACCCAAACAAATTGATATTAACCAGTATAAATAAAATAGTAAATGGACGTAGTTAATGCATTAGGCCGTCGCAAAAGTTCTGTAGCACGTGTTTACGTGAGCGAAGGCACAGGAAAGATAACTATCAACAAGAAGGACCTCACAGAATACTTCCCATCATCTATTTTACAGTTTGTGGTTAAGCAACCGCTTCAACTCTTGGAAGCAGTTGAGAAGTATGACATAAAAGCAAACCTCACAGGTGGCGGCTTTACAGGTCAGTCGCAGGCTCTTCGCCTTGCAATTGCACGCGCACTTGTGAAGATTAATCCCGAAGACAAAGCTGCTCTCCGCAAAGAAGGTTTCGTAACTCGCGATCCTCGTGCTGTTGAGCGTAAAAAACCGGGACGTCCAAAGGCACGCCGTCGTTTCCAGTTCTCCAAGCGTTAATCTTGTTTTATCGTTTGTTCAGACTGAAAACAAATATAGTTTAGTATCTAAACCGCAAGGATTCTTTTGCCATAAGTTCTGGATTGGAACAACGGCGAAAGACTACCTTGAGGCTGGTGCTTAAAATGCAAACAAAAAGAAAGTAAACAATTAAAAAAACGACTAATGGCACGTACAGATTTTGAAACCCTATTAAAAGCAGGTTGTCATTTCGGACACCTCAAACGCAAGTGGAATCCCGCAATGGCTCCTTATATTTTCATGGAGCGCAACGGTATCCATATCATAGACCTCAACAAAACTATTGCAATGGTTGATACAGCTGCAGAAGCTCTTAAACAAATTGCAAAGTCAGGTCGTAAAATTCTCTTCGTTGCAACAAAAAAACAGGCAAAAGACATCGTAGCCGAGAAAGCAAAGGCTCTTGATATGCCATACGTTATCGAGCGTTGGCCGGGCGGTATGCTTACAAACTTCCCCACTATCCGTAAGGCTGTGAAGAAGATGGCTAATATCGATAAGCTTACTGCAGACGGAACTTTCTCAAATCTTTCAAAGCGCGAGATACTTCAGATTAGCCGTCAGCGTGCGAAACTCGAGAAGAACCTCGGTTCTATTGCCGATCTCACTCGTCTTCCTTCTGCTCTCTTTGTAATTGACGTTTACAAGGAAAATATTGCAATCCGTGAGGCTGTTCGTCTTGGAATTCCCGTATTCGGTATAGTTGATACCAACAGTGATCCTTCGAATATCGATTATGTAATTCCCGCAAACGATGATGCAGCCGCAAGTATCGAAGTAATTCTTGACGCTTGCTGCGCAGCAATCAACGAAGGTCTTGAAGAGCGCAAAGTAGAAAAGGCAGATAGCGATGCAGCTGCGGCACAACAAGAAGCAGAAGGCGAAGCAGCCGATGCTCCTAAAGTAATGCGTCATCGCACTCGCAAAGCTCGCGTAGAAGCTCCCGCTGCTACAGAAGCTAAAGCCGAAGAAACTGCAACAGAAGAGGCTAAGTAATTATCAACCCCTAAAGAAAACTAATTATGGCTGTTACAATAGCAGAAATCCAAAAGCTCCGCAAACTTACTGGCGCTGGTATGATGGATTGCAAGAAAGCTCTTGAAGCTTCAGAAGGTGATACTCAGAAAGCCATTGAGATTATTCGTGAAAAGGGCCAAGCGGTTGCCGCAAAACGCTCTGATCGCGAAGCTTCTGAGGGTTGCGTTCTCGTAAAGAAAGTTGACGGATTTGCAGCAATCATTGCTCTCAAGTGTGAAACCGATTTCGTGGCAAACAATGCCGATTTTGTAAAACTCACTCAGGACATCATTGACGCTGCAGTTGCTGCAAAGGCAAAAACTATCGAAGAAGTTAAGGCTTTGACCATTGGTAATGAAACCGTAGAGGCTGCAATTGTTGCACGTAGCGGTATTACTGGTGAGAAGACCGAACTTGATGGTTACAACTACCTCGAAGGCGACAACATTTCAACTTACGACCACATGGGAAGACACACTCTTTGCACCATGGTTCAGTTGAACAAAAACAATGAGGACGCTGCTCACAAATTGGCAATGCAAGTTGCTGCAATGAAGCCTATCGCGCTCGATGAAGCTTCTGTTCCCGAGGACGTAAAGAAGACAGAATACGAAGTTGCTGTTCAGAAAACCAAAGATGAGCAGGTAGAGAAAGCAGTTGTTGCTGCTTTGAAGAAAGCAGGTATCAATGCAAATCTCGTAGATAGCGATGATCACATCGAATCAAACATGGCTAAAGGCTGGCTCACCAAGGAAGAAGCTGAGAAAGCAAAGGAAATCAAGGCTACTGTTGCTGCTGAAAAAGCTGCAAACCTTCCCGAGCAGATGATTCAGAATATTGCTAAAGGTCGTTTGGCTAAATTCTTCAAAGAGAATTGTCTTGTTGACCAGGAGTTCCAATTTGGTGATGACAACAAGGAGAGCGTTTCGGCTTGGCTCAAGAAGCAGGACAAAGAACTGCAGATTGTTGCTTATCGTCGCTTTACTCTCGCTGCAGAATAATATTTCTATCTATAATAAAAGCCCATGCATCAAACGATGTGTGGGCTTTTGTTTTTATACGCTGTTGGTTTTACGACGAAATACGCCTTGGATTCTCAAGAAAATCGTGGTTCTGAAAACTTAAAAACGGCTCTACTTTCGCCTCAATATTTGAGCGAAAAACAATGTCTGATATTATTTAAATAATGTCTGACATTATTTGAATAATATCAGACATTATTTTTGCAAGAAGCCTTATGTTTTTATGGCATGCTGAAAGGCGTTTTTGCGAACCTATATGGCACAAAAAAAATGGCGTGCGCAAATAGCATACACTCCATTTATGAGATTTTTTAGACGTTTTGTGTGGTAGGAAATCGCTTGATTTGAGAATTACAACAAATCGCGATAGGCTTCCACGGCGCGATCCATCACCTTGATGGCTTCTTCCATCGAACATTCCAATTCTCCGCCCGATGCATTGAGATGTCCGCCGCCATTGAAGTATTCTGCGGCAACTTTGTTGCACGGGAAATCGTCTACCGAGCGCAACGACACGCGAATCTTATGCTTTTCAGCATCTTCACGCAGGGCCACGCTGAAACGCATTCCTTTCACAACGAGCGGCATATTGACAAGTCCTTCGGTATCTCCGCGTTGAAAGTCAAAATGCTTCATCTCTTCTGCCGTAAGTGTATAGTAGCAGGCGTGAAGTCCTTCGTAGAAATGAAGTTTTGAGTAAAGAATGTACCCAGTAAGGCGCACACGGCTCTTGGAATAGTTGTTGAACACGTTGCGATATATCTTGTCCTTGTCGAAACCTTTTGTGAGCAATTCACTGATAATGAAAAATATTTCGGGACGCGACGAGTTGTACGTAAATCCTCCTGTATCGGTCATCATACCGCAATATATATTTATGGCATCGTCGCGAGTCATTTCGTCGAACGCCCCAAGTTGCCACAACAATCGGAATACGATCTCTGAAGCCGAACTCATATCGGGACAACTTACCATAAAATCTGTATTAATTTTAGGATCAAGATGATGATCAAGCATCACCCTTGTACTTTTGTGATTTTCTACAAGCGGAGCAAGCTCGTTGATTCGCGAAAAATCGTTGAAATCGAGACAGAACACCGTATCACAATTATCAACAACGGCTTTTGCTCGTTCGGCATCGCCATCAAAACAAACAATGTCGTTTGCCCCCGGCATCCACATCAAGAATTCCGGAAGTCTGTCGGGCATCACCAATGTAACCTCAATTCCCCGTCTGCGCAAATAGCCAGCCAACCCCAAACTTGAGCCTATGGCATCTCCGTCGGGCGATGCGTGGGCAGTGATAATAGCCTTGCGCGTTTTTCCAACTATTTCATTCCATAAAATCACGTCTTGGTCGGATATCAATTGGGGCAACATTACAAAAATCTTTATTCGTGGTTACAAATTAAACAACAAAATTAACAAAAACTTTCCGTTAATTCCCTTCAAAACGCCATTTTAAGGCATGGTTTGCGCGACAAATCGTAAACATTACAGTTGGCAGCACTACATTTTACAACAAAATCGTTGCGCCACCAGTCTGAAAGCCTGCCATCGAGTATCACAATAGGCGTTTCTACCTTGTCAAGCCATTGCGAAAGGTCGCCCTTGAAACCTTTTGCCACATAAATGGCATCAACCTTGATTTTCGACGGCACATAACCCTTGGCTACCGACGAATCGAGTATGCAATATTTTTTGTGCCCAAAAACAATAAACCCGCTGCGGCATTTTATAACTTCGTTTTCAAATCCCGGCGAAACCCTAATAGGACTGCCAATCTCGCAACGCCTCCAAAAATCCTGAGAAATGCCGTTTGTGGCACGCCATAATGCAGCATCTGACGTTTCGGAAGGCGAATAAATGTAGGATTCTTCGGGAGAAACCATAAAATGTACGGTTGTGGCAGAAATTCCTTTGTAGCAGTACACGCCTGAAACCTCCTTTTCTTTTCTGTTTGAATATGTTTCGGTTGCAATAGCCACAAAAAGTATCGACAGTGCCGGATAAAGAAAAATTCTGTTGCGCTTGTTTATTGTAATTACCAAGAACAACAGAACAATATAAAGCAAAATCACAGTGGCAAGCGAGGGGAATAACGCTAACGAAGCATTTGGCATGGTGCTAATCAAAGCAAGAAAAGCGTGCAACCCCGACAGTATGAACTTCAAGGCTATTGCAATTGCTGATGCAAGGATTGGCAACCACGAAAATGCCAGAAGGGCAAAACCACAAGCCACAATGCAGGAAGTGAGCGGCATAGCAACAAGATTGGATATAATAAAATAGGTAGGAAAATTGTGAAAGTAATAAGCGATAAGCGGTGCTACACCAATTTGAGCGCATAGCGATACGGCGATAAGCCCCCATATTTTGCCGGCAAACGTCTGCATTATGCGGGCAGGGGCTATCATTTTCACGAATTTTATTATGCAGAACACCGAAACAAACGACAGTTGAAAACCAATGTCGAATAGCGAAAAAGGACTGAACAACAGTATGGCGAAAGCTGCGAAATACAAATTGCCAAGCGATATGGAATTGCGCCGAAACATTAAGCCGAGAGATACAACCGAATACATCACTGCTGCACGCATTAATGACTGCGGCGTTCCGGCAACAAAAACAAATGTCCATATGAACAAAAGGATTAATATTTGGGCAGGAATTCTCATTCTACGTAATCGTCCGCCGAATGTGAGCAAAAATTGCAACAACGAATATATTATACCGAGATGTAAACCGGACAAGGCGAGGATATGACTCACCCCTGCGTCTGAAAATACTTCGCGCACAGATTTGTTCAAGAGATTTTTCTCGCCCAAAGTCATTGCCGAAAGCGAAGCAAGTTCATCGTCTGAAATTTTTGCCTTAGCGTAAACTTGCAAAAGATTATGACGCACACGTTCTGCAAGAATAGAAATTTTCTCACGAATACCCAGACATTCGTCTCTCATTGTTTCTGCCCGATAGCCGTGTAGCTTGCGTAAATCTTGGGCATAAACAAAACCAGTACCACACACCCCGTGCATTTTAAGGTATGATGCGTAGTCGAAACAGTATGGATTTCCCGTATTTTCGGGAGGAATTATACGGGAATAAAACATTACTGCATCACCAAGCGATATATTTTCCGTGGTTTTGCTTCGCATTACACTGATATCCGCAATACGTTTTATCGGTTTGAGTTTCCCATTGCAATATTCTTCGGCGATTTTCAAGCGAAAACGTACTACATTCTTACCAGGTTTGGGAGATGCGACAACAATTCCGCTGTAAATCGACTTATTGTCTGACCATTGAAAAACAGAATGCCTTTCTGCCGAAACAGTAAGCGACATTCCAAGAAAGATAAAAAACAAAACGGTGGTGAGAAACAATATCGTGTCTTTCACCAACCGTTTTAAAACTATTGTCTGCAATATAATTCCCGCGACAAGTGTTCCCGTAGCTATCTATAGCCATGTGGAAACAGCCATAAGAGATGAAGCAAAAAAATGCCCACATAAAATTCCAATGACAAGCGGTACAAGAAACCGCAAAACGGGGAATGCACCAAGCATATGGAATGCGGGGATTTTATAGTTGCTTATACTTCCAATAGCTCCCTTTGTTACGGATTATTCGAGCGTCTTGAATGCTTCAATCTCTGCTTCAGGATCGGGCGCATTGAATATGGCGCTACCAGCAACCAGTGCGTCGGCTCCAGCATCAAGCAACAATGGCGCATTGTCAAGATTTACTCCTCCGTCAACCTCTATAATTGCCGGCGAAGAGGCTATGTCGACCATTCTGCGCATCTTTTCTACTTTGACAAGCGAATGTTCTATGAATTTCTGCCCTCCAAATCCGGGATTAACCGACATAATCAACACAAGATCCAGGTCTGTGATAACATCTTCCAGCATTTCGACCGGCGTAGATGGGTTAAGAGTGGCGCCTGCAAGCATTCCTGCGTCGTGGATTTGCTGTATTACTCTGTGAAGATGGGGACAAACTTCTGCATGAACGTTCATGTATCGTGCGCCAAGGTTCTTCACTTCGTTTACAAACTTTTCGGGCTTTTCTATCATTAAATGTACGTCTAAAGGCTTGCGTGCAATTCGTGCGATAGCCTCCATTACGGGAAAACCAAATGATATGTTTGGCACAAAGACGCCGTCCATCACATCGAGATGCATCCAGTCTGCGCGACTATGGTTCAACATCTCCACATCGCGCCCTAAATTTGCAAAATCAGCAGCGAGAAGCGAAGGGGAAATTATTGGATTCATTTTATTATCGATTTTCGTTTGCTTTCTGCCCCTTGTTATAGTCGTGAGGCAGCATTTGATTTTATTTCTGACTTATCTTTTCAGCACAAAGTTTCACTCTTTCTCTCACGGTTTCGATTGTTTCAGAATTGCTTCCGTATGCAAGTGCAACCGCAATGCGTCGTCCTACCCATGCTTTGGGCTTTCTGAAAATACGCAAATCGGTATGTGGAATGCTTAGCGCGTCTTCAATTCCTTTAAATTCGGGAGTGGTATCGCAATCTTTGGTAGCAAGTATCGGACGACTGGCTCCGGGGCGCAGTTGTTCTATTTCGGGGATAGGCAAACCGAGAATCGCACGTAGGTGTAGCTCGAATTCGTTAAGATTCTGTGTTTGTGCCAAAGTTACCATGCCTGTATCGTGTGGACGTGGGGAAAGTTCTGAAAAATATACGCCATTTTCTTTGCTTACAAAGAATTCCACGCCCCATATGCCGCAGCCTGTGAGTGCCGAAGTTACTGCTGTAGCCATAGCTTGCGCCTCTTTCAGGTGTTCGGGGCTTACATTTACCGGTTGAAAGCTTTCGCGATAGTCGCCATGGCTTTGCACGTGTCCGATGGGAGCACAAAATAGAGTTTGTCCGTTTTTCTGTGTAATGGTAAGGAGTGTTATTTCGTAGTCGAACTTTATGAATTGTTCCACTATCACTTCCATTACATCGCCGCGCGCTCCTTTCATGGCAAAGTTCCATGCTTTTTCCACGTCTTGGGGAGTGTGTATCACACTTTGCCCGTGTCCCGACGAAGACATCAATGGTTTTACAACGCAAGGCGTTCCTATTTCCTCAACAGCTTTTTTCATTTCGTCAAGGCTTGTTGCGTAGCGATAGTTGGCTGTTTTCAACCCGAGGGTCTTGGAGGCGAGGTCGCGTATAGCCTTTCTGTTCATCGTGAAGTTCACTGCTTTTGCACTCGGAACTACTTGTATTCCTTTTTTCTCGAAATCATATAGGCGTTCTGTGCGTATAGCTTCGATTTCGCATACAATAATATCGGGATTATATTTCTCTACGGCTGCGGCAAGTGCGTCTCCGTCGAGCATGCTGAAAACTTCGCTTTCATCAGCTACTTGCATTGCGGGCGCTTCTGCATAAGAATCGCAAGCTATTACTGTTTGACCCAAACGTTTTGCGGCAATAACGAATTCTTTGCCGAGTTCGCCCGAGCCCAGCAACATTATTTTCTTCATAAATTGGTTGGTTTTTATTTTATGTTGTTACACGCTTAATTATAAGCCAACACAGAGTTTTCTTCGTTGGTATTGCCGAGGGGCATATAGTTGCGTGCGAAAAATTTAAGGAACTGCAGCGTGGTTTCGCGCGGAGACAGTTCGGCAGAGGAGAATTTCATCATAGGCAAGTAGATATTTTATATTTACACTATGATAACGTGTGTGTAATACGTTTTATTATAATTACACACAAAACTTTTCAAAAATTTCGAGAAAAGTTTATCCTCATCATTTCCACCACACAATGGCAGATATGTGGCAAAAGATTTTGTTTGTGTTTAATAAACTTCGAGCACTATCCCACGTTCGTTCACAATCTTTCTGAGATTGATAAGCCCATAGCGCATGCGACCGAGAGCTGTATTGATGCTTACTCCAGTGGTATCGGCAATTTCCTTGAAACTCATGTCTTGATAGAAACGCATATATATTACCTCGCGTTGGTTTTCGGGAAGTTCGCTGAGCAGTCGCCCTACATCTGAAAGCGATTGCTCGGTAATCATTTTCATCTCCACAGTGATATCCGACAATGCAGCGTCGTTAAACAAATCAGCGTCGCTTGCATCATTTGAAATCACGTTAGAATTCTTATCCTGGCGATATTTGTCAATTACAAGGTTGTGGGCAATACGAGTAAGCCATGCCGAAAACTTACCGCTTTCAACATATCGTCCTTGACGAATTCTCACGATAGCCTTTACAAATGTTTCTTGAAAAAGGTCGTTTGCCACCTCGGCATCGTGCACGAGGAATAGTATATATGAATAGAGTTTTTGCTGGTAACGCGAGAGCAATATATCGAATGCCGAATTATCGCCTTGGGCGTAATTCTTCACCAACTGCTCGTCGGTAAGACTGCATATTTTGTCCATTACTTCTATGATATTTTCTAATTGTTCGGAGTATTGGTATGCAATAGGCAGATGATATTTATGTTAAGCATGACAAAGTAAGCGATATTTTTTAGAACCGCCAAATTTTTTAACACAAAACTTGCCGTATTTTCTTGAAATGTACCAAACAAAGAAATCATAGCACTTTGTTTTAGCGGAGTGAAGCGTTGTAGAAATAAGTTTTTGCAGACCCATTTTTGCATGATGGGATATCGTAAAAACAATGTCTGACATTATTTAAAAAAGGTCAGACATTGTTTAAAAAATATCGGACATTATTTTTGCAATAAGCCGTATGCTTTTTATCACCACTTTCTCAACCTAAATATCATCTATCACCCATACTATTAAGCATTAGTTTTTATAGCTTATTGTTTAGCTGTTTCTGACAATAGAGGATTTGGTAAACAGAATCAGCACTGAGTCTTAATCCTTGTTTTAATGGAAGTAGTTTCTGACAAGACAGAGTTCACACTCTGTCAGTCTTTGACCAAGACGTCTTAATCCTTGTTTTAATGGAAGTAGTTTCTGACATAATTAAAACCATGGATCTTAAAAGCATTTTAGTCTTAATCCTTGTTTTAATGGAAGTAGTTTCTGACTGGTAGTTTTACAACAAATTGCGGTTGAATTGCTTAAGTTCGTTTTTACACATTGTTTAACTTTTTGACAAGAAAAAAGTGTACCTTTTACTTGATCTTTTAGGATGAAAACAAGCATAGAACTTTTGTTTCTACAAAGATAGGTATTTTTATATTACTATCAACAAAAACACGTTGGTAAATGCTTTTTCTGAAAATTATTTTGGTCTAAAAAATAAAAACACTACATTTGTGTGCAACAATAAAACAATTAGCCATGGAACAACAGGCTTATCTATATGGAGCGTCTGTACAAGGAATTCAAAATTTCATTTTTCAGACAAACAAATTAAAAGATATCATTGGGGCAAGCGATATCGTAAAAAAGGTTTGCGATGATATTTTCATATCGTTATGCCCAGAAGATAAATATAAAGCAGAGGTTATAGTGAATGCCGCAGGAAATATTAAATGTATTTTCCGCGATGAAGATGCTTGTCGCAAGGTTGTGCTGTTATTCCCAAAGAAAGTTAGAGAAATCGCAGCCAATATCACCATAAGCCAAGCCGTCGTAAACATAGGGGAGCATGGTTTCAAAACTACTCTCGATGAATTGGAAAGAAGACTTCACGTGCAACGCAACAAACCACCAAAGAGTCTTACCATAGGTGTTATGGCTATGGAGCGGGCAAGAAGTACAGGACTCCCAGCTGTGGAAAGAAAAGACAATGAATTTGTAGATGAGTGTACCCTTGTAAAGAGGTATGGAACAAATGATAGAAAATCCCAAACGGGAAAACGAACACTTGAACTGTGCAGAAAATTTTTCGGACACGAAATTCGGTATTCCGATGTTGCTTTCGACACCCAAGATCTTACGGGGGGGAATAATTGGATTGCTATTGTTCATGCCGATGGCAATGGTTTGGGAAACATTGTTGCCAAGTTTGAAAATTCTTCCGAAGAACTACAGAATTTTTCCAAATCGCTTGATAAAGCCACGGAGTTTGCAGCACAAAAAGCATGTTCTGATATTGAATCTATAATCAAAACTAATAACCGCATTCTACCTATCCGTCCTGTGGTATTAGGAGGCGATGATCTTACTATTATATGTCGCGGCGACATTGCCGTGGATTTCACCAAAAGTTTCCTTAAACATTTTGAGGAGGAAACTACAGAAAAACTTGGTCAGAAACTAACTGCATGCGCAGGCATTGCATTCATTAAAGAATCTTATCCTTTTTATTACGGATACAATCTTGCTGAAAGTCTTTGCGACCTTGCTAAAAAAGATGCTAAAAGCACTGAGATTAGTAAAGACAGAATAGTTCCTTCATGTCTCATGTTCCACAAAATTCAGAGTAGTTTCGTGGAAGATTTTGAAAGTATTCGCGAAAAGGAACTTACTGCCGTAGATCCTAATGTTTCATATCTGTTTGGACCTTATTATTTGGAAGAAAATGGTGGCAACCGTTGGACTATTGATAAACTCCAAGAAAAAGTAAATCTGCTATCGCAAAACGATAAAGGTTCTTGCAAAAACAATATCAGACAATGGCTCACAAATATGGCTTATAATAAAGAGGCTGCAGAACAAAGGAAAAAACGTAGCCTTGATATTCTGAACGAAAAAGCACGGGAAATTTTTGAAGAAGCTACACAAGAAATCAGTCGCGAAATCAATGGCAAAAAACAGAAATGTGTACCAGCCTATGATTTACTTTCACTCCACTCTATATTATACCAGAGAACAAAATAATAGTTATGGACGAAAACTTGCTTACCATAAATTATACAATTACTTTTTACTCGCCATGGCATTGCGGCTCTGGACTTTCTGCTGGGGCTGATGTAGATGCGCTTGTAGTAAAAGACAGAAACAAAATGCCTTTTGTTCCAGGCAAAACGTTGAAAGGTCTCATACGTGAGGCTTTTGAGAATTATATATGTATGGTCGACGTTTCTGAAGAGGTGTTTGAATTAGCCGAAAAGACATTCGGCAAAAGAAGCGACAATACCAATAATAATGAAACTACCATGGGTAGTGCACATTTTAGTAACGCTGTGCTTTGCGCGAAGGAATACAAAGCTATAACCCAAGGCAATATGCAGAAATATCTCTATAATAAACTTACAACAACGGCCATTGACGAAAACGGTGTTGCCAAAGACCATAGTTTGCGCAGTGAAGAAGTGGTAGTGCCTTGCACACTCCATGCAACGATTACTGGAGTGCCAGAAGCTATTCACGAAATATTGATAAAAAGTTTGGGGCTTATAAAACGCTTGGGACAAAAACGCAACCGTGGGCTCGGACGATGCGATATTAAGGAGGGAGGCGCACAATGACAACAAGATTAAAATTTGAATGTACGTTGCTTTCCGACGTAATTCTCAATCAAAATACTGCTACCGAAGGAACAAGCACAACGCTCGACTTTATTCCAGGCAATTGCTTCTTGGGTATTGTAGCAAGACATTATAGTGATTTCAAAGGCGATGCCATTGCGGTTTTTCACAGTGGGAAAGTTAGATTTGGCGATGCTCACCCCGTTTGTTGTGGACACGAAAATATTCGCACTCTCCATGTTCCTGCGGCAATATTCTATCCCAAATTGAAAGATATAAGCGAAAGCTACGTGCACCATCTCTATAATCGAGATAAAGACAAGGAAGACAACGGGCACCAACAACAACTCAAGCAATGCCGCAATGGATTTTATGCTTTCGAAAATCAGCAAGCATTCCCTGTAAAAACAGAAAAAACGTTTGCTATAAAATCCGCATACGACAGAGAACTACGTCGGGCAAAAGATGGGAATATGTACGGCTACGAATCGTTGTATCAAGGTGCACGCTTCTTCTTTGAAATAGAAATAGACGAAGATAAATTTGTAGACAAAATAAAAAGTCTTCTTATTGGAGAACATTATATAGGACGCTCTCGCTCCGCGCAATATGGTACTATATATATAAAAGAACATAAATACGAAGATATTCCTTCGGGGAAAAGCCTGCGAGACTACGTAACTGTATATGCAGATAGTCGTCTTATTTTCCTCGATAACAATGGTGAACCAACGTTCCGCCCTACGACTGATATGCTTGGAATTACTAGCGGAGAAATTGACTGGGAGCATTCGCAAATACGCACATTCCAGTACGCTCCATGGAATGGGCTGCGCTCTACACGCGACACCGACCGCTGTGGTATCGAAAAAGGTAGCGTGTTTGTTGTAAAATTCTCACAAGAAAAAGATTGGACTTCGAAATACGTTGGAAATTATCAAAACGAAGGCTTTGGAAAGGTAATCTACAATCCTTATTTCCTTGAAAGCAACGATGAGAATGGGAAAACTGCTATAAAATTCATCATTTCTAAAAAAGATATTTGTAGCTCGGGGAAATTAAAAAAATCATGCGACACTCCTGCAGAAACTATCAACACTCCTCTACTCGATTATCTTTCGCGAAAGAAAGACGAACACGAAATCAATACAAAAATATACGAAACTGTAAACTGTTTTGTTGAAGAGAATTCAAAACTTTTTAGAGATGAGAAATTTGCTGCTCAATGGGGACAAATCAGAGACATAGCAATGCAATCCTCTCCTAACACGAAAGAAGATGTTATGAAGTATCTTGAACATGGAATAGCAAAGGAAAAATGGAGTGGACGTAAACGCAAGGAAAAACTTGAAAAGTTCATGAACGATATAATAAAAAATATAGATACCTCCCATATATCCAAAGTTTTAATCAACCTTGCTTCTGAAATGGCAAAGAAATGTAATTAGAAAACATGAAACAGAACACATTATATCCCTATAGAAATATTGCAAGGATAACGATAGAGGCAGACAATCCAATAGCTATCGGTACCGGAGAAATTTATATCGAAACAGACGCACCAATAGCGAAAGATATAAATGGTCTTCCTTTTATTCCTGCCACATCAATTGCAGGAGTTTTGCGTCATGCAGTTGGAAACAATGCAGATAATTTCTTCGGTTTTCAAAAAGAAGATACAGGCGAAGGCTCTAAAATAGTTTTTACCGATGCAATAATGATCGGTATAGATGGAAAGCCACTCGATGGAATACAAACAATTGATTGGAGCAATGATTTCTACAAAAATTTCAAGAACCTACCTATTCGTCAACATGTAAAAATCAATGAAAAAGGTACTGCAAGTGATGGAGGAAAGTTTGACAACGAAATTGTTTACAAAGGCGCACGATTTTCCTTTGAGATGGAAATGGTAGCAAACGAAAATGTACAGAAACAATTCTATGATTTAATTAGCGAACTTCATGACAACACGTTTCGTATTGGTAGTGGAACACGCAAAGGATATGGTAAAATAAAAATAGTAGATTGCATAACTGTTTCCTTGGATTTGAGAATTTCAGAAGACTTACAAAGCTACATTTCAAAATCATCAGACCTTTCAAAGAAATGGGATCGCTTCTGTTCCACTTCTTTTAATGAGATTCAAAACGAAGATTGGGAAAAATATACGTTGAAATTAAATACTAATGATTTTTTCTTCTTTGGTTCGGGCATTGGCGATAAAGAAGCTGATGATATTCCTATAACCGAGAAAACAATACTTTGGGCAGACAATAAGCCACGGTTCTCTAACAATCGGATACTTATTCCCGCCTCCTCCGTAAAAGGCGCGATCTCCCACCGCACGGCTTATCATTACAACAAATTGAAAAAGAATTTCATCGGCAACAAAAATGCAAGAATTGGCGATGACAACGAGGCGGTGGCTACGATTTTTGGAGTCTCTGGTAATGGAAAATTTAGCAATCATATCAAACGTGGTAACATTATAATGAACGATGTTATTGGAGACGATTTGACAAAAGAAAAACAAAAAATATTTTTCCATATAAAGAGCGACTATTTCACAGGCGGAACAATTAATGGTGCATTGTTTCAAGAAAAAAGTGTTTACGGCGAGGACAACGAATATAAGCTCGAGATTCTTGTAAAGAAAAACGCAATTATTGATAAAGACATACGCGAAGCCTTTGAAAAAAGCCTCAATGATATATGCGATGGTCTTTTGCCTCTTGGCGGAATTGTAAATCGCGGGAACGGTATTTTCACTGGGAAACTCTTAAAAAACTGAACATCATGAAGACAATCGAAAAAGCAAAATACGAAGGCTATCTTTGGTATAGCGACAAAAAAATCCCAGAAGTTTTTCACGGAGATAAGGAAATCGGAGTTGAACTTGATGATAATCAAAACCCATTTGTTATTGAGGGAAATCTATGGGATATAGAAAAGAGTGTCTCAATATTGATAAAATACGCAGACGGTAAACACATTGTGCGCCGCACTTTGGTTTCTCCTAAAGAAATTAATGGAACAAACGACAATAATTTGAATTTCTACGAAGAAAAAGTTGTAGCTACTTCGCGCAAAACATTCATTGCGCACAGGATAAACTGGGTAAGAGAATTAAACTTCTTGCAATATTGGCGTACCGAAAAAGACGATTTTTGTGAAGGCATGAATGTATTACAGCCGGCAGAATTAGTTTTTATTGGGTTCAAAAAAGAAGAGGAGGAAAAGAAATGAACACACAAGTATCAGCTCCTTATAATTTCGTGCCGCTCAACGAAGTTGTTTACTGTCCAGAATGGGCAAATTCCATTTCGCAGGATATTCCTTTTGAAGATGGCGAAGATGGATGGATTGAAATCGTTTGGAAAAACTTTTCTCCACTTTGCGTTCGCGATGCTTCTGAAAAGAAAGATGAAACGGATAACAAAACACCGCTTCATTCCATGCGTATAAAAGACAGCACTGGTAATTGGCATTATTTTATTCCCGGGTCAAGCCTAAAAGGAATGCTTCGTAGCATTATGAGTGTTATGAGCTACGGAAATTTTACACAGTATGACAACAAATCTTTCGGCCAAAGAGAAATTGCCAATAAAGAATATCGGGAAAAAATGTCCGATGTGAAATTTGGCTGGTTTCTAAAGGATACAAACGAGAATTATATACTACGTCCGTGTAGTGAAGATGTGGAAAATATCGAAATCGAAGAATTAAAGAAGCTATACCCAGAATTCGATAATGAAAAGAGTGCGTGGAAGCGCAACGAAAAGATAGATGGAAACACTTTTCCCCACTACAAAAAAAATGGAACGGTATATCGCATCTTTGCAACTGGGAAAATGGGTGGAAAAAAACACGAACTACTCATACCCCAAACTACAGAGGTCGAAGAAGTCGTACCCAAGTCCGTAAAAGATACCTTTTTTTCTATTTACGAAGTAACCCCGGACTTTGAGAATTATAGAACGAAGATTGAAGAAGGACAAGAAATTCCCGTTAGTTTCAAGAGAGACAAAACTGGTAATATTATTGCCATTGGCATGGGCAAAATGTTTCGTTATCCATATAAATACGATATTAAAACTCTCGTTGGGAATTCCCAAGATTCCCAATCCTACGTAGGGAAGCACGATTTGTGCGAAACAATATTTGGTTGGACGGATAAAAACTACAGCATGAAAGGGCGTGTACAGATTAGCAATGCTTTCATGCAAGAAGAATTTCGCACCAACATGCAAGAAGTAAAGGGTGTGTTTGGTACTCCTAAGCCATCATTCTATCCTTTTTATCTAAAGCAAGATAGTTATCCTAACATAAAAAATTATGACGACAACGCAAAAATAAGTGGACGCAAATTTTACAGAATTCACAAAGGAAACTCCACAATGCTACCACCCAAGGGAAACAAGGAAGACAACAAGATAGAAACAAGTTTTATCCCTATCCCTGAGAACAATCTATTTTTAATGCGCATCAATATTCACAATCTGCGCAAAGTTGAAATCGGTGCTTTACTTGCAGCAATCACATTCAACCATACCGAGGGCGCATTTCATAATATCGGAGCGGCAAAAGGTTTTGGATATGGGAAAATAAAATGCGAGAAAATAAAATTGAACGGATTTAAATTCCAAGAAGAAGAATATCTCAAGGCCTTTGAAATGGAAATGGAAAACTTTGTTCGCGAAAAGACAAAAGAAGACTATACATCTTCAAATTCTATTCAAACTTTAATAGGCATTGCTTCGGAACACCAAGACAAGGATGTACGTCAAATGGAAATGAAAAATTCCCAAGGAGACAATGATTTTGAAGCCTGCAAGAAAGCATCTAACAAACTCAAAGAACTCGAACGCAAAATGAACAGCTACATTGGAGCGAAAGAACGTTTTTGCCAAAGGCATAAAATCGAGTTTGAAACACTTGAGAAAGTTATTGAAAATCTTGCCATTAAAGACTTCCCAAACAATGTCCGATATTTTTTAAACAATATCAGACATAATTCTGACAATAATACGTCATGTGAGAAAAGCATCGAAAATTATCTCGTAGAAATAGACAATTACATCGCAGAAATCGAGAAAAAAATGCACTCACTCGATAGTCCAAAGGAAGTTCTTTCAAAGTTGATTAACGAGATGATATTACGCAACATTGATATTACAAGAGAAATTGAATGGATGAAGATTTTCGAAGATCTACTACTTGAATTCGGAAATCTTAGAAAAGAATTGGCTAACACCAAAGACATTTTACTTAAAGAAATAACGACACCAAGGAGGCTCGAAGACATTCTTAATGAGAAATATCCCAACAAAGACGAATACAAAATAAAAGAATGGAAAGTTTGTAAGCAAAAAATAGAAAAATGGCAAAGGAATAATGGACTTGACAAAGAATCAAACCAATTGACTACAGAAGAAATCGTTGCAGTGAAAAATGCCGTTATCCGGCTTTACCCAAAGCCAGATAAAAAAGAGGCTAAAAAATGGAAAGATTTCAATAGCGACATTTGGAAAGACATCTGTAAATATATTTCCCAGCAAGAAGCAGAAAAGATATTCAAAGCAGGTCAACCTTAATACTTTCTCGTAATGACAGACAGATATATTGAAACTCTATTAGTAAGATTCAAAAATTCCATCAGTCATGATGAGTTGCCATTTCTGCGTGGAGCAATAGTAAATGCCATTGGACGAGAAAATATATTGCTGCACAACCACAAAGACAACGGACTAAGATATAGCTATCCTCTTATTCAATATAAACGGATCGGAGGACATGCTGCCATAATGTGTATGGCCGAGGGTGTAAAAGTGATTGATAAATTCCTTGAAAGCAATAACAAATGCGTAAACATTGGACGCCGTGAAAATATAAACCTTGAAGTAATCAACATAGACCGCGAAGTGTTCCACATAGGCATTACCGAAGAAGACAATATTTTTAGTCTCAGAAAATACCTACCATTCAATCAGGAAAACTACGCGCAATTTGAAAACGCAGACGGAATCATTGCCAAATATACCATAATCGAAAAATGTATTTTAGGAAACATTCTATCACTAGCCAAAGGTATAAATGTGTATTTCGAAAAAGAAATTTACGCCAAGCTACAAAACCTCTCTACTCCACATTACTACAAATTCAAAAACATAAATATGATAGGTTTTGATGCCATTATAAAGACCAATGTAAGCCTCCCTGATTATATAGGACTTGGCGGGAAAGTAAGTTTCGGTTATGGCACAACTGTAAAGCAATAAAATAAATTCTAAACAGGCAACAATATGAGTAAAATCCACATAGCCCTCGTGAGCAAAGAAGTTTTACCAGTTTACTACACAGTAAAAACATATAAACCCGATATTGTTTATTTGATAGGCACTAAAGAAACAACAGTATTTCAAAAACACTTGAACAACGTGTTTAAGAAAGAAGGCATAATTTGTCATACAACTTTAGTAAATCCATACGACAGAAGTTGCAAAGACCGGTGTGAAAAAATCCACGCTCAAGGCAATCTCGAAGACGAATACGTCTACAACATAACCGGTGGCACAAAACCTATGGCAATTGCCGCATTTATTTGTGCAGCAAACCACCGGGCAAGGGTAATTTATACCGACTCAAAATCATGCCTCGACCTTATGACATTCGAAAAAACGCCATTAAAATGCGACATAAACATCAAGACAATATTCTCCTTACAAGGCCAAAGTCTAAAAAATGCCACACCCTACAAATACAATAGTCTAAAAACCGAATGTGCAATCGAAATAAGGAATTTCATAACTAATAATAGGAAAGCCTATAACAAATTAGCAGCATATTACGACAAATTTAAGCAATTACCCAACTTCTACGAAACGGAAGATGTTCGTTATACCCGAAAAGACAAAAGCATTGACGTAGAATACAATGATAGAAATGTATTCCACTCCGATTATCATGATTCTTACTCAATGCTATTAAAAGGGCGTTGGTGGGAAACACTCGTTGCAGATGCCGTAAACGAATGGGCAAAAGAAAAACATGAAGTATGGACCAATGTAGAATTCACTCTATCATCATCCCCCAATACACAATCCAGCAAAAATGAAATCGACATTCTTGTAAAAATCGGAAATACGCTGCTTTTCATAGAATGCAAATCGGGAACTTTCGATCAAAACAATATTTATAAACTCGCGAGCATCTGCAAAACCTATGGCAGCTACAAATCAAAAGGAGTAATCGTCTCATTCTATAAGCCAAATCAAGGCTTGCTGGAAAAAGCCAAAGACGATAACATCAAAATCATAACTCCATCTTTTGATTTCAAGAATTTGGCATCACAACTCGATGACATTATAGAATCATTAAAAGCATAAGAACAATGGCAAGAAAAGTATTTATGTCGGTACTCGGTACTGGATTTTACGGAAAATGCAGATACCAAAACGGAGATTTCATCTCACAAGAAACAAGATTTATCCAACAAGCGACACTCGAAAAGTTGTTCTATAGCGAAAAATGGACAGACAAAGATGCTATATATATCTTACTCACAGACAAGGCAAAAGAATTAAATTGGAACACATCGGCATCTGGCAAACGTAGAAGAGGAGGTGCAGAAACAGAAGAAGATTATATTGGTCTCAAAGAAGAACTTGACAATACTGGTATAAAAGTTCAAAAGGTTGACATAAAAGAAGGGAATACTGAAGAAGATTTGTGGGAAAATTTCAGTATCATCTACGACCAATTACAAGAAGACGATGAACTATATTTCGATATAACCCACAGTTTCAGATACCTCCCCATGTTTGTACTCGTACTTATGAACTATGCCAAATTTCTAAAGCATATTAAGGTAAAGTTCGTAAGCTATGGTAACTATGAATCGCGGGATCAACAATATATCGCCCCTCTTATGAATCTTACCACACTGGTAAAACTACTAGAATGGACAAATGCCGCTGCTGATTTTATTGATAGCGGACATGTAAAAAGTTTTACAGAAACAGTATCTTTATCATGCGATAGAAGAGTCAAAGGTTTTATTTCCGAAGAGATAAAACTGCTAAACAAAAATCTTAACGAATTCGAAGGACAGATTTCTACATGTCGCGGCAAACAACTTTTTGAAGGAAAAACAACAAGTGAAATCAAACGACATATTTGCAATGTAAAGGAAAGAGAAATTCTTCCAATCCCATTGTCAAACATTTTGGATCGTATCACTGAAGCAATAGAAGTATTTCACCCTAGCAGTTTTGAAAATCTCATACAATCAATAAATTGGTGCAAAAGATACAACTTGATACAACAAGGATTTACCCTATGTCAAGAAAGTATTATAACTTTCCTGTGCGACAAATTCGCAGAGAAGAATCCTTATAAAAATGATATCCGAAAGTATCGAGATTATTGGGCTTCTATACTTGGTGTTGACGAAAGAACCATGCGAGACGAGAGTTTGTGGAAGAACGGATTAAAAGAAAATATCGAACTAAGTCGTTATTTATTTAATAACAATTTAGTAAAACAATTACGAAGGTCCTATTCTACAATAACAAGATACAGGAACACTATTAACCACGCTGGTTTTACAGGAGAAATCTATTTCAAAGATATCAAAAAAAACTTCCACAAAAGCATAAAACAATGTATAGACTTACTTAATATCAAAGATATTAATGCACGACAAAAGGTTTCAAACATTTTGATAAACTTATCCAATCACCCTTACTCCCAATGGTCGGAAGAACAAAAAAAAGCGGCAAAAATTTACGGAGAATGCGAGGACTTACCTTTTCCCCAAATCGATCCTATGAGCGATGAAAAAGACATTGAAAAACGTGTAGAAGAATTTGCTAATAAAATCTTTGAAATTGCTCAAGAAAAAAATGTAACAGTGCATATAATGGGAGAAATGGCGTTCACGTTTTCCTTAATTACTCGCTTAAAAGCAGAAGGAATTCGTTGCATCTGTTCCACTTCTTACCGTATTGTAAAAGATGAAGGCAATGGGAAACGTTATGTAGAATTCCAATTCAAAAGATTTAGAAACTATGAAGGATAAATATATGAAATCAGGATCTTTTGAACTTTCAAGTGATCAAAAACGCGCCTTGGCAAGATTCGTCGAATTTGTAAATAACAATAGCTGTAAGTGTTTTATCTTGAAAGGCTACGCTGGAACAGGAAAAACTACAACCGTAAAAAAAATGGTCGAATTCCTTAGAGAGCACAATCATAAATACAAATTACTTGCTTCTACTGGTCGTGCCGCAAAAATACTGCGAGATACTACTAATATAGCAACAGAAACAATCCATGGGTGCATCTATGTCTATAAAGACTTTAATCAAGACATTAACAAGGTTGCCGAAGAACAAGAGAAAAATAAAAGTGTACAACAAGAACCTTTACTGCTAGGATTCGAACTTATTAAAGCTACAGATATACAAGAAGTTTTTTACATCATTGATGAAGCATCAATGATTTCAGACAAAAAAGATCGAAATCCACGACAGGCTTTTTTCGGAAGTGGACGTTTGCTTAAAGATTTATTGGAACACAACAGCAAAGGCAAATTTATTTTCATAGGAGACCCTTGCCAGTTACCTCCTATAGAACAAAATTTTTCTCCCGCGCTTTCGTCAGATTACCTCAAGAAAGAATTCGGATATACCACGATAGAAGTTACTCTTACTGATATCAAACGCCAAGAAAATGGCAATGATATTGTGAGCTCTGCACATAAGATGCGAAAGCTCTACACAAATCCTCAACCTTGGAAATGGGCAAAATTTCCACTTAAGGGCTGTAGAAACATACATCTATTGAATAATCAAGCCGAATTGGTAAGTAAATACGTTGAAACAATAAAGAGAAATGGATTCAACAATGCTACAATGATATGCTACTCCAATAGTCAAAGTAATACCGTAACACAAATTATCCGGCCAACCTTGGGAATGAACTCTACAACTCTTCAAGCAGGGGACCTTTTACTCGTTACGCAAAATAATTATATTTCAGGGCTCATGAACGGCGACTTAGTTATAGTAGAAAACATCGGAAATCAAGAAGAAAGAGCAGGGCTTACTTTTATTGATGTATGTATAAAAAGCATGACAACTCAACGAACTTTCTCACAAAAGCTCATCGCAAACATATTGTACGCTAATGAAACTAATATATCACAAATACAACAGCGATATCTTTTCATTGACTTTTATTATCGCATGAAAGACAAAGATATCAAGAAAACCAAAACTGGCACTAACTCCGAATTTAATCGTCAAATGATGAAAGATCCATATATTAATGCTTTACGTGCTGTTTATGGTTATTCTATCACATGCCACAAAGTTCAAGGTGGAGAATGGGACAATATTTTTCTTGATATTCCACGAAATTTTGCCTTGAAAGAGAAGCCCTACGTTTACCAATGGATGTACACAGCTATGACTCGGGCAAAAAAAGAACTATATGTGGTTGACGACTTCTTTATAATGTAGCCAATGGAACTGGTAATAAACAATTTCGGCGTATCATTAAGTCGCGACAACGAAGGCTTTGTCATCACCAATGCCGATGGACGCATGCGCATTCCTGTATCAGGAGTCAATGCTATACAAATAAGCCGTGGAGCACAGATAACAAGTGATGCTGTATTACTTGCCGTTGAAAACGAAATAGAAGTAATCTTCAGCGACAAAGCAGGCAATCCTGTTGCGAGAATATGGAGTCCTAAATATGGTTCGGTATCTACAATCCGCAAAGGACAACTTTCTTTCTCGTTTTCACACGACGCCGTAGAATGGATAAAAAATGTAATTCGTAACAAAATTTCCAACCAACAAGCACTATTACTAATGCTTTCGGCTGATGGATACGACAATGAAGTAGAAAAAGCTAACCGTCGTCTCGAAGATTATCGTACAAAAATACAATTCATATCAGGGAAAGTTGTATCGGATATAGCCCCCACACTTCGCGGTTGGGAAGGCGTTTCGTCGCGTATATACTTCGACGTACTCAATCTTTTTCTTCCCACAGAGTATCGTTTTGAAAAACGTTCGCAACACCCCGCTACCGACATTGCTAACGCTCTACTCAATTACGGTTACGGTCTCCTTTATGGTAAGATAGAAGGTGCGCTAATCAAAGCAGGGATAGACCCATACGTGGGTGTAATGCACAGAGATGATTACAATCGTCCTGTACTTGTTTACGATATAATAGAACTCTATCGAGTTTGGATAGATTTTGTTGTTGTACAACTTCTTCGCCAGAAAGCTATTACCCACGAGCACTATTCTGTACGCCCTGATGGTTCTTATTGGCTTGAAGCTCTGGGACGGCGTATTTTGATACAATCGGTAAACGACTATTTGGACGAAATAACAGAAAGTGATGCTACACAGCAACGCAGCCGTTTGACCCAGATCAATGCATACGCAAAAAAAATGGCACAAAAATTCAAACACTACATTTGATTATATCATGGTTTCAGTTGGTAACAATATAAAAAGCACCACAGAACAGTTGAAGAAGGTGCAGATAAGACAAATATTCGACACCATAAGAAAGCCGCACCCCGAAACGGCTTCGCTGATAGAGCAACTCAGAATAGTGAGAAATCTAAACCCTTCGGGATACGCCAATCTCAAACAACGTCTACCTTTCTTTGTATGTGCGGCATTTAATCCGCCTTATCGCAAAAACGAAAACTTTGCCTATACAGAATATTTCCTCATAGATATCGACCATATTACAGACAAAGGTCTCGTTCTTCAAGATTTGCGCGAAAAGATATCTACAGACCCGAGAACCGTTATGTGTTTTGTTTCTCCAGGAGGTGATGGCTTGAAAGTTATGTTCAAACTTGCAGAAAGATGTTACGATGCTGGGCTATATAAAACGTTCTACAAAATTTTCGCAACAAAATATTCCAAACATTTCAACATAGAACAGGTGGTCGATACCAAAACATGCGATGTGTCGCGTGCTTGTTTCTTGAGCGCAGATTCTAAAGCTTTTTTCAATCCTGCCGCTGAAGCCATCATTCTTTCCGATTATATAAATCCCGATGAGGATATTCTCGCTGCTTTCGATCTAAAAAAACAGATTGAAAAAGAGGAAAAGCAAAAAACATCGGGAAACAACTGCAAGGAACAAAAAATCGTAGATCCTGGAAACGAAATAATGGAAAAGATACGCAATACACTTAATCCTGCAGCCGCACAAAAAGCAGCCAAAGCTCCTGCATACGTACCCGAAATTCTAAATGATATAATGGACGACCTAAAACAATACATTGAAACCAAAGGTATTGTTGTTGCAGATGTAGAAAACATTCAATACGGCAAGAAAATGAAATTCCGCATTGGTTTGAAAAAAGCCGAAATCAATCTTTTCTATGGGAAACGAGGCTTTTCAGTAATACAATCTCCTCGCACTGGTACCGACAAAGAAGCTAACGAACTTATGCAAGAAGTCATTAATGGCTTTCTTGCCGAAAACGGGTTGTAATCCTTATAATGCCAAGAAAAAAGAAACCACCCTTATCGTTTGTGGAGCGCATGCAAAAAATCCGTAATGCACAACTGCTCCACCCTACTGCTGATTTGACTAAAAAAGAAAAAAGAGGAGAATCTATTGACACTATTGAAAACCGGATAAAAAAGATTCTCGGAATTGTAGAACTACAGAAAAAACAATCTGGTAAAATGCTGTTTTTTGTAATGTACGATATAGAAAGCAATAAAGTAAGGACACTTGTACACAAATACCTCGAACGCCGTGGTTGTACGCCAATACAGCGTTCAATTTTTCTCGGCAATACATCTACCGAAGTTTATTCGGAAATCAAAAATGACCTCACCGAAGTACAAGAAGCCTACGAAAACAATGATAGCATAATTGTTCTACCTATAACTACTGACTATCTAAGAATGATGAAAATCATTGGACAAAAAATCGACATAGATATTATAACTCACAACAAATCCACTCTATTTTTCTGATGTCTGACATTTTTTAAATAATGTCGGATATTGTTTAAAAAATATCGGACATTATTTTTGCGATAAGCCGTATGCTTTGAAAAACATAGCTTGTCGCATGTAAAATACTGGAAAATAGTTTAATAGCTTACAGAACGGATTTTGCGGGATTTTACCGGTTTTCTTCCGAAAACATGTCTTGGATATATGTGGTGCGGAATTTTTTTGGCGACATGCGTGTGATGTTGCGGAAATAGCGTCCCATACACGAAACGTTCTCGAAATTCATGTTCAATGCCACTTGTTTAATGGTGTTTTCGGGTTTCAGCAATTCGCGTTTGATATCGCGTATGGTGTATTCGGTGATTAGTTGCAACGCTGTCTTACCGCTTACTCTCAAACATACCGAGGCAAGACGACGATTTGAGATACCGAGTTTATCGGCATAGTATTCCACTTTGCGTTGGCGCGGATAGGTAGAAGACAAAAGGTCGAGAAAGGCGTTGAACACTGCTTCGCTTTTATAGAAAGTGGGAGGCGTCGACGACATGTGCTGAAACAGCATGTCGGTTAAGTAGCATGCGGCGGCGCGCATGAGCGATTCGAGAATTTCTTTGCGGTGGCGGCGCGGCGTTCCTCCCAAACTGTATTTAAGCAAGGTGCTATAAGCATTAATAACAGCCGACTCCTCGTTGTCGAGATGGATTACCGGGTTTTGTTCAATGAGAAGTTTAAAATTCCAACTGTTTGCCATTAAAATTACATTCTGCATAAACTCCGTTGAAACGCATAGGCACGAACATTCAAAGTCTATGCTTTCCATAAGATTTTCGAGAATGTGGTTTGGGCGGCATATTATGAAATCGCCAACGCCCACGTTGTAGTTAGTGCCGTTGATGCTCAGCGCGCCTCGTCCTTTGTTGCAAAGGGCAATAATGAAGTTTTCGATTTTTACCTGCTTGTTTAGACTGATGTCTTTTACATTGTCGAAAGCTATCACATCTTCGTCGGCGAAAAGCGCAATCGATAGTAGATTTCTGCCGTTTATGTCGAATGAATTCTTGTCAAAAGCCATGGGTTCACCATTAATTTTTCATTGTCTTTACAAAGAGCGATGCGTTGCGGTATCCGTTTTCTGTGGCGAGCCAACTGGGTAGGGCGGCAACCTTGGTGTATCCCGCTTTGGCAAAAAGTTTTTGCGAAGCAAGGTTATCTTCTGCCGCGATAGCGTAGAGCGTATGAATCAAAAGCGTGTGGTGTGCATAGGTATCAAGCATCGCAAGTGTTTCGGTAGCTATTCCGCATTTTCTGTAAGGCATGAGCACCATGATACCCACTTCGGCGCGAAGATGACGGGGTTCAAAATTGGTGAGGTCGGCAATTGCCACAGGAATATCGTCGGAATTTCGGCATACAACAAGTCTCGCTTGTTTGTCGGTGTATATGTCGTTTGTGGTAGAGGCAATGAAATTTTTTAGGGCAAAGCGCGAGTAAAGCATGTTTGTCGATGAGCAGTCCCAAAGCGTTGTGTCGTTTTCCACTTTGTAGAACAAATCCAAATCTTCTGGCTCGATAGCTCGCAGATATACCGTCTTGCCCCGCAACAACATCAGAAAAAACGTTTATACTTGAAATAAAGATGCATCAAACCTTCAATGTGTTTGATTCCGATGGGAGTAAAAATTCTGCCGCGGGTCATGCGCTGACAATGGTGCAACACAGTAAATTCGGGAACGTATGCCAAATGAAATCCGGCTTTTCTTACCCTCATACAAAAGTCAGCATCTTCGGGACCATAGAATATCTTTTCGTCCAAAGGTCCTGCTGCTTCATAGGCTTCGCGTCTTATCAATTGGCAAGCCCCTATCAGATATTCCGGCTCAAAGTCAGTTTTCATTTTCTCCAATCCGTAGGCGTAGCGATAGCCGTGTGAATGAAGCAAGTTCCTTACCTTTTCGCCAATACCGGGGAAGCGTTTGCAACTTTCCTGCACCAATCCATCGGCATCAACAAGACGACAGCCCGCAAGCCCTATTTCGGGATTTTTTTTCATGAAATCCAACATCCCGAGAGCCACTTGTTCGGAAAGTTCCGTGTCGTTGTCGAGAATCCATAGGAAATCGCCGGTAGCACGTTCGAGCGCACGATTTCGAGCATACGCTACGCCGTGGTTTCTTTCTAATGGAATTGTTGTGATTTGTGGATATTTGTCATGCAAAAAGTGCATCGTGCCATCTTCGCTCCCATTGTCGACAACAATTATCTCGGTGTCGTTGCGCTGCAAAAGGAAATCCAACGATTTCAGACAGTTTGCCAACAGCCTGCGACCATTCCATGTTATCAAGACAACCGAGAGTAGCATTATTTATCCGAATAGTTTTATCTTGAGAGCTTTCAGCGCCGAAACAAGTTCCTTAATGCTGTGAAAGCGTCGCAGTTGTTTTAAAATGAAAGCCGGAGACAAAAAATATTGTATGTTGGCTTTGAAAAGAATTTGTTCCATCTCTTTTGCCGACAAATTGGGATAGCTCACAATAGAAGTGTGCTGTACGTCGGTAGGAATGTAATCTCCCGTAATAATCCAATTGTTCTTTTTCGCAAGGTCATAGAATTCCGTCCCGGGAAACGGCGAAACTATATTAAACATGATTTGATCCACGTTTAGCCTGCGTGCTTGTCGTAAAGTATCTTTTAGAATTTCTCTTGTTTCAAGCGGTGATGTTCCGATAAGTATATTTAGTTTTACCGGTACGCCGTATTTTTTCAAAAGTCTTATGGATTCGTAAATTTGTTCGCGGGTAATACCTTTCTTTATATACTTTAGAATTTCGTCGTTAAACGATTCTACGCCCAAGTCTACATATTTGCAGCCCGACTCTCCGAGAATTTTTGCGATAGGTTCTGTTATCGCGTCTACTCTGGCCTGACAACCCCATTTGAAATCGTGTTTTTTCAACACTTCACAGATTGCTTTCGTGCGTGTCTCGTTCCAAATAAAATTGTCATCCATAAAACCGATGGCTTTATAGCCTTGTGCCGCGAGCATATCAAGTTCTTCTGCCACATTTTCCACAGAGCGGAACGATACGGCTGGTTTTCGTCCGTTTTCTCTGCGATATTCTATTTCTCTTGCGAACGTTAGTGAACTCGGTACGCAATATATACATTTGAATGGACATTGCCGTGAAGTTAATGCGGGCGTATATGGCGTGAGTTTCAACTTGGGATTGTGGAAACTGCGTTTGCCGAGCAGATGACGTGCCGGGAAAGGTAGCTCATCAAGGTTTTTGAGCAAAGCGTGCGGCTTGTTGTTTACTAAATTCCCGTCTTTTAGAAAAGAAATTCCGTCTATGTTTTGCCATTCTTCGTTTTTCCCCGTACGGAAAGCCTCTAAAAGTTCCAACAACATCATATCTGGTTCCCCGCGAAGCACTATCGTGTGGCTATGGTTGACGCATTTTTTTATGTAATATGTTGAACCTGGCCCGAGAAGCAGACAAAAAACTTCTGGTTTAATGTTGTGAATGATTTCTGTGGCGTGCAAATCGGTATCTACCGAGAGATTTACCGTCCAAAAAGAATAGAAATCGCTATCGTCCTGCTTGATGAAATCTTCAAGTTGGTCGTGCTCATAAGTGAAATCGTGATACGCCACCTGAAAATCCCCTGATTTTTCTATGAGTGCCGCAACGGTCAACTCATATATATTAGGAGTAGGATAAACCACGTTGGTGCAGCCCGAACTACGTTCTGCGGGGCGTTGCCCAGCCAATGGTGGTGGTATCAGAAAAGTTATCTTCATTTTTGAAATGCCGGTAGAATTGCGCGTTTACATTTTCAGCTATTTCTCAACTTTCTTTTCCCAAATCGTTACCTATGCGGCGGCGTGTTGGTAGGAAAAGCAGAGAGGCTGCCACACATATTAACGCACAAAAACCTCCAATATTATTTACGGTGGCATAATATGCCCACAAATCAAAGACTGTAACGATTGCAAAACTTAGTATTCTTGTATTGCAAAGTATCTTGTAACGTTCTATCCGTTCGTTAGTTTCGAGAGATTTGTGTTTGGTTATCAGATGTCCGAAAATTTTTATCGAAAGAGGTATGGTGCTTATCGTCAATAGCACACAAATTGTGCCCAATGTGTATTCCATTTGGGCGTTGCCCACAAACGTTCCTTTTGCATCGGGTGAAAGTTCGTAAATACCCGCGAATACAAGCATGCAAACGATGTATGCGATATAATTGATTTTTAGATTTCGTGCCAATCGGCTTATTTTTTCATTCATAGTTGTTTTTGTTTTCAATGTTTACCAGTAAATTCGGTGCGGTTGAGTATAGAACGCCCCAGCGTTACCTCATCGGTGTATTCAAGTTCGTCGCCCACGGTAACACCTCGTGCTATTACCGATAGTTTTGCGTTGCAGTCGGCGAGTCGTCGTGAGATATAGAAATTTGTTGTGTCTCCTTCCATTGTGGGACTGAGAGCGAGTATCACTTCTTTGATGCCGCCTTGTTTCACTCTGTCAACAAGCGATTGTATTTCGATATCGTTGGGACCAATGCCGTCGACGGGCGAAATCACTCCTCCCAAAACGTGATAAAGTCCCGAATATTGCTGTGTGTTCTCCACGGCGAGCACATCTTGCACGTTTTCTACCACACATATTATAGAGGAGTCGCGGCGGGGATTGGCGCAGATGTCGCAAATTTCGTTGTCGCAAATATTGTGGCAGGTCTTGCAATATTTCACATCGTGGCGGAGTGTTTTTATAGCCTCGGCAAAAGCATCACTTACCTCCACGTTTTGACGGAGCATGTATAACACAAGACGCAGAGCGGTTTTGCGTCCAATTCCGGGCAGTCGGGAAAATTCTTCCACCGCACGGTTGAGTAGCTTTGAAGGATATTGCAGCTCCATTTACCAATGTTGCTTGAAAGACATCGCGTATGTTCTGCCTAAAAAGCCTTGCAAAGTTAAGAAAAGTCGCTCAAAATTCGTTAACTTTGCCCTTATTATTAACCCATTTCTTAATTATGACACCAGCCATACCGCAAAGAAAAAAATACGACATACTTACTTCTGAATTTGTCATAAGCAATACGGATATTTCGCGTTGTCCTGCAGATGGCAAGCCGGAATACGCTTTTATAGGGCGCAGCAATGTTGGAAAAAGCAGCCTTATAAATATGTTGTGCGGCAGAAAGAAACTCGCGCTTACCTCGGCGCGTCCCGGAAAAACCATGCTCATCAATCATTTTCTTATCAATGGTAGCTGGTATATAGTCGATCTTCCCGGTTATGGCTATGCGCGTCGCAGCAAGACTGACATTGCCAAATTCGGAAGCATCATAGACGATTATGTAACAAACCGCGAGGAACTCACGTGTCTTTTCGTATTGATTGATTCGCGTGTACCGCCGCAGAAGATAGATATAGATTTCATCAACAAGTCCGGTGTGAAAGGCATTCCCCTTGCAGTGGTGTTTACTAAGGCTGACAAGCCCAACGACAAGGGATTGAAGGCTAACGTAGAGGCTATGTGTGTGCAACTTTCTGAGGTGTGGGAGGAATTGCCACCGATGTTTGTAACGTCGTCGTTGAGAAAAACGGGGCGAGATGAGATTTTGGAATATATTCACGGCATCAATGTGGAATTGGGTGCGATAAAGACTAAAAAATGAACGATAATGCCAAATTATTGCGCGCTGCAGGCGAGATGTATTGCCCCGATGCGAGCGCGGAGTTGATGAAAGAATACAACCATGCCGCAGAACTTGTGTTCAAGTACAATAATATTTGTTTCACCGATGCAGATGCGCGCATTGAAGTGCTTAGCTCGTTGCTCGGAGACATGGGACGGAATTGCAGAATCTTGTCGCCGTTTCATTGTGATTTCGGTTACAACATACATGTGGGCGAAGATTTTTTTGCAAATGCGGGTCTTGTAATTCTAGACGAGGCTGATGTGAGAATTGGAAACCATGTTTTTATTGCGCCTCAGGTTGGACTTTATACGGCATACCATGCTTTTGACATACCAACCCGTCGCCGTGGTTTCGAAGCTGCCAAGCCTATAACTATATGCGACGATGTGTGGATAGGCGGGCATGTGAGCGTGCTGCCAGGCGTTACCATTGGCAAAGGTTCGGTGATAGGAGCTGGTAGTGTGGTAAACCGCGATATTCCCGAGGGAGTTGTGGCAGCTGGGAACCCTTGTCGTGTGATTCGTAAGCTCGATGAGCGGAAATAAAACGCTTTGCTGCCGGCGCAAAAGCCGTGTTGTTTTTACGCAATATTTAAATCGAAAAAACGATATAGGATGTAGTGAAAATTCCAAGGCATCTAATTTAAATTAGGTCAGACGTAATTCAAATTAGATGCCTTGGATTTTTTTTAATGTCCCTTGGCTGTAAATTAAAGAAAGATACTTTGCGGGAAATGTGTTATATCATTAAAATTATATACATTTGCAAAAATGCGTACAACGTTTTTCAATACACCCGATACCGTTTCTGCCGACAGGCTTGCGGCTGACATTGCGCTACTTCCTGAATGGCGCCGTGAGAAGACGCTTGCCATCAAGTCGCAAACCCATCGTGTGTTAAGCACCAAGGCGTTTCTTTTGCTTGCCGAGGCTTTGCGGGAAGAATACAACATGAATCAAGTACCCGAATTCTCGTATAATGAGCACGGCAAACCATTTTTTCGAGATTATCCCAATATATGTTTCAATCTCAGCCATTGTCAAACGGCTGCAATGTGTGTGGTGGCAGACAAAAGCGTGGGATGTGATATCGAAACGCTCAATCGCAAAATCAGCAATGGAGTACTTGCGCGCTGTTTCAATAAAGACGAGGCTGAAGCGGTTCGTAATTCCGAAAATCCGCAGGTGGAATTTGCCAAACTTTGGACTCAAAAAGAAGCTGTGGGCAAATGCATCGGCAATGGTATCACCGATTTTGCCCCATATTCTTTGTTGCCTCAAAACCTAAGGAACTTCTCTTTGGAATGTAGCGTAGACTATTCCGCAGGATACGCCTATTCTATATGCCGACAAATATAAAACCCCTGTTGAAGTCCGCAAAAAATGCCAGAGTAATGAAAAATCTGCTCCTAACAATCGCCACATTGCTATTATCCGTCGTTTCGTTGCACGCGGCCGACATTATAACGTGTGCCGACTATGTGAACAATGGCAAATGGGTATGTTTTCGCAAGGAATTCAATATCAACAGCAGCAAAAGCAACATTGAAAATACTCTGCGCATAGCTGCTGATTCTAAATACTGGCTTTATGTCAACGGCGAGCCAGTTGTGAGAGAAGGTCAACTGAAACGCGGTCCCAATGCCCGAGATACGTATATCGACAGCCTTTCTCTGCCAAATCTTAAACAAGGACGAAACACTGTTGCCGTACTCGTGTGGTATTGGAACAGAGGTGGCTACAGTCATCGCAGTTCAAATTATGCCGGACTCTATTTTGATCTTCGCGCAGGCAAAGATTCTTTGGTTAGCGACACTACTTGGAAAGCCCAAATACACCCTGCTTTCTACATACCCTCGGGTAATAGCCCCAATTCGCGCCTTCCTGAGTCGAACATAGGGTATGACGCTGCGAAAGACCCCGAAAATTTTGCCGATACACTTTATAATGACTCCACTTGGGCGAATGCTGTGGCTATAACAGCCGATTCGGCAGACTGGAACGCGTTTGTTCCGCGCCCAATACCTTTGTTCAAAGACTATGGTGTGAAGAGTTATGTTTCCTCCCACAAGTATGGCAACGAAATTTATTGTTATCTGCCCTACAACGCACAAGTTTCACCCATTCTGCGTGTGAAAGCCCACGGGGGCAAGGTTATTGGCATTCGCACCGATTTGTATACCAACCAAGGCTATGATTATACTGTGCGCTACGAATATCGCACAAAAGAAGGCGAACAATATTTTGAGTTTCCCAGTTGGTTCAACGGCCATAGTGTGATATATACAATTCCCGAGGGAGTAGAGGTGCTCGAACTGGCATATCGTGAAAGCGGTTACGATTGTGAACTTGCCGGCAGCTTTGATTGCAACGACGAAATGCTCAATAAACTTTGGCGCAAGGCACAGCGCACGCTTTATGTTACGATGCGCGACAATTTCATGGACTGTCCCGACCGCGAAAGGGCACAATATATAGGCGATGTTACCAACGAACTTGCCGAAGTGCCTTATGCTCTGTCGCCCGAGGCTTCGCTTTTAATCAGAAAGTGTGCCCGTGAATTTGTTGACTGGCAAAGAAAAGATTCTGTGCTTTACGCGCCGGTTCCTTCCGAAGATTGGACAAAGGAACTCCCACAACAAAGCCTCTCTTTCTGTGGTCTTGGACTTTGGGACTATTATCGTTACTATGGTGATGCTTCTACAATAGAATATGCCTATCCTGCATTGAAAAAATACCTGCATCTTTGGAAAGTTAAGGCCGACAGTTTGGTTGATTACCGGCGTGGCTCGTGGGACTGGGGAGATTGGGGCAACAATGTCGACCTTGTTTCACTCAATCAGGAATGGTATTCGCTCACACTCGCACGTTATTCAAACATGTCGCGTCTTCTTGGCGACAGTGTCGAATATGTTTGGGCCGATAGTGTGAGAAAAAATCTCAATGCTGCGTTTTATTCGAAATTTTGGAACGGAAAATCGTTCAAGAATCCCAATACTTTTTTACAGAATGACGATCGTGCGCAGGCAATGGCGGTAATTGCGGGAATAGCTCCGCGAATTGTTTATCCCAAGTTGCGCGATTTGTTTACAACCACAGAGTTTTCGAGCCCATATATGGAGCGTTTTGTTTTGGAGGCGCTTTGCGAGATGAATTATCCGCAAGAAGCTCTCAACAGAATGCGTAAGCGTTATCGCGCAATGGCTGACAGTGTATATACAACGCTTTGGGAACGGTTTGAACTCTCTACAAATTCTACATACAACCATGCTTGGAGCGGTGCGCCGCTTATTGTGCTGTCGAAACACATTGCCGGAATAACGCCATTGCTTCCCGAGTTTCGGGAGTTTCAAATCAAGCCCCAATTGTGCGACCTTGAATATATTCGTACCGTTGTTCCCACGAAATTTGGCAATATCTCGCTGTATGTATGCCGCAAAGACGGGTTTACAATGCGTGTAGATGTTCCCAAAGGCACAGATGCGCGATTGTTGTTGCCTTCGGTTTACACAGCATACCATCTTAACGGCAAAGAGATGAAGCCTGAACTTTCTGCCGATACTACTTATTACGAAATCAACCTTTCGGGTGGTTATTATGTGATAGATGCGTTGAACGATGACGCCGATACGCTTGACGTATTCTCTCGTTTGGGCGATAATGTCAAGCGCATGGAATTTTTGCGCCGTAATGTGAGCGCCGGCAACGGAATTGGTAACGCCCCCGAGGAGTATTGTTCGTATTTCAAGGCTAAGGCAGATTCTATTATAGCACTATCGTCAGATTCCATCAATAATTATGAGGCTGCATTCCGTTTGCGTGAGATAGAGATTGCTTCCGACGAAATTTGCAATGCTATTATCACACCCAATGCGGGAGAATGGTTCCGTGTGGCGGCATGTGGTGCAAACAAGATGTTGGCTGTGCAGGATTGTGATACGGCGCGCTTTGCAGCAAATGGCATATGGATTGCCGAAGAAGGCGACGATGCAAAATCGTTTGGCTTGTTTAATGCAGCAAGTGGCGATATATTTTCCGAAAGTTTCATGCGCGTGATTCCAAATGGCAACAACCGGGTGGCACTTCAAGGCATCGACGACGGCAAGTGGCTTTGTTGCGAAGCCGATAGCGTTCCCGAATGGATTGAGGCAAACATAGATTCTATAGAGTGCAACAAGTTTGGCTACAAGTTCGAAAGAGTGGAAACGCCGGCGGAATGTTATCGCGACACGATAGGCGCGGGTGAATGGAACGCCGTTATCTTGCCCACACGTATCGACAGTGTGAGCACGCCAAGCGTTTCGGTTTTCCGTATTTGCGGACTGGTTAGAAATTCTTCGAATGTGGTAACGGGAATAAAGGTTTCAAAAATTGGGCTTGACACAACTTGCGTGGCTGCCGGCGTTCCCGTGATATTCCAAGCCGATTCTTCGCAAGGCGACAAGGTGGCTTTCTCGTTTTATTCCGCTCCTGCCACAAAAGTTTCATACACAAAAGCCGTATCGAATGGCTTGTATGGAGTTGTCGATACCACGAAAGTGGAGCAAAGCGGCATAATGTATTTCCGCGAAGGCAAACTGGTGGTTTCAGATAGCACCGAAATTGTGTTGCCAAGGCAATGTTATATTGCGCCCAAGAGAATACAAGCGCGTGATTGGAAAGTGGCAGACGTGATTCCCATATCGGGAAACGACGCTCCCAATGCCATTACCCCCATACGCTTTACCAAAAACCGGGAATACGTTGACGTTTACACGCTCGACGGAATACGCGTTAAGAAACACGTAAAACGCAGCAACATATTGCGTAAACTCAAGAAAGGCGTGTATATCATCGACGGCAAAAAGCGCGTTGTAAAATAACAATCCTTTGTCCGAAAAACAATAACCGATATTTTTTAAAAAAGGTCCGATATTATTTAAAAAATATCGGTTATTATTTTTACGATATGCCTTGTTGTTTTTTTCAAGACAATATATGGTTTTTCGAGAAGCATCAAACGGTTTTTACAAACGGCTAAATGTCGTTGTAAAAAGGTAACGAAGTTTGGGTTATCCCTTCTTGAATTTCTTAAACAAGAAATCCACACTCTCGCGAAATATCTCGGCGTGGGCAAAATGCATTATGCCGCAATAACATACTGCTGCCGTTGCAAACTTCACTATGAGTTTCAAAACCATACCGCCAACGAGCGACGCCATGCCCCACGCCACAACCATGGCAACGGCTGCTGCAAATGCAAAAGGCGCAATGTCGCGCACAGTTTCAAACATTCTTAGATTTATTTCCTTGCTCACCATTCCGTGCCACACTATGAGCCACACAATTTGTAGCGCGGCAATAAAATATAGCAAGGTCTGCACACCGCAACCGCTAAAATAAAGTACAAGAATTATTATCAACTGCATCAACATCATTGAAGCAGTGCCGATAAAGAATGCCGAAGAACGGCCACGTGATATCAAAAGATTGGAATATAGTTGTGAAACGGGAATGAAAGCACCTGCCACACACAATGTCTGCAAATAAGGTACACAAGAAACCCACTGAGTTTTGAGAGCAAGCGGAACAAATTCGGGAGCAATGACTGTGAGACCAAACATGGCGGGAAATGAAAGAAACGCAGTGAAGCGCACCATCTTGCGAAACACTTGTTTTTGGCGCGATTCCTCACCTGCTTTTGCCAATACCGGTTGTGCCACCGACGATATCGTGGTTGTGATGAGCGAATAGCCCATAGTGTTCCATTTATTGGCCTGGGAATACAATCCTACCTCGTGGCGGGGAAAATAATGTCCCAACTGAGCTTGAAGAAACTGGTTGTTGAGCGTTGTAAGCACGTTTGTGGCAAGAATCTTACTGCTGAAACCAAACATTTCCCGTATAGGCGCCATGCTGAATTGCATCTTGGGACGCCAAGGTGAGAGACTCCAATACATTACAACCATCATGAATTTATAAGTAAGGTCTTGCGCCACCAATCCCCAGTATGCAAATCCGCGAAGCACGAGAGTTATTCCCACCACACCGCCTGCGCATACCGCAACAAAGGCTGCCATCATTTTTTGTTTCACCATGAGGTTGCGGAAAAGGTATGCCGATTGGGCTATACCGAAACTCGAAATCACGAAGCCCAAAAACGAAACGCGCGCAAGCTTTGTGAGTTCGGGAGTATGGTTGAACGCAGAAATCAAAGGCGCTGCAAACCATAATATAATGTATAGCGCGAGGCTTACAAGCATCGAAAACCACAACACAGCGTTATAGTCGCGGTCGCTTACCGACTTTTTTATTGCAATAGCTGATGTAAATCCGCTTTCTTCAAGGTTTGCTGCCAAGAGAGAGAATACTGTGAGCATGGCAACCATACCATAATCGGCGGGGAGCAGATGTCGTGCCAACACAATGCCTATGATTAGCGCCAAAGCTTGTTGCACGCCTCCCGAGATGCCGCCCCAGAATAGCCCTTTCGCAGTTTTTTCTTTTAGTGATGAATTTGCCATGATTTTGCAAAATTATAATTTTTCGGGGCTACGGCATGCGGCTGCCCATATAAATAATGCGCAAACCGTCTGCCTATACCAATAAATCCTTAATTTTGCGTTCGATTATGCAAATGGTATTACATAAGATATATAGAGCATTGCGTTTTCTTGCCACCCCTTTGCGCAAGGAATGTGTGTTTTTTGTTTTTATGTATGTGGCATTTGTTGTGGCGCGTTTGCTCGAAGAGCCCACTTCCCACACACCTGCTTATGTTTTCTACCTTGAAAATGTAGCCGATCTCTATTTGTTGTGCGCTTTGCTCTGCATTTTTCCCCGCAAGATACGTCGGTGGGTGCGCGCCGTGGTATATGCGGTGGCATATGTGGCAGCTTTTTCGGAATGTTTCATACACGAGCGTTTTCATTTGCTGTTTGGACCGATTACCATTCAACTATTGAGCGAAACAACGCCCGGCGAAACTTCCGAATTCTTTGCATCGTATCTCAAAGGCTGGCCGTTAGGGAAAATGTGTCTGATATTTGTTCCGCTTATTACGCTCAATGTTTTTGCAGAAATATATGTCCGAAAAATAATAAGGCATCTTGTTAAAACAATGTCAGACCTTTTTCAAAAAATATCGGACATTGTTCAAAAAATATCCGACATTGTTTTTCCGATATTTGTAGTTGTTTGTATGGTATGCTCTGCGGGCGAGAAAAAACAGATGCTGGCTTTTTTTATGAGCCATGATACCGACGAAGCCGAGCATGCCGACAACCACGCATTCCACACTCCTTTTTACAGAATAGTATTCTCTACAAAATTTCTCAGTATAAGTTCGGAAGAGCTCGAACGTATGCGCGAAAACATGAGGAACATTCGCATTGATTCGTGCAGTCATAAAGTTGAAAACATAGTTCTTTATATTGGCGAGAGCTACAACAAGCACCATTCCCAACTTTACGGCTATAATCTCGAGACCACGCCCCACCAAAAGGCAATGGCTGAGGCCGGCGAACTGATTGTTTTCAACGATGCGGTAACGCCGTGGAATGTTACGAGCAATGTTTTCAAAGATGTGCTTTCCACACACTCCACCGACCAAAAAGGTTCGTGGGTTGACGGAGTGCTTATTCCCGGAGTGCTCAAAAAGGCAGGCTATAAGGTAGCTTTTATTACCAGTCAATACTATAAAAGCCCCAACCTGGGAGTTGTGGATTTCAACGGCAGTTTTTTTCTTAACGACAAGGAGATAGAACGCCGCAGTTTCGACTATCGCAACAAATTCCGCAAAGCCTACGACGCCACTCTCGTTCGTGAAATCGACAAATTCAAGTTTGGCGACAACAATTTTATAATCTTTCACGGCATGGGGCAACATCAGGAATACAACAAGCGGTTTGGGACCAACGGTGTGCATTTCACAGTGGGCGATTATGCTTCGCGACGCGACCTTTCGCTGGCTGAGAAACAAATTGTGGCAGACTACGACAACGCCACGCGATACAACGACAATGTGGTGCGTTTGCTTTGCGAGCGCTTCAAACACGAAGATGCCATGGTGGTTTATCTTTCCGACCATGGCGAAGAAGTTTACGACCGCATCCATTCGTGCGGACGCGATCACAATGCAAAAATTTCTGCCGACATAGCTTATTCGGAATTCGAGGTGCCTTTTGTGATTTGGTTCTCACCCAAGGCGCGCAAAAAGCATGCTTCTCTCTACAATGCCGCAAAAGAAGCTGCCGACAAACCATTCTCGACCGACGATTTGCCACATCTTTTGATGGGAATCGCTGGAATTTCTTCGCCTTTGTATGATGCGCGGCGCGATTTGCTCAATGATGCATACAATTCCTCGCGCAAACGCATATTGAAGCGCACTGTAGATTACGACTCTCTGATGCGGGACGACCGAAAAAAGAAAGAAATATGACAAAAATGATTTCGCGGCGCGACACGGCGTTTCTTAAAGGCATGGCAATCTTTGCTATCGTGATGCATAACTTTTGTCATTGGATTCCGGGCAGTGTCGTGGAAAACGAATACAATTTCCGTTTGCAGAATACGGTTGATTTGCTCGACATATTGCAAAACGGGTGCCCGCATTTGGTTCTCAATCTTTTTTCCTACTTTGGCTGTTACGGCGTTCCCATTTTCCTTTTCATAAGTGGCTATGGCGTGGTAAAGAAATACGAGAGCAACGAAACCATGCCCATTGAAGTGCCGTCGGTATGGCGTTTTGCGCGATACAATGCCCTTAAACTTTGGCGGCTGATGGCTGTTGGCGTGCTGATGCTCTATCTCTACGAAACGATATTCACTACTGGCTGGCGACACGGCTATATGAACATTGTGTGGTTGTTTACTTTTTTGTCAAACTTCTTTCCGCAGATGTCCACAAGCGTTCTCCCCAAGCAGGATTTGCTTCTCGGGCCGTGGTGGTACTTTTCGCTCACGATGCAAATGTATATGCTTTATCGCCTGTGGTATTTCGGTCGCGGCAAAGCGGCTTTGATTTCCGGTGCATTGGTTTGCGTGGCGTTGCAAGTGCTTGCGGTTACGGTTTTCTCCGACCCCAACCAAACCATGCTCCACTATATGCGATACACATTGCTTGCGTGTTTGCTGCCGTTTAATTTCGGCGTGTGGACAGCGCGTTACGGATTTCGCGAAAAGGGAGTGGCATATATAATATGCGTTGCGGTATTTGTGGCGTCGCTTTTCAATGTGTTTGCGTGGATTGTTGCGCCTTTGGCATTGGCTGTTCTTGCGGTGCCGCTTGTTAAAATCGATGCGGCGTGGATACGCAAACCCATGGAGTGGCTTGGCGGAATATCGGCTGCGCTTTTTGTGGTTCATCCTGTGGCTCGTTGTTTTTTCAATCCGCGCATGGGGGGAAACGTATATGCCATGCTTGCCGAATATATCGCGGTAAGCGTTGCGTTGGCATGGTTGTTGACAAAATTGATTAGATTTATTCCAAAACCCAAACTATGATAACACGTAGGGAAGCTGATGAACTGGCGGCGAAATACCGCGAAATAAACGAGGGATACGACAAGATTCTTGTGTTTCGCGCCGGAATCGATGCGGGGTTCTTTGCCGAGTATAAATATTTGGTTCACGCCGTGATATATTGCCTTGAACACAAATTGCAACTGCAACTTTATAGCGGCAATGCCAATTTTGGTTGGAACAAAGGCTGGACTGATTATTTCATGCCCTTTTGTAAAGAGGTGGACGAGCCTTTTCATTTGCGCTACAACGTGCATTCGCTGCAAGGTTTCAAGGAGTTGCGCAGGTTAAATCCCAATGTGTCGGCAGCAAACCTGATGAAATGGAAACTTAAAACGCTGCTCAACAATCGCCTGTGCCGCTTTGAGAGTTTCAAAGCCTATGGCGTTGCTGCGTTGTCAACTTCCGACATTCCGCCCCATGAGGTGCGCGGACGAATATCGCTTGAACAATTGGGAATAGAGGGCAATTACATCGAGGTGTTTCAAAAGGTGGCGGCAATGTTGTGGCGTTTTAATCCGCAAACCAAGGACGCCGTGGCAAAGTATGTTGAAAAACTCGCACTTCCCCAACACTATGCAGCCACACAGATACGTGGTGGCGACAAAGTTACGGAAGTAAAACTCTATGAGCCTTCACTTTTTGTGGAGACTTTGGAAAAACACACACAACTGCGCGATGTGTTGCTCCTTACCGATGATTACTCGATTCTTGAAGCAGTGCGTCGCGACTTTCCGCAATTTTGTTGGCATTCGCTTTGTTCTCCCGCCGAAAAGGGCTATTACAACAATTCGTTTACCCATACTGCAGCCAATGCCAAGCGCGAACAAATGCATCGTTTCCTTGCCCAGATCAACGCTATGGCTCATGCAGATTTCTTTGCGGGGAGCATTGCCGTGGGACCGAGTTTATTTTTGCTCGAAATGCAATATCCCAAAGGTTTGCCGGTGGATTGTAGAAACGAAGAACTCGTAAGGGCGGCACAACTCAGCATTCCCGACCGCGACTTGTTGGCAAGAAAATTTCTAAAAGGTAATTGACGGTCTTGTTTGGGGCTTGTAGAAAAGCTCAAAACTATATGGATTTTACTTCGTCAGATATCGTAAAAACGAGGTCCGACCTAATTTAAATTCCCTGGCTTGGAATTTAAATTAGATGCCGTGAAATTTTAGCGGTATCCATTGCCATGAAAATCAGACGGGAAGCAGAAGCAAAAAACGAGCCTTTTTTGCCACATTGCAATGCGTGTTGGGCAAAGAACGTCAGGGAGTATTTTCAAAATTCGCCATGAGTTTACAAAAATTAGCATTGAAACATTGGAAAGAACGAAGTTTTTTGAGCTTTTGATATACGCGATTGCTATTTTTGTGTATATTTGCACAAACAAGGGAAAAGCAAACTAACTCGACTAAACAATATTTCAAATAAACTAAATTACTAATCATGAAGAAAGGACTACGCTTTTCTATACTCGCGGCAGCAATGTCTTGCTTGGTGTCTATGAACGCCATGGCCATAGATATTGTTGACGGAGTATACCAAATCACTAACGCAAGTGATTTTGCAGAGTACGGAAGTCTGGTTGCTGCAGGCAACGATACCATTAAAGGTGCGCTGACTACGGACATCGATTTCCAAGATGTGGCCTGGGAACCTGTCGGAACGGAATTAGTTCCGTTTAAGGGAATCTTTGACGGCCAAGGGCACAGGATTAAAAATCTTGTAATAAACTCAACCGAAACCCATCAGGGCTTGTTCGGATACATAGGCGACGGCTGCGTGATAAAGAACGTTATCATCGACAGTTCGTGCTCTATCACTGGTGGAGATTACACTGCTGGTATTGCCGGCGGCTCAGTTGGTTCGGGTACTGCCTACTTTACAAATGTAGGTAACGAAGCTAATATTACCGGTGGAATAAATACTGCCGGAATTATTGGCGTGAGTATGAGTACAGCCTGTACCTTTATCGTACTCAATGCCTATAATACTGGTAACGTTACGGGAACCGGTGAATCTGCAGCCTTGTCAGGTTGGATGGGACCGAATTCAAAAGTTACACACTTCTTTAACACTGGCGCAGTAGAAGGTGTTGACGGAGACAAAAAGCTTTTCCGTAACCCTCCTTCAACTAAAAACGTTTATGATATCGAGGGAATTCAAGGCGATTCCATTAGCGAAGAAATGCTTGCAAATGGTATGCTTACTTACTACCTTAATGAAAATCGCAGCGACAGTATTGCTTGGTATCAGAACCTTGATGCTGGAACTCCCGACGCAATTCCTGTGCTCGACAGCACTCACAGCGTGGTTTATCCCGTAGGCGCTTTGCATTGCGACGGTACACTTTATGAAGATGCTACTTTCTCAAACACCAATCAGACAGTACAAGATGCCCACGACTATGTTGATGGTGTTTGCTCCTATTGTGAAGCAGTTGATTTCAACTATATAACGAAGAACGACAGCGTTTATGAAATTAGCGACGCAAAACAACTCAACTGGCTCGCTGCTTATGTAAACAGTTTGGACGGCACTAAGAACGTATACGTACGTATCATGAACGATATCGATTTCAGCGAATACACTCAGATGGGTGTTTTGATTGGTAAAGGCGGTCATGATTTCAATGGCTGGTTTGATGGTCAAGGACACAAGATTACTATCAGCTACGACACAGAAGAACAATATGTTTCCCTATTCCGTTACAACAAAGGTACAATCCGTAACCTCATTACCGAAGGTGATATTGTAACTACCCGTAAACATGCATCTGGTATCGCAGCTTATCTTGTAGGCGGAAACTCTTGTGTTGAAAACTGTATTAGTACTGTTTCTGTTATCTCAGAATTGGAAGGCGATGCTACATATGCTGGTATTGCTGCGATTAGTTCTGGCGGCAAAGTGCGCAATTGCGCTTTCTTTGGCGAAATAAATGACGTTACTTCTTATGGTAATGGTGGTATCGTTGGTTGGGGCGAAAATGGTGCGGTTATAGAAAATTGCTATGTCAACGCAACTTTCAACGTGCAAGACGGCGACAACAATATCATCGTCCGTAATTCTCCCACTATCAAGAACTGCTATTATGTAGACGCAGCTAATCTTAATCTTCCTACCTCAGGCGCTAAGCAAATTACCGAAGAACAAATTGGTAGCGGCGAACTTGCATACTACCTCAACAGTCTTCGTAGCGACACCGTTTCATGGTATCAAAATCTTGACAATGGTGGCGATGTTGACGCACATCCTGTGCCTTTCAATACTCATGGCGTAGTTTATGCCGTAGGTACTTTGCATTGCGACGGTACACCAGCTGGCGGTGAAGGTTATTCGAACACCAACAACTCGGTAACCGAACCCCACGACTATCAAGATGGTATTTGCTCCTTCTGTGCTGATGTTAAGAAGGACTATATGACTCCTGTTGACGAATATTATGAGATTTCCACCCCGGAACAACTCAACTGGTTCGCACATTATACGAGCAAAATCAACGGAAAAGTAAACGCTAAACTTACAAGCGATATTGATTTCACTAAATATAGCGCCGACTCGGTGATGATTGGTAGCACCAAAGACTTCGGTGGTATTTTCGATGGTCAGAATCATATTGTAACCGTAGCTTATGATCGCAAAGACACTCTTGGTCGTGCTTCACTCTTCAGTGTTGTAGATGGTGGTACTGTAAAAAATCTTAGAGTCGATGGAACTATTTCTACAGGCTATCTGATTGGTGGTATTGTCGGTACGGCGCGCAACAACGCATTAATCGAAAACTGCTTGAGCACTGTAACTCTTAAGAGTTTCCGTATAGGCGACGCTACAATTGGTGGTGTTGCTGCGAATGGCGAGGGTCATGTAGTGTTCCGCAATTGCGGCTTCGTAGGTAGCATTATTTCTGAAAACGGAACTGGTAACGGTGGTCTCATTGGCTATGCTAACGGTGGCGCAGCCGTTGTGCTCGAAAACTGCTTCGTAGCTGGCGAAACATTCGTTGTTCCTGACGACAATAATAGCGCAATGCTCTGCCGCAACAATCCTTCTATTTTGAACTGCTACTATGTAGATCCCGGAACACTCGTTCTTGATACACGTGCTACCGAAGTTGGTGTCGACCAAGTTGCCAGCGGTGAACTTTGCTTCTTGCTCAACCAAAAACAAAATGGTGGTAAACCTTGGACACAGACTATTGGAACTGACAAATATCCCACTCCTTTCAGCGGCGACAATGTAGTTTATGCTATAGGCGATTTGAATTGCGACGGTGCTGTTCTTGATCTCACTTTCTCAAATACCGAAGGCGAACTCAACAAGCCTGAACACGCTTATGACGCAGACGGAATTTGCGGTACTTGCGGTGGTCGTCTCATTTCTACGGGCGCACAACTTTTGGCACTTTCCAATGATATCAACAGCGGTTTTGCAAACAACGACATCAACGTAATTCTTGCAAACGACATTGATATGGACGGTATTGACGGTTATCTCGGCATTGGTACCGATGCTCTTCCTTACATTGGCAAATTTGATGGCCAGAACCACGTAATTCGCAATCTCATTATCGACACCACAGAGCCCCATCAAGGTTTGTTCAGCTATGTAGGTGCTGGCGCTGAGATTAAGAATGTAACAATGGACGCTTCTTGTAGCATAACCGTAAATGGTGCAGGCTATGCCGGAGGTATTATCGCTGCTACTAAGAATGACGGTATGATTATTATCGAAAACTGCGGCAACGAAGCTTCTGTAACAGCCGATGGTCCAAATGCAGCAGGTATTGTTGGTGTGAACTATAACGGAGGAACACTCTTGAGAATTAAGAACTGCTACAATGCAGGTACTATCATTGGTAAAAATGAGAGTGCTGGTATTAGTGGTTGGCTCAGTTCAGCCAGCGAGCTCACCAATTGCTACAACATCGGACTTGTTAGAGGTATAGATGGCACTAATACATTCACCCGTTCTTCTTCTACCCCGGTTTATAAGAACTGCTACGAAACAATTGGTAGCCAAGTTCAGAAAGTAACCGTCGACTTCGTACAAGATGGCGGTCTCTGCTATGCACTCAACGACAGTGTGAGCGGTGGAGAGAACTTCTTCCAAACTCTTGGCACAGATCTTCACCCCGTATTGTTCAAGGATCATCAGAAAGTATATGAAGTTAACGGCAAATACGTAAACGATGTAGTAGGCATAAAAGATATCATAGACAACAAGAAGACCAACGGCGCTGTTCGCGTTTACTCTGTTGACGGTATGCGTCTCCAGGGCTTGCAAAAGGGTATAAATATCATTCGCAAGGCAGACGGAACCACCGAGAAAGTTCTCGTTAAATAAGATATTACACTAACTCTCAGAAAGCCGTGCCGCAGAAAAAGCGACGCGGCTTTCTTTTCTGTTAGAAACTACTAATTATTAACATATAACAAACTCAATAATCATGAAGATAGAACACGTTGCATTGTATTGCAGAGATTTAGAGGGAATGAGAGGCTTCTTCGAGAAATACTTCCAGGGAGTTTCCAACACCATGTATCATAATCTCCGTACTAATCTTCGCACTTATATCCTTACGTTTCCCGATGGACCGACACGGCTCGAAATTATGACTCGTCCTGAAGTGGAAGGCGACAATGCAAAACAATTCCATGCAGGCTTCGTCCATCTCTCTTTTTCTGTGGGTAGCAAGGAGGCAGTTGACTGTCTGACCGCAATGCTCTCTGCCGATGGCTATGAAACGCTCAGCGGTCCGCGAACCACAGGCGACGGATATTATGAGAGTTGTGTAAAAGGCTTTGAGGGAATACTGCTGGAAATAACAGTATAATATGCACGTGCAAAAATTGCACATACCAGGTAATGTTCAACGAGAGAATTTTGAAGAAGTAACAGCAATAATCTTTCTTGATATATTCAGCCAAAAATTCCAAGGCATCTTGTTTAAATTATATCAGACCCAATTTAAATTAGAAGCCTTGGATTTTTTTATGAGAACCGATGTCTTGAAAACGGCATGCTGAAATATTACAGTCCGATGATTTTTTTTCAAGATAAAAACTAATGCTTTGTTAGTTTTGGGGAGATGTTTTTTAGGTAGAGAATGTGGTGATAAAAAGCATGCGGCTTATCGCAAAAATAATATCGGATATTTTTTAAACAATATCCGACCTTTTTCAAAAAATGTCAGACATTGTTTTTACGATATCCCATATCGTTTTTACGCCTTTCTTTCCCCACCCCAGCGAATGGCTTTTTAGAGGCACGCAAAGGCGGAGGAGCGCAAAATTAAAGGGAAATTCTTATTTTTGTATTTGGAAATACTGTGTGGCAATGAAAATAATTGTAGTTGAACCCCATATATATTGCAATAAAGAAGCATTCAGCGCGTTAGATAAAGAGAACGAAAGCATGCGGATAGCAACGCTTGCCGACACTGCGCTACTCACTCATGGCAAACCGGTGTTTGTACCCGATTGGGGCGGAGATTGCACAGCCAAAGCCTGTGTGGCGTTAAAAATCAGCAGGTTGGGGAAAAGTATTCCCGCACGTTTTGCACCCCGCTACTACGATGCGTTGAGCATTGCCATAAAGTTTGAACTCGCCAGTCTGAAAGCTGCGATGCAAAAGGCAGGAAAACCATGGCATATGGCAGAAAACTTTGACGGAGCAGTATCGTGCGGAAATTTTGCCGACATCAAGCCATACTACGACGCAGCTGAAAATCTGGAAATCCGCATAAAAGCTGGCGACAAAGAAATGGTGTCAACAATAAATAGCATGCCCGATGCCGCAAACGAAGCCATTGCCACCGCAAGTGAGTACATGAGTTTGAGACAAGGCGACATAATGTTGCTACCAATCCACAACATTTCGTTCACCGCCGCACCCAATACCCACGTTATTGGATTTGCGAACAACGAGAAATTGATTGAATTCAATATAAAATAAAGCCGCCACAAGGCTAAACACTGAAAAAGAAAAATAACATGAGGCAAAAATATATACTCCTTTTCTTGGTGCTTTTTGCAGGAGTTGCCAACCTTTTGGCAGCCGACAACGTTGACAGCGTGGGCATTGTAGGCGAAGGAAAATTCATTACAATACCAACCGAAAGCCTTGCCGACAATAGCGCAACGCCCATCTATTCCACACAAATAAACGTGGGCGCAAACTATACCAATACCGAATTTACAGTAAAGGCTGAGTATCCCGAATTTGAGCGACTGAATGCACAGGACAGCGAGTGGTTGGCAAAAAGCAAGGCAAACATTTCGGAGGAAATAAACATAGAATGCAACACCACCATAGAACGCAAGCAAGGAGTGCTCGACATTTCATTCTATCCCTATGTAAAACGCAACGGAATATACTATCGGTTGAAAACTTGTAAGTTAGCAGTTTATCGAAATGTGCTTGCCGCAGCTCGCTCAACAAGAGCCACTTCTGCCACAGGCGACAGATATGCATCTCACTCCGTTCTCGCCACAGGCAAATGGGTGAAAATTCGTGTGGAAAAAGAGGGCGTTTATCAGTTAACCAAATCTTTTCTCTCGTCAGCAGGTTTTTCCAACCCCGACAAGGTAAAACTTTACGGCTACGGCGGACTAATGCAAGACTCCGTCATAACTTATTCGGGCGACAACAAAAACTATGACGACCTTGAAGAAGTTCCGCTCTATCGCAACGGCTCCAAAATACTTTTCTACGCCAACGGCACAACCAAATGGCGTTATGTACGCAACAAATGGCGGCATATCAATAACCCCTACTCGTCTTATTCCTATTTCTTCTTGACCGAGGGCGACAATCCCCTTAGCATGCAAGACGCCGAAGCAACAACGAGCACCGATGAGCCGCGCACCACAATTCCCTGGCACTCTCTTTACGAAGAAGACGCATATAGTTGGTATAGCGGAGGACAGCAATTCTACGACAGCTATGATTTTGCAAACGGCAATACCAAGTCATTCTCGGTTGCCGCACCCGAAATCGACACCAACGAACAACAATTCGTCAGTATCTCATTTTCAGCCTCCGATGCTTCGTCTGCCACAATCGTAACAAGCGAAGTAAACTCGGCAACCCTTGGTAATATGAGCATACCCCTACTCAACAACACCAATTTGGGAGAACAAGGCAACAAAGCAAGAGTGCTTGAAAAAACCTACCAAACTTCGGCACTCGGGACCTCAAACAGTGTGCGCTTTACCACGACTTCGGGACACTCGGCGCGACTTGATTATATCCGCCTCAACTATACTCGCAAACTAAACCTTTCTACTCCATATTTCGAACTATGCGACCCATCTCATAGCGGAGCAGGAAACTACGCCATATCCTCTGCCGACAATAACACACGAGTATGGCGACTCGGAATCGCAGGACGTCCACAACAAAACATAACCGGAAACTTGTCAGGAGGCACATTAAACGTTACATTGCCGCAATCAGCCGAAAGATATATAGTTGTAAACACAGCAGAAACGTTCCCCACCCCAACGATGGTTGAGAAATTGAAAAACCAAGACCTTCACGGCGACTCGGTATTCGACATGATAATAATTGTTCCGACAAGTGGCAAACTCACAACGCAAGCTAAACGATTGGCAGCAGCACACGAAGCCCACGACAACCTGCGGGTGAAAATCGTTGAAGCAGATAAAATCTACAACGAGTTTTCCTCTGGCACTCCCGACGCAATAGCTTACCGCAAATACGCAAAGATGTTTTACGACCGAGCAACCACTACGGCAGACATGCCGCGCTACATGCTACTTTTCGGCGATGCCGCGTGGGACAACCGAATGATTACAAAAGAATGGGCAAGCCAATCGCCCAACGACTATTTGCTATGCTATGAATCGTGGAACTCAATAAACGAAATCAACTGTTATGTAACAGACGACTTCTTTACATATCTCGACGACGGCGAAGGTAAAACCATGGCCTCGGAAAAACCCGACATCGCCATAGGACGTTTCCCTGTTCACACAGAAGCAGAAGCCAAAATCATGGTTGACAAAACCATAAAATACATGTATAACAACAGTGTGGGCTCGTGGAAAAACCTTATCTGCATTATGGGCGACGATGATAAGACAAGCAACTCATTAATGAGCGACGCCGAGAAAATTGCAAAGCAGATAGAAACCGAACATACCGAATATAATGTGCGCAGAGTTTATTGGGACGCGTACACTGTGGTTAAAACTGCAACAGGAAACTCTTATCCGGAAATCACCAAGCAACTTAAAAGCTACATGACCAATGGCGCGCTTATCATGAATTATACAGGACACGGCGCTCCAGGATCAATTTCTCACGAAAAGGTTTTGCTTTTAAACGATTTCAAAGAAAATAAGACCAACAACCCATCTGTTTGGATCACTTCTTCGTGCGAAATTATTCCTTTCGATTCCCAAGAAGAAACTATCGGAGAATGCGCCGTGCTTAACGAAAATGGCGGCTCTGTGGCCTTTATCGGTGCAACACGCTCGGTATATTCTACGCGCAATCTCTATCTTAACACGCAACTTTCCAAATATCTTCTCACCGAAGAGGACGGGAAACTTATGACAATGGGAGAAGCTCTGATGAAAGCCAAATGTGCGCTCGTTACTTCGACCTCTACGAGCGACCAAACCGACTACACGATAAACAAGATGAAGTATATTCTCGCGGGCGACCCGGCTTTGCGACTTGCAGCCCCAGTTGGGAAAATTGTTATCGACAGTATTAATGGCAAGAAAGCAAATGGCGCTGCTATAAACCTTGCAGCGGGAAGCGTTGCCCAAGTTGTAGGACACGTTACCTCGCAAAAAGGTGCAACTCTCAACGATTTTAACGGCGTAGTTACTTCTACGGTTTACGACAAACTTGAAAAAATCACTTGCCACGACAATGCGGGGAACGGACAAACGCCTTACGAATTCTACAACCGCACACGCCGACTTTTTGACGGCACAGATTCCGTAAGAAATGGCCGCTTCAAATTTGAATTCCCAGTATCAATCGACGCAAGCTACTCAACAGAAACATGTCTTATGAGTCTTTACGCCGTAAGCAACGACCGCGTAACCGAATGTCATGGAATGAACAATAACTTTGCGATAAATACTTCGGGAGAACTCAAGAACGATTCCACAGGTCCAGCTCTGTTTGTATATCTCAACAATCCAGACTTCCGCGATGGAGACAAAACAAACACCACACCCTATTTTGTTGCAATACTCTCTGACAGCGATGGAATTAATGCCACAGGAAGTGGTGTGGGACACGACATTGAACTGATTATAGACGGTAACGCAGCCACAACATACGTGCTCAACGATTATTTCCAGAACAATTTTGGCACGTATACAAGTGGAAGCGTGGGATATTCCATTCCAGAATTAGAACCGGGCAATCATCGTCTTGTTTTCCGTGCTTGGGATATGCTTGGGAACTCATCTTCTACGTCCTTAAACTTTGTAGCGGTAAGAAATCTCAAGCCTAATATTCTCGACATAACATGCAATCCAAACCCTGCTACGGAAACGGCGGTATTTAATATATCCTACGACCGTCCATTAACCGACGTGAAATTCACGGTGCGCGTTTACGACAGCTACGGACAGATTGTATGGCAAACCACAACCAATGGTGAGAGTGATTATGGGCATTTCCCGATAACATGGAACCTTACTAATTCGGCAGGTGCAAGAGTTGGCAGCGGCGTATACCTTTATCGCGTTTCTGTATCGGAAGGCAATGGAGCTTCAAGCAGTAAAACCAAGAAATTGATTATCCTGAACAATAAATAAAGCCGTTGTGAGTTTTATAAATGTGTTATTCACGTAATGAGAAAGATGAAATACAAGATAGCAATAGTCCTCGCTGCATTTTTGGCATACACGGTTGATGCCAATGCCGATGGTGAGAAAGACAAATTCAATCCCGTGAGCACGGCAGTCAATTCTCTGAAAATTGGAGCCGATGCGCGTGCCGGAGGTTTGGGTGATATCGGTGCGGCGACCGATCCCGATGTAAACTCACAGGCTTGGAACCCCGCGAAATACCCATTCTGTATAAGTCGCGCAGGTATTGCCGTGAACTATACGCCTTGGCTTCGCAAGATAGTAAACGATATTGACCTTGGATACGTTGCCGGATACATGAGATTGGGTGATTACACAGCGATATCCTCTTCGTTGCGCTATTTTTCGCTTGGCGAAGTCGATGCAGGCGACAATCTCACGATAAAGCCCTATGAATTGGCTTTTGATATAGGTGTTTCGCGAATGTTGAGCGAGAATCTTTCTGCGGCAATTGCTTTGCGTTATCTCCGTTCCGACCTTAGCGGAAACTATTCCGATGATTCAAAGCCCGGAAACGCTTTTGCTGCCGACCTTGCCCTATACTACAATAAATATGTAGTGATGGGAAGCCGCGAATGTCAGTTGGCTTTTGGTATGAATATAAGTAATATCGGTAGTAAAATGAAATTCGGAGACGAAAACTCGTATTTCATTCCAACGAACTTGCGTTTGGGTGTAAACTACCTTGTTCCTATCAACGAATACAACAAGATTGCGTTTGGCGTAGACCTCAACAAATTATTAGTTCCCACTATGCCACGACAGAAAGACGATGAAAGCGACGAAAGTTACCAACAACGTTTGCAGAAAGACTATTATGATATGTCGCCCATCACTGGTATTTTCAAAAGTTTCGGAGATGCGCCAGGAGGATTCAGCGAAGAATTAAAGGAAATACAATGGAGTGTGGGCGTTGAGTATACTTACAACGACAAGTTCATTCTTCGTGCGGGTTATCACGATGAGAACAAGGACAAGGGCAACCGTAAATATTTTACTGTCGGTGCAGGTTTTCGCATGAATGTGTTCTCAATCGATGCCGGCTATGTTTTGTCAACGGCTGCAAGCAACCCGCTCGACCAAACTTTGAGAGTTTCGCTCGCATTCGATTTCGACGGGATTAAAGACCTGTTCTCGCGCAGATGACAATTTATTAAAACAAACATATAGGAGGACAACTGTTGAAGTTGTGCCTCCATTTTTTACTGCATACCACAATGAAACCACGTATAGGATTTGGATTTGACGTGCATCGCCTTGTTGAGAATCGCGAACTATGGCTTGGCGGCATCAAGATTGACTATCCGCTCGGGCTTCTCGGACATAGCGATGCCGATGTAGCACTTCATGCCGTTATCGACGCACTTCTCGGCGCGGCAGCGCTTCGGGATATTGGCTATCACTTTCCTGATACCGACGAAAGATATCGTGGAGCCGACAGCAAGGCTTTACTTAGGGCTACTCTCGATATTCTGAGGGAAAAAGGCTTTACGATAGGCAATATTGATTTGACAATTTGTCTGGAACGCCCCAAACTCAAAGATTTCATTCCGCAAATGCAGGAATGTATTGCCTTGTGTCTCGAAATCCCCGCGAAAGATGTGTCGGTAAAAGCCACCACCACCGAAAAGCTCGGTTTCACAGGGCGCAGCGAAGGTATTTCGGCCTATGCCGTAGCTATGGTTTTTGAAGAATAACCGCGCGTTTTTTATTACCCAACCATGCTCTTTGAAAGGCATCAAATATCGTTAAAAACGACATCGGATATAATTTAAATACCAAGGCATCTAATTCAAATTAGATGCCTTGGTATTTTTACGAAATGCCGACTTAGAAAACGCATATACTTTTGTATCATTACAAGATGCCTTTTCTTTCCGCATAATCCACTGAAAAACGCAGGAAAACACCGAAACAAACGAAAGAAAACGTTACCCATTGTAATAAGGAGCCATTGGGGAATTTAAAAAGCGGGAAAGACAATGTCTTTCCCGCTTGCCGTTGGATTGATACCCAACCATTATTTGTCTATACTCACTGAGCCAGTGCCTATATTCTGTCCGTCGGCAAAGATATCGCAACGATATGTTCCCGCGCTCAATGTTTCGCCTACAGGAACGTAGAGAGTTACGCTCTGTTCCTCACCTGTATATTCTATAACCTTTGATGCCGAGAATTGCAGGCTCTTGTTTTCATAATTGAACGAGCCCGACGGATTTACAACCGAATTGGTGGGCTGCAAAAGGCGAACATAAATATTACGGTTGCCTGTCGAGGCTGTGATGTTCTTGGTTATCGTGAAATGAACCACAAACCTACGCACATCCTTTATTTTCTTTGCGTTCTTGTTACGTTTGTTTTGTGCCTGAACCGATATTCCCGTTGCGTCAAGCTGTGAGGCAATCGCCACTTTCTGCGAAAGATTAGCCTTCTCGGTGTTGAGGTTTGAGATTTGCGATGTAGCTTCGTTGTATTGGGCTTTCACCTTTTGATTCTCGTCGGCAAGCGCAGTGTTCATGCGTTGTAGCGAATCGACTTGCAATATGTAGCTTCTCAAAACGGCACGCACGGTGGCGAGTTCCTTTTTCAGACGTGTAATTTCGCGTGCATCATCGCTTTTAGTCTGTTTCAACTCTGCAAGAAGGTCTTGTGTGCGCTGCTGTTCCTTTGTTAGTTGCTGCATGAGCGAATCGTTTTTGATGGAACGTTTGAGTTCGTCGTATTGCAAGGCAAACTGCGAATACTCGTTCTCCATTTCTTTTTTATCGAGTGTGGCAAGTTGCTGCAAATCTGAGTTAGTTTTTTTCTGCTGCTGCAAATTATAGATTGTGTATCCCAATCCCCCGAGCAAAAGAATTATTATTATCGCTGCGGGAATGATTATCTTTTTCTTGTTCATGATTGTGGTATGATTGAAACGCTACGTTATATCAAAGGCAAAGGTAGTAATTTCTCCAATATCAGTTATCAGACATATGAATTAAAACTCTGAGAACGTATTTTGCGCCTCGCGCGAAGCGGTGTCGGACGAAGTTTTCAAATCATCTGACGACAAAATGTTCTTAACCTCCTCTTCGGTTTTCAACAAACGTTCGCGGCAAAATCTTACTAGTTCCTGCGCGCGTTTCAACCTTTCCGTTAGGTCGTCAATATCCATTTCGTTTCTCTCCACGCGCTCCACGATGTTTTCAAGTTCGTTCATCGCTTCGGCGTAAGTAAGTTTTTTTTCTTCCATATATTATATTGTTGTTTTCAATTCGATTTCTCTACCACACTAATCGTTTCTCCCTTGGCAAAACGCGTTGTTATCTTGTCGCCAGGCTTTAACTGCGCTGCATCAACCACTGCTTTTCCGTTTATCGTGGTCAAAGAAAATCCCAAACGAAACACTCTTTCCGGTCCGGCAAGTTTTATGCTTTTGTCAAAGGTATCCACACGCGTTTTTTGAGTTTGCAGCAACAATCCAACGCTTCTTTTCAATCTTTCAACCCTGCGCGCGATTTCAGTATCCTGCATTCGCAAAGAATTCAGCGCGAGCATTTCTATTTTCATCGCAAGTTTTTCGCATCGGGATTCCTCTCTGGCACAAACATCTTTGACAGCGCGCGGAACACGAAGCAACAAACGTTCAAGTTCATAGCCCGAAATTTTGCATTTGTGCGAGAAAGCCGGTGCTATGCGCGATATCGTGTATGCCATACGCTGCTTTTGTGCCGATACATTCTGTGTGGCAGCCCGATGAAGGCGTCTTGTAAAAGCGTTGAGCATTTCTGTTTCTTTTTGGGCGCACATTACGATAAAATCAGCCACCGCCGTAGGAGTTTTGCAGCGAGTGTTAGCCACAAGATCTATCACTGTTTCATCTCTTTCATGACCAATTCCCGTTATTACAGGCAAAACAAATTGCGCAACATTGGTGGCGAGCAAATACGACTCGAAACCGTTTAAATCACTTACCGCCCCGCCTCCACGAATTATGGCAACGGCGTCCCAAAGATGGGCTTCGGCGGCAACACTATTGAGGGCGGAAATCACAGATTGCTCAACGTTGTCCCCTTGCATGATTGCGGGAAAAAGTTTTGTGGTGAATTTAAACGCAGCTCCGTTTGTCTTCAAATGATTACAGAAATCACCGTAACCAGCAGCCGTTTCGCTCGTAATTACTGCAATCCGCATCAACGGGCGTGGCAATTTGAGCGATTTATTCATGTCGGCAACGCCATCTTTTGCCAATTGCGCAAGAATAAGTCTGCGCCGGCGCACCATATCTCCGAGAGTGAACGAAGAATCTATGTCATTAACCACAAGAGAAAGCCCATAACGTTCGTGAAAATTGACTTTTACGTTTACGAGAACCTTTATTCCTGCGGCGAAAAGTTGTCTGGTTTCGCGTTCAAACTTTTGTTTTAGTTCAAAATACTTTCCTGCCCAAACCACACCGTTTACCGATGCAACGTCTTGCCCTTCTGCGTTTTTTTCAATGAATTTGCAATAGAAATGACCGTTTACATTTTGCCGTCCTTCGCTTATTTCAGCTACCACCCAGTATGTTGCGGGCAGTGTGCGTGATATTGCGAGGCGCACATGCTGCAGAAGTTCAAAAAGTCGCATTGCTTTTTCCATCAACGCCTACCTTTAAGATATGCTTTGTAGTAATCGGGCACACCATATCCGAATATATTGTCCGGATGTTCGTAACGATCGCCACACTGATGGAGAAGTTCGATAATCTCTGTGGGCTTCAATTTTGGCAAAGCCTGCATCAAGCACGCCACCATGCCTGCCGTTATGGGCGAAGAGAATGAAGTTCCGTTGGCATAGCCTATTCGGCCGTTATCTCTTACTACCGTAGAAAACAAACCGCGTGCCGAGACATCGGGCTTTACTCTTCCGTCGGCCGAGAAGCCTACCGAGGTAAAGAATGCGAACTTTTGTGCATCGTAGACCGCACCTACGGTGAGCATATCGCGGGCATCGGCAGGAATTCCTATCTTTCTCCACGGATCATCGCCCGAATTGCCGGCGCTGTTTACCACTAAAATTCCGCGCGATGCGGCAAGCGATGCGCTGCGGCTTATAAGGTGGGTTTTTCCGTCGAGTTCATTGTATTTCACACTCATTGTGGAGTCGTTGAAAATGTTGTAGCCCAAAGAACTGTTCACAACGTCTACTCCCACACTGTCGGCATATTCCAAAGCTGCCGCCCAAGTGTCTTCTTCTGCGGGAGTTTCGGTATATTCGTCTTCGCTAACCAAAAGCCAATACTCTGCATCGGGCGCAGTTCCCACAATGGAACCGGGCTTATTGGCTCCCATGCACGAAAGTACGTTGGTGCCGTGTTGATTTTCGGTATAAACGCTACGCTCTGGGCGAACGAAATTGTGGGTACCAAGTATCTTGACATTGTTGAGCAACTTCACGGTATCGGCATTGTGAAATCCACCATCAATAATGGCTATTGTCATTCCCTTGCCGCGAAAGCCGAGATTGTGAAGCCTATGTCCGTTGAGCATTTCGATTTGTTCTTGGGCGTATCCATAATATTCGGAGCAAAACATGGTAGAGTCGTTGAGCCACGTGAAGCGTAAGGAATCCGGAGTTACTGGAGAGAAAACAATGTCGTGGAAAACTTTCTTCACACTATCCACATAGGAAAGCGTAGCAAGGTTTTCGAGTTTCGCACTATCTTCACTCTGCACAAGCGCCGTGTTGTTCCACTTGCTCACGCAAAGAACTTTCACGCCCTTTGCTGCAATGTCGTTTATATATTGGGGGCTAACAGGCAAATCGTGGTTGTCAATCTTGAGTTTCCACTTTGCGCGCCGTTGCAATGCCTTTTGCGACAAAAATTTCTCGGGGTGGCTTTTACGATAAGGCGAATTCTTTTTGTCTTTGAAGTAAACACGATATTTATATGCGCGAGGCGCTTGTTCCTTTGCCAAAATATCAGCTGCGTATACGCGTTCCTGCGCCTGGATATTTGCCGGTAAAAACCATATAATTGCCGTAAGCAATATAAGGGCGTATTTCATTTTCATCGTTTGCCTTAACCTTTAATTTCTTTGATAATGAATTTGGCTTCAAAGATAATATTTCTTTTCTGAAACAGCCCTATTTATGCCCGTCTAAGTTCTCAAAAGCGACGTTATTTCATCGCGAAAAAAACATAAGGCTTTTCGTTTGAACAATGTCTGATATTATTTTTCTAATGTCTGACCTTTTTTAAAAAAGGTCAGACATTAGAAAAACGCGAAATCTTGCGCTTTTTAGCACACCCCGAAAACCTTTTCCAATACCCCGATGAACTTAGGTCTAAATCGGTCAAAAGTTTGACAAGAAAGCACAAAAAACGTTCAAAACGACAGTTGTGTTTGAAATTACGGCTCACTCCACAAAAAATATCAAGGAAAAGCAAAACTTTTTCGCAAACTTTTGTTTTTGGAACGTTGAACAATGCTTTTTGTTGTTATAAATGTGTAATTTTGCGTCATAAGCATAAGTTTATCATCGATGAGTATGAAGACAAACAGAAGAAATTTCTTGAAAACAGTTGGCGGAATAGGACTCTTCTCCATAGTTCCGCGCAGTGTGTTGGGCGGCAACGGATATGTTGCCCCAAGCGATCAGTTGACAAAGGGTATCATTGGCGTAGGAGGCATTGGCCGTTCGTCATACCACTTTACGAGCGACAAATACTGCCGTCTTGTAGCTCTTTGCGACGTTGACAGTGAGCATTTGAACATTGCCAAAACTTCGGCAAAAAAGAAATTCAACGAAGATTGCAAGACCTATCACGACTTTCGCGATCTCGTAAAAGATCCCAACGTTGACGTTGTTCACATTGCAACTCCACCACATTGGCACGCGCTTATGGCTATCGAAGCAGCAAGAGCCGGCAAAGACATCTGGTGTGAGAAACCAATGACACGCACCATCGGCGAAGGTCGCGCCGTAAAAGAAGCCGTGAAAAGATACAACAGAATTTTCCGACTCAACACCTGGTTCCGCTTCACCGATACATTCTACGGACTTGGCACAACCGTAAGCCCGCTAAAGAAACTCGTGAAAAGCGGACTGCTCGGCTGGCCTCTGAAATTCACCGTATCGGGAACCACAGGCTTTACATGGAAATTCTTCTGGGTTGGTAAAGAAAATCTTGAGCCACAACAAGTGCCTTCGCGCTTAGATTATGACATGTGGCTCGGTCCTGCTCCCTACAAGCCCTACAACCTGCACCGCACACACCAAACATTCCGCGGATATTGGGACTACGATGGCGGCGGACTCACCGACATGGGACAACATTACCTCGACCCCGTACAATATCTCCTGGATAAAGACGATGAATCGCCTATAAAAATCGAAGTAGACGCCCCGCAGCAACACCCAGATGCCGTAGGAATTTGGCATAAGATAACATATACTTATGCAGATGGCTGTCAAATTGTACTCGAAGGCGAAGGCTATGAATCTCCGGGCAAAACACCATATATCGAAGGTCCCAAAGGAAAAGTTTACAAAGGATTTGAATGCACAATTCCCGATGTAATGAACAAAATAGCCGAAATGCCCGATCCCGAACCGCAACGCACCGACTTTATAGAATGTATACGCACGCGCCAAAAGTTCGCGCTCAACGAAATAAACGGACACCGCAGTTGTACACTGGTAAACATGGCTGCAATAGCCTTGCGACTCAACCGCAAAGTGTTGAACTACGATCCTGTAACAGGCACATTCACCGGCGATCCCGATGCAACAGCAATGATTTATCAGCCAATGAGAGGCGAATGGCATCTGTAATTCGATGAAGTAAGAACAAATATCAACAAAACCGACAAGGAAATGAAAAAATACATATCATCATTTTTGATAGCCGTGCTGTGCTTCACCACAACGTTTGCACAGACCGACAGCCGCAACCGCGTGGCCTCTACAATCATAGCCGATGGACTCGCGCAGCTTCCTGCCAAAAATCTCAAGACATTCAATCAAGTTATCGGCGAAATGGCTTCTACCGGCGAAGAAGGCGTTTTGCAAATAGCCGACAACCTTAAACCCGCAGGCAAAGACGTAAAAAATGCAGTCTTTGAATACGCCCTTAGCGGCATCACCGATTACGCAGCATCTAAAGACGGCGAGAAATATCGCACCGGCGTAAGAAATGGTCTCATCAAAGCAGTAGAAAAATGCAGCGACGTAACAAACAAAACGTTCCTCTTGAACCAATTGCACCGTGTGGCTACCGCTGCAGAGTTTCCCCTCTTCGCAAAATATCTTGGCGATGAAAAACTGAGCATTCCTGCACTCGCAGCTATAGAAACCCTTCCCGGAATAGACAACGAGGCACTCAACGTAGTGAAAACCGCAACAAAAGTACCCCACTATTCACTTGCAAAAATCATTGAAACACGAAAGTTAAAAGACACCGAAGATTTACTTGCCTCTTGGGTAAAAGGAGCAGACGCCAAAACTCTCATTGCAGTCTATGACGCAATGGCAGCCGTGGGCGGAGAAAAATCTTTGAAAGTTCTCGAAGGTGCAGCAAAGACAACAAGTTTTGCTCCAGAAGCAACCCATGCTCTCGATGCTTACATCAAAATTCTGGATCGCAGCGACAACAACACCGTTGCCAAAGCAGCAAAGTCTCTAATCAAATCCCAGAATTCCGCAACCCGCTGCGCAGGTCTTCGTCTGCTTCTCAAATCATCGGGCAGCAAAACAGCAAAAGAAATCGTAAATGCTTTGAAGGATAAAAACATTGAGTATCGCAACACTGCGCTTATCAATGCTACGGAATACGTTGGCAAAGACGCTTATTCCACTGTTGCTTCTGCTTATAGCAAACTCGCAACTCCTGCAAAAGTAGACGTTGTAAAATGGCTCGGCAACAATCATGTTACAGCCCAAGAAGGAGTTATGCTAAACGCTGTGGCTTCTACCGACTCCGCTCTCTCGTGTGCAGGAATGGAAGCCCTTGCAAAAATCGGCACTCCCAAAGCTCTTGAAACCCTTGTAGCACAACTTGACAAGAAAAACGGCAAATATGCATCTAAACAACTGCTTGCTTTTAATGGAGATATAACTTCGGGTATATTAAATGTACTCAAAAATGGGAAAGATGCCGCATCACTTGTCCCCGCTTTGAAACTTGCTGGCCAACGTCATATACATTCCGCATACAATGAAGTAGAAAAACTCACGGGGTCTTCTGACGCTACCGTAAGTTCTGCTGCTTACGATGCTATTGCGGGTGTTGTTGCTTCTGCAAGCAATTATTCTGGAAACATTGCAGCTCTGCTCGAAAAGAGTTCTGGTACTGCCACAGAGAAACTGCAAACCGCTCTCTGCAACTCACTCGTGGCACAAAGTGCATCGGAACAATATTCTGTAGCAGCAAACAACATCAAAAACAGCAAACACCCCGAGTATTACTATACTCTTCTTGCACAATCAGGAACGAGTGAAGCGCTAACCGACTTGCAGAAAGCTCTCACAAATTCGGCTACTTCTGAATCAGCAATAAAAGCTATGCTTCTCGTAAACAGTCCCGAAGTAATTCCTGTACTTTTGAAGGTTGCCAAACAGTATCCTACATACAAGGAACAGACTATCTCGCGCTACATTACTCTTGTTGACAAAAACATAAGCAATGCAGTAAAAAAATACCAGCATCTTCTCAATGCGCTTGACTGTAATCCATCGGACAAAACAGTTACCCGTTTGATCAACGACCTTGGTTCTATCTACGAATTGCAGCCTTTGGCTGTTGTTGCAGACAAAATGAACAATGCGACCTATAGCTACAACGCTGCATACGCAGTAAAAACCATTGTGAGCCATAACGACGAACTCAACGCTGGAGATGAAGTTGTTAAGTTGCTTAACAAAGCTAAGGAAATCGCTCTTGAAAAGAAAAACTCCGGAAATGCAGATGCCGGTTATGCTGTTGATGAAATAACAGAGACTCTTGGCAAACACAAAGACGGAAATGGTTTCACCATTAACGCAAATCTCAAAAACTTTGCTCAAGGAGAAAAACTTTCGTTCGCAAAGAACCAAGAGAATATCAAATATGTTCTCGACTGGAAGACAGATGGTGAAGCTACCGTGGTTTTGCGTTCTCAACCCGTAGCCCGCCTTTCTGCACAAGGTGTTGAAATTCTCGGCACAAAGAAAACCTATGCAGTTAATCCCGAAGGTGAATTCAATACTTTGAAGGTTGTTTTGATTGACGACCGTGCATTTATCGAATCAAATGGTGAAAAGATTGCAACCAACGCTGTGTTCAAAGAAATTGCAGGCACTGAAAAATCTGTGATATCCGGAGCTATGGAAATTATCTCGGCAAAAGGAACTACTACTTTGCGCAACTATAATGCCAACCTCCTGCCTGCAACTCCCGTATATACACTCTCCGATGAAGAAAAGAAAGCTGGTTTCGAACTTTTGTTTGACGGTCATTCTCTCGACAAGTGGCAAGGAAACACCACTGGCTATACTCCCGACAATGGTACTATTTACGTAACTGCACACTATGGTGGTAGCGGAAACCTTTATACAAAGAAAAAGTATAGCGACTTTGTTTACCGCTTTGAGTTCTGCTACGAAACTCCGGGTGTAAACAATGGTGTTGGTATTCGCACTAATATTGGTACCGATGCGGCTTACGATGGAATGGAAATCCAGATTCTTGACCACGACGACCCAATTTACGCAGGTCTCCAGCCTTATCAGCAACACGGTTCGGTTTACGGAATATGTGTTCCCAAACACGTGAAATTTGATAAGCTCGGAACTTGGAACACTGAAGAGATTCGTGCCGTAGGCGACCGTATAATTGTAACCGTAAACGGAGAAGTTATCACCGATTGCAACATTCGCGAAGCTTGCCAGGGACATAATGTTGCTCCCAATGGTGAGAAGAAAAATCCGTATACCGTTGACCACAAAAACCACCCCGGTTTATTCAACAAAGATGGCTATGTAAGTTTCTGTGGTCATGGTCCTGGCGTTCGTTTCCGCAATATTCGTATTCTTGACTTGAGCAAGACGAAAAAGACAACGACACGCCGCAAAAAATAACGACTGAAAATTTTAAACTATACAATTTGTTCCCGGCTTCAACAAATGAAGCCGGGAACTTTTTTGTTTCATGCTAAAGCCTTTGAGCTCTTTGTTTGCTAACAATTAGAATATAAATCGCTACATTTGTAAACGTTTACGGTGAAAGCCTAATATTTTTTGAAGAAAACCATAAAAATAAAAATATGAACAGAAAAACAATTCTACTGTTTGCTGCCGTGTTGCTAATGATGCTTCCGGTCGCCACGTTTGCCGATGACATTAAGATTCTTCACGGACCTTATCTGCAAAATGTATACGAAACCGAAGCCACCATTGTTTGGACGACAAACAATCCTTCGAATGGCTGGGTGGAAATTGCGCCTGATGACAAATCCAACTTTTATTCTCAAGAACGCCCCAAATATTACGACAGTCATATAGGCATAAAACGCATCGGAACTGTACACGCCGTAAAACTCACAGGATTGAAACCGGGCACAAAGTATCGCTATCGCATCTATTCACAGGAAGTGCTCAAACGTGAAGGCTGGCATATAGTTTGGGGATACGTTGCTGCAACCGATGTATTTGGCAAAGCGCCGCTAACATTTACTACCAACGATTCAAAAAAGGCAGAAACTTCGTTTGTAGTGCTCAATGATATCCACCAACGCATTGATGTGATGAAACAAATGCTCGAAGCCGCCGACTATAAGCACCGCGACGCTGTGATATACAATGGTGATATGGTAAACATACTGCCCGACGACGAAGTGCTCTTTTCTGGTTTTCTCGACGAGAGTATAAAAATGTTTGCTTCCGAACAACCTTTCTATTATGTACGTGGAAATCATGAAACCCGCGGAGCTGGTGCAGCCAATTTCCATACCTACGTTTGTCCACAGCAACAAAACCTTTATTTTGCATGGCAACAAGGACCGGTATTCTTCATTGCTCTCGATTCAGGAGAGGACAAACCCGACGATGATATTGAATACGCAGGAGCAAATGCCTATGACGTATATCGCACAGAGCAAGCCGAATGGATAAAACAAGTTGTAAACTCCGAGGAATACAAGCGTGCAAAATATCATGTGGTTATCTGCCACGTTCCACCCGCCAATACTCCCGACGCATGGCACGGCGACTATGAAATAAAGGAAAAGTTTTTGCCGGCTCTCAACAATGCCAAGGTAGACGTGATGCTTTGTGCACACTATCACAAATTTAATTGGATACCCAACCTTGACGGGGTTGATTTCCCCATAATAATCAATTCCAACAATTCGTATATTACTGGCGAAACCAGCAATGGAAAACTCAAAATCAAGGTAGCGGATACCAAAGGAAAGACCTTGCTCGAAAAAGATTTTGCAGCAAAATAACACACAAGGAGAACTCACAAGTTTATAGGCTCAAAATCAACATATTGTCTCATTCTCCATCACATTAAACAGACATTGTCAAAACAATGTCTGTTTTTGTTTTTCCAATGTCTGACCTTTTTTAAATAATATCGGACATTGTTTAAATAATGTCCGATATTATTTTTGCGATAAGCCACATCGTTTTTCTACCAAGTATTGGCGATTGCAAAAACGTGCGACATTATATATTCCATGCGTTTTAGAGTAAACTTATGTTCGCACTCTCGAAATTTATTGTTATTTTTGCTACTAATAATCATCAAAAACAAAAAATCAATTTATGAAGCGCATCTTATTTCTGATTGCCATGATTGCTACGTTTGCCTTTACCGATGCAAATGCAGCAAAAATCATTACCACTCCCGAGGCTCCTGCCGTAAGCCAATGGATTTGCTTTCGCAAGACATTCAACATCGACGGCGATGTAAGCAACAACACTCTGCGCATAGCAGCCGACAGCAAATATTGGCTCTATGTAAACGGAGAACTTGAGGTTTATGAAGGACAACTTAAGCGTGGTCCAAATCCCAAAGACACATATATCGACTACTTGAAACTGAAACATTTAAAAAAGGGTAGCAACACCATAGCCGTGCTCGTATGGTTTTATGGCAAACACGGATTCAGTCATCGCAATTCCAAGATGGGCGGACTCTATTTCGACCTTGCCATAGGCAAAAAACACTACGAAAGCGACAATTCCTGGCTCACCACCCTACACCCCGCATACTATAAACCCGAAGGCAAGGAACCAAACTGGCGACTCCCCGAATCATGCATCGGATTTGACGCACAGAAAGACATTCCTCAATGGTATTCCGCAAACTTCAACGACTCATCGTGGAAACAAGCCGTGGAAACAACTCCCGAAGCCTCAGACTGGAATAAATTCGTTAAACGCGAAATTCCACAATGGAAAGACTATGGAGTGAAAGCCTATCCCTCACAACGCCGCGACGGAAACAAAATAATCTGTACCCTTCCCTACAACTGCCAATTCACTCCCGTTTTGAAAGTAAAAGCAACTGCAGGAAAGAAAATAGACGTACGCACCGACGACTACGCAACTCCTTCGCCCAATGGTGAGGTTAATGTGTTTGCCGAATACATCACGAAAAACGGAGAACAGACCTACGAAAATTTTGGTTGGATGAACGGACACGAAGTTATATACACAATTCCAGAAGGAGTTGAAGTAATTTCGTTGGCATACCGCGAAACTGGATACAACTGCGCTTTTTCGGGAAGTTTTGAGTGCGACAATTCCGCCCTCAACTCACTTTGGAAAAAATCGCAGCGCACACTTTACATCACAATGCGCGACACATACATGGACTGCCCCGACCGCGAAAGAGCACAATGGATAGGCGACGTTTCAAACGAGATGGTGGAAGTATTCTACGCACTATCGCCGAGCGCAAACTTGTTGACGCGTAAATGTGCACGCGAATTTGCCGACTGGCAAAAGCCCGATTCCGTAATGTATGCCCCCGTGCCCGCCGGAAATTGGGACAAAGAGCTGCCACAACAGACTATGGCGTTCATGGGATTGGGTAATTGGAATTATTATCTTGGTACTGGCGATGCGGCAACCATTAAATATGTATTCCCCGCCGCAAAACGTTACGTTCACAAGTGGAAGATAGAAGACGACGGCTTGGTAGAATATCGTCCAGGTGCTTGGGATTGGGGCGATTGGGGCGACAACGCCGACATGCAAGCCTTGTGTCAGGCATGGTATTCCACTACGCTCAAAAACTACGCCAAGCAGGCAGATCTCATAGGCGAAACAGCCGAAGCAAAATGGGCTTCAAATGCCGCAGACAAGTTGGACAACACTTTCCGTAGCAAATTCTGGACAGGAGACAGCTACCGCCACACTTCATATACCGGCAAAACCGACGACCGTACGCAAGCCGTAGCCGTGATATCGGGCATTGCAACAAAGGAGCAGTATCCTGCGTTGAGGGAATTGTTCAAAAATGTAGAATTTGCCAGTCCTTATATGGAGCGTTACGTATTACAGGCAATTTGCGAGATGGGTTATACGCAAGATGCCATAGATCGTATGCTCAAGCGCTATAAACAAATGATCGAAAATCCGTTATCAACGCTTTGGGAAATGTTCGATCTCCACGGAGGAAGCTACAACCACGCTTGGAGTGGCGGCCCGCTCATCATCATGTCGCAATACATTGCCGGCATATCGCCCGTGAAACCGGCGTTCCGCGAGTTTAGCGTAAAGCCGGAGCTTGGAAATCTGAAATACGTAAAGACTGTTGTTCCCACACAGTTTGGAAGTATCAAACTTAACGTTAACCGCGAAAATGGCTACAAGGTTAATATCACTGTGCCCAAAGGCACGAAAGCCCAAATACTCTTGCCAAAAGATTATACCAAATATTCTGTAAACGGAAGCAAGAAGAAATTGAGTTTAAACGCAGACGGCACGAAATATGTGCTGAAACTTTCTGCCGGAAAGCACAACATCGAAGGCATAGCCCTTTGATCATAATTCGCACAACATACAAACGAGACCGGACTTCCGGTCTCGTTTGCTTTTAAAGCCATTCTATTCCTTAGAAATCAACTTTCTGACAACGGCTTTCCTATACTTCCAATCTTGTTCTAAATACCCCTCAAAATAATATCGGATATTTTTTAAACAATGTCCGATATTATTTAAAAAAGGTCTGACATTGTTTTTGCAATATCCCATATCTTTTTTCGCACTCCATTATACCCTTCTCCCGAATGCCTCACAACGTTTGCGAAACCCTATGCCTTTTGCCCCAAACAGAGCGTTTGCCGCGCCAATGGCTTGGCATTATCAAGGAATTGCGTAACTTTGGAAATCAAAACATAAGCACATTACCAATGTATTGTTACGCATCTCACAACTACCGCGACTTTGCACACGCAGGCAATATATCCAAAAATTTCAACGAACATATCATGCAGGATATGGGATTCAAAAACGTTGCCATCAAGCAAACGCATTTCCACAATAAGGTATTGGGCTTTTTTGCTACGCTTATCGGAGTTTGCGCAATACCTTTCCGTCTACGCAAAGGCGATGTGCTCGTGCTGCAATACCCCGTTAAGAAATACTATACGTTTATCTGCAAGATAGCTCACCTTCGCGGAGCAAAAGTAATTACCCTTATCCACGATTTGGGTTGCTGTCGGCGCAAGAAAATCACGCCTAAGAAGGAAATGAAGCGTCTAAACAATTCCGACGCCCTAATTGTGCACAACGAGAATATGAAAAAATGGATCGTCGAGCACAACTATAAAGGCGTTATCGCAATACACCACATGACCGACTATATAGCCGAAGCCCAAGCTCCGATACACGAATACAACGGAGGCAGACTGAAAATAATGTATGCCGGAGCGTTGCCACGAAAAAAGAACGCCTTTCTTTACACATTGGCCGAAAAAGATTTGAACTACGACCTCGAACTCTACGGGAGAGGTTTCGACAGCACACAAATCAAAAGCAACAGCGTGCACTACCATGGTTTTGTAAACGACACGCAACTCATCGAAAACAACAACTGCAATTTTGGACTCGTATGGGACGGAAATTCGCTCGATGCCTGCGAGGGGCCTTACGGAAGCTATCTCAAACTCAACAATCCCATAAAAACTTCTCTCTGCATACGTTGTCATCTGCCTGTGATAGTATGGGAAGAAGCTGCCATCGCACCTTTTGTAAAAGCAAAAGGATTAGGAATCTGCGTTCCCACACTCCGCGAACTCGACAAGACACTTGCACAAATCACTCCCCAACAATACGCACAACTCGAACGCAACGTGGTGGAATGGAGCAAGGAATTGAAACGAGGAACCTGCACACGCAACGCAATAAACGAATGTCTGGAACTTCTCGGTATGACAAAAGTAGAAAACTAACGCGAACAATAACCACAAAACCAATTATCCGAAAAACAAAGCAAGACATAAAACCAACGATTTCAGCCATTTTCTGTCAAAAATAGAAGTAAAATATTTTGGCATATCGGCAAAAACCACTAATTTTGCACCCGCAAAGTCCTTCAAGGGCAAATAAAGCCGGGCAAACCAATATGTCCGCGCCCCCGGGAACAACAATTAAACAATTAACAATGTACGCAATTGTAGAAATCCAAGGCCAACAATTCAAGGCCGAGGCAGGAAAGAAAATCTTCGTGCACCACATTAAAGATGCCGAAGAAGGTAAAAGCGTTGAGTTCAACAAAGTTCTTCTTGCCAACAACGAAGGCACAATCACTGTAGGTTCTCCCGTTATCGAGGGTGCAAAAGTGGTGTGCGAAGTAGTTCGTCCCCTCGTTAAGGGCGACAAGGTGATCGTATTCCATATGAAACGCCGCAAAGACGAGCGCAAAAAGAATGGTCATCGTGAACAATTCACCGAAATATTAATCAAAGAAGTTGTAGCTTAATTTAGGAGGAAACAGATTATGGCACATAAAAAAGGTGTAGGTAGTTCTAAGAACGGACGCGAATCAGCTTCGAAAAGATTAGGCGTCAAAATTTTCGGCGGCCAAGTTTGCAAAGCCGGCAACATTATTGTTCGTCAGCGCGGCACAGTGCATTATCCCGGAAAGAACGTTGGTATCGGCAGCGACGACACTCTATTCGCTTTGACTGACGGTGTGGTAAATTTCCGCCGCGGCAAACGCGACAGAAGCGTTGTATCTGTTATTGTAGCAACCGAAAAGGCCGAAGCATAAGACATAAAAGATACAAACAAGTAATAAGTCCCGAAGGCAATTTGCTTTCGGGACTTTTTTATGCCTTTTAGTTGAGCCCAAGAACAATATTACGAAATCAACAAGGCGTTTAACTAAAAGGACTAACCGTTCTGGATAAACGCTATCATGTTTCAGCAAAACCACATGGGGCACGGCAAAAGGATATACGCGTTTTGCAAAAAAGACATGTGGGTATGAACAGAATGGCGTTTTATAACTTTTGCATGGTTGGGGCTGATAAATCTCCGTAACTTTGCTTCACCCAAAACATATAGCTATATGATTATCACGATAGCCAGACAATGTGGTTGTGGCGCGTTGAATATCGGCAAAGGTTTGTCATCGCGCTTTGGAATTCCGTTCTACACGCGTAGAGATTTGCTCGAAATGGCGCGCAAGCGCATTGAATGTGTGCGTGAACTCGAAGATTTTTTTGAAGAACGGCCTGTTGACGAATTGATATTTGCCATTTCGTCTTTTGCAGCATATGACGATGCCGACCCAAGCCACAAATCGCTGCGCATGTTGCAGGAACTTATCGGGGAAAACGACTGTATTGTAATAGGACGCTGCGGAAATTATATTTTCAAGCATCGCGAAGATCTTGTATCGGTTTTCCTGAAAGGAAATCTTGACGCGCGCATCAAGGCAATAGGCAAAGAAAAAAACTTGTCGCACGAAGAGGCAGAAGAATACGTAAACAATCTCGACGATAGCCGTGTGCGCTACCACAAATACTATACTGGGCTTACGTGGGGCAACGCCGAGGATTACGATCTTTGTATCGACAGCATAAGGTTGGGTACAGAAAAATCGGTAGAGCTTATCGCGCAATATATAGAGGCTGTTAAACCGTAATTTTCCGACATGAAATATATTATACAATTCATTATTATCATAGGGTTCTCTTTTGCCGGCGAACTGCTTCACTATTTTATTCCGCTGCCTATTCCTGCAAGCATTTATGGCATTCTACTGCTGTTCATGGCACTCGAAAGTAAATTGATAAAGGTGAAACAACTGCGCGAAACGAGCACTTTTCTCATTGCAATAATGCCCGTGATGTTTATTCCCGCTGCCGTAGGATTGGTAGACACTTGGGAGGCAATAAGCAACCACGTTGTTGCCTATATTGTTGTTACTGTGGTGAGCACGTTTGTTGTCATGGGTGCTGCGGGCGCAGTTACGCAATTTGTGATACGTCGAAAAAAGATTGCCAAATGAAAGAATTGCTTCAAGATTCCGTTTATTTTGGCGTATTGATAAGCCTTGGTTCCTATGCAATAGGTATGTTTCTGAAAAGAAAGACTGGTTGGGCTTTGATGAACCCTCTGCTCGTGAGTATAGTGGTTTGCATTGCTTTCATAACTGCCACGGGAGTAAGCTACAAGGATTACAACGCCGGCGCATCGTGGTTGAGTTATCTGTTAACGCCTGCCACCGTTTGCCTTGCCGTTCCTCTTTATCAACAAGTGGAAATGCTTAAAAAGAACTACCATGCCATTCTCTCGGGTATCGCTGCCGGAGTGTTGTCAAGCCTTTTGAGCATTCTGCTTCTCGCACTTGTTTTCAACTGGGACCATATTTCCTACGTAACCTTCCTGCCAAAATCGATAACCACTGCCATAGGAATGGGCGTGTCTGAGGAATTGGGCGGAATAGTTCCCATAAGCGTGATGGCGATAATCATTACAGGTGTGTTGGGAAACATCTTTGCCGAAAGTTTTCTAAAGTTGATTCATATTAAAGAGCCTATTGCCAAAGGTATAGCCATTGGATCGGCTTCTCACGCCGTTGGAACGGCCCGCGCAATGGAAATGGGCACAATCGAAGGAGCTACCAGCGGTTTGTCAATCGTTGTAAGCGGTGTGTTAACCGTTGTAGGCGCATCGCTGTTTGCTATGATTTTATAAAAGCCTTGTCGCAAATCAGGTTTCAATAAGAGAAAAATACTACATCTTATATCGCAAAAATTCCAAGGCATCTAATTTAAATTAGATGCCTTGGAATTTAAATTTGGTCGGACATCGTTTTAACGATATCCCATCACGTTTCTTTCAGCAAAGTTCGGCGATTTATGTTTAGTCATCTTGTGGTCTCTTTTCGGTTCAATGTGTCTATTCGTTCAGTTGTATAGTCCGCTATACTCCATCGCCCGACGACACATTGCCCTAAAAAACAAACTCGTAAATCTGCCAAAGCTAATTTATAGAACCATATTATATTCTTCCGTGCTTTCTTTTGATAAGAAGTATACGTCGCACGCTATCATCGATGCGTTTTTCGGAAATCACACCATTTTTCACAGCTTCCACCACTGCTTCAAATGCTTTCTTATAACTATGTATGCAAAGCACCACATCTACACCAGCCTGAATACACTTCACTGCAGCATCTTCCGGCTCATACTGCACGGTGATAGCTCCCATCTCCATTGCATCGGTTACGATTACGTTGCCATAGCCCAGTTCATCGCGTAGTTTGTCCTGAAGAATCACGCTAGAGAGCGTAGACGGAACATTGTTGTTGTCCACGTTGGGAGCAGTGATATGAGCCGTCATAATAGTCTCCACACCATGTTGTATGCCGGCTTTAAACGGTATCATCTCGCATTGCAACATCTCCGCCCATATCTTCTTTGTTTCGGCATAGCCCAAATGGGTGTCAGTCTTGGTATCACCATGACCGGGGAAGTGTTTAATGCAGCCCACAATGCCGTTGGCACTCAATCCATCAAGGTAGCTACAAACCATCGTAGCCACCGTGTCGGGATCGCTGCTGAACGCTCTGGTTCCGATAATCGGGTTGTCTGGATTACTGTTTACGTCGGATACTGGAGCAAAATCCACGTCGAAACCATATTCCTTAAGATAGGAACCGATATAGTTGGCCGCATTGTAGACCGCAGTATCACCGCCATTCTGGCAGAGCCAAGTCATGCTTGTGAACTTCTTGAGATGAAAAGCGTCGTTGTTGGCAAGGCGCGCCACTCGTCCGCCCTCTTCATCTACACAAATCAGAGGAGCGTTTTTCAAATCCTTGAGTTGTCGAACAAACTTCTTTAGTTGCTGCGGTTCCTCACAGTTGTGGGCAAAGAGTATCACGCCACCAGCAGGATACTCGTTATAAATAGACTTCATATCGTCGGTGAGACTAGTTACTTTATAGGTCGGCCAGTCTCTTACTTCCGGACGCACCTGCCCTGAAGCAATCTCTTCAATAAGATATTCGGGTCTAATCCAAAACATCTGTCCCACCTTTTCGCGAAGCGACATACCTTTAAGCACATCCTCCACATATTCCTTGTCGGAAGGTTTTTTACTGTCAGAACTATCGTCGTTACAAGCCGCAAACGTGAATGCCACACACAGTAGCACCCATACTTTTAAGAAAAGAGTTTTTCTCGTATTCATCTTATTTTGCAAGTTTAATTGTTTGTAAGTTTTCCATATAGTATTCCAGAGAACCCTCTCTGTATACGTTCAAATCATCGACAAAGGTACGTCTTTTTATTTCAATGACCTACTATTTTGACTCTCCCGTTAAGGTAAACTCATTATTCATTTAACAACGGACACTGAACTTGTTTGTTCACACGTCAGAGTTTCCATATTTCGTAATGTTCAAGTTAAAAAAACAACCCTCGCCGCGATGTAACACCAGCTAAATAAACACAAGAGAAACCCAAACATTTTACACTACAACAACTTCCAAAAATATGTTTTCCATAAGTTTGGCTTGCAAAGAAATTACTATCTTTGCAATGTAGCATAGTGGCTACACACCACAACGATAAAAATAAAAAAGATATAGTCATGAAATTCTCACTCTCCAGTTCTGAACTTGCCGAGCATCTTCAAGCCATAGTAAAGGTTATCAATACCAAAAACCAGATGTCGATACTCGGCAGTTTCCTTTTTGAAGTAACAGGAAGCACTCTGAAAATCACAGCGTCGGACGGCGAAAATACACTTGTTACAAATGTTGGCGTCAACGAACCGAGCGGAGACTACCGTTTTGCCATCAACGCCAAAACAGTAATTGACGCCGTGAAAGGAATACCCGAGCAACCCGTTACATTCGACGTAGATACGGAAAACTTCAACACCAACATTATATATCAGAACGGACATTTCTCACTCGTTAGCGAAAATGCCGACGAATATCCCTCATACACAGAATTTCCTGCCGATAGCAACGAGATAAAAGTAGAGGCAAAACTATTGCTCGATGCCGTTAGCCGCGCATTGTTTGCAACAGCAGCTCCCGATAGCGCCCACCCCGTGATGACAGGCCTTCTTTTCGACATCACACAAGACAATGCAGAAAACGGCACAAAAGGAAGTATCTCGGTAGTAGCAAGCGATGGACGCAAACTTGAGTATACACGTTGGGCAAACGAAAACAATATTCCCGCCGGACAGTATGTGCTTTCAAACAAGCCCGCCCAACTCCTCCGCTCATTGCTTGCCAAAGAAACGGGAGACATCAGCGTAAAATTTGCAGAGACAAAAGCCGAAATCAAAATGGAATCTTTCAGCATGACTTGTCGCCTTATCGATGGGAAATTCCCTGCATACGACAAAGTAGTGCCGCACAACAACCCCAACCACCTTACCGTGAACCGCATGGCGTTTATCAACATGCTGCGCCGCGTGCTTGTGTTTGCCGACACCGTAAGTTCGCTCGTTAAACTCCACATGGAATCCGATCAAATAGTTACCAGCGTACAGAATATCGACTATTCTCAATCGGCAGAAGAGAAAATGATTTGCGAATACGACGGAATGCCAATGAACATAGGTTTCAAAGGCACAACACTCATCGATTTTCTCAACAATCTCACATGTGAAAACGTTGAATTCCAAATAGCCGATCAAAGCCGTGCCGCCATAATCGTTCCTTCTCCGCAACCCAAAGACGAAAAAGACGAGGAAGGCAAACCATTGCACAAGGAAGAAATCGTAATGTTGCTCATGCCGAGCATCATAAACGACTGATGTTTCACCTACACAGATTTATATGAAACTAAATCTCAAAAAGCCATTAGTCTTCTTTGATTTGGAAACAACGGGAGTAAGCCCTATTCACGACCGAATCATTATGCTTGGATATATTAAGGTATATCCCAACGGCAACGAAGAGACAAAAACAATTTATATCAATCCCGAACGCCACATTCCCGAAGAAACTACGGCCATACACCATATCACCGACGAAGATGTAAAAGACTGTCCAACTTTCAAGCAAATTGCAACAAATTTGGCGGCAACCTTCGAAGGCTGCGACTTTGCTGGTTTCAACTCCAACCATTTTGATGTGCCCATGCTCGTAGAAGAAATGTTGCGTGCAGGAGTAAGTTTCGACATCAACAAAAGTAAACTGATTGATGTGCAAAATATTTATCACAAGTTGGAGCCACGAACACTTTCTGCCGCATATAAATTCTATTGCCACAATGATTTAGATGGTGCTCATTCGGCAGAAAACGACACAATGGCAACCTACGAGGTGATGAAGGCACAACTCGACAAATATCCCGAAGTTCTAAAAAACGACGTGGATTTCCTTGCAGATTTTTCCAAGATGAACAACAACGTTGATCTTGCTGGACGCATTGTTTACAACGAGCAAAACATTCCTGTATTCAACTTCGGAAAATACAAAAACACACCGGTTGAAGATGTTTTGGCAAGAGATCCCGGATATTACGGTTGGATACTACAAGGAGATTTTCCACAAAACACAAAACAAATACTCACTCGACTGCGTTTAAAATTTAATGGCAAATAACAGTCTGAAAGGAAAACATATTGTTCTCGGCATAACGGGAAGCATAGCAGCGTACAAATCATGTACGCTCGCAAGACTTTTGATAAAAGCCGGCGCAGAAGTACAAGTGGTTATGACTCCATCTGCAAAGGAATTTATCACCCCACTAGCCCTTGCCACACTAACAAAACACGCTGTGGTAAGCGAATTCTTTGATCGCCGCGATGGTTCGTGGCATAGTCATGTAGACTTGGGACTTTGGGCAGACGCAATGGTGGTTGCTCCCGCCACGGCATCGACTATTGCAAAGTTCGCAAACGGAGTAGCCGACAACATGCTCGTTACCACCTATCTTTCAATGCGCGCTCCCGTGTTTGTAGCCCCAGCCATGGATTTGGACATGTATGCCCACCCTGCTACACAAAACAACATTAAAACAATCACAACATACGGCAACAAAATTATCAGTCCCGAAATAGGCGAACTCGCAAGTGGGCTGCAAGGGAAAGGACGTATGGAAGAGCCCGAACAGATTGTAGAATTTCTCGACAAATACTTCACCCAATCCCAACAGTTGCTCGGGAAAAAGATATTGATTACCGCAGGACCAACATACGAGAAAATCGACCCTGTAAGATTCATCGGAAATTATTCTTCGGGCAAAATGGGCTATGCACTCGCAGAAGAATGCGCACAAAGAGGAGCTGAAGTCGTATTAATAAGTGGTCCGGTTGCTTTGTCGACTCACAATTCCTCCATACGAGTTGTAAACGTAGAAAGTGCCAATCAAATGTATTCGGCAACGATTACAGAATTTTCAGATTGCTATTCAGCCATACTTTGTGCCGCTGTAGCAGATTTCACACCGAAAATCTCTGCGTCTTCAAAAATCAAGCGCGAAAAGGGAGACATGATTCTACATCTCGTTCCCACAAAAGATATTGCCGCCGAACTTGGAAAACTTAAACGCAAAGACCAACATCTTATTGGTTTCGCTTTGGAGACCGATAATGAGCGAAACAATGCAATCCATAAACTTGAGTCGAAAAATTTAGACTTTATAGTTTTGAATTCTCTTAAAGACAAAGGTGCCGGTTTTGCTGTGGATACCAACAAGATATCCATAATATCAAAAAAATCAGTGTTGGAATATCCTTTAAAGCCCAAAAGCGAAGTAGCAAACGATATTATTGACGAACTATGCAAGTTGTAAGGAAATTTCTTTTGTTAGCAATGGTTTTTCTATTCTGCACAAAATCTTTTGCGCAGGAACTCGACGCACGGGTAACGGTTAACCACAGCAAAATTTCAGGCACCAATACGAGCGTATTTGAAGACCTTGAAAAAAACATCAGTGATTTTCTGAACAATCGCCGTTGGACCAGCCAACAATACAATGACAACGAAAGGATAAACTGCTCGTTCAATATCACCATAAACAAATATGATGATGCACGCGGTTCTTTCACAGCCTCACTGCTTTTAATGGTAATACGTCCTGTATACAATTCGTCTTACACCACAGTGGAGTATAGTATAAAAGACGAGAATTTCGACTTTACCTATCATGAATTTGACAAACTCGATTTTCGGGTAGACCAAATAAATAATGATCTCACCGCCATGCTTGGCTATTACGCCTATTTTATCATAGGTATCGACAATGATACGATGTCCCCAGAAGGAGGTACGGATTTCTTCAAAACTGCTTTTGACATTGCCAATTCTGCACAGGGTCTTAACGGGAAAGGATGGAAAACTACAGGGAATGACCGTAATCGCTACGCAATAATAAACGACATGCTCGATGGAAGTATGGAACCTTTTAGGAAAATGCAGTATACCTACCATCGCGAAGGGCTTGACGTAATGGCAGAAAACGCAGAAAGCGGACGCAACAAGATTACCGAAGCGATTAAACTCCTTGGCGAAGCCCATAACAACAAACGTTTGAGCAAATTGCCGCAACTTTTTACGGAATACAAACGCGATGAACTCGTAAATATCTATCAAGGGCAGGGTAAACCGCAAGAGAAAGAATCGCTCTACAATTTACTTTCGAACATCAACGCCTCATACAATACTTATTGGCGTAATCTTTCAAAATAAAAATGCTTCGTAACATCAAAATACGCAAATACGCTCTCATAGATACCTTGGATATCGAATTCCATCGCGGTTTCTCTGTTATAACAGGCGAAACAGGAGCTGGCAAAAGCATTATGCTTGGCGCAATAAACCTTATTCTTGGCGGACGAGCTGATGTAAAATCCATAAAAGATGGAGCCGAGAAATGTTTTGTTGAAGCTGTTTTCGAAGAACACAACCAAGACATCGCCAAGTTTTTTTTCGAAAACGATTTTGACTTTGATGGCAACGAATGTGTTGTACGCCGCGAAATTTCAAAATCAGGGAAAAGCCGCGCTTTCATAAATGATACACCCGCTACGGTTTCTCAGTTAAAAGAACTTGGGCAGAAACTTGTTGACATTCACTCCCAACATCAGAATCTGCTTATATCTGGTACAGATTTCCAAATTGGAGTACTCGATTCGGTTGCTAAGAATTTCAAAGAGCGTGATAATTACATTGCAAAGTATAGCGAATACAAAAAAGCTCATAATGAACTTGAAAAACTCCGCAAAGAAATTGCAAAGAAACAGGAAGACGAAGATTATCTACGCTATTCTCTACAACAATTCGAAGCGGCTAATCTAAAAGAAAACGAAGAGGAAGAACTTGAAGCCGAACAGCAAAAACTTTCCCACGCAGAAGAAATTACCGAAGCTTTGGCCGAGACGTGCCATACTATGGACAGTGAAGATGGGAGTGTGGTTGATTCCTTGTCGCGCTGCGCTGAAAATCTATCACGTATTGCCAAATTTCTGCCCGAAGCCGAGTCTCTTTCCAACCGCATTGATAGTGTTTGTATTGAATTGCGGGATATTTACGGCGATTTACAAGAACACGTTGAAGACGATGATTACAATCCCACGCGTTTACAGGAAGTTGACGAACGACTCTCCGTGATTTACGATTTGGAACGCAAATATCATCTCGATTCCTATGAGGATTTGCTTAAAAAGGAAGAAGAATTACGCTCACAATTAGAAGTTATCGACGATGGAGCGGAAATACTTGCAAGCAAAGAGAAAGTGTGCAAACAACTCCGTAAAGAAATGCTTGAAAAAGCAGCTTTGCTAACAGCTACGCGGCATAAAGCTGCCGTCAAACTTGCCGAAGATATGACTACACGACTTGTTCCGCTCGGTATGCCCGATGTGAAATTCAAAGTAGAAGTCGGCACACTTCCCGAAGCTGATATTTCGGGTATCGACAGCGTAAAATATATGTTCAGTGCAAACAAGAATTCTGCCTTACGCGAAATAGAAACTATTGCATCTGGGGGAGAAATTGCCCGTATCATGCTTTGCCTTAAAGCTATAGTATCCGAGGTAAAAGGTTTGCCCACAATAATTTTCGATGAAATAGATACTGGTGTTTCAGGACGCATTGCCGAACAAATGGCAAAGGCTATGCAGGGGATTTGCCGCGGCGGAACCCAAGTGATATGCATCACCCACTTGCCACAAATTGCTGCGAGGGGAGATTTCCACTATCTTGTATACAAACAAAACGATGAAGATGTAACTTCGTCGCGCATGGAAGAACTCACTGAGGCAAACCGCTTGAACGAAATTGCAAAGATGCTAAGCGGAAGCGAAATCACTGCGGCAGCTATGGACAATGCAAAAGAACTTCTTAAAAACAAGAACAACTAAAACGATTATTATAGAATATGATACGCAAAACAATATTTGTTTCACTGCTATTCTTGGGCGCATGCGCCACTGTTTTTGCAGCCGTTCCCAAGAAAGTTTCAAATGCATGCAAGTCTCTCGCCACAGTTGTTACTTATGGCAACGACGGTAAGATGATTTCCACAGCTCCTGCCTTTTCTGTTGGCGAAAAAGGTGAAGTTTTTTCAGAATACTCGGCATTTCTCAATGCCAAGAGTGCCGAGTTTGTAAGCACATCGGGGAAGATAAAGATTTCGCGCATTTGTGGTGCAAGCGACATCTATGATATCATAAAGTTCTCGTTGGAAGGAAAAAGCAAAGAGACATTGGTGCAATCTAAAACAGCATTGACAAAAGGGGCTTCCGTGTATATTTTGCGAAACTCTTCTAAAAAGGCAGAAGCCGTAGAAACCAAAATCAGTTCCCTAAAAGATATTTCGGGTGGCACATACTATGAACTTGCATTGCCTTATGATGAGAAAAACGTAGGTTGTCCGGTGGTCGATGCCAACGGAGAATGGGTTGCAATGGTTCAGCGCAACGTTGGTAAAGACCAAACATGCTATGCCATTGGTTCTAATTTTTGCGCCAAACTTTCGGTGAGCGAAATGGACTATTCCAATTCGGCGCTCAACACTGTCTTTATTCCCAAGAGGCTTCCCGAAGGCGAAGACAAGGCCTATACATATATATATATGTTATCGCAAATAAACCACGATGCCGATGTGTTTCAAACTGCATTAAACGATTTCATAAACCAATACCCCAACAATGCCGATGGATATGTGGAGCGTGCAAAGCAAAACGCACAGGAAAACAAGTTCAAGGAGTGTGAGGAAGACATTACCAAAGCTGTTTCGCTAAGCGACAAGAAAGACAATCCTCACTATGTATTTAGCCGCCTCATTTACCATAATGCGCTCTACAATTCGGCGAAAGCAGATGCTGCAGGTTGGACTCTCGAGAAATCGGCTGCCGAAGCGCAAGAAGCATATAGCATCAATCCGCAGCCAATATACCAGTTGCAATTGGGCGACTGCTATTTTGGAATGAAGAAATACCAAGAAGCGATAAACATGTTCTCTGCCGTGAACCATTCGTCGATTGCCACTCCCGAAACATTCTTTTACGAAGCGCGCACGCGCGGCAAAGTCGACAGTCTTGACGTTCAAATAATATCGTTGCTCGACTCTGCCATCTCAAGGTTCAACAAACCATACAACAAAACCGTTGCGCCCTACATTCTTGAGCGTGCAAACCAATACAACAACGTTGGAAAATATCGCGAGTCGGCTCTCGACTACATAGAATACGAGCATATCGTAGGCTTTCAGAACCTCAACGACAATTTCTACTATATCCGCGAACAGATTGCCCTCAAAGGCAAGATGTATAAGCAAGCCGACGACGACATAAACCGTGCCCTCGCGATGCGTCCCGATGATTATGTCTACAATGCAGAGAAGTCGGCGCTCATGTTGCGTCTCGGGCAATTCGACGATGCCATTGTTTATGCCAAACGTGCCATCGGCCTCGATCCAAAAGGCATTGACGGTTACAGACTATTGGGCATTGCCTACGGAGAAACCAAAAAGAAACAATTGGCTATCCAAAATCTACAAAAGGCCAAGGAACTTGGCGACGACCATGCCGATGAATTGCTGAAACAATACAAGTAATCAAAACAGCGATTGACAGAGCAAAAAACATATTACTTTTCATAAAAACGATAAGGCATCTTGTTCAAACAAGGTGCCTTATTTTTTAAACTATATCCTACATTGGGAAAGTTGGAATTAGGGGATTTTGCAAAACACCACGGTCTCTTTCCAAACTCGTGCCTTGATCTTTTAATATGATGCGGACGATATTTTAATATGATGCCTTGAAAATTAATTTTGATGCCTTGAAAATCTTTTTTCCTCGGAGCATAAATTGTTGGCGTAGTATTGTCGGCAGACAATTAACCTTGGTTCTACTTCGTAGGACTCATATTATTATATTATCCTACTCCAAACGAAAAGCAAGCCTTTGTTATGGCTGTTTCACCCTAAGCGTGCGCATGGCATTGAGCACTGCTATCACAGTAACGCCCACATCGGCAAAGACAGCCAGCCACATTGTTGCCAAACCCAATGCTGCAAGAACAAGCACCAATATCTTTACAAAGATAGCAAACACCACGTTTTGCAAAGCTATATGTATTGTGCGCCGCGATATGCTTATTGCTTCGGAAATCTTAGATGGTTTGTCGTCCATCAGCACAACATCAGCCGCTTCTATGGCAGCGTCCGAACCAAGTGCGCCCATTGCTATACCCACATCGGCTCTCGCCAAAACGGGGGCATCGTTTATTCCGTCGCCAACAAACGCCAGGCTCTTGTTTTGCGGCTTGGCAGCAAGCATACGTTTCATCAGCGCCACCTTGTCGGCAGGCAAAAGTTCGGTATGGTATTCGTCCAGTCCAAGACTGCGCGCCACATCTTCACCAACCTCTTTCTTGTCGCCCGTAAGCATCACCGTTTTCTCCACGCCCAACTGTTTTAGCGACGATATGGCTTCTGCAGCATCGTCTTTCGGCATATCCGAAACCACGATATGTCCCACGTAAATACCGTTTACCGCAACGTGCACAATAGTTCCCACCTTGTGGCACTGATGCCATTTGGCACCAATCTCATTCATCATCTTGGAATTTCCCACACAAACAATATCGCCATTAACCCGTGCCTTGACTCCCTGACCTGCCACTTCTTCTACATCCTCTACCACACAGCCGTCCTGCTCGTTGGGAAAAGCATTCTTCAAAGAGATTGCAATCGGGTGGGTTGAGTATCTTTCTACATGAGCTGCCAGATGAAGCAACTGTTTCTCATCAAAATTCTCGGGGTGTACCGCATTGACTTCAAACTTCCCTTTGGTGAGCGTACCGGTCTTGTCGAAAACCACAATCCCTGCCTTTGCAAGCACATCGATATAGTTTGCACCTTTTATAAGTATGCCTCGTTTTGATGCGCCTCCTATTCCGCCGAAAAACGAAAGGGGAACAGAAATCACAAGGGCGCACGGACAGGAAACCACAAGGAATGTGAGCGCGCGGTAAAGCCACACCGACAATCCGCCAACGTAATTGGCAGCAAACAAAGGCGGAACAAACGCCAGCAAAACGGCCAAGCCCACCACTATGGGGGTATAAATGCGGGCAAATTTGGATATAAACGTTTCGCTCTTCGACTTGCTCTCGCTCGCATGCTCTACGAGTTCGATAATCTTCGATGCTGTCGATTCGCCAAAGTTCTTCTTCACCCTCACCTTCAACATTCCCGAAATATTAACGCACCCCGACACCACTTCGTCGCCTTTTCCCACATCGCGCGGCATACTTTCGCCAGTTAATGCCACAGTGTTGAGGCTCGAATTGCCTTCCAAGATTTCGCCGTCCAAAGGAATTTTCTCTCCGGGCTTCACAACAATCACATCGTCAATCTTTACATCTTCGGGCGACACCACAAAAATTTCGCCATCGCGCAAGAGGTTTGCCGTGTCGGGGCGAATATTCATCAACGACGATATCGACGCGCGGCTTTTCCCCTCGGCATAATCCTCAAACAGTTCGCCAATCTGAAAAAACAGCATCACAGCCACCGCTTCGGGGAATTGGGATTCGGCATTAGGCAAAAAACCTATACACAATGCGCCAATTGTGGCAACACACATTAGAAAATCTTCGTTGAAAGCCTCGCCGTCAACAATACCTTCGACAGCTTCGCCTATCACATCGTAACTAATCAAAAGATACGGCACAAGATATATCAGAAATAGCTGCCAAACAGCAAGGCCTGCGGTTTTTTCAACCACAACAGCCGCTATGAGGAGAACCACTGTGGCTATTATTCTAATCAACTTTTTATTTCCCATTCCATTGTAGGTTTTTATTTCGATGCAAAGGTAAGAAGGTAATATTGCAACCACGTTGCAACTAACGCAATGCCGCATTATTGCAACCAAGTTGCGTTGCTAAAAAACAATAAGCCATGTTGTAAAAATAATATCCGATATTTTTTAAACAATATCCGACCTTTTTTAAAAAATATCGGACATTAGAAAAACCATATCCCACATCGTTTTTTGCAATGTGTATTTGTGTTTTTTCGTTGTCTAATATTTTTCACCATACAATATATATAAGCCATTCCACGACGCATTATTTTTAATTTCCTCCACGTCTTCCGCCTGCATTATGCTTACACAAAGCAGCTCAAAGCCACAAACCATTTTTTGCAAAGCAGAAAAATCCGCCTTTGCGCCATTGTTTTTGATTTTGGCACGGGCTTTGCTATTTATATAATTACCGAATTAATTAATACCTTTGCATTGAAGGAGAGTTATAATATGAACAATCAATTTTCACCGAGAGTATCGCAAATACTCATATACAGCAAAGAAGAAGCCGAGCGTATGCGCTCGCGCATTATAGACCCCGGACATTTGTTCTTGGGACTTTTGCGCGAAAACACGGGCAAGGCAATCGAAATGCTGCAAAAATTTCATGTGCATCTCGACGAAATTAAACGCGATATAGAAGAAAAGCTGAACGAAGACACAAGTAATACACGCACCGACATATTCAGCGAAATCACTCTCTCGCCTGAGTCTGCCAAAATACTGCGCATTGGCTCGCTCGAAGCACGTCTGCTCCATAGCAGCTGCGTGGATACAGAACATTTGCTATTGGCTTTGCTCAAAGACAACGACAATATCGCAAGCAAAGTACTTGGCGAAAACGATATAACCTATGATTCCGCCTACAAAATGCTTGAAATGAAACCCGACGTTAGTGCAGATTTCAAATTCAGCGACGACGACGAAGAAGAACCCGTGGGAGCTGGCGAAAAAACATCATCAAGCACCACAGAGTTCAAAGCCGCACCCGGAAACGAAACACCGGTTATAAACAACTTCGGCTACGACCTAACAAATGCCGCAGCAAAAGGAAAACTCGACCCTGTGGTGGGACGGGAAAAGGAAATCGAACACATTGCCCAAATACTCAACCGACGCAAAAAGAACAACCCCGTTTTGATAGGCGAACCGGGAGTGGGCAAAAGCGCAATCGTTGAGGGACTCGCCCTAAGGATAAAAGAACATAAGGTGCCACGCACATTTTTGCACAAACGCATTGTGGCACTCGACATGGTTTCGCTCGTTGCAGGCACGAAATATCGCGGACAATTCGAAGAAAGAATTCGAGGACTGCTGGACGAGTTGCGCAATAACCCCGACATAATTCTATTTATCGACGAAATTCACACCATTGTAGGCGCTGGTTCCGCACCAGGCACGATGGACGCAGCAAATATTCTGAAACCAGCGCTCGCACGCGGCGAAATACAATGCATAGGCGCGACTACAATGGACGAATACCGCAAGTCGATCGAAAAAGATGGGGCACTCGAACGACGCTTTCAGAAAGTGCTCGTAGAACCGACTACTTACGAAGAAACCATAACAATTCTTCATAACATCAAAGACAAATATGAGGATCATCATAACGTGCGCTACACCGACGAAGCCCTTGAAGCGTGTGTTTCTCTCACCGATCGTTATATTTCCGACCGTTGTCAGCCCGACAAAGCCATAGATGCTCTCGACGAAGCAGGTTCGCGTGCACACATTGTAAATCTTAAAGTTCCCAAAGAGCTTGAAGAGCACGAAAACATGATATCTGCGGTGAAGCAAAACAAAGAGAATGCTGTGAAAAAGCAGGACTTTGAACTCGCCGCCGAACTTCGCGACAAGGAAATCACGCTAACGCGCGAATATGACCAAATGCAAAGAAAATGGGAAGCCACACTGAGCGAAAACCGCGAGGAAGTGGGACGCCCACAAATCGAAGAAGTGGTATCATATATGTCGGGAGTGCCGGTACAAAAGATGGTGCAGGCAGAAAATGTGAGACTGAAAGGAATGAATCAGAAACTTTCTGCCGAAATTATAGCCCAAGACAACGCGGTACAGAAACTCGTGAAGGCAATAATGCGAAGCCGCATAGGATTGAAGGACCCTAATCGTCCGATAGGCACTTTCATGTTTCTCGGACCTACTGGTGTGGGAAAAACATTGCTTGCCAAAAAACTTGCCGACTTTATGTTTGGCTCTGAGGACGCACTTATTCGCATCGATATGAGTGAATACATGGAAAAATACTCGGTTTCGCGACTCATTGGCGCACCTCCGGGATACGTAGGTTACGAAGAGGGCGGACAACTCACCGAAAAAGTGCGCCGCCACCCCTACTCCATCGTATTGCTCGACGAAATAGAAAAAGCAAACGGCGATGTGTTCAACTTGTTGTTGCAAGTGATGGACGAAGGAAGGCTTACCGACAGCAACGGACGCACTGTGGATTTCAAGAATACCGTTATAATAATGACATCAAACAGCGGAACAAAACAGTTGCGCGAGTTTGGAAACGGGATAGGCTTTACTGCACCGGGGAAAGGCGACAAAAATCAAAACGACTCCATAATTCGCAAATCCCTCAACCGCACATTCGCTCCCGAATTCCTCAATCGTATCGACGAAATAATAATGTTCGACCCGCTGACAAAGGAAGCCGTAAGAACGATAGCCGATGCCGAAATCGCAAAACTCGTAAAACGCACCCTCGGAATAGGGTTTACGCTCAACATCGACGCTGCTGCGCGCGACTATATTGCCGAAAAAGGATTTGACGCTCAACTTGGCGCGCGTCCTCTCAAACGTGCGATACAGAGCTACGTGGAAGATCCCGTTTGCGAGTTTCTAATGTCGGAAGATGCAGAAAAACATACTGCCATAAACGTTTCGTTTGCAGATAAAGACGGGAAACTTGCAGTGGAATGGGCTGACAATACCGAAGAAAAGGCTGCGGAAGAAAATTAAGTTAGAAACAGCAACACTATAATCAGACCTTTGTGCCAAGAAATGCGGCGCAAAGGTCTTTTTTGTTGCATGACATTAAACCAACTTTGCATCTCGAAAAAAACATACGGCATATCGCAAAAACAATATCCGATATTTTTTAAACAATATCCGACATTTTTCGAAAAATATCGGACATCAGAAAAACCATATCCTATATCGTAAAAAGCATATCCAATACCATCAAAATACCAAGCCAGTTTGCCCTCAAAAATCCTAATGCAAGGCCTCTGCTTCGCCCTTTTTCACGAGCAAAAATCAATATCGCAAGTTTAGCTCCCCAAACCGTTGCAAAAAGAAACAAACCACACAGAAAATATTTCCTTTTGCAAAGAACACTGTTCAAATACAAGAAAAATAACACCCCAAATCCCCTTATCTCAACTTTAATCCCGATTAATTACAAGCCTTATAATGATTTTTAATATATTTGCAGCAGAATTAAGCATTTACTAACTTTATTAAAAAATCAGAGTATGAAGAAAAAACTACAAGTTTCTTTACTCATCATTACCCTGTGTTTCTTTGGCAGTCTGCCTGCAAGAGCATTAGAACAGGTTAACGATGTGTATCAAATCGCCAACGCTGACGACCTTGTGGCTTTCAGCAAAATGGTAAGAAACGGCAGCTACACCATCTCGGGTGAACTTACTGCTGACATCGACCTCAATGGGGTTGATTGGGATCCGATTGGAACAGGTTCTGGTCCATGGAGAGGAACATTTGACGGACATTTCCACAAAATCCTCAACCTTGTTCAAACTTCCACCACCGCTACATACCAAGGACTTTTCGGTAGAATTACAGGCGGTGCCGACATCAAAAACCTCATTATCGACAAATCTTGCTCCTTTAGCGGCGATAGCTACGTGGGAGCAATTGCCGGAGGAGCCACTGGTTCGGGTGTTGTGAAGATTTCAAATTGCGGTAACGAAGCATCTGTAACAGCCACCATGCGCAATGCAGCCGGAATTATCGGCGTATGTATGGGCTCAGGTTGCCAACTCGTAATCACAAACTGCTACAACGCCGGCAGCATTACCGGTCAGTGTGAAAGCGCAACCATTTCCGGTTACGAAGGAAGCTACAACGGCTCAGGTTCAATCTACACCAACGTAATCAACTACGGCACAATCGCCGGAAATGACTCTGGAAAAACAATGTGGCGCTCTAGCTATGTAACAGCAGTGAATTGCTATGACATTGCAGGCGTTCAAGCCACTACCATTACAGACGAACTTGCCGCTTCGGGCGCATTGACTTACTCTCTCAACGGAAATTCTTTCACCGATGTTACATGGTATCAGAACATTGAGGGCGACAACACCGACTCTTATCCCACATTCGATTCCACCCACGGCATAGTTTATCCCGTAGGTACAATCAATTGCGACGGTTCTATCGCAGAACAAAGCGGATATTCAAATGAAAACAAAGCAGTAATCACTCCTCATAATTATGAAGAAGGTATCTGCTCAGCTTGTGGCAATATCGATCCCGATTTTGTGCCTTTCAACGATGGCTTCTACGAGATAAGCACAGCCGAACAGCTTCGTTGGTTTGCAACAAAGGTAAACAAAGGCGATTTCACAGCAAATGCAAAATTGCTCGACGACATTGATTTCAGCGACTACTCAGCACAAGATATCATGATAGGTTACTACGGCGGTAACTACCGTGGTGTATTCGACGGTCAGGGACACAAAGTAACCGTAAACTATACACGCACACTAAATCGTGCCGCTCTATTTGCAAGCATTCAGGACGCAAACATCAAAAACCTCATCACCGACGGTTATATTGTTACCAGCGCAGCATTTGCAGGCGGTATCTTTGCAAGCTCTTACGGAACTTTGGCTATTGAAAACTGTATTAGTTATGTTGAAATCAGTAGCACGCTCGAAGGCGACGGTACAAACGGCGGTATCGGAGCATTCGCTTATGGTTCTGGTTACATTCGTAATTGCGCATTCTATGGTTCAATGACTGGCGACAAATGCGAAGGAAGCGCCGGTATACTTGGTTTTTCAAACGGCGGCGCAAACATCAAAATTCAAAACACTCTTATGGCAGGTACCGCAAGCCTTGGCGGCAACAGCATGATAATTGCTCGCGGCGGTGCTACCATTACAAATACATACTATGTAGAAGCAGGTTCACTCGATACCGAATCTTCTACAAACGTAAACGCAGTTCAAACCGACCTCGAGAAGATTGGAACAGGCGAACTCTGCTACCTTCTCAACAACTCTCAGTCTGATTCAGTTTGGTGGTGGCAAAATATCGATGCTGTCGATGTTGATCCCGACGAATATCCAACTCCTATCGCAGGCAATCACGCTGTTGTTTACGCTGTAGGTACTCTTAATTGCGATGGCACACCGGGAGATGACACGAGCTATTCGAATACAAACAACGTAACTATACTTCCTCACGAATACGAAGAAGGCGTTTGCTCTTTCTGCCATATTACCGACAGCACATATATGACTCCTGTTGACGATGTATATGAAATTAGCACTCCCGAGCAACTTCGTTGGTTTGCTTACAAAGTTCATGGCGCAAGAACCATTAATGCGAAACTTTTGAATGACATTGATTTCAGTACCTACACTTCTTCTGAGGATCTTATCATTGGTCGTTGCAACGGAACTTACTATCGTTACGGTGGTATCTTTGATGGTCAGGGTCATACCATTACAATAGAATACAAACGCCCACAGAATAGCGATGGTACTTCGTTGATGGGCTACACTGGTCTTTTCCGCAGCCTCAGCGGTGCTACAGTAAAGAACCTTATGATTAAAGGTTCTATCGAAAGCGGTTATCTTGCAGGTGCTCTTACGGCTTCGGTTGATGCAGCTTCTACTATCGAAAACGTTGTAAGCGCCGTAGACTTTAAGAGTTCTGTTTCGGGCGATGCTTCCATCGGTGGTATTTCTGGCGGTTGCTATGGTACTACTGTTTTCAAGAATTGTGCTTTCATCGGAAGCGTTGAAGCTCCTGAGGGCACCGGTATCGGTGGTATTATTTCCTATGCAAACTCGGGTGGCGACATTCTTTTGCAAAACTGCTACGTAGCTGGTACATTCAATGTCAGCACAAACAGTGCAACATTCGGTCGCAACAATCCTTCACTCCTCGACTGCTACTATTCAGAAGCCGTAGACCTTGATATAGATGCTTCTTTGGCTTCGATGATCACGGTTGACCAGATTAAGAACGGTGGTCTTGCTTATTTGCTCAATGGTAAAGTTAGCGGCGATTCCACTTGGGTTCAAACCATCGGCACAGACGAATATCCTCTTCCTTTCGGAGATGGTGCAAGAGTTTATGCTACAGGTGAAATCAACTGCGATGCTACGGCTACCGACAATACTGTTTTTGCTAACGAAGAAGGTGAACTCACACAGATCGAGCATAGCTACGACGAAGATGGTCAGTGTCCGAAATGTAACGCATTCCTTATCACTACTCCCGACCAGCTTGTTTCGATTGCAGAGAATTTGAAAGCAGGTGCGCTTTCACGTCCTATCAACATTACTCTTGCCAACGATTTGGACTTCAAGGATATCACCGGCTTCCCCGGAATTGGTACTGCCGACTTCCCTTATTATGGTACATTCGATGGTCAATATCATAGAATTTCAAATCTTGTGATTGACGAGCCTACTGTAAGCAACCGCGGTTTGTTTAGCCGTGTTGGTGGTAGTACTCTTATCAAGAATCTTGTAATGGATAGCACTAACTACATTTCAGGAAACTACTATGTAGGTGGAGTTGTAGGTAATACCGTAGGAACTTCTGGTCTTGTACGTTTCGAAAATGTAGGAAATGAGGGACAAGCTTTGTCGCAAGGCAACAATGCTGCCGGTATTATTGGTTGTAATGGCGCAAGCACAAAACTTTGGATGACCAACTGCTACAACAGCGGTACAATTACTGGTAAGGATCAGAGCGCAGGCCTCACTGGTTGGGCTGGTTCTAATGCTCGTTTCGTTAACTGCTACAACAGCGGTAAAATTTCGGGTATTTGGTTGAACTGGTCTCTGTTCAGATATTGGAATGGTGCTGCTTCGGTAGTAAAGAATTGCTATGAAATCAAACAGAGCGGTATGAATCCCGACGAAGCTCAGGTAACTGAGGTTAGCCCCGAGCAAGTTCTTAGCGGTGAACTCTGCTACTTGTTGAACGATTCCGTAAGCGGTGGCGAAGTGTTCTATCAGACTCTCGGCGAGGATACTCACCCGACATTCGTTCCCACACATGCTAAGGTTTACGAGGTGAACGGCAAATACACCAACAACGTTGTGGGCATCAACGATGCCAAGGCTGAGGTTAAGGGTGGCGCAAAACGCATCTACTCTACCGATGGTGTAGTTCTTCCCGCACTCCAGAAAGGTATCAACATCGTTCGTGAAAACGGTGTAACAAAGAAAGTATTGGTGAAGTAATTTACCAATTTCCATAACACAGAAAATCCGCGTTGCATAAAACAACGCGGATTTTTTATTTCCTTTTTTCAAGGCGACAAACGGACTTGAAAAACATTGTCGCGACATCAAAAAAACAATATAGGATATCGTTTCAACAAAGTCCGATATTATTCAAATAATGTCCGATATTTTTTAAAAAATATCAGACATTGTTTTTGCTACATCAAACACACTTTACGAGACGTCTATTTCTAAGGTGTTTTAAGCCGTTTTCAAACTATCAATAACGCTTTACTTCCGAAGATTCTCCCCATTGCTTAAACACATAATCGCCTTCGCCCGCAAGAATCCGCTCTATGGCAATTTTACGTGCCGACAAGGGAACGTTGAACTCGCGATAAATGAAATCGTCGTCAAAGCCTATTTTTGCCGCATCCTCACGCGTGTTGCAATAATAAATTTTCGAAAGATGCGCCCAGTATATCGCACCCAAACACATCGGACATGGTTCGCACGATGTGTATATCTCACACCCTTCAAGATTGAATGTGCCCAACTGTTTTGCCGCCTTTCTTATAGCGTTAACCTCGGCATGCGCCGTAGGGTCGTTATCTGTGGTAACACTATTTGATGCCTCTGCCACAATTTCGCCGTCTTTCACAATTACAGCCCCAAACGGACCTCCACCGTTTCGTGCACTCTGCTCCGAAAGGGCTATGGCGCGGCGCATAAAGTATTCGTTCATGATTTTCAATTCTAATATTTGTTTCAGCATCGGCAAATGTATGTAATATTTAATTCCCCGGCAACGCAATCACTGGAAAAAGCACGCGAAAAGCGCATGACAATAATCAAAAGTCAAGCAAACACAAGCTAAAACCATACGTTTTCTCTATTTAATGCCACACAAAGCATAAACACTGCAATTTTCGCGCCCCATTTGGGCAATAATTGCTATTTTTGCATATAGTGACTATATTATACAGAAATACAAGATGACAAAAAATCCTTTTCGCGGTTTGGGAATCGCACTGGTAACACCTTTCAACACAGATGGAACTATCGACTACCCCGCGCTCGAAAAACTTGTGGAACAACAAGTGAGCAACGGTGCTGACTTTCTCTGCGTTTTGGGCAGCACAAGCGAAGTGCCATGCATATCGCCCGAAGAAGCAGAGCAAATAAAATCGACAGTTGTGAAGAAGGTGAACGGACGAATACCTTTGCTGCTCGGCATAAGCGACAATTGCACAGCGCGCCTTGTAGAAACCGTGAAAACCTCAAATCTCGAAGGTTTCAGCGGCATTCTCTCTGCCGCGCCGTCATACAACAAACCCACACAAGAGGGCATTTATCGCCACTTCGCCGCTCTTGCCCAAGCATCAAGCCTCCCGATAATTCTATACAACATTCCCGGACGCACAGGAGTAAACATCACAGCCGAAACAACACTCCGCCTTGCACGAGAGTTCAATAACATTGTAGCAATAAAGGAAGCCTCGGGAAACATCACGCAAATCGAAGATATCATGCAGGCAAAGCCTAACGATTTCGACGTATTAAGCGGCGACGATGCCATAACCTATGAACTAATAGGTTTGGGAGCCGTGGGAGTGATATCGGTAATCGGAAATTCTCTAACCAAGACATTCTCGACAATGGTGCATTCACAACTCTACGGAAACGATGGCGAAGCACTCGAAATCCACCATAAACTCAACGCTCTCTACAAACTTATGTCGGTAGATGGTAATCCTTCGGGCATAAAGGCTCTGCTCTCAATCGAAGGCAAGATAAACGACGTATTGCGCCTGCCTCTCGTTCCGGCAAGCCCCCAAACCCACGACAATATCAAGAAAGCTATTGCCGAACTCTGATAAAATCAATACAAGAACAAAAATAACCCAAAAGAAATAGGAACATGAAAAAACTTTCACTCAACCTCGTCAAGCGCACTGCTGGAATAATGCTCACAGGCGCGCTGACCATGTTGGCGTTATCGGCTTCTGCTGCCAACGACAAGGTTAAAGTAGACAATTTCTACTATATCCTTGACAACGAAACAAAAACCGCAGAATTGGTATCCAACGAAGACACCACAGACTACGCGACTGGTAGACTCACTATACCGAGTTCGTTTACATACGACGGCACAGTCTACTACGTAACAGCCATTGATGACTATGCATTCTCGTATTGCACCGGCATAACATCGGTTATCGTGCCGCCAACAATATTAAAAATCGGCGCAGGAGCCTTTCAAGGCTGCAGCAAAATAAACACTGTGCTGTTTCAAGTGCCAAAAATCGAAGAAATAGGCGATGCCGCTTTCGAAGGCTGCGAAACAATAGGCTCTATAACCATTCCCGCAACTCTCAAAAAGCTCGGCGCATGGGCTTTTGCAGGATGCACGGGGCTGAGAACTGCTGCAATACCGGCAAACATAACTACAATCGGGAAAAATACCTTTATGAGATGCACCAGTCTCACTGTAGCATCAATCAAATGCAAACTCGACGAAATTCCCGACGGAATGTTTGACCACTGCACAGCACTAACGAAAGTAAATATGCCCGACTCTGTAAACCAAAACATCAAACGAATAGGAATCGCGGCGTTCTATGATTGCCCAAGACTCTCAAAGTTTGTATTTGGCGACTCAATAGTAAAAGTAGACGCTTGCAGTTTCATGAGTTGTACAGGATTGGGCGCAGTATCCTTGCCTTCAACCGTAGAATATATAGGACACGATGCTTTTTCAGCTTGCCAAAAAATGACGGAAATAAATATTCCCGATGCAGTAGACTCTATCGGCGACCACGCATTCAAGGACGCACACGCTCTAAAGCAAATCACAATGAGCGACTCCGTTAAATTTCTTGGCGAACAGGCTTTCGCTTATTGCAATAGCCTTACAAGCGCACGGATTTCAAACCAAATCACAGAAATACCATTTAAGACTTTCGCAGGCTGCACCAGTCTTACCGATTTCACGCTCTCACCAACAGTTACAAGCATTGCCGATTCAGCATTTCAAGGTACACAATGTTTCGACACGCTCAAACTTATCAATATCACCAGCCTCGGAAACTACGCATTTGCTGATTGCGGCACTATAAAGTATGTATATCTGTCAGAAAACATCGAAACATTCGGCAGTTCAGTTTTCCTTGGCGATACAATCAATCGTTTGTATGCAGCATGGGACAAAGGCCCAACAGTAAGCAGCAAAATTTTCTCACGTTGCGATACCCTCTTTGTTCCAACAGGTAAATTGGTATTTTATTACAACAAAACCGGGTGGAAAGATGCGAGAAAGAAACTTCAATTCGACAGATCGACAGTTGGTATTGCCGATATCAAGAAAAAACGTAGCGACAACAACATCTACTATACTATCGATGGCGTAAGAGTGTTGGAGCCCGAAAAAGGCGGTCTCTATATTCATAACGGCAAAAAAGTAATCATTAGATAACACAAGGGAAATGAACAGAATCATTACGAGTGCTTTTGCATTGTTGTTTGCATTTGGGGCTGTGCATGCAGGTAATGGTGATGGCAACCCGGAATATACCAATCCCATTATCAAACGTTCGGTGCCCGACCCTACGATAATCAAAGCCGAAGATGGATATTTTTATCTCTATGGCACAGAAGATATAAAGAATATACCCATCTTTCGTTCCAAGAACCTTGTGGATTGGAATTTCATTGGCACTGCGTTTACCTCTGATGCCCGTCCCAAAACCGTAAGACCTGCCAAGCCCAACGGAATGATGTGGGCGCCCGACATAAACTATATCAATGGACAATATGTGCTTTATTATACCATTGGTTGTTGGGGCGAGGAATGGGACAGCGGCATTGGCGTTGCCACGGCAAAGACTCCCGAAGGTCCTTTCACCGATCAAGGTCAATTGATTGACTCCAGAAAAATAGGCGTACAGAATTCCATCGACCAGTTCTTTATTCGTGATAAAGGCAAGAACTATCTTGTTTGGGGCTCGTTTAGCGGAATTTATATAATACAGCTCACCGATGACGGCTTAAGCATTATGCCCGGTGCACAAAAGCAACAGATTTGTGGCAGACAGGCAGAAGCTTCTTATATCTACAAGCACAAGGGCTACTATTACTATTTCGGTTCGGTGGGCTCGTGTTGCGAGGGAGCAAGGAGTACATACCATTTAATGTATGGTCGTTCCAAGAGTTTGTTTGGTCCTTATCTTACCAAGAGCGGCGAACGCATTCTCGACGGCAAGTATGATACCCTTATCAAGGGCGATGATTTTGTTGCCGGTCCGGGACATAACGCCGAATTCATGGAAGATGACAAAAAGCAGACTTGGATTATTTATCACGGCTACCTTAGAGAAAACGCCCATGAGGGACGACAGGTTTTCCTTTCGCAAGTAAAATGGAAAGGTGGCTGGCCGTATGTTGACGGCGGCGTAGTTGCAAGAAAAGCTGCGGCACCTTATTTCAAAACCCAAAAATAAAATTTATCCTTTAACTTACCAAGAATATAATATGAAAAAGATATTGTTTACAATAGTGATTGCTTTTGCTGCAATACTGTCTTCATCTGCCGATGATAGCGCAAAGCGTCTCACATATACCAATCCCATTATCAAGAAATCAATTCCCGACCCTACGATAATCAAGGCCGATGACGGGTATTTCTATCTCTATGGAACGGAAGACACAAGAAACATGCCTATCTACCGTTCGCGAAATTTAGTAGACTGGATGTTTGTGGGCACTGCCTTTACCGAGGCAACTCGTCCGCGCACTGTCAATCCGTATGTATCTTACAAAAACAGTGAAGGCAATACTGTGAACGCAATGATGTGGGCGCCCGACATCAATTACATCAACGGACAATACGTACTCTATTATGCCATCGGCGTGTGGGGTATTGAATGGAAGAGCGGCGTTGGTGTTGCCACATCGGAGCGTCCCGAAGGTCCGTTTGTTGATCGCGGCGCTGTGTTTATAAGTGATGAGATTGGAGTACAAAATTCCATCGACCAATTCTTTATTGAAGAAGGCGGCAAGAACTATCTGGTTTGGGGTTCGTTTCGTGGAATTTACATAATACAGCTCACCGATGACGGACTGCGCGTTATGCCGGGCGCTACCAAGAAACAACTTGCAGGCGGGCTCATGGAAGCAGCATATATCCACAAGAAAGACGGTTACTATTATCTGTTCGGTTCGGCAGGTTCTTGCTGCGATGGGGCAAGTAGTACGTATCATGTGGTTTACGGACGCTCCACTAATTTGATGGGACCGTATGTCAACAAAAACGGCGGCACTATGCTCAACAATCAAGCTGAAACATTGTTGAAAGGAGACAGTTTCGTTGCTGGTCCTGGGCATAACGCAGAGTTTGTTGAGGACGACAAAAACCAAACATGGATAATTTATCACGGCTATCTCAAAGAAGAAGCCGACAAAGGGCGCTGCGTATTCCTCGACCAAGTGAAATGGAGCAACGGCTGGCCTTATATTGAAAACAGCGTGGCGAGCAAACAATCTACTGCGCCTTATTTTCAGCATCAATAAAATTAATAACTTAACGTGAGTTCGACGAATTAGAACCAAGGCAGGAGTTTTAGAAAACGAAGGCACCGTTTTAAAAAAACGAAGGCACCGTTTTAGAAAACGAAGGCAGCGTTTTGAAAAGAGACTGTGGGGTTTCTACAAAATCAGAAATAGCGACAAACGCTTCACGGTTAGCATGCCATTCCCTGTATTCTCTTTACGCGAGCTTACCTATGAGACGTAAAAAACATCTTATACCAATGCCACCAACAGATACAAAACCCCACTATGCCCTGCTCGACGGACTTCGCGGAGTAGCTGCCCTGCTTGTCGTGTGGTATCATGTATTTGAAGGCTTTCAGTTTGCCGGTCAGAAGCCAATCATCGACTTCATCAACCACGGCTACCTGGCTGTAGACTTCTTCTTCATTCTATCGGGATTTGTCATTGGCTATGCTTACGACGACCGCTGGGGCAAGACGCTGACAACGGGGGAGTTTTTCCGCCGACGCCTCATTCGCCTCCACCCAATGGTTGTAATGGGAGCGGCTATTGGAGCAATTTCATTCTTTGCCACCGGCATGGAACGTTGGGATCATTCGTATTCCACCGTAGGACTCACCCTCTTAGCCTTTATCTGTGGTTCGCTCATGCTACCTGCTATGCCTAGTATGCCCCGCGAGGTGCGCGGCAACGGAGAAATGTTTCCGCTCAACGGTCCGTGTTGGTCGCTCTTCTTTGAATACATCGGCAACATTGTTTACGCTCTCCTGCTTCGCCGTCTGTCCACGCGCACACTCTCGTTTGTAGCGGCAGCATTCTGCGCAGGTCTTGCATGGTTCGCCATCACCGATGCCTCGGGCTACGGCAGCATCGGCGTGGGCTGGACAATCGATGCGGTCAACGCCTATGGCGGCACGCTACGCATGCTTTGCCCCTTGACGTTGGGCTTGCTTATGTCGCGTGTCTTCAAACCAGTAAAAATACGCGGAGCCTTTTGGATTTGTACCATGGTGTTGCTTTGTCTGTTTCATGTGCCCTACATTATTGGGGGCGAGCAAGTGTGTTGGAACGGCGTTTTCGAAACTATAGTCATCATCGTAGTCTTTCCCGCGCTTGTTTGGCTGGCTGCATCGGGCAAAACAACCGACAGCTTGTCGACAAACGTGTGCAAGTTCCTTGGCGACATATCTTTCCCGCTCTATATCGTACACTATCCTCTGATGTACGTTTTTTACCTTTGGCTCATCAAAACCGAGCAATACACTCTGCAAGAAACATGGCCCGTTGCTTTGCTTACCATAGTCTGCAGCGTGGCACTTGCCTGGCTGTGTATGCGTTTCTACGACAAACCGGTTAGAACATGGCTCAGAAAGAAATGGGGAAAGCCTCGTTTTAATAACTAAATTGAAATATCCACATATCATATCGGGACTTCCGCCACGGAGCCCCGATATTTTTTTACCCTCCCCCCACTCTTTTGCAGCAACAATATATCCCGAAAAACACAACAAACCATACTGCAAAAACAATAAGCCATCTTGTTAAAATAATGTCAGACCTTTTTTAAATAATATCGGACTTTGTTTAAATAATATCGGATATCGTTTTCACAATATACAATATCACAGAAAAACACTCTCACACAGCATAAAACCCAAGCACACTCCGAGCCGACAACAAGCCATAAAATAAGAAACATGCGGCACCTCCCTACTTTTCGCTGCCGTTACAAGCTTGCAACATTGAAACTAAAATTGCGCCGCACCCCAGATT
>CAVIQL010000004.1:54495-117865 GCA_963644855.1 Clostridiaceae bacterium Marseille-Q4149 | reverse complement strand
GCACGTGATTTGTAATCTCGGGGTCGTTGGTTCGAATCCGACAAGAGGCTCAAAACACAGAGAAACATCTTCGATAATTAAGAAGATGTTTCTTTTTTGTTTCAAATAGGTTTTTCTCTGCAAAACATTTCTCTACTTATCACGTTTTTTATACTTTTGCAATACTTCTAAGCGATAAAAGAAGCAAACGTTGCGTGGATAGCAGCGTAAGTGCGATTTTTTTAATAATTGCGTAATAATCTTAGTCAATGCAGAGCCCCAAACAATGCGTTGTGGAAAAGCGCAAAAACGAAAATATAAGGACATAGAGAAATGAAACTATCTGGTATTGTCATTTCAGTCGCAACTTGTATGCTCACAGTACTTCCTGTGCAGATTACGTGCGGGCAGGTATTCATTCTCACTAATGATCAACAGCTTAGAGATCTTGCAAATTCCCCAGAAAAAGAAATCGACAACACCATAGGCTTCAATAAAAGCCGACTGAGCCTGAAACAAGCCGCAGAACAAGCCAAAAGCAACCACTCCAATAATATCACGGTAGCTTTTGACGAATTTTTCCGCCAATATCGCGATGACAAAAACACAGAGCGCAAGCTCACGCCCGATATGGACGAATACGTTGACTGTATTGCGAAAATCAGCGACTATGTAACAAAAAACGCAAACGCCGGTTTGCAATTAAGTCTACTGAGTCCGCTTGAACTCGGGCAAGCCTATCGCAACCAAACTGGTAACACCGGAAAATGGATAGCCTATAAAGTAGGTATGCGCAATGCAAAAACCGGAAAGTTCAGTTTGCAAATGTGGCAACAGCTTATATGGACAAACAATAAAGGTGAAACACCCGTAAAATTACGCTCCGTAAAAGCATATGCCTTTAAAGGACGCAGATTGAGTCAAACCCAAACGGCAGTAAATCCCGACGATATTGTAAAATTAGACAATGTGAAGTGGGAAGTGCTCGATTCTGTAGGACATGACAACGGTACAATTCCGCAGCGACGCCTTAGAATTTTTAGCGAAGAAGATAATGCCTGCCCGGGATACAATAATGTGCTCGTGTTGCTCGAATATGAAACGCAGGAAATAGACTATTTTGCCGATGATGCCTTGTCGTTCTTGAAAAATCTCCTCAAAAAATATCATGATGCTGGAGTAAATTTGCAATCACTCTATTGCGACGAAATGCACATACAGCAAGATTGGATTTATTTCTCACATCAAGAAGACGGACAGTTCAACCAACGGTTCTATACCGAAAGTCTTGGACGGGAATTCAAGAAAAAAACGGGAATGTCCTTTGATGAACGCTATATGCTCTATTTCGTAAGCCAGCCTCCGATATATAAACCAAGCGTAGACGCCATTATTAATATGGAATACGTGCTCGGAGAAAAACCAGAGGACATACAGCGCACATATCTCATGCGCGACAATTATTATAGGCTACTAAACAACCACGTGGTCGACCTTTTTGTAGAGGCAAAGCAATATGGAGAAAAATTGTTCAATCGTACTTTCCGCACGGGCGCACATTCGTCATGGGCAGAGTCGCCTACGATAGACAAATGGATTACTCCGGATGTTGTCAATACTTATTACGCCAATTACGAGTACACCCCGAATTTTCTTTGGGGCAACACGGTGCATCAAGCTTCGGCAGCATGTTACGACTACTTCAAATGGGGCGAATATCTTCAACCCACGGGGAACGACTTCTGCGAATGCGGTTGGCTCGATCGCAATTATTATGGCGCAGCTATGGCAGCGTCAATAGGAGTAGTAAATAAAATTCCCAACGCATACGCTGCCGCATGGGGAATGCCTGCTGCAAGCAATGAGCGTCGCATGGCAATTAATTATGCTTACGGTTGTGATCCGCCCGAAAACATTCGTCTTATTACCGACAACGTACATCGCGATATCGATGTACTCATGATATATCCCATGAATCTTGTTGCCGTTGATCCAAGATTTGGTAGTTGGCTCACGCAATACGGATACGCTAATTATCTAACCAGCGACATGCTTTTGAAAATGGGTAGCGTAACCCCGCAAGGCAAACTAAAAGTAGCGGAAAAGGAATACGGAACGCTTGTCATACTGTTTGAACCTTTCCCAGAGAGAGGAGAACTTGAATTTATTAAGAAATTTATCAACGCAGGCGGTAAAGTTTTGTGGCTCGGAACACCTCCGATGCTCAATAAAGGCGGCGAATTGTGCAGTACGCAATGGCAGGATATTTTCGGGGCAAGCTATACATTCAACAACGAATGCGGCGAAATGGCAAGCGGAAAGAAAATAGAATTCCAAGGACTTCTTAAAGATGTGGAGCCGCAGTATATTCTCACAGATTATATTGTAGATCATATTTACCCTGTTGAAGCAAAGAATAGCGAGGTCGCGGCAACTTGCAATGGTAAAGTTATCGGTACAATAAAGAATTATTCTGGCAATGGCAAAGCTTGTTTTATCGGTTGCCGATTGCGTGATGACCAAAGTCGGAGTCTTGGCTATGAAACGCGGAATATGTTTGAAGTTCTCAATTCTCTTGGTGCTTATCCGGCAAGCGGAACTTACAAGAACATAAACGACAATCCTGCTTACCTTTCGCGTACTACCGATTACTTTGTTTCTGCTTTTCCCAACGGAGCTACGATGGTAGTAAACCATTATCGCACGCATGTTGAGAATTGGGACGGGAATTTTTCGAGAGATGATGCGCGCGATGCCGAAGTTCTAAAAAACAATCCCTTGCCTTCGGATACCATAATGCTGAAAAATGCGAAAATCAACGGACATGACATTTCCTATACGGGACGTCTGTCGATGGGTTTCAATATTAAGGACAAAATACTTTGCGCCTTCTACGGACAACAATGCAACGAAATTATTGCAGACGGTAAAAGATATAAATTCGCGGCAGATAAGTTGGATAACATAACGTTTGGTCGGGTAAACGGAAGCGAGACCGATTATAAACTATACGTAAGTGGAGCTGAGACAATCAGTATTCCTGTTCCCACATGGGCAAAGAGTGCTACGGCAACCATTGGCGGCGAAACAATACCGATTTCCATTAAAAAAGGAACGCTTACGCTGCAACTCAAAAAAGAACAATACGGCCGCGCCGTTGACATAAAGATAAATTGAACCAAGCAAAATATTAACACCCTAATCAACATAGAGTATGAAGTGTACAAAACTATTAAAAAAGAAGCTGCTTTGGGGGGTAACTTCCTTGATTGCCGTAATGGGCTTTTGGAGTTGTTCCGACAGCGTCGATTCCTCAAACCTCTATATTTTTCAAGGCGAGACAATTTCCTCGTATCTTGAAAGTACAGATGGTTATGGAATGTTCTACAAACTCTCGCAGCGTGTAAAAACCGGGCGAAAAACAGAATCTCGTATAGCAGCATTGCTTGCAGCCCGAGGAAACTACACGGTGTTCGCACCAAGCGATAAAGCAATACAAACTTTTATCGACTCTGTGTATGAGCAAAAAAATTACAATCTTGACAGCATAACTTACGAAATGGCGGAATATATCGTAAGAAACGCCATTATCGACCACCAAAACGCCAGTGCTCTCAAGACAACGGAGTTTATCATCGGTGCATTGGAAACGATGAGTATGGACGACCGCTACATTATGATTTCGTTTGACACCATCAATTCCAAAACAGTGGTTGTGGTAAACGAAAAGTCCATAATCGAAAATCCAGACGTGGAGTGTAGCAACGGATATATTCATGGTGTAAACAGAGTTTTACAGCCGTCAAACGATAAACTTCCTGATCTTATCAAGGCTGCGCCGAATTTGAGGATATTCAGTCGTTTGCTCGAAGAAACGGGCTTTGCCGATTCGATGAACACGGTTCGTGATGAAGACTACGAAGTAAATCATGCTGAATACGGATATAATCTTAACAAAAATGGCCAGTTAGCCAACCCAACACATAGATATTATGGTTACACTGCTTTTGTGGAAACCGATAGTGTCTTTCAAGCTGAATGGGGAGTGAGTGCTCCCGAATACAAAAGCGATGTTTTTGTAAACTGGCAGAACATTCTTCCGATAATAAAGGAGCAGTGTCAAAAGGCATACCCACATGCTACGGCCGAAGACCTTAAAGATCCTAACAATGCCGTACATCAATTTGTGGCATACCACCTTGTTCCGGCGCGTATGAGTTGGGAAAAAATGGTGATTCACCACCTTGAAATGGGTTACTCTTACAACAACCCGAGCAACCTCACTATTGACTGCCACGAATACTATGAAACGATGGGCGGATACCATCGTTTGATGAAGATAACCGAGGGTCGTCAAACAGATGGCAAGCGAATCAATCGTCATTGCACTTACGACCGCGATACATACGATGAAGTTACGGTTGACCGCCTGGGTGTGAAAATCCAGTCGGATAATGGAAAGGTTGCAAACAATGCGCTCAACGGATTCTACTATCCCGTTGACGAGATACTTATTTACGACGACGATGTGCCAAATGTTGTGCTCAACGATCGCCTGCGCTGGGATTTCTCATCGCTTTTCTCTGAGCTTATTACCAATGGTCTGCGCCGCATAAAGGACGCCAACCAGCACGCCATACCTAACAATTATTTCGAACGCATGAAGGTTTCCGACGAAAGTTGGATTGTTTACCTCCCTTACTATGGTGGTTCGAGTATGTGCAACTATCAGGCTGACGAGATGAATATTCGCGGACAATATGATCTGACAATCCGTCTCCCGCCTGTACCAACCGAGGGAACATGGCAGTTCCGTATTTGCGCACCTTGCAACTCGGGCTTCGGTATGGCGCAATTCTATATTGGTAAAGACCAGAACAATCTTCAGGCAATTGGTTTGCCAGTCGACTTGCGCCTTTCGCTTTCGAATCCCAACATTGGTTGGGAAGAAGATAACGAGGACGAAGAGGTTACTCGTCAAATCGACAAGAATATGCTCAACCATAACTATATGAAACCGCCTCGCCACGATGGTATATCCCGCAACGGTGCTCCGGTAACAGAGTCTATGCGAAACTCCACCACATATCGTGCCAATTTGCGTGTGCGCAAGATTGTTTGGACGGGCAAAATGAACCCCAACGAAACCATGTATTTGCGCATCAAGTCGGTGTTGACCAACCCGTTTGCATGTTTCTTGCTCGACTATATGGAATGGGTTCCGAAGAATGTGTATAACGGCGTGGAAGAAGAGGATCAGTGGTAAACACTCTGCTTCGTCGCCAAAATATAAGTATCCCGGCGCAAATTTGTGCCGGGATATTCTTGCTTGATATGGACGACGGGGGTGCAAATCCCAATATGTTTTGAATCATATTTGGGGTATTAAAAACAACATGTGGAAGGTGTAAAAATAATATCGGATATCGTAAAAATAATGTCAGACATTATTTAAATAATATCGGACCTTTTTTAAAAAATATCGGATATTAGAAAAACGATATATTGAAGCATATTTTTGATGTGTAGAAAGGGGATTTTGAAACCATAAATAGGGACGAAAATTCGTCGGTAAAAAAATGTAAACAGTAGATATTATAATTTAATATGTCGATAAAAGGGAAATAGCGGTTAAACCTTGAAGTGTTTTTCACGTCAAAATATCAACGAATTAGAAACGTCGGTTCAACATGCCGTTCTGCCGCGATTTTATTAGAGAGAAAACTAACATGAACATGAAGAAATTTTTGATTTTGCCGTTGTTGGCATGCTTTTGCGCCATTACAGCCAGCGCGCAATACACCATTTCGGGAAAAGTAACCGAAAAATCAGACGGATCAGCAATCGAGCTTGCCACAGTACAGCTACTCAACAAAGATTCATCGTTTGTAAACGGTGTGAACTCCCAGAAAAACGGTACGTTCTCGCTCGGTGTGAAAAAAGCAGGCAGTTATATCGTGAAAATCTCGTTCGTGGGTTATAATGCAGTGTTTCGCAACGCTGTGTTGAGCAAGAACAATCCCGAAGCAAAGCTTGGTACCATTCAATTGGGCACAAACGAGGTGGCTTTGAAAGGGACTGTGGTAACGGCAAAGGCAGCAAAGGTGGAAATGAAAGCCGATACTTTCCAATACAACGCTTCGGCTTATCGTGTGCCGGTAGGGTCGACTCTCGAAAATCTCGTGGAACAACTCCCGGGTGCCGAAGTGAGCGACGACGGTACTATTAAAATCAACGGAAAAACAGTAAAGCAAATTCTCATGAACGGCAAGGATTTCTTTAAGGGCGATACCAAGATTGCCATGAAGAACCTGCCTACGGAACTTGTCTCGAATATAAAAGCTTATGACAAGAAGAGCGACTACACCAAGCAGACTGGAATTGACGACGGCAACGAAGAAACCGTGCTCGACATTGGACTGAAAAAAGAACTCAAAGAAAGTTGGGTTAGCAACATACAAGGTGGCTACGGAAGCAAGGACCGCTACAATGCCGACGTATTTGTGAATCGTTATACCGACCATGACCACGAAACAGTGTTCGGCAATGCAAACAATGCAGGCGATCGACATTTCGGTCCGGGACGTGGCGGCGGCAGCGGGCTTAGTGCAAACAAAAGCGCAGGTTTCGACGCTGGCTGGGACAATGGTAAAAAAGAAAACGAAGCGGGACGACTCGAACTCAACGGTAATATACGTTGGAGTCATAGCGCAAGCGACCGCCAAAACCGCACAAGCTCCGAAACATTCCTTAATTCGGGCAACTCATCTTCGTTCTCAAACTCAAAAAGTCAGAACTATTCCCACAGTACAAACTTCAATACTCGTTTATGGTTGAAATGGAATCCCGACAGTATGACAACCGTAATGTTTGCTCCCAACTATTCCCACAGTGAATCGTCGAATTGGAGCCAAAGCCGCACTGCAACTTTCAATAGCGACCCCTACGCAATAGCAGGTATAACCGATCCGCTCGAATCTCTGTTTAACGATAGCGTAGCATCGCTTCGCGACATCGCTGTAAACACTAACCATCGCATCACAATGGCTAACAGTTCAAGCAACTCGGCAGACTATTGGGCTATGGTGGTAAGAAAACTCAACAGCAAGGGACGTAACATCTCTATAAGCTCAAACGGAAATTGGGGAAAGTCGAAGAGTGTAAGTTTCTCCCGTTCAGATATAAACTATTTCCAAAACGCTGCGGCAAATAGGAATACCTTTACCAATCAATACAACAATAATCCGTCGGAAAACTGGGGACTTAGCGGTAGATTGAGTTATAGCGAACCAATAGTGAAGAACCTTTTTGCGCAGGCAAGCTATGAATACGCCTACTCCTATTCCAATTCCGACCGTTCGCTTTATCAACTCGATTCACTCGCCGGTTGGAGAGATATGTACGCACCCGCAATCGGCAAATTGCCTACAAGCGCCGATTCTTTACGCATGACGCTTAACACAAGAAACAGCCAATACGCAACATATAAGAATTATACTCATAAAATGTCTGTCGGCGTGCGCTACAATTCCAAGAATCTTAATTTTCATGCCGCAGTTGATTTCAATCCACAGCGCACAAAATTGGAATATCAGAAGGATAAACTCGACACAGTGGTAACGCGCAACGTTTTCAACGTATCTCCTAACATTAGAATGCGCTATAAAATTTCGCAAACCTCGGAAATCGACATGCGATATCGCGGTTCGTCTTCGCAACCTTCGATGACAGATCTCTTAGATGTAACAGATGATTCAAATCCTCTTTATATCTCAAAAGGTAATCCGGGTTTGAAACCATCATGGAACAACTATTTTGAAATGTTCTACAATAGTTATCTGCCGAAATCCCAAACCGGCTGGATGACGCGCCTTACATTCAACCAAACATCAAACAGTATAAGCAATGCAATGCATTACGATGAAACTACGGGCGTTCGCACCACGCGCCCGGAGAATATCAACGGAAATTGGGACGCTAATGGTGATTTAATGTTCAATACTTCGTTTGGCAAAAGCAAGAGTTGGACGATTGGAACCTTTACCGGCGTAAGCTATTCCAACAACGTGGGATATGTAAGCACAGGAAATGATACGACAAGCAGTAAGAACACCACGAAAAACCTAAATCTTCGCGAGCATATGCGTCTTACTTATCGCACAGGGCTTTTCGAGTTTGGACTAAGGGGTGGCGTGAATTATCAACACGCAAGAAACAAACTGCAATCAAATGCCAACCTCGACACATGGAACTATAATTACGGCGGAGAGGTCAACGTTACATTTTCTTGGAACATGCAACTTTCCACAGACATTCGTATGAATTCGAGAAGGGGTTATTCCGACAATTCAATGAATACCAACGAGCTGATATGGAATGCCCAATTGGCACAGAGCTTCCTCAAAGGAAACGCAGCCACTCTTTCGGTGCAGTTCTACGACATTCTCCACAACCAAAGCAATGTGTCGCGCTCGATAACGGCTCAGATGCGTTCCGACTCGTGGAACAATAGTATCAACTCCTATTTCATGGTTAACTTTATATATCGTCTCAATATCTTTGGCGGTAAGAATAATAATGGAAACCAAGATGGCGGTCCGAGAATGGGCGGCCCGGGCAGAGGACCCGGTGGCGGAGGTTTCTCGCGCGGCGGAGGAATGAGAAGACGCTAAACTTTTCCGCGTGCTGTGGTTGTCGCGAAATCAATAACTGATATGCCGATTATCACGAGGCACGACGGGAATACCCTAAGGCGAACTTTCATAACGATATAGCTTTTTGCAGCGAAACATACTACAATAATTCATTTCAAATACCTTTTATAGCATTTTTTGAGCGTCGGCAGTTGAGAAACTCCCGACGCTTTTTCTGTAGTATATTGAAGAAATGAAAATGTTTTAAGAAGTTTTTGTGCTTCAATTCATAAAAATAGTTATATTTGCATCGTATTTTACACTGTAATGAGCAATTTTGCTACAAAAAGCGTTGCTGTCGGTGTGTTTAGGGTTTAGAATTACACTTCCTTTCATAGCAATTTTTAGAGATGCCGGTAGTTGCGAAACTACCGGCATCACATTTTTTATGGCATTGGGTTCATAGAATGGCAATGCCGTATTCTTTTAATGGTCTTTGTTGCGTGGCGTGTGGAGTGGGGCGTTTTCTGCGAGATATTGGGTTGGGTGGCGTTATAGTTGGTTGTGTTTCAGGTTTTCAGTATATTTGCAAACAACGGAAACGCTACGCGGTATGATTGCATTTATTATATTTCGAATCATTACGCTACTCTATTTCTTGGTAGTGGCTGCAACCATCGTGGTGGTTATTCTTGAAAATCGTCAACCTGTTAAAACCATGGCGTGGACGCTTGTGCTTATTGCGCTTCCGGTTGTGGGATTGCTGTTGTTTTATTTCTTTGGTCAGGACATTCGCAAGGAACGGCGGCTTTTGCGTCGCGAGATAAATATGATGAAGCGCAAGGATTTGGCTGAGTATCTTCCTCGCGACAATGCCGAGATTCCGGAAAAATATGTGCCGCTTGCCAATTTTTTTCTCAGGTGTAATTTTTCTCCAACGTTTACTTTTGACGATGTAAAGATATTCTGCGACGGGCAGGATAAGATAGTTTCGCTGCTGCGTGATATTTCAAAAGCCCGTAGTCATATTAATCTTGAATACTTTATATTCGAAGACGATGCGCTTGGGCGCATTGTGCGCGATTTCCTTGTTGATGCGGTGAAGCGCGGCGTTGTGGTGAGGTTGTTGTATGACGACGTGGGGTGCTGGTCGGTAAAAAACAAATTTTACGACGAGATGAAGGCTGCGGGAATTATTGTCAGCGGTTTTATGCCCGTAAGGTTTTCGCGTTTCACGCGTCGTGTGAATTATCGCAACCATAGAAAAATTGCTGTAATCGATGGAGTGGTGGGCTATATCGGCGGAATGAACATTGCAATGCGTTATCTTTACGGCAACAAGGGTGATGGTTGGAGAGACATGCATTTGCGGCTCACGGGAAATGCAGTTTATGGTTTGCAGCAGACTTTTATTTCAGATTGGTTTTATAATTCTGCCGAAATGATTGACACCGCCGGCGCTTATCCCGAAATCGAGGGGGGCGAGAACCATTGTGGCGCGATGCAGATAGTTACAGCTTCGCCTACGTCGGAACAGCCTTATATCATGAATGGTTTTGTGTGGGCCATAATGAATGCCAAGAAATATTTCTACCTTGCCACTCCTTACCTAATGCCCACCGAGCAGGTGTTGAACGCTTTGCAGATGGCGGCAAGCGCAGGAATCGACGTGAGAATAATGGTTCCCGAAAATGCGGAGCATTTCTGGATTAAGACAGCCAACGAATCGTATTACAGTGATGTTATGAAAGCCGGGGCAAAGGTTTACGCCTATGGCGCGGGCTTTTTGCATGCCAAATATTTTGTTTCCGATGATATTTTGTCGACTGTGGGTTCTACAAATACTGATTTCCGCAGTTTTGAAGACGATTTCGAGGTGAATGCATTTATTTATAACGAGTCGCTTACGAAGAAGTTGAAGGAATGCTTTGAAAACGATATGAAATCGTGTCGCCTAATCGAAACCACAACGTGGAGAAAGCGCGCAAGGCTTCAAAAAATTGCCGAGAGCTTCGTTAGAATCGTCTCGCCGTTGCTCTGATTAGGCGTTGAAATGCTTTTTCAGAAACCGTTGTAAATCAAAGTTTTATTTTGTACGATATTTCGCAAAAACAATAAGGCATCTTTTTTAAATAATGTCAGACCTTTTTTAAATAATATCGGACATTGTTTTTACGATATGCGACATTGTTTTTTTCAAAGTCTTTGTCGCTCAAAAAAACTGCCGCAAATCGGTGTCGTTTTCCAATCTGCGGCAGCTTGTTGTTATATCCTGTAATTGTGATTTGCGGTATGTTTTAGTATACGCTCAATTCGTTGCGCACCACACGCCCCATGGCAATCACACATTTTAGATTCAAATCTGGATCAAACATCATAATATCGGCGTCCTTGCCTTTTTCGAGTGTGCCTTTGCGTTTGTCTACACCGATAATTCTTGCCGGTGTTTCCGAAGCCATTCTGCAAGCATCGCCAAGCGGAATTTCCACCTTCTGAACCATTGTGCGAATCAGTCTGTCCATTGTGGCAATACTTCCAGCCAATGCCGAATGGTCGGCAAGCTTGCAAACTCCGTCCTCAATGATTACTCGCGGGTCGAAAGCCGTTTGCGAATCGCTCGCCGCGCAAGCCAATGCGTCGGTAATGAGTGCTGTGCGGTCGGGACCCTTGATTTTGTAAACAAGATTGAGAATCGTGATAGGCACATGCTTTCCGTCGGCAATCACTTCGGCAGTCATGTCGTCGATGAGGTATACGCTCTCCACAGTGCCCTCATATTTATATTCGTGGTTCTTATGAAAGCCTGGCATAGCGTTATAGAAATGCGTGGCATGCGTAAATCCCACTTCGTAGGCGGCTCTCACATCGTGGTAATTGGCTTGTGTGTGGGCTACACACGGAAGCACTCCATGCTCCACGCAGGTTCGTCCAAATTCTATCGTACCCGGCAACTCCGGAGCCTCGTCCCATCTTTTTATACAACTCGTGGAATCGAGCAACGGACGGTAATCGGTAGGCGTAGGGTTCTTTATGTTTTCGGGTAATTGCCCTCCTGCCATTTCTATATTGAAGTACGGACCTTCGAGATGCAATCCCAGAACCGGACTGTCGGGTTGCGACATAAGTTTCTCGGTTGTAGCAACGGCAGCTCGTATCATTGGCATCGTCGAAGACGATAGCGTGGGGAGAATAGAGGTTGTGCCATAATACATGTGGGCATTTATAGCCTTGCGAAACGCTTCTTCGCTACCCTCCATGAAGTCTCGGCCGCCTCCTCCGTGTACATGAATATCAATTCCTCCCGGAACAATATAGCAACCTTGGGCATCAAAAAAACGCGCACTCTCTATGTGTAGTTCATTGTTTGAAACTTCTATGATTTTATTCCCGTCGATAATCACAGAGCCGCCTCTAATCCAACCTTGAGGCGTTAGTATTCGACCATTAAGTATTTGTGTTAACATACTAACAAATTATTATGTTTCTATCTCAAATTGGCAACAATCGATTTGGAAACCCAAAATTACAATTTTTATTTGTTTTTTTCACGATATGGGATATTAATAGTTTGTAAAAAATAAAAAGTGTATGAATCTGCGCTTTTTGCAGTAAAAAAGCTATCCTTGCGTAGCGATGTGCTGGGATAAAGAGATTACAATCGCTTTGGCGTAAATCTCAACAACTTAAAAACTCCGAAAATTTGGCTCGCCGCATTTTTGTGGCTATATTTGTGGAAAATTTACCACATATATATTTTACAAGAAGTAAAAAACAATGAACAATAAAGTTACCGCGTTGATATTTTGTCTGCTGGCGGGTGGCACAGCTATGAATGCGCAACATTTAGATGGCTATTATTTTGGTAATGAAACCACCCCTACCGGACAAGAATGGCAATCGCCCGAAAAATTGTCGCTCAACAAAGAATTGCCCCACGCTTGGTTTTTCTCGTTTCAAGACACAGAGGCTGCAAAAGGCGTGTTGCCGGAAAAAAGCGAGTATTTCCGTTCACTCAATGGCGAATGGAGTTTTCATTGGTCGGCATCACCCGAAGAACGAACCAAAGGATTTGAAAAAAACGACTATCCCGTAACAAATTGGGACAAGTTGGAAGTACCATCTGCGTGGAATGTGGCAGGAATACAAAAGGACGGAACTCACAAATACGGTATTCCTGTTTACGTAAACCAAGGTGCGGTGTTTTATCATCAGGTTGCGGTTGACGACTGGCGCAAAGGCGTGATGAGAGAACCGCCCAAAACGTGGACAACCTACAAGTATCGCAACGAAGTGGGGCAATATGTTCGCACGTTCACAATTCCTGCAAACTGGAAAAAGCGCCGCGTGATGATAAACTTCGATGGTGTTGATTCGTTCTTCTATCTTTGGATAAACGGGCGGTATGTTGGTTTTTCAAAAAACTCGCGCTGTTTGGCACAATTCGACATATCTTCCTATTTAACCACCGGAGAAAATCGTGTGGCTGTTGAAGTTTACCGTAGTAGCGACGGATCGTTTCTTGAAACGCAGGACATGTTTAGAATGGCAGGTATAATTCGTTCGGTTTACCTCACAGCGAAGCCCGAAGTGCAGGTGCGCGATATAGTAGCCATACCCGATCTCGACAGCCACTATATTAATGGTGCGCTAAACGTGAAAGCTACACTAAGCAACCTTTCCAAAAAAAATGTCAAGGCATACTCTATGGAATACGCCTTGTATCCGGTAGAACTATATGGCGATAAAGTTGAAGACAAACCGGTGGTAACTGTAACAGAAGCCATTTCGAACATCACCAGTCAAGGAACGGCAGAAATACAAACGCAAATCACCATTCCGAATGTAAAGAAATGGTCGGCTGAAGCGCCGTGGCGTTATGTTTTGGTGGGCACTCTGAAAGACAAAAAAGGCAAAACAATAGAAACCGTCTCAACCTACACCGGTTTCCGTAAGGTAGAAATTCGCGATACTCCCGCAAGATTTGACGAATTCAATAAAGCTGGGCGATATTTCTACGTCAACGGACGCACTGTAAAGCTAAAAGGAGTAAACAGACACGAGACGAATCCAGAAAGAGGGCATGCTGTAACGCGACAACAGATGGAAAAAGAAGTGATGCTCATGAAGCGCGCAAACATCAACCATGTTAGAAATTCGCATTACCCAGACGATCCGTATTGGTATTACCTTTGCGATAAATATGGTCTGTATCTCGAAGACGAATGTAACTTGGAATCCCATCTATATTACTATGGAGAAGCTTCGTTGTCGCATGTCGCAGAATTCAAAGCGGCACATGTTGCACGCGAAATGGCTATGGTTCGTGCCGAGGTCAATCACCCTTCAATCGTAATTTGGTCTTTGGGTAACGAAGCCGGTCCGGGCGATAACTTCAAGGCGGGCTACGAAGCCATAAAGCAATTCGATACTTCCCGCCCGGTACAATACGAACGCAACAACGACATTGTAGACATGGGTTCCAATCAATATCCGTCGATAGCTTGGGTAAGGCAAGCCGTTAAAGGAAATTCGAAAATCAAATACCCTTATCATATATCCGAATACGGACATTCTATGGGCAATGCCACAGGAAATCTTGTCGATTATTGGGAGGCAATAGAATCTACCAATTTCTTTTGCGGCGGAGCCATTTGGGAATGGGTCGATCATGGACTTTATGATTACACTCCCCAAGGCACGCGCTACATAGCTTATGGTGGTGATTTCGGAGACTATCCTAACGACGGCACTTTCTGTCTAGATGGTACGATGTTCGCTGATCTTACTCCCAAACCGCAATATTATGAGGCGAAAAAGGTTTTCCAAAATATCTCTGTCAAACCTTATAGCGATTTAAGGACAGGAAACGGACGTGTGGTGATATTCAACAAAAACTATTTCGAGCCTGCGGTTTACGATATAGAATGGTCGTTGCTCGAAGACGGAAAACCAGTGGTTACTGGTGCTTTGCAAAACATCAAGTCCGTAGGTGCGAGAGAAAAGCTCGTAGTTCCAGTGCGTTTTGACCATTCGGTTTTGAAATCCGACAAAGAATATTTTTTAAACATATCGTTCCGTTTGCCCAAGGATATGCCGTGGGCGAAAAAAGGCTATGTCCAGGCTGAAGAACAACTGCTTGTAAAGGCAGCGGCAAGCCGTGAAAGTATAGCAAAAGCAGCCACAGGTGCTGCGCCTAAGGTTAGTGAAAGCGCAAAGTCCATTACCATAAGTGGCAATACCTTTACTGCTGAATTTGATAACGAGATAGGTACGCTTTCTACGCTTAAATACAACGGCAAAAGCGTTATCACGCCCAACGAAGGTCCTAAAATAGATGCTTTCCGTGCGCCTTTGGATAACGATAACTGGACCGATTACACTTGGTATGCCAATGGTTTGAACAATCTCAAACACCGTGCTACCGGTCGCACTATCTATACGCGCAAAGACGGTAGCATTGTGATTTCCTACGATGTTGAAGCGCAAGCACCGCAGTCGTATAAGCGCATTGGCGGAACTTCGGGGAAAATCAAGGTGGTTCCCGAGAATAATAAGGCGTTTGGTGAAGATGATTTTAAGTTTACGGCAAGCCAAGTATGGACGATATATCCCGATGGCAGCGTGGAACTGGAATCGTCTATAAGTTCCAATAAATCTTCTGCCGTTTTGCCGAGGTTGGGATACCTTATGCGTGTGCCCAAGAACCTTAGCAAGTATACTTACTACGGACGTGGACCGATCAACAACTATAACGATCGTAAAACAGGTCAGTTTGTAGGTCGTTATGAATCCACGGTGGCAGAACAGTTCTTGCCTTTTGGCAAACCACAAAGCATGAGCAACAACGAGGAGGTGCGTTGGTGTGCCCTCACAGATGCTTCGGGTAACGGCGCTGTGTTTATTGCGAAAAATTTGATGAGCACTTCGGCGCTCGCATATTCTGAACAGGCGCTCGACACTGCGGCCCACCCGTATCAATTGCCCGAAGCGGGCGATACATACTTGCATCTCGATTGTGGTGTAACCGGTATTGGAGGAAATAGTTGCGGTCAAGGCGGGCCTTTAGATGCGGATATCGTGAGAGCAACTCCCCATTCGTTTGGTTTTATAATCCGTCCGGCCTATGGCGATGTTGATGAAAAAGCAGCGGTAAGCGCAACGGGTGAAACTCCTCTGCTTATCATGCGCTCGAAGAGCGGCGAAGTTTCTATCAATGCCCAAGATTCAAATTCTACCATATATATATCGGTCAACGGCAAACGGGCACAGAAATATGTCAAACCGTTTGCATTCATGCAGGGCGGTAAGATAGAGGCATGGGCTGTGCAATCGCCGAAGTTGAAGTCGGTTGCGAAATTTGCGAAAATCGACAGAATACCTACAGAAGTAGTATTTGCAAGCAGCGTAGAGTCGGGCGAGGGAGACATTTCAAACCTTGTTGACAACAATCCCGAAACTTATTGGCACACAATGTATAGTGTAACTGTGGCAAAGTATCCTCATTGGGTGGACTTTGATGCTGGCGCAATGAAACTTATAAAAGGCATCACTTATCTGCCGCGCCAGGACAATCGCAATGGCCGTATTAAAGGTTATAAGATACAGGTGAGCAGCGATGGCAAAAATTGGGGCGAGCCTGTGGCACAAGGAGAATTCGAAGACAATGGCAGTGAGAAAAAAGTGCTGTTCAAGCAGGCTATCAAGGCGCGCTACGTGCGCTTCACCGCTCTTTCTGCATGCGACGGGCAAGATTTTGCCACAGCTGCCGAAATAGGTGTCTTGGCCGACTGATATAATATCCCGTATCTGAGTTAAAAATGCGTGGCGCGATAATCTCGCGCCACGCATTTGTCTTTCAATGGCTTTGTGTGCAAAAAAGGTCGTAAGCCCTTGATGATATTCTCCGAGGAAAAACTTTTTTTGAGGCAGGAAAAAGATTTTTCAAGGCACCAAAATAAATTTTCGAGGCATCATATTAAATTATTGTCCGCATGAGTTGGGGCAACTGATGCCATGAGTTTTGAAAACGAAGGCAGCGTCTTTGAAAACGAAGGCAGCGTCTTTGAAAACGAAGGCAGCGTCTTTGAAAACGAAGGCAGCGTCTTTGAAAACGAAGGCAGCGTCTTTGAAAACGAAGGCAGCGTCTTTGAAAACGAAGGCACCGTTTTTGAAAACGAAGGCACCGTTTTTGAAAACGAAGGCACCGTTTTGAAAAACGAAGGCATCGTTTTGAAAAACGAAGGCATCGTTTTGGAAAATGAAGGCACCGTTTTTGAAAGAGACCATGGTGTTTCGGCAAAACAACCTAAAATCCCCAAAAAATATTCCGTTGAACTCTAAGCAATATGGCTCGGTGTTTTTGCAATAACCAATGTCTTTGTTCTGATAGTTAAATATGGCGCAAAAAAACAACAATAACAACGCCCGGCAAAACCAATGTGCGGTGCCGGGCGTGTGTTTTGTGATACGATTAAGTGTATGCTTATTCCTTTGCCAGCTTTTCGGTATCGGCAGCTATGAGCAATTCTTCGTCTGTACCAATCACAGCAACTGTAACCTTGCTGTCGGCAGAAGATATCACTTGGTTTTCGCCAAAGTTTACGTCGTTCTTTTCTTTGTCAAGCTTTATGCCTAAATTCTCAAGCCCTTTGAGTGTGTCGCGGCGCACCGAATGTTGATGCTCGCCCACTCCTGCCGTAAATACAATGGCATCTACTCCGCCCATGGCAAATGTATAGGAGCCGATATACTTGCGTATGCTGTAGCAGTATGTATTGCGTGCAAGCAATGCGCGGCGGTTGCCCGAATGTATCGCATCGTCTACTTCGCGCATATCGCTCGAAACGCCCGAAATGCCGAGCACGCCCGATTTCTTGTTGATAAGTTCTGAAACCTGATTGATATCGAGGTTCATATGCTCCATCAAGAACAACACAGCCATGGGATCAACATCTCCGCTACGGGTACCCATCACAAGACCAGCCAAAGGAGTGAGACCCATCGAGGTGTCAACCACTTTGCCACAGTCGACGGCGGTAACAGATGCGCCGTTGCCGATATGGCAAATGATGAGTTTCTTCTGGTTTATGTCCCAATTCAAAAACTCGCAAGTCTTTGCCGAAACATATCTCACCGATGTGCCGTGGAAACCATAGCGGCGCAATTTGTAAGTTTCGCAAATCTCATAAGGAAGAGCGTAGGTGTAAGCATAGTCGGGCATGGTTTGATGGAAAGCCGTGTCGAACACAAATACCTGCTTTACGTTTGGCAACTCTTTCTTTATAGCTTCATAGCCAAGTAAATGGGCTGGATTGTGAAGCGGCGCAAGCTCGCTATACTGTTTCCATTCTTCAAGAATTTCGGGAGTAACCACCACACTGTGGGTGAATTTTCCTCCGTGCACTATGCGGTGTCCCACAGCATCGATTTCGCCAAGCGACTTTATGGCTCCGTGCTCTGCATCTGTGAGCTGTTTCAAAATAAAGTTGATGCCCATTTCATGATTAGGCACATTCACTTTAATTGTCTTGCTGTAGCCGTCGGCAGCTTTGAGTTTGAGAAACGAAGCTTCGAGTCCAATTTTTTCCATTCCGCCTGCTGCGAGAACGGTGCGGTTGCTCATGTCGTAGAGTTTGTACTTGATAGAAGAACTTCCGCAGTTGATTACGAGAATTTTCATTTATTGTAAGATAAAATTGTATGCAAGATTAAGCAGTAGGCACTTTATTCGTCCGTTATTCTGCGTTTTGTTTTTTTGCTGCGATAGCCTGGTTGGCAGTTACCGCAATCATTTTGTAAACATCGTCAACGGAGCAACCGCGACTCAAATCGTTTACCGGGCGTGCTATACCTTGAAGAATAGGTCCGATAGCTTCGGCTCCGCCAAGGCGTTGCACGAGTTTGTAAGCAATGTTGCCTACTTCAAGACTTGGCACTACGAGAACATCGGCGTGTCCTGCAACTTTTGAATTGGGTGCTTTGTGTTCGCCAACCGATGGCACGAGTGCGGCATCGGCTTGCAGTTCGCCGTCAATCTCTATGTGCGGGTCGAGCTGGCGTGCAAGTTTTGTGGCCTCCACTACTTTGTCTACGGCTTCGTGTTGTGCCGAACCTTTGGTCGAGAAACTTAGCATTGCAACCTTGGGGTGGGGTATTCCTGCCACATGTTGTGCGGTGTGGGCGGTGCATACGGCGATTTGTGCCAGTTGTGAGGCGTCGGGAACCGGCAAAACGGCTACATCTCCCATAACAAGCAAACCATTGTCTCCATATTCCGGGGCTTTGGTAACGAGTAGCATTGCTCCCGAAACGCAGTTTATTCCCGGTGCGGTCTTTATGATTTGCAGAGCAGGGCGCAACACGTTTCCTGTGGTGTTTCTTGCTCCGGCGAGCTGCCCATCGGCGGCTCCGGTCTTTATTATCATGCAGCCCAAATAGAGCGGATCTTTAACGAGTTCCCTTGCGCGTTCAATGGTGAGCCCTTTCTTTTTGCGTATTTCGGCAAGCATTTGGGCGTATTCCTCTGCTTGGGGATTATTGAGCGGGTCGATTATTGTGGCTTTTGAGATATTTTCGAGTCCCCACTTTTCTGCAAGGGTCATAATCTCTTGTGGATTTCCGATAAGGATTATTTTTGCCAGTTCATCGGCTAATGCACGGTCTGCTGCGCGCAGTGTGCGTTCTTCAGTGCCCTCGGGCAATACTATGCGTTGGATATCTTCTTTGGCGCATTTAACGAGTTTGCTAATTACATCCATTAGAATTGAATAGATTTACATTTTGTTCTAAATGCAAAGATACATATTTAATATTATTGTATGGCTCTGTGTTGCCATGATTTGATGCAAAGTGGGCAAAATGTATCTTAGTAAAGCCTTGGTTAAAAAATGCACAAAGCAAATGCCACTTTTTTCTGCAAAAATCTGTGGGTTTTACGATGAAGTTTCGTTGGATTTTCTTTGAGCGCGGAGGTTGAAAAACTACATCGGTTGTTGCAAAAATTCCAAGGCTTCTAATTTAAACAAGATGCCTTGAAATTTAAGTTAGGTCTGACATCGTAAAATGCGAATTCAGCCCCGTAAAAACAATATCAAATCTCGCAAAAACAATGTCAGACATTTTTTAAATAATGTCTGACATTGTTTAAAAAATATCCGACATTAGAAAAACGACATGCCTACGGTTTTTCCAAGCACTAACTAACGGGGTAATTTGTTGGGGGAATGGATAAAAAACAAGCCGGACGCCATTGTTTATGACGTTCGGCTTGAATGGTTTACGGGTATTTGTTTTTTCAACTCTTATTGCTGAACACGAGATTGTCGTTTTCTGCATCCACCAAAATGGGCTTTGTGCGATCGATTTCGCTTGAAATAAGTTTTTTGCTCAAGTCGTTGAGAAGCATTCGCTGCAATGCCCTTTTCACGGGGCGTGCTCCGAATTCGGGGTCAAACCCTTCGTCGGCGATAAGTTCTACGGCTTTGTCAGAAACCTCAAGCTGCACTTCTTGCGAGGCGAGCAATTTTTGTATTCCGGCAATTTGCAGGTTCACAATCTGTTTGATTTGGTCTTTTTCCAACGGACGGAACATTATTATCTCGTCTATCCTGTTGAGAAACTCGGGGCGAATTGTCTTTTTGAGCATCTCCATCACATGATTCTTGGTTTCGTCCAAAGTTTTCTCATACTCCGCTCCGCTATGTTCCTTCAACGTGTCGAAACGGCTCTGTATGTATTGGCTGCCAAGGTTTGAAGTCATGATGATAATAGTGTTCTTGAAATTCACAACCCTTCCCTTGTTGTCGGTAAGCCTTCCGTCGTCGAGCACCTGCAACAATATGTTGAACACATCGGGGTGGGCTTTCTCGATCTCGTCGAACAGCACCACGGAATAGGGTTTGCGCCTTACGGCTTCGGTGAGTTGTCCGCCTTCGTCGTATCCCACATATCCCGGAGGCGCACCTACGAGACGCGACACGCTGAATTTTTCTTGGTATTCGCTCATGTCGATACGCGTCATCATATTTTCGTCGTTAAACAAGTACTCTGCGAGCGCTTTTGCCAGTTCGGTTTTTCCCACTCCCGTAGTTCCGAGAAAAATAAACGAACCTATCGGGCGTCGAGGGTCCTGCAAACCGGCACGAGAACGGCGCACCGCATCGGCAACAGCTGTTATCGCTTCGTCTTGTCCTATTACCCGTTTGTGCAATTCCTCTTCAAGGCGCAACAACTTCTCACGTTCGCTCTCGAGCATGCGGTTTATGGGAATTCCTGTCCAACGGCTCACAACATCTGCGATATCATCGGGCGTTACTTCCTCTTTGATTATCGCGCAACCGCCTTGGCGTTTCTCTAAATCCTCATGCAGTTTGGTAATTTCGTCGTTCAGCACCTTTATTTTGCCGTATCGTATTTCCGCAACCTTGCCATAGTCGCCATCGCGTTCGGCTTTGTCGGCTTCGAATTTGAGTTGCTCGATCATAGACTTGTTGCGCTGTATTTTTGAAATCACTTCTTTTTCCGCATCCCACTTGGAGCGATAATCCGAAGCCTTTTCGTTTATCTCGGCTATCTCTTTGTTGAGTTGTGAAAGCTTTGCGTCGTCGTGTTCCCGCTTAATGGCTTCACGTTCTATCTCGAGTTGCTTTTGTTTGCGCACAAGTTCGTCAAGATCTTCGGGCATGGAATCACGTTCTATGCGAAGTTTTGCCGCAGCTTCGTCCATGAGGTCAATAGCTTTGTCGGGAAGAAAACGATCTGTGATGTAGCGATCGGAAAGTTTGACAGCGGCAATCACAGCATCGTCTTGGATTTTTACATGATGGTGGTTTTCGTATTTTTCCTTGATGCCACGCAAAATCGAAATGGAATCTTCTACCGAAGGTTCGTCAACCATCACCGTTTGAAAGCGACGTTCGAGCGCTTTGTCTTTCTCAAAATATTTTTGATACTCATCGAGCGTCGTAGCTCCTATGCTCCTCAATTCTCCACGCGCAAGCGCAGGTTTTAGTATGTTGGCGGCGTCCATTGCTCCCTCGCTTTTTCCAGCACCTACGAGGGTGTGAATTTCATCTATGAAAAGAATTATCCGCCCTTCGGAATGGGTTACTTCGTTTATCACAGATTTCAAACGCTCTTCGAATTCGCCTTTATACTTTGCCCCGGCAACGAGCGCGCCCATGTCGAGCGAGAAAACTTGTTTGTCTTTAAGGTTTTCGGGTACGTCGCCGCGCATTATACGTTGGGCAAGTCCTTCAACAATTGCCGTTTTGCCCGTACCAGGTTCGCCGATGAGTATAGGATTGTTCTTGGTGCGTCGCGATAGTATCTGCAAAACGCGCCTTATCTCGTCGTCGCGTCCGATTACTGGGTCGAGTTTTCCCTGACGAGCGGCTTCAACAAGATTGCGGGCGTATTTCGACAGAGATTGATAGGTGTCTTCGCTTGATTTTGAGTTTACTTTTTTTCCGCCACGCAATTCTTTCACGGCTTCTGCAAGGTTTTTCGGGTTTACTCCTGCATCTTTCAAAATCTGCGAGGCGCTGCCCGAACTCTCTATGATAGCTTCGAGAATTGTTTCGAGACCGATAAACTCATCGCCGTTTTTGTTTGCCAAATCTTCGGCTTTGAACAATATGTTGTTGGTTTCGGAGCTGAGATAAGGCTCGCCGCCCGTAACACGAGGCAGATGGGCAATCTCGGCTTCCACACTTTGGGAGACAACCTCCGGTTTCACCCCGAGCTTGTTGAAAATGTAGTTTGTAACATTCTCTCCCGATTTAATCACTCCCGCCAGCAAATGCACTGGTTCGAGAGCTTGCTGCCCGTTACGCTGTGCGCTATCAATAGCGTTCTGTATTGCTTCTTGGGCTTTGATTGTAAATTTTTCGAGGTTCATATCTTATAATTTTATTGTTCTACTTTGCATTGCTGCTTGCCTTATATAATTCAAACTTCTTGCCACTGTTTGAAAAACTGACATTTTTGCAATTCTGATAAGGCGCATAATGGGCTTGCAGGTCCCAAATTGTGCAAAATGCAAGGCTTGTGGCGGAGTTAGTGAGGCTTGTAGAGTGGCGGAAAAACTGACAAAATTGGCAGACAAAGCATACCGTAAAAACAATGTCCGATATCGTTCAAATAATATCGGACTTCGTTTAAATAATAAGGCACCTTTTTTGAAAAAGATGCCTTATTGTTTTTCTATGATATAAAACTATGAAAACCAAACGGGGTTTACAACGCAATATAATAGTTGTATTGGGTGTTGCTTATGGGAATGAATTTACTTGAACTCTACTTCTCTGAAAGCATATTCGCGAATGTTGCCCTTGTCATCGCGAAGAACGAGATGACCATTGTTTTCGATTCTCACAAATTCGGCATTGAATGTGCCGTGTTTGTCGCTGTATGAATGCATGCCCGTGTTGCGGTAAAGATGCGAAACATAGCGTTGCTTTACACAGTCGCGATTGTAGCGCAGTGCCTCGTATTCCATTGCAAAACGTTCGGAAATTGCATGCAACAGCTTTTCGCGGTCGTATTCCTGGTTGGTGGCGTTGAACAATGAGATAGGATTTGGCGCATCGCTCACAAATTTTCTCTGGTTCACGTTTATGCCGATGCCGATAACTATTCTTCGGATATTTTCGTGCTCTAAATCACACTGTATGAGCGTTCCGCTTACTTTGTTGTCGCCTATGTAGATATCGTTGGGCCATTTTATTGTAACGTTGTTGCATATCTTAGCCAAAACATGTCGCACAGCGAGCGACGCAGCTTGTAGAACGACAAACTGTTCTGTGGGTTTTAGAAATTCCGAGCGGCAAACAAAACTAAATGTTAGGTTTTTGCCTATTTCCGCCTCCCATCTATTTTCGCCTTGACCTCTTCCTGCCGTTTGCTCATCGGTTGAAATCACAAAAATCTCCGTACTTTGTGGTAGGGGAAGCGTGAATGCCAAATCGTTAGTCGATGTTGTGAGCGGCGTATGGTAGTAAGATAAGTTGTAAACTGCAGTGTATTTTAAGGGAAAGAGAAACCAAAACGAATTTGCCGAGAGTTTTATGTTTTGGCTCTCACTTAAATCTTTCGCCGAAAGCGAAGTGGTGGGATTTTTCATGTTTACAATTTATATGCTATAGATATCTTTGTCGTTTAATCCTTTTAGCGGCATATTCCCGGGTATTTGGGCGGCGCGGTAAACGCGTTTTCGATATGCCTCACCGAGAATGGCGGTGCTTCGCCCGTTACGCTTATTATATCAAAGCGCACCTGCTGGTCGAGGTCGTGAATGCAGAGGTAGGCCTTTGCTGCGCGCACAATGTTGTCGCGTTTCTCAGCATCGACTCGCTCTTCCGGATTCATCACATTGGTGTTTGCGAGCGTCTTTACCTCTACAAATACGAGCAACCCGCGTTTTTGCGCAATGATATCCACTTCCAAATGTCCCGACCTCCAATTTCGTTCCAATATGGAGTAGTCGTGAAACATAAGAAAGCGCGCCGCAGCTTCCTCACCTTGCTTTCCGAGCAAATTGTGTAGCGCCATTATGCCGTTGTTTTTGCAAAGTTAGTAAGTAAAAGCCTAATGGGCAAACCAATAGTTATTATAAAGGTTTCGCAATGTTAACAAGACAAAAAAGCACCTACATTCAGATACAATATCATAGCTTTTGAGAATTCTGTTGAGCATTTTCTTGAAATCAAAGCCGAGATTGCAATGGCGTTTCGGAACCTCATAAAAACGATGTGGGATATGGTTTTTCTAATATCCGACCTTTTTTAAAAAAGGTCGGATATCGTTTAAAAAATATCGGATATTGTTTTTGCGATATCAAACATTGTTTTTTCCAATATGTTTTTGATAAAGTTGAAATGCCGGATTGTGGAATTTTTGCGTAATTTTGCAATGTCTCTTTAGCATTATGAGGCAAACATACATCGACATATAGATTTAAGACCTAACAGAAATGAAAAAAATCATAGCTACAGCACTGCTTGCCGGCACGTTCGTGGTAGCGGGAGCGCAAGTGCAATTACCTTCATGGCTCGGAAATATGAAATTTAGCGGTTATGCGCTCACGCAATACCAGGCAAGTTTTCAGAAAAACGCCAAAGAAAATTCTTTTAATATCCGCATGCTCCGACTTGCCCTTGACGGACGTATTGCAAACGACTTCTATTGGAAAGCTCAACTTCAATTCAACGGCAATACAAACAATTGGGGAAGCAGTCCGCGAATGGTTGACCTTTTTGCCGAATGGCAAAAATACGAATACTTCCGTGTGAAAGCAGGACAGTTCAAGCGCCCGTTTACATTTGAAAACCCGATGAATCCAATCGACCAAGGATTTATGAGCTACGCACAAAACGTAACAAAACTCGCAGGTTTTAGCGACCGTAACGGTTCGCATGCAAGCAATGGCAGAGATATCGGCGTGCAATTGCAGGGCGATTTCCTCAAAAGTCCATCGGGAAGAAATCTTTTGCACTATCAAGTGGGCGTTTACAATGGTCAGGGAATTAATACCAAAGATGTAGACCAACAAAAAGACATTATAGGCGGAATTTGGGTGATGCCGGTTAAAGGAATGCGCATAGGAGCGTTCGGTTGGACGGGTTCGTATGCACGAAAAGGCAACATCGATGCAAACGATCCTGACAACACCGCTACGAGAACCCGACGTTTGCAACAAAGACGCTATGCTTTGTCTGCGGAATACAAGTTTGATGATTACACCATACGTACTGAATACATTCACTCCACAGGTTACGGATTTTCCAAGACATATCAAAAAGATACCGATAAAGATATTACCGTAAATTTGGCAAACGGCAACAAGGCCGACGGATATTATGCGCTCGCCATTGCACCTGTGGTAAAGCAGAAGCTATATGCCAAAGCCCGTTACGACCTTTATCGTCCTTCTGCCGAATGGGGAAAAGCCAAGACGCAATATGAGGCGGGACTTAACTATTGTTTCTCAAAGAATATCCAGCTTAATGCGGAATATGCCTTAGTTAATGACCGCAGTCTTGACAAACATAATTATTCTGTGGCTGACGTGCAACTCGATTTCAGATTTTGAACCAGGCAGAAGCCTTGGGATTAACAAGGTTGGCTATATTATACATAATGCGTGCGATGTTGTCAAGGCAATATCGCACGCATTATGTTTTGTGTTGCAAAGGCAGCGGCTCAAAACCGATGCCGTTTTTGTGGGAAAGGCTTATTCGTTGATGTAAGCCGCTACTATTTCGCCGTAATAGGCTACGTGATAGTCTTTGTTTGACCCATGAAAAAATGAATCAACTTCTTGCGGATAAAATTTCTTGCTTGTTTCGTCGACAAGGCTTTCGGCAGTTTGCAATTGCTTGTAAACCACGCGGCATTCCAATGTAATGGGCAATTCCTTGTATCCCGGCACAGAAGTAACCAATGGTTTTTCGGGAGTAAGCCCAAGTGCTTTGATTTTGTCCTTATCTCGTCCGCTCTCATTCCCACAAACTTTCAAAATGTTGTGGTCGTAATCGCCCCGAGGTATGCTTATGGTAAATTCTCCGTTCTTTTCGAGCAATTCGCGACTGTATCTGTGCTCGCGCACAAAGGCTGTGAAAAGAGGCTTGCCCCATTCAATTCCGAGTGTTCCCCACGAAATAGTCATGGCATTGAGTTTGCCGTCGGCCATAGTGGTTAGCAACACTCCGTTTTTGAGAGCTGCGAAAATTTCTGCCGAATGTTCGAATACGTTTATTTCCCTTTTCATATCTTGTTTCAGTATTTGTAAATCTGTTTCGGTATATCGTTTTTCTGATGTCTGACATTTTTTAAACAATGTCAGACATTATTTAAAAAATATCCGACATTGTTTTAACGAGATCCTATCTTGTTTTTACGATAAGGTTTGCCCTTTATTTAAAGACGGCAATTGCTTGGAAATCAATGGATGTTCTTTTCTCCGTCTCCTTTCTTATCGTCTTGGGGTAGGGGAGTGTGGCGCACAAGCAGCGTGTCGATGCGCGTTCCGTCCATCTTGACTATGCGAAACTCGAAGGATTTCCATTCCAATCGTTCGCCAGCCACCGGAATACGCTCCAAAACGTCGAGAATAAGCCCGCCAACCGTATTGTAATCGGGAGTGTAGAGATCTTCTTCGTCAAAAAACGCAAGGAAATCGTAGAATTGACACTGACCACTGACCGACCACGAATTATGATCGGCATTTTCTACAATGTCAAGCGTCTCGTCCTCATCAGGTATCTGACCAACCAAACCTTCCATGATGTCGCGCAAAACAATAATGCCCTGCACACTGCCAAATTCGTCAACAACCAAAGCGCGGTTGAACTTGTTGCGTTTAAGTTCTTCGAGAGCTTTATAAACCGTCATGTTTTCGGGAAAATAGAGCGGCTTGTGCAAAATCTTACGCAGCGAGAAATCTTTTTGCCAAAGATGTGCCACCAAACCTTTGAGCGTAACCACGCCAATCACCTCGTCGGGATCATCACCTACCACGGGGTATGCCGCATATGTGTCTTCGGTTATAATCTTCTGCACCTCGCTCGATTTCATTGAGGCTTCCAAAAAAACGATGTCGCTTCTATGAGTCATCACTTGCTCTACCGTTTGGTCGCCAAGGGCAAGCGCACGCTCCATAATGTCTTGTTCCACTTCTTGAACCTCTCCCGAATCGGTGCCTTCCTGTATTATCGATTTTATTTCCTCTTCGGTTACGTTGTGGTTCTCTGGATTAAGATTAAACCAGCGTGCGATCAATTCGGTGTTCCTCGAAAGCAACCACACAATGGGCATCGACACTCTCGAAAAGAATGTCATGAGCGGCGCAGTGAGTTTTGCCATGCTTTCAGCGCGATCGATTCCTAATTTCTTGGGAAACAATTCGCCCAATTCGCACGACATATAAGTTACAATCACAAGAATTATGATTTGAGCCACTGGCTGCGCATAATTCTCGCTCATGCCGAGAGAAAGAAGCAGTTCTCCGAATTTTTCTGCAAAAGTTTCGCCGGAAAACAAACCGGTAAGAATTGCCACGATGGTAATTCCTACTTGCGCCGTAGAGAGAAAACGGTCGGGATCGTTCATTAATTTCAAAGCAGAAGCCGCCGAACGACTTCCTTCTTTGGCCATTGCTTCAATACGGTTCTTTCTTGCCGAAATGAGAGCAACTTCTGCCAACGAGAAAAACCCGTTGAAAAAAATGAGAACAAGTATTATTAAAATGTCTGTCATTAATGTTCAAATTATTTCACGACCACTACAAGATATTTGCTTACGCTCCAAAATGTAGTGGGATTTGTGATGCGCAGGGTGTACATTCCGTTTGCATCTTTGTCGAGAGAGTAGGAACCTGCCGGGTGATTGGTGAGCAGTTTCGCACTCTTGGAGTAAAGTTTTATCACCTTGTCAACGCGAATGTCGATCTTGGTGAAATAGTCTTTGTTGAAATTATTTCCTTTAAGCACCTTGCTTGAACCTTCGAGTATATGTTGCTCGTGAAGTTCCTTTTTGGTTCCAAAAACATACCAAGCGGTGTTGAGTTGTTTGTCTTGGCGTTCCACAGCACGGGCTTTTGATTCGTTTTCTGCGGTAAGGGAATTTACATTCGTGTTGAGTTCGGAAATTTGTTTGTCTTGCGTGGCGATATGTGCGTTTTTGGAATCGAGTTCTGCCTGAAGTTTTTCTATTTGGCTGTTTTTTGATTCCAGTTCTTTGTTCAAGTTTTCGATTGTCGCCTGCAGTTTTGAAGTATTAAAGCTGCTTTCTTTGAGTTGTTCCCTAAGTTTTGCGATACGTTCCTTGTTGAGTTGCATTGTACGCTTTATGAACGATATATTTTCCATTATATCGTTTTTTGCATTGGCTTCGCCGCTGTTGCGCGAGATATCTACACGTCCTTCTGCTTCGTTGATTTCGCGAAAACCTTCTTGAATATCGTTGAAGGTGCTCATGATATCGTTCAACTCATTGTTTTTCTGATTTACAACGTCTGTGAGCGAATCGATGGTGCTTTGCGAAGCAAGATCTTTCTCTTGTTGTTTGCTGCTGTTGCCGCATGCTGTTAAAAATATAGCTGCGAGCATTGAAATCACAATCTTTTTCATCAGAAATTTATTTTATGGTTTCGTTATTCTTGGTTTTTCGGTTTAGTCCTTCCACTACTATCACAAATTCGCCCCTTGGTTCGTTTTCGGCAAAGTATTGTGTGAGTTCTTCGAGTGTTCCGCGCACTGTTTGCTCGTGAAGTTTTGATATTTCGCGCGACACTGATGCGCGTCTGTCGGCTCCGAATGTTTCTACAAACTGCGTTAGGGTTTTCTCCACGCGGTAGGGTGATTCATAAAACACCATTGTGCGTTCTTCTTCGGCAAGTGCGGCAATGCGTGTGGCTCTGCCTTTTTTCTGCGGCAGGAATCCTTCGAACGTAAACCTTTCGCAGGGTAAACCACTATCGACAAGCGCGGGCACAAATGCCGTGGGGCCGGGCAGACATACCACTTCAACATCTTTTTCTGCGCATGCTTTTACGAGCATATAGCCCGGGTCGCTCATTGCGGGCGTTCCTGCGTCTGAGACAAGCGCCATGGTTTCGCCGGCAGCCATTCGCGAGGCAAAGGCATTGGCTGTTTGGTGCTCGTTAAACTTATGGTGAGCGCAAAGCTTTGCGCTAATCCCGTAGTGCTTGAGAAGTGTACCAGATGTACGGGTATCTTCGGCGAGCACAACGTCTACGCTTTTCAGCACATTGAGCGCACGCTGTGTGATGTCTTCGAGATTGCCCACAGGAGTGGGCACTACATAGAGCGTTCCCATACTGCAAAGATATGTAATTTCGCTTATTGCACAAACAATTTGTTTTTATTATTGCTCCATTGGCTTATAGACGTTTGTGCTATGTAGTTTCGGGTTTATAATATTATAATGTAGGGGCAAGATAGCAATTGATTTTCACGAAGTTTGGAGGGGGCAAAAATTCCAAGGCATTTGATTTTTCTGATGTCTGATATTTTTCAAATAATGTCGGATATTATTTAAACAATGTCGGACTTTATTTTAACGATATGCCTTATTGTTTTTGCAAAATACTATGTGGGGAATAATCAATGACGAATGTTTTGCGAATTTTGCAATGTCAAGTCGTAAAAGTCATGTGTTTTCACTACTTTTGCAGATATACAAAAATTAAAAACACAAAAGAAAGGCATGAAAACCTATCTCGTTACAGGCGCAGCCGGTTTTATAGGCGCGAATTTCATTAAATATATGCTTCGCAAGCACGAGGATATAAAAATCGTGGTTCTTGATGCTCTTACCTACGCAGGCAATCTCGGCACAATCAAAGAGGATATCGACAATGAACGTTGCTTTTTTGTTCGCGGCGATATTTGCGACCGCACTCTCGTAGACAAATTGTTTGTAGAGCACAACTTTGATGTTGTTGTCAACTTTGCTGCCGAAAGTCATGTGGATCGCAGCATTGAAAATCCACAGCTTTTCCTCAATACCAACATTCTCGGCACGCAAAATCTCATGGATTGCGCACGTAAAGCCTGGTTTGTTGGCAAAGATGCACAAGGTTATCCACAATGGCGCGAAGGAGTGCGTTTTCATCAAGTATCTACCGACGAAGTTTACGGCGCGCTTGGCGCAGAAGGGTATTTCACGGAAACCACACCGCTTTCGCCACACAGCCCATACAGTGCTTCAAAGGCAAGTGCCGACTTCATTGTGTGTGCATACCGCGACACTTTTCATTTGCCCGTAAGCATCACACGTTGCTCAAACAATTATGGTCCGTATCAGTTTCCCGAAAAACTCATACCGCTCGTGATAAACAATATTCTCGAAGGCAAAAAAATTCCGGTGTATGGCAAGGGCGAAAATGTGAGAGATTGGTTATACGTTGACGACCATTGCAAAGCCATTGACCTTGTTATTTCGAACGCTTCCGAAGGAAGTATTTACAATGTGGGAGGTCATAACGAGCAAAAGAATATTGATATCGTTAAACTCATAATAGATATTATTCGAAAAACCATGGAAGAACGCCCTGAATACCGCAAATTGTTGGCGAAAAGCGATGATATTTCATGGATAAACCACGAACTCATAACGTTTGTTACAGATCGTTTGGGTCATGACCTGCGTTATGCAATCGATCCCGAGAAGATTAAGAAAGATCTCGGTTGGTATCCCGAAACAACCTTTGCTGTGGGAATCGAAAAGACTGTGCTTTGGAATCTTGAGCACCGCAAATGGGTGAACGAGGTTACTTCGGGCGATTATCAGAAATACTATGAGCATATGTACGGACAGCGTTGAGCGCGAAGCGTATCTCGTGGAAATCAAAAACTTTATGGTCAATACAATGAGCGTGAAATCGAAATCATTGTATTGACCATTTTATTTATCACCCATTGTTGGGTAAACGCCAAGCCTACCTTAGGGGAATACAAAACTTGGCGTCGGGAATTAAAGGCACGTCGGCAAAAAGATTCTTGTTGTTGTTTTACTTCCAGCTCATTATTCTCATGCGTCCCTCGTTGCCGTTGTTGCATTGTATGTAAAGATTGTTCTGAAAAAAGTCGCAGTCTTCAAATTCATAGGGCACTTCGCGCTGCATATTGATTGCGTTGGTCATTTGGTGGTTTTTGAGATTCCAGGAATATATCATGCTTGGAAATTGCTCGTTTCCTACGCCTGTTGGCATGATTAAAGAATTTCCAACAACCACTCCTCCTTGTCCGATTTGTACATTTGGGAACGATGCGTCGTAGTCTTGAATCAAATAATTCTCGATGATGTCTTTCTCTTGCAGTACAATGTTTGCCCCATCTTTGAGTTTGGGCAACTTGAATATCATTATTCTAAATCGATTTTTGGGATTGGTGTTGTCGATAGTATTTCCGAAACCGATGAGGCGTTTTTTCTTTTTGTCCACAGCCCATTGCACAGCCCAACCATAGTATTTGTCGTGGTTATCGAGCGTTATGGTTTGCACAAGTTCGGCTTTGCCTTCGGGCAGAATGCGTTCCACAAAACATGCATCGGTTAGGTTTTTCTCCTTGTCGGTCTTGGTTTGCGAAACATAGAGCAGTGGCAGAATATCCCCCTTTTGGTAACGTTCCACACCGAAGTTTGCCACGTTGGAGTGGTTGAATTTTGATTTGCTTCCAAGGTCAAAAGTGTTCAAGCGCGTAAATGTTCCGTCGGGGTGCAGTTTGTAGACCGACGCCGTGCCACCATTGTACAATCCAACCATATATTCCTTGTAAATGGCAAGTCCTTGAAAACTTTCGTTTACAGATTTTTTTATGGCACCTCCGTCGTGCAGAGTATAGTTTGCCAGATTAAAAATACCGCTTTTCAACTTTTGTGCAGATATGCCGCAAGTGTTGAGCGCAAATGCTATAACCAATGTGCCGTAAAGAATTTTGTTCATTTCGAAGTGCTTTTTGTTGAACGCAAATATAGCTATTTTGCAGTGAAAAGTCATATCCGGTAGCCGTTATAATATGTTGTGAAAACAACAAGGCAAATCGCAAAAATTCCAAGGCCGGGAATTTATATTCCGACGCATCTAATTTAAATTAGGTTCGACCTCGTAAAAACGATGTTTTATGCCGTATTTCTAATGTCCGATATTTTTTAAATAATGTCAGACCTTTTTTAAATAATGTCTGACATTGTTTTCGCAATATCCCATATAGGAATTTCAATGTGTGTTGTGGGGAAAATATTGAGCCGTTTGGGTGGGTAAAAAAAGAAACACCGCATCAAAAATATGACGCGGTGTTTATCGTAAAAAGTTTAGCGCTTAAAATTTATTTGCGCTTGGATTTTTCAGCTCTGTGTTTGCGTATTCCAGCTTTCATCATAGCCGATGCAGAACCGTGCGACCCTGTGCGATAAGCCTTTTTCTTGGCTTTGGTGCGCACCTTGTCGTCCTCGAAACCTTGCCCTTTTGCTTTGTGAAAGACAATTCCTTCGTGGATAGCCTTCTGAACTTCTTGACGGCTCGCTCTGCGCATACTTTATTAATGATGGAACAAACGAATGCCCGTAAACGCCATCGCAATTCCGTATTTGTCGCAAGTTTCGATAACGTTGTCGTCTCTAACACTGCCTCCGGCTTGCGCAACAAACTCTACGCCGCTTTTGTGTGCGCGTTCTATGTTGTCGCCAAACGGGAAGAATGCATCGCTTCCCAATGCAACGCCCGTATTCTTGGCAAGCCATTCCTTTTTCTCTTCCATTGTGAAAGGCTCGGGGCGGGTTGAGAATATTTTCTGCCAAGCTCCGTCGGCCAAAATATCGTCTGCGTCTTCGCCTGTATAGAGATCGATTGCATTATCGCGGTCGGCGCGGCGAATTCCTTCGACAAACGGGAGATTCATTACCTTAGGACTTTGACGAAGCCACCATTTGTCGGCTTTACTGCCCGCCAAACGGGTGCAATGAATGCGGCTTTGCTGACCAGCACCGATACCAATCGCCATTCCGTCCTTTACATAACAAACAGAGTTGCTCTGCGTATATTTAAGAGTGATTAGTGCGATAATCAAGTCGCGTTTTGCCTCGGGAGTAAACTCTTTGTTTTTCGTGGGAATGTTTGCAAACAAACTGTCATCGGCAAGATTTATCTCGTTGCGGTGTTGCTCGAATGTAACACCAAACACTTGTTTGTGCTCAATAGGTTCGGGAACGTAATTGGGGTCAATCTTTATTACGTTGTATGTACCTTTGCGTTTCGCTTTCAGTATTTCGAGCGCCTCAGGTGTGTATCCCGGAGCAATAACACCATCGCTAACTTCTCTTTTAATGAGTGTTGCCGTAGCTTCGTCGCATATGTCGCTCAACGAAATGAAGTCTCCGTAGGACGACATGCGGTCTGCTCCGCGCGCTCTCGCATATGCGCATGCTATTGGCGACAAAGGAATCTTTACATCATCGACGAAATAAATCTTCTTCAAGGTATCGCTCAAAGGAAGTCCGATAGCCGCGCCAGCAGGTGAGACATGTTTGAACGAAGTTGCCGCAGGAATTCCCGTAGCTGCCTTTAATTCTTTAACAAGTTGCCAGCCGTTGAGCGCATCAAGGAAATTAATATATCCAGGACGCCCGTTCAATACTTCAACAGGCAGTTCGCCGTTTTCAATATAGATGCGTGATGGTTTTTGGTTGGGATTGCAACCATATTTAAGCTGTATCTCTTTCATATAAACAATTATTTTTCTTTCTGAAACTCACCTTGTCGTGGTGAAGTGCTTTGTGGACCAGGAGAGAATCGAACTCTCGTCCAAACGAGGAACGACTATGCTTTCTACATGCTTAGTATGCCAAAAGTTTTCGAGCCTTGACGCGCGGCAGACTGACGCATTGCCAAAAACCTTAGTTGCGGATTAAATTTTCACCGGAGCCACACAACTTTTCTCCGACTATTCCCGAATTACGTGCACCACTTTTTCCGCGAACCTCGGAACAACGGTTTCGGAGTGATGTCTCGTCCCAAAGCTTTGCCTTAGGATAAAGCCGATCTACTGATCTTCAATCAAGCAGCGAGAGCGTAGTTGTTATTTTCGCCATTTAAATTCCTGAAAGCTCAGATTATAGTGAGAACTTACGACTCACTGCATGCTTACATACCCTTTCTGCCCGCTGTCAAATCCAGTCTGGCCCGAAATGTGTTATAAAGCAGTGCAAAATTAGTAATTATCTTCAAAACTATCAATCTTTTGGGGTAAAACATTCCGCCTTTTGTAATTGTGGTTTGCGATAAAGGGTGAACAATCTCTCAAATACGTGGCGGAGTATTGGAGATAATAATGTTAACTTTGCAAATCAAACAGATTTTGTTGTAAGAATTTATGCGGGGAGTTCATGTTTTTTGAAAGATGCGGCGCGTTGTCTTGGCAAGGCTTGATGTTGTCTGTGCCAAGGTTGACTTTTTGCCCGCGATATCTGAATTTCTCTGCAAAACATTAGTTTATAGATGACCAAGACTTCATATTCGCTTGCGAGTTCCCATTCCGATGCTGTGTATCCTTATTATATTGTCCCTGGAACGGGAACTCCGATTTATCCTTTCCGACATTCCAATCGTGTTTCTTCGCCTGTGGCGGATTGTCTCGCATGCGAGTTGAAAAAGGTGCTTTCTTGTGCGGATTTTGATGTGTTTACCGATGCATGTTTCAAGTTTGCCGACGGCGGATATACGTATCTTGCATCGATTGTAATAAGAAGTAGGGGAGAAGGGTGCGTTGCCATTGATGTAGAAATTGACGAACCTTATTCTTTTCCTGATTTTATGCCGCGCCATTACCTTGAAGATAGTACTGATTCCCATCGTGATCATTTAATGTGCTCGAATGGTTGGATTGTTGTGCGCTTGTCGGAGAAACAAGTTGCGGAAAGCGTTGGGGGTTGTTGCGAATATATTGTTGCTATAATAAATGCGCTAAAAGTTTTGCCGCTTGTCGGTGGCGGAACAAGCCTTCGCAGCAAACCTACTCCCGTTCGTAAATTTTCCAGGGTGAGTGCGGAATTTGCGGCAAAAAGTGGAGTGAGGGAAGATTATTTGATGCGCGCCGGATTTGCTCAGTTCGAAATGAAAGGGTATGCTGATGTTTCGCCCCTCACGTCAGAGGAAAAAGAGATTATAAACCTTACCACGCCCGACGATACGACTGCTTATGCGCCCGACAACCTTATTGCGTATAATGCAGAGCATGGTCATGAGCGTGATGGCGGAATTGCTTTTATCCCCGACACTCATACTTATCTTTACAAGGGTTGTGATAAATTAAAGTCGGTAACTACGGTGATTTCAGAACTGTTCCCGGCTTTCGATGCTTTGGGAATGGCTGAAAAGAAAGCGCGAGAGGAGGATTGTTCGCCCAATGTGTTTCTCGACAAATGGGCTTGTGCTTCACGAGAGGCCGCAGAAACCGGCACACATATGCATGCCCAAATCGAGAAGTATTTTCTTGGGCAGAAAATAAACTCTTCGCTGCATCTTCGCTTTGATTTGCCTACTCTGAAATGCGACAAGTATGTGGACATAGGCAAGGAATTGAAATTTTTCAACGATTTTATTTCGCGCGCCAACATAAAACCTTATCGCACAGAGTGGCCTATTTATGATGCCAAGGCACGTATTGCCGGCTCGCCCGATTTGATTGCTGAGAAAAACGGACAACTTTTGATGTTCGACTGGAAACGTTCTACCAAGGTGGTAGATGCTGTGGCGGGTAGAGGTATAAATGGCGTGGCAAACCTGAAATGTTGGAACCGTTACGGGTTTGGCGAATTTTCTGCGCTTCCCGATTGCTCGTTTGTGCATTATTCGTTGCAGCAGGCGGTTTACAAACGCATTCTTGCCCGAAACTATGGCATCAATATTGCGCGCACGTTTCTCGTGGTGCTTCACCCGCAATATGAGCACTTTTATATTGTGGAAACTATGGACGTTGAGAAATATGTTGACCGTCTTTTCGATTGCGTTTTATGAATACCGAAAAACGAGTCGGCATCTCACAAAAATTCCAAGGCTTCTAATTTGAATTCCTCAGCATCTAATTTAAATTAGATACGACCTCGTAAAAACGATATAGGATATGGTTAAAATAATATCCGACATTTTTTAAAAAAGGTCGGATATCGTTTAAATAATATCAGACATTATTTTTAGGGTTCGCAACCTATTGATTTTCAATACTTGCAAAAAAGCAAAAATCCCGAAGTTTGGAGCCTCGGGATTTGTTGTGTATGTGTTGAAATAGCGCTTAAATATTGAAACGTTTGTCGCAGTAGCGCAACTTGTAGGGACGGCGATATTCATACCAGTAAAGGCGGTGAGCAGCTGCCTCTTTGTCGCCCTCAAAACTGAGTAGAGACGGATTCCAATGCACTGGGCGGTTGAGTTCGCGCGCAATATTGAACAGACAGCAGAGCGTGTTTGTGCTTGCTCCGTAATCCACGGGCGCAATCGGGTTTTTGTGTTCGCGAATTGCGTCGATAAAGTTCTGCATGTGCGGAGAACTAACCTCGTATTGACCCTTCTCCACCTTTTCTTCTTTTTTCTTGATAAGAGACGGGTCGGAGCATTCCAGATAACCGCGCGCAACTTTTATCCAGCCTTTGTCGCCGATAAATTTAATGCCCTGTGCGCCCTGATTGTCCTCGCGATACGGCTGTTCAGTCATCACAATTCCGTTAGCATACTTCATAGTGGCATATTTTGCGCCCTTGTATCCCTGAGGAATGAATTCCACCGGACCAAGACCGTCCATGCCCAACGCAGCCTGCACAATGTCGTACATATGAGCGCCCCAATCGGCAGGATATCCGTTGCCGGTTTCCTGATACCAGCGCCATGCTCCCCAAAGCTGCTCGTTTTCGTCGGGATCGAGCTTCACCACCGGACAAATATCGGAATGGTAGTGAATCTTCGGGTCGTTGAGCGGACCAAGCCATAGGTTGAAATTAAGATTAGCCGGCACGGGCATCTCGGGCAGGTTGAAAGGTGTTGGAGGGTCGCCAACGCGCACATAAACTTTGTCGATGTGTCCGATAGCACGCTCTTGAACCAATCTTATAGCCGTTTGAAATTCCTCGCTTGAGCGTTGTTGGCTTCCCATTTGAAACACCACATTGTTTGCATGCGCTGCCGATTGCACGGCAAGCCCTTCGGTTATGGTGTAAGCAAGTGGTTTTTGACAATAAACGTGTTTTCCGGCATCGCAAGCGTCGATTGCAATCAAAGCATGCCAGTGGTCGGGCGTTGCAATCTCGATTGCGTCGATATCTGTGCGGTTCATCATTTCTTCATAAAACTCGTAGGTGTCGCAACGTTCCGCCATGTTTTTACTTTTCTGCCAAGCGGTAACGCGACGACGGAAACGTTCGCGCTTTATCGAGTCAACGTCGCAACAAGCTGCAACCTGCACGCCCGGACATGAGGAAAAACTGCTGAAATCGCTGCAACCTTGCTGTCCGAGTCCAACAAAGCCGAGAACAACTCTGTCGCTGGGGGCAATTTTCACCCCGTCGATTTTCCAACTTGGGAGAATGGTGAGCGAAGCAAGCCCCATGGCTGAAAGACTAAGGAAATCGCGGCGCGAAATCTTGTCGCTTTCGTTGGGAAGTATGTTCTTCTTCAGATTTTTTTTGATTTTAGATTTCATGTTGTTGATATGTTTTTATGGATTTTAGGTGTTATTCTACTTTTTCAAAACCTTGTGCGCCGGTGGTGCGTCGGTATAGGCGCAATATGGTGCTTTGTCCGTCTTTGGTGGAATAGTTTTCGGATATATAGAAGTATCCGTTGCCCAAGGCGTGCATTCCGGTGCTGCCATATGGGAAATTCCAGCCCGATATTCCCGTTTTGTTGTCGCGAATTCCGCCTTCGGCAAGTGGAACTACCATTGCTTTGCCGTAATAGTCCACACCGTTGAGTTTTTGCTTCACAGGTTTTGCCGTGGCATTGAAAGCGTACATATTATAGTTGGGGAAATTTGGTTTTTTGCCGCGATATACTGCCATATACCAAATGCCAGATGATTTGTCGTACTCTAAATTTTGCACGCCCCAGTCGGTGCTGCCCGTATGTACGAAATATCGTGCCGCAGGTTGGGCAGGACCTTTGAATGAAGGGTTGTCTTGCGAAAGGGGTTGCGCATATTTTTCCCATTTCGCGGTATTGTATTGCAAAAGCACCTGATAATCGTTGTCGGTACGGTCTTTGTCGCCATACACGCCGTATGCCACGGTGAGGAATTGCGTTCCTGATTTTTTCCCTATGCGTGGTCCGAACGAAACGCCGTCGATTCCGCTGCATCCAAAGCGGTGTTCAATTGTTTTCCCTCCCACTTCGATTTTTGCAGAATAGTCTTCGAGCACCGTAGGTAGTGAAACGGCTTTCATCACTCCATCTTTCTCGCCGTCCATTCCTATGCGCGTAATCTTTGAGCCGTCGAAAATTGCAATATAAAAGTTGTTTTGAAATTTGCGTGCGCTTCCTTCCATTTTCAGAATGCCTTTGCCTATCGCGTCGTCCTTGTATTCGAGCGAACCATAGACTTTGCCGTCAACATCATTGAATTCCAGACAGCCGAGATGCCCAAGCAGACCGGTTACGGTGCCGAGTAGTTTGCCGTTGAAGTCGTATTTTGCAAGCATTGTGGTAAACGAGCAGTAAACTACGCGGTTTTTTGCGTCCACTGCTATGCCTTGCACATGCCCAGCCTTGAATGGCCCGCAGTTTATGGTCAATGGCACATCGGGCTTTTGGGCAAATGTTTTGGGCAATGCCAATGCTGCAAAACAGAGCGGTAGCAATGCAGTCAATATTTTACGAAAAATAGTCATGCTCGTTTTGTTTTCATATTTAACAAGGCTAATTTAGAACTTTTTGTTTTTTCAGCCAAACTTTCTGCTGAAAAATAGACTGTTGCGGCGTTGTTTTTGTTGATGATTTCAATTTGTGCGGGGCTGCAACAAGACGTTGTAAAAACGACAAGGCATCTCGCAAAAACGATAAGGCACCTTTTTTAAATAATGTCCGATGTTTTTTAAAAAATATCAGACATTATTTTTGCGATAAGCCGTATTGTTTTTACGGGCTGTAAAATGAGCAAAACTCTATGCGCAACAAGGCGAAATTCCGACGCAATCGGATATTTTGATATAGCAAGGCGTTTTTCCCGTTTTTTATTGCTATTTTAGCATTCGCGTTTGGCAATTCATGGATTGCCGATGCGATTATTCTGATATCAACAACAAGTGTATTTTCAAGGTTAATATTTTTATGGAAACAAAAGAAAGGCTCGTTTTTGTCGACTATTTGCGCGTTGCAGCCTGCTTTATGGTGATGCTTGTACATTCGAGCGAAAATTTTTATGCTGCCGATGCGTCGGGGCTTGCAGGTAATGTGTCGAAACTCGCAAACGAGGCCAATCGTTTTTGGGTTGCGTTTTACGATGGTGGAGTGGCGCGCTCGTGTGTGCCGTTGTTCATGGTGGTTTCGGCATTTCTGCTCGTCCCTATGAAGAAAGGCGTGAGCATGATGCAGTTTTACAAACACCGTGCGCTACGTATTCTTCCGCCTTTCATATTCTTTTTGCTGCTATATTGCTTCTTGCCTTTGGCTTGGGGCGGAATGTCGTGGCAACAAAGCATTGCCGACTTCAAAAATTTACCATTGAACTTCCCATCTATGGCAGGGCATTTATGGTTTATGTATCCGCTGATAAGTCTTTACCTCATCATGCCCATAATGTCGCCTTGGCTCGAAAGGGCAACGGCACGCGAAGAGCTTGTCTTTATTGCAATTTTCACGCTTTCTACATTTATGCCGTGGATTCACCTATATGTTTCGCCCGAAATATGGGGTGAGTGTTTTTGGAACCAATATCATATGCTTTGGTATTGCTCCGGTTTTCTTGGCTACCTTGTGCTGGCGCATTATATACACTATCATATTAAATGGAACAAACACAAGCGTATCGTTGTGGGCACCATTTGCTTTGTTGCGGGAGCTGCTTTTACCGCGTGGGCATATTGGTGGAAAGGTGTGCCGGGACAACTGATCGAAACGCCGCAACTTGAGTGGGCTTGGGAGTTTTGTACGCCCAATGTGCTTTGCGCAACGTTTGGAGCCTTTATGTTGTTTACATGTATAGGGCAAAACAAGGAATGTAAACTCATCACGAAAATCTCGAAACTCACATTCGGCATGTATCTTATGCATTTGTTTTTCCTGGCACCCATTGCCACCATGTTTGTAAACGGAGACCAAGCCAATCCGCTCGTTCCCGTTTGGCTGGCAATACCTTGCATTGCGTTGCTGACGTTTGTGTGTTGCGTAATAACCACCAAAATAATTTCGATGATACCCGGAAGTAAATGGATAATAGGTTGACGGCGAAGGACAACAAAGAGTTTTCAATGTAAAAACAATATAGTTATGTTTACTCGTAAGAATTTTATCATGGTGATGCTTGCTGTTTTTATGGCAACCTCACTTTGTGCGCAAACCAATTGGTATTCGCCTTTTGATAACTGCGGAGACGAACCCTATGTCTGTGGTAGGGCATGGAATAAGGAACTTGGCAAAAACTTTGTGCGGCTTCCTGAACGCTACAACGGAAAAGTTACGCAAGCTGTGTGGGGACTTTCAAGACTTAGCGCAGGTATTTCGTTGCGTTTCTTTACAAATTCAAAAAACATCAAGGTGCGCTACGTTCTTGCCCATCGTCCGGGATATTTGAACATGGCTTGGCTAAACCATTCAGGAGTTGATTTGTATGGCGCCGATGCTAAGGGGAAACTTCACTGGATTGGAAACCACATGAATTGGAAACTTAACGGCGATACGGCTACATTTACCTACAAAGACCTGAGCTATCCCGCCGGAATGGCTGACGGTACGGAATTTCGCTTATATCTTCCGCCCTACAACCAGGTGAAAATTGCCGAAGTGGGCGTGGACGATGGCTCAAAGTTTGAATTCAAGCACGAAAAGCGCGCAAAGCCAATCGTAGTGTACGGTTCGTCGATAGTAAACGGTGCTTCGCCTTCACGCCCCGGGTTGATGTTTACAAACATTGTGGCGCGCGAAAGCGGTTGGCCCGTTGTAAATCTCGGTTTCTCGGGCTCGGCATTTATGGAGCCTGCTATATTTGACTTTCTTTCTGAAATTGATGCCCGCGCATTTATTCTTGACCCGATACCAAACAGTTATAATATGAGCGAAGACGAGATTGTGAAACGTGCCTGCGAGGGCGTGCACAAGATACGCGAGGCAAGCGACGCTCCAATACTTATGGTGGAATCTTGTGTGGCTATGGATACGCTGTTCCGCCACAATCGCGCACAGGAATACTTTGACGGCAATAAGAAATACCGCGCTGCGTATGAAAAACTGCGCAAAGAAGGAGTGGCAGGGCTTTACTATCTGCCGGCAAAAGACTTGAAATTCACAGAAGAGTCGATGATTGAGGGCGCACACCCTAATGATTTCGGCAATAGGGAGTACGCCGATGCGTATCTCAAGGCAATAAAGAAAATGCTCAACGGCAAACAGGCAAAAGGCGGTAAATAGCACGCCAAAAGCTGTAAAATAATATTCTGCACCCCTGGTAGCGGACGCTTTTAAGGGAGTTGAAAAACACTCTCGAAACATGCGAAAAATAATAAGGCGTATTGTTTAAAAATATCGGATATTGTTTAAACGAAATGCCTTATTATTTTTGCAATATGCGATGTCGGTAAAACAAGGTGCGTTGTTCCCCAAAATAGAAAGGATAGCTTAGAAACAAAATCAAGACGCAGGTGTATAAAAAGCTATATAGACTTTACAAAATGCGATACGTGAATATATTCATCAAAACTGCGCGTTTTTGATGGCTTTGGTTTTGTGAAAAGCGCACTTTGTTTTTGCTTATTTCCTTGTTTTGCAAATAATTTACGACCAACAAAAAGGACGACGTGAAATAAGAAGAAAATTGTATATCGTAGAATAAAAACCGTATATTGCTGACGGTATGCAAAAATTTTATTTCGAAAAACTTGCGCGAAGTATTAAAAAAGCGTACCTTTGCCATAACAAAATAAGATTAGTGATTATGACGAGAAAAGAACTTCGTTTGGAACACATTCGCAGAATTCTTACGCTGCAGAATGTACGTAGTCAGGAAGATTTGCTCGAAAAACTTGCCGTGCTGGGCTGTGTATCAACCCAAGCTACGCTTTCGCGCGATCTTCATCAGTTGCGCGCTTTGCGCACGTCCGACCAATTTGGAAATATGCGCTATATACTCCCCACGAACCCCAACTACACTCATGTGGTGAAGCGTCGTGTGGTAAATGAGGTGCCTATTGAAAATAGTTTGCTCAATTTTGACGATGGCGGGGTGATGCTTGTGCTTCACACAATACCTGGTTTTGCAAACGCTTTGGCAGGTACGATTGATAGTAAGCATTATAATAGTATTGCCGGTACACTTGCGGGTGATGATACGGTGATGGTGATGGGTAAGAAAGGTTATACCCGCGAGCAGATTATAGAAGATCTTAGCGGGATAGTTCCGCAAATCAAAAACCGACAAATAGCAGACGAACAGTAAAGTGGGTTTCCGAAAAGAGTTTCGGAACCGACTATTTCAATTAGAAATGACTTATAATGATGGAATAGACGTGTTGGTGGCCGATGCGTCTCATGAAAAATATGTAGATACGATTCTTAAAACAATAGCCGATGCTGCAAAAGTGCGCGGTTCGGGAATTGCTTCGAGGACACACGAATATGTTGCGCAGAAGATGCGCGAACGCAAGGCCATAATAGCTCTCTGTGGTGAGGAATTCGCTGGATTTTGTTATATAGAGAGTTGGGAAAATAAACATTATGTGGCAAATTCTGGGCTTATTGTAGTGCCTAAATACCGTAATCATCATCTTGCCACGCGCATTAAGGAAACTGCGTTTACGCTTAGTCGTTTGCGTTGGCCGCATGCAAAACTTTTTGGACTGACAAGTCAGGGGGCAGTGATGAGAATAAACACAAAACTTGGCTATGTGCCCGTGCCGTTGTGCGATCTTACGCAAGACGATGACTATTGGAAAGGTTGCGGAACACCGGAACATCCTTGTTGTGTGAATTGTGATGTACTCGCCCGTACGGGTAGAAAATATTGCGTGTGTACAGGAATGCTTTACGATCCCGCCGACCACGAAGGAGATGCTCTCCCCGTGGAACTGCCAGCCGATGTGGTAGAAATGGCAAAGAACGCCGCAGCAAAAGGCTTACGTTGAACAAATAAAAAACTTTTCAGCAATGGATAAGAAAAAGAAAGTGGTAGTTGCATACAGCGGAGGACTTGATACCTCCTATACCGTGATGTATCTTGCCCATGAAATGGGTTACGAAGTGCACGCCGCATGCGCCAATACGGGTGGATTTAGTCCCGAACAGTTGAAACAGAACGAAGAAAACGCCTATAAACTTGGCGCTACCAAATATGTTACGCTCGATGTTACGCAGGAATACTACGAAAAGAGTTTGAAGTTTATGATTTTCGGCAATGTGCTGCGCAATAACTGCTATCCAATTTCGGTTTCGAGCGAGAGAATTTTTCAAGCAATAGCAATAGCGAGATATGCAAACGAAGTTGGTGCCGATGCAATAGCACATGGTTCAACTGGTGCGGGAAATGATCAAATTCGTTTCGATATGACTTTTCTTGTGATGGCTCCGGGTAAGGAAATTATCACACTCACGCGTGATAAAGTGCTTACACGAAAAGAAGAAATCGATTATCTTAACGCTCATGGCTTTGAGGCTGATTTTACAAAACTCAAATATTCTTACAACGTAGGTATTTGGGGAACTTCGATATGCGGTGGAGAAATTCTTGACAGTAATCAAGGCTTGCCTGAAACTGCATATCTTAAACATGTAACCTCGGAGGGTGAACGCGAACTTAAGATAGGTTTCAAAAATGGCGAGATTATTAGCGTTGACGGCAAAAAATATTCTGATAAAATAAAAGCCATTCAGGAAATAGAGAAAATTGGCGCGTCTTATGCCATAGGTCGTGATTGTCATGTGGGCGATACTATTGTCGGGCTTAAAGGTCGTGTAGGCTTTGAGGCAGCTGCGCCGATGCTTATCATAGGAGCACACCGTTTCCTTGAGAAATATACGCTTTCAAAGTGGCAACAGTATTGGAAAGATCAGGTATCTAATTGGTATGGTATGTTCTTGCACGAAAGCCAATACTTGGAACCTGTAATGACAGACATAGAAGCGATGCTTACTTCCTCGCAGCGTAATGTCAATGGTGTAGTTACGCTAAAACTCCGCCCTTATTCTTTTGAAACTGTGGGAGTGGATTCAAAGGACGACCTGGTGAAAAATCCATTTGGCGAATATGGTGAAACGCAAAAGGGTTGGACTTCAGAAGAAGCCAAAGGTTTTATAAAAGTAAGCTCTACTCCGTTGCGCATTTATTATTCCAAACACAAAGACGAGCGTCGTTGATATGATAAAAGCAGGAATCGTAGGAGCGGCGGGCTATGCTGCTGGTGAGTTAATCCGTATTCTCGTAAATCACCCGCAGGTAGAAATTGTGTTTGCGCATTCGGGCAGTAATGCTGGCAATCTTTTTTCTGATGTACACGAGGGATTGCTTGGTGAAACCGATATGAAATTTACCGATACCCTTGCGCTCGACAAGATAGACGTTTTGTTTATATGTTTGGGGCATGGCAAGAGTGCGGAGTTTCTTGAAAAAAATCCTGTGCCCGACAATGTGAAGATTATAGACTTTGCTCAGGATTTCAGAATCGCAGTTCCGGGTAACGACTACGTTTATGGTTTGCCTGAGACCCATCGTGGGGAAATTGCCAAGGCGCAGCATGTTGCCAATCCGGGTTGTTTTGCTACGTGCATTCAGCTTGCGTTGCTTCCTTTGGCAAAGGTGGGCGCGTTGAAAGGTGATGTGGTGATTAATGCCCTTACAGGTTCGACTGGAGCGGGAGTTAAGCCGCAAGCTACCACTCATTTTAGCTGGCGAAACGGAAATATTAGTGTTTACAAGGTGTTTACGCATCAGCATCTCCTTGAAATAAATCAGAGCATAAAGGAATTTCAACCCGATTTCTGCGGCGAACTTGATTTCGTGCCTTATCGTGGCGATTTTGCGCGCGGAATTTTCACCACTGTGTTTATGCGTACCGAATTGTCGCAGGAGCAAATCGACAAATGTTACTCAGTTTATGCCGACGAACCATTTACACATTATATATCGCGCGACATTGATTTGAAACAAGTGGTCAATACCAATCGCGCATTGGTTCACGCTCAAAAATATGGCGATCGTCTGCTCGTAACCTCGGTTATCGACAATTTGTTGAAGGGTGCTGCGGGGCAAGCGGTTGAGAATATGAATATAATGTTTGGCCTTCCCGAAACGGAGGGGCTCAGACTCAAGGCAGCGGCCTTTTGAAAATTAAGAATAAGATGAAACCTTTTGATGTATTCCCTCTTTATGACGTGGAAATAGTTCGCGGTCGCGGCTGCAATGTTTGGGACGCTGACGGCAACGAATACCTCGATCTTTATGGCGGTCATGCCGTGATCAGTATTGGTCATTGCCACCCTCACTATATAGAATGTGTAACAAGGCAGCTTAACTTGTTGGGATTCTATTCCAATTCGGTGCAAAACCATTTGCAGACGGAGTTTGCAGAACGCTTGGGAAAGGCATGCGGATATGAAGATTATTCGCTGTTTTTGGTAAACTCGGGCGCAGAAGCTAATGAAAACGCAATGAAACTAGCTTCGTTCCATAACGGACGCTCAAGAATTCTTGCGGTTAGCGGAGCGTTTCACGGACGTACTTCGCTGGCTGTCGAAGCTACCGACAATCCTAAAATCAATGCGCCTGTAAACGTAAACAATCATGTTACATTTCTCCCGCTCAACGATATCGAAGCGTTTGTAAGCGAGGTTGCCAAAGGCGATGTGTGTGCTGTGATTGTGGAATGCATTCAAGGCGTTGGCGGTGTGCATCTTGCTACAAAAGAGTTCATGCATGCTTTGCGCAAGGCTTGTGATGAATACAACACTGTATTTATTTGCGACGAAGTGCAATGTGGATACGGTAGAAGTGGAAAGTTTTTTGCCCATCAGCATCTCGATGTTAAGCCCGATTTAATCACAGTGGCAAAGGGAATAGCTTGTGGCTTTCCGATGGGAGGACTTTTGATTTCTCCGAAGTTCAAGCCCGTTTACGGTATGCTTGGCACAACTTTCGGTGGTAACCATCTTGCATGTGCGGCGGCCCTTGCGGTGCTCGATGTGATAGAAAACGAAAACCTTGTGAGCAATGCAGGAGAAGTGGGAGCGCATCTTATGAAGCGTTGTGGAGAAATCGAGGAAATAAAGGATATTCGCGGCGAGGGACTAATGGTAGGTCTTGAATTTGCCAAGCCTGTGAAAGAACTTCGCAAGAATCTTATTTTCGAGCAACGCGTTTTCACCGGCGGTGCAGGTACAAATATATTGCGCCTTCTCCCGCCTCTTACTCTTACAATGGCGCAAGCCGACGACTTTGTGGAACGTCTGAAAAAAGCGCTCGTGAAATTCTAAAGCACCATAGCTTAAACTTATTATACAACACAGAAGTATTACAAGTTGCAGACCGCATTTCCCGAAATGGAATGCGGTCTGTTTAATTTATGCCCCTCGTATTGCAGCCTGGATTTTGTGCCGAAAAAACGATATGCAATGTCGTAAAAATTCCAAGGCGTCTTATTTAAATAAGATGCCTTGAAATTTAAATTAGGTCTGACCTCGTTTTTGCGAGAAGCCATGTGCTTTTTTCCCCTCCCCCCTCTTGTTTCGCATAGGAAAAATTGTGAGCTTGTATCGGTGAACGAAAACAAGTAAAATAGCTTTTGTTATGTCGAAAAGCCATGGTTTTGCCATTTTATTTGTAATTTTACGCTTGTAAATTTGGATAATTAGCGCCTTGTGGCAAAATATTTGGCGCAACGTTTTATAAATCAAGAATAAAAATGACACTATATAATGAATTACAAATGGAAATATACCCCTCCTTCACCAGAAGAAGAGGAAGCCTCGCGCTCGCTCGCGGAGGCTCTGGGCATTCACCCCATTCTTGGGCGTTTGCTACAGAACCGATGCATCACGACACCCTCTGAGGCGAAAAAGTTTTTCCATCCGCAACTCTCCGATCTTCACGACCCGTTTATGATGAACGATATGCGTGAAGCCGTTGACGCTTTGAACCATGCTGTGGGGCATAATGACCGCATTTTGGTTTTTGGCGATTACGATGTTGATGGATGCACGGCAGTAACTGTGGTATACAAGTTTTTGAAAGCCTATTGCTCAAACATCGATTATTACATTCCCGACCGTTACGATGAGGGATATGGGTTGTCGAAACGATGCATAGACTACGCTTTTGAAACCGGAGTGAAACTGATGATTGTTCTCGACTGCGGAATAAAGGCTATCAACGAGGTGGCATATGCAAAGTCGCGCGGAATAGGCGTTATAATTTGCGATCATCACGTTCCCGACAAAGAATTGCCCGATGCCGTGGCTATACTAAACCCTAAACGGTTTGATTCTACCTATCCTTATGATCATCTTTGTGGTTGTGGAGTGGGATTTAAATTGATGCAGGCTTTCGCACAAGACAACGGAATAGAATTTAATAAACTTATTCCGCTGCTCGACCTATGTGCGATAAGTATTGCAAGCGATATTGTTCCCGTTACAGGAGAAAACCGCATTCTTGCATACCATGGGCTGCGACGCTTAAACAGTAATCCGTCGATGGGAGTTGAGGCTATTATCGAACTGTGTGGACTCGAAGGAAAAGAACTCACAATGAACGATATTGTGTTTAAGATCGGACCACGCATAAACGCTTCGGGACGAATGATGAACGGCAAAGAAACTGTGGCACTGCTTACCGAACACGAACACGACGCTGCTATAGAAAGGGCAAACCGCATCAACCTTTACAACGAGGCGAGAAAAGATATAGACAAGCAAATGACCGAAGAAGCAAACAATATCGTTGATAGCATTGACAATCTCGACAATCTTCGCTCGCTTGTGGTCTATGACCCATCGTGGCACAAAGGAGTTGTAGGCATTGTGGCTTCGCGTCTCACCGAAGTTTATTATCGTCCAGCCGTTGTGCTTACCCTAAGCGACGGTTTCGCAACAGGCAGCGCGCGTTCTGTGGTGGGTTTCGACGTTTATAAAGCAGTGGAAAGTTGTCGCGACCTTTTGGAAAACTTTGGTGGACATACTTACGCTGTAGGGTTGACTTTGAAACCCGAGAATGTGGCAGAATTCAAACGACGTTTCGAACAATATGTCGAGAATAATATAAGCGAAGAGCAAACCGAGGCAAGTATCGACATATCTGCCGTAATAGATTTCCGGGATATAACAGTGAAATTCCGCAATGACCTCAAAAAATTCAATCCTTTTGGTCCCGGAAACCCCAAGCCGCTTTTCTGCACGAAGAAAGTGTATGATTATGGCACGAGCAAAGTTGTTGGGCGCGAACAAGAGCATATCAAACTCGAACTTGTTGACAACAAATCAAACAATATTGTCAATGGCATTGCGTTCGGGCAAAGTTCTCAGGCAAGATACATCAAAACCAAGCGCTCATTCGACATTTGTTATTCGATAGAGGAAAATACTCATCGTCATGGCGAACTTCAGTTGCAAATAGAGGATATTCGTCCGGCGGGGGAATGACATTGCGGCAGCGGCATGGGAGATGTGTTTAGGGAGATATTGAAGCGTTACTGGGGCTACGAAGATTTTCGCGGCATTCAGCGGAATATTATCGACAGTATAGCTTCGGGGCGCGACACTCTCGGACTTATGCCTACCGGTGGCGGCAAATCGATTACTTTTCAAGTGCCCACGCTTGCGCGCAAAGGACTTTGTTTGGTGGTAACTCCTCTTGTGGCGCTGATGAAAGACCAAGTGGCGACGCTGAGAATGCGCGGCATCAAGGCTACGGCAATCTACAACGGCATGAAGCAGGACGAGATTACGGCAGCGCTTGAGAATTGTATTTTGGGAGACTATAAGTTTCTCTATGTATCGCCCGAAAGATTGGAGTCGGAGTTTTTTCTTTGGAAAGCAGCAAAGATTCCGGTGAGCATGATTACTGTTGACGAGGCGCATTGCATATCTCAGTGGGGCTACGACTTTCGTCCTTCATATCTTAAAGTAAACGAGATACGCAAACTCTTTCCACAGGCTCCCGTGCTGGCTCTCACGGCTACTGCTACCAAAGAAGTGGTGGACGATATCCAAAAACGGTTGAACTTTCGTGAGAAAAATGTGTTCCGAATGAGTTTCGAGCGCAAAAATCTCACGTATGTGGTGCGCAAAACCGAAGACAAACCCGGCGAATTGCTTCATATTCTCAATAGCATAGGCGGAACGGCAATAGTATATACGCGCAACAGAAAGGAAACGCTTGAGATTGCGAAATATTTGAAGGACAACAACATCACGGCACTCAATTATCATGCCGGACTAACGCGTTACGACAAAGATTTGCGCCAAAGAAGCTGGACCGAAGGCGAGACGCGAGTAATGGTATCAACCAATGCCTTTGGAATGGGTATTGACAAAGCCGACGTAAGGCTTGTGGTTCATATGGAAGCGCCCGATTCGCCCGAAGCATACTTTCAAGAAGCCGGCCGAGGCGGTCGCGACGGAAAACAAGCGTATGCTGTTTTGCTTTACAACGGCAGCGATCATACCAAATTGCTTCGCCGGGTGTCGCAAAACTTTCCTCCGGTTTCTACTATATGCAAAATTTACGATAGTCTTGCCTATTTTTTTGAACTTGCCCTGGGCGACGGCTACTATGTTACTTATGATTTCAATCTTGTCGAGTTTTCAACGCGCTACCATTTCTTTCCCGAAACGGTAGAAAGTGCATTGAAAATCCTGACTCGCGCGGGATACATATATTATGCGGAGGAAGAAGACATTAAGGCGCGTGTGGTTTTCATGATTACGCGCGAGGAACTTTATCGCATTGACAACACCACGCGCATGTCAGAAAATGTGATACAGATAATGCTTCGCACCTATGCGGGAATATTTACCGACTACGCGTTTATTGATGAACAGGAAATAGCATCGCGTTGCGGCATAACGAGAGAGCAAACTGTTGAAATTCTGAAAAGTCTTTCTCATCAAAGGATCATACATTATATTCCTCATAAGCGCACACCGCGCATCACGTATCTGCAACGGCGTGTGCTCTCTGAAGAACTCGTGATAAGCAAAGAGGTTTACGAGATGCGCAAAGAGGAATATATTTCACGCATTCAAACCATGCTCGATTATTGCGAGGGAGAAGAATGCCACAGCAAGTTTTTGTTGAAATATTTCGGCGAATCCGATGCCGCCGATTGCGGAAAATGCGAAATATGTTTGAGCCGAAAAAAGCAAAATGCCGCATCGGTGTCAGAACAAACCGTGCGTTCTGCAATTCTTGACGTTCTTTCCGATGGACAAGCCCATTTCGCCACCGAGCTGCGCGTCAACGGAGTGCCCATATCGGTTGCCGCCGCCACGATAGAGGAAATGGTGCAAAATTCCGAGGTTGTGATAGTCAACGGGCGCTATATGCTTAAAAAATAATCCCTTTTTTGTAGCAATACAAGTTGCTTGATTTTCACCATATTATATATGGCGAAAATAATGTCGGATATTATTTAAAAAAGGTCCGACATTATTTAAAAAATATCGGTTATTATTTTTACGATATGCCGTATCGTAAAAAACATATATATCTATGGCGTGAAAAAGCGCGGAGTGGGGAAGCTATTATTTCATGAACACAAAATAAACTGCCGCCACGAGACACACGAAAGCCGCCAAGTGATTCCAATGCAGACTTTGCCCTTGAAAAAGAATGTTGGCAATCATTGCAAATACCACAAGGCTCACACATTCTTGTATCACCTTGAGCTGAACAAGCGAAAATGGTCCGCCGTTTCCCGAAAAACCAATGCGGTTTGCCGGCACCTGGCAACAATATTCAAAAAAAGCAATTCCCCATGAGAATACTATAACGCCGATAAGCGGCCAACGACTGCTCACACCTGTTTGTTGCAATTTTAAATGCCCATACCAGGCAAGCGTCATAAAGATGTTGCTCAACAAGAGCAACGCTATTGTGTAAAATCCTTTCATACAGTTATACAATATCCTTTGTCCCGAAAATCATTGGGCATCTTCGAGCATTTTCAAGAAATCATTTTCGTTTACAATGGCAATTCCGAGCTTCTTTGCCTTTTCGAGTTTTGACGGTCCCATGTTTTCGCCTGCGAGAATAAAGGACGTTTTTGTCGAAATGCTTGAAACATTTTTTCCGCCTTGCTGCTCGATAATTGCTTTATACTCCTCGCGCGAATGATGATTGAACACTCCGCTAATCACAACCGATTTGCCGTTGAGCGCAGTGCCTTGTGGTTTTGCCTCTTCGCCGAGCGACATCTGCAATCCGGCATCGCGCAAACGTTCCACGAAGTCCCGGTTTTTCTCATCTCTGAAATATTGGAAAATGCTTTGGGCAATAATCTCGCCCACGCCGTCGATTTGTGAAAGACGAGCCACATCGGCATTCGTAATAGCGTTGATGTCTCCCATGGCACGGGCTATGTTTTTGGCAGAAACCTTTCCCACAAATCTAATTCCCAATGCATATAGCACACGTTCAAACGGAATTTTCTTGCTTTCCTCAATTCCTTTGATTGTTTTGCGTGCCGATTTCTCGCGCGAACTGCCATAGCCCGCAATATCAGCCACTTTGAGACGATAAAGGTCGGCAGCGTCGGAAATAAGTCCGCGATTAAAGAAATCATCAACCGTTTCAGGGCCCACACTGTCGATATTCATTGCATCATGGCTTATGAAATGTTCGATTCTTCCCTTGATTTGTGGCGGACAAGCCGTGTTGGTGCAATACCAAGCCGCTTCGCCCGGATAACGTACAAGTTCGGCACCACATTCCGGGCAATGGGTTATAAACTTCACCTTTTCGCCGCCCTTGCCTTGGGTTTCTGCGTCAACACCAACTATTTGGGGAATAATCTCTCCCGCCTTTTCCACATAAACATAGTCGCCTTCGTGAAGATTCAGCTTTTTAATCATATCTTCGTTGTGAAGAGATGCGCGTTTTACCATTGTGCCGGCAAGCAAAACGGGTTCCATGTTTGCCACAGGCGTTATTGCGCCGGTTCTGCCCACTTGGAATGTAACTTTGAGCAATTTTGTTCGTGCGCGTTCGGCTTGGAATTTATACGCAATGGCCCATCGGGGCGTTTTTGAAGTGAAACCGAGTTGCTGTTGTTGGACAAGCGAGTTTACTTTCAGTACAATGCCGTCGGTAGCTACGGGAAGTTTTTTACGTTCTTCGTTCCAAAAATCAATATATTCGTAAATATCTTCGAGACGCGGCATTACTTTCATTGCGTTTGAGACTTTGAACCCCCACGATGCTGCTTTTTGCAGATTACCATAGTGATTGTCTGAAGGTAATTTGTCGCCGAGCAAATAATATAGGTATGCGTCCAATCCTCTTTGCGCTACCACAGCCGAACTTTTGCTTTTTAGTGTGCCCGAAGCAGCATTTCGTGGGTTTGCAAACAGAGGTTCTTCGGCTGCTTCGCGCTCTGCGTTGAGCCGTTCAAAACTTTTCCACGGCATAAGCACTTCGCCGCGTATCTCAAAAGCGTCGGGATAGTCGCCAGGTGCGAGTTGGAGCGGAATGCTGCGTATGGTGCGCACGTTTGCCGTAACATCGTCGCCTTGTTCTCCGTCGCCGCGTGTAACGGCACGCACAAGTTTTCCGTGTTCATAGGTAAGCGATATGGATAGTCCGTCGAATTTCAATTCGCAGCAAATGTCGAAATGCTGTCTGCCCAATCCGTCGCTCACACGTTCGTAGAAAGCGCGCACATCTTCGCGATTGTATGTATTAGCAAGCGAAAGCATCGGATAACGATGGCGAACTTGCGTAAACTCTGCGCTAACGTCGCTCCCCACACGCTGCGAAGGAGAATTTGCGTCGTAGAGTTCGGGGTGGCGTGCTTCGAGAGCCATAAGTTCGTGCATAAGGTCGTCAAACTCGCGGTCGCTGATTTCGGGCGCGTTCTTTACGTAGTATAGATAATTGTGTCTGTGCAATTCTTCGCGCAGTTGTTTTATCCTATTTTGTTCGTCCATTGCTTGTAATTTTTTCCTGGGCAAATATAATCAAATATCGTTTTTCTAATATCGGATATTTTTTAAACAATATCCGATATTATTTAAAAAAGGTGCCTTATTATTTTTACAATATACTATATTGAAATTTTATAGTTCAAGACGGTATTTCACACGATGCTTTTTGGAGAAACGAGTCCAGAATTTTCGTCGCGCCTCGCGTATGGTGTTGAAACATTCTGCGGCATTGCCTCCACGTGCTTGGGCATATTCTTCGGCTATAACGCGAAAGAAATCGAGTTGTCCCCATAGGCGTGCAAAATTGCGGCAACCTTTTTTGATGCTTACGGGTGAAAAACTCATGCGATTGATATCTACAAAAGCGAAAGCCCATTTGCCGTCTACGTTGTCAAACAGTATGTTTCCCGGAGAGAAGTCCCGGTGAAGCATTCCCGCTTCGTGGAACGCTGCTGTGGTTCTTACAAACGCGCGCACGATATCTTCGCAATCCGAAATACGGGCATCGCCAAACTCATAAAAGCGACGGGTGTAAGGACATTCGGTGCTGATGAAATAAGCATCGGATACCAGCCCGCCAATGCGGCGCTCTATATAAGCCACAGGCGTGGGGGTGTTGAAACCGGCGCGTATCACTCTGAAAGCATACTCATAGGCTCGCACTCCCTTGGGCTTGCGAAAAAAAGTATACACTATGCGGTTTATGGGATTGGGCTTGCCGAAATGCTTAACCACGAAATTTTCGCCGCCGAGCGTAAATTGGCGCAACGTGTTGCGGTTTCCTTGCTGCACAAGTGTGCCATCGGGAAAACATTTGTCGATGTTGTTTACAAACTCACGCAATTCGGCGTTTGAACAATACTTAGGATTAAGCGTAATTCTCATCTAATGTAAATAAAGAGGGCTTGAAGCCTGCGTTTCGGTAATTTTATATGGCAAAGTTAGCAAATCCGCATGAAATCACTAAATTTGCAAAACAACTAATGCGATACATTACAAATGCAAAACCGACATCTTGACCGCCGAAGCTATTTCAACGAATTGGCAACGACGAGCGAATCATATTATATACCATATCTGGAAAAACATATTCCACTCTCGCCAGGCACAAAGGTATTGGAAATTGGCTGTGGCGAAGGTGGAAATCTCGAACCCTTTGCAGAGAGAGGTTGTGAGGTAACTGGTGTGGATATTGTGAAGGAACGCACCGAACAAGCCAAGACTTTTTTTGCACAAGATGGATTTCACGGCACTTTTATCTGTCAGGATGCAAGCACTTTGAACGAAGAATTTTCAGGAAAGTTTGATATAGTTCTCGCACACGACGTAATAGAGCACGTACCCGATAAATTGGGATTTCTTTCTGCCGCATTGCGTTTCCTACGTCCCGGCGGATACGCTTTCTTCGGCTTTCCCGCGTGGTATATGCCCTTTGGCGGACACCAACAAATATGCCGCAGTAAATTTTGTTCGCATGCTCCGTTCATACATCTGCTTCCCGAATCGGTTTATCGCCTTTTGCTCGAATTTTGCGACGTTAAGGATAAGGACATAACCGAGCTTATGGATATTAGGTCCACACGCACAACGATTGAACTCTTTGAAAAAACGGCGCGTAGTGCGGAATTTTCGATAGAGAATAAACATTTTTGGTTTATCAACCCACATTATAAGGCTAAATTCGGACTTACGCCGCGCACTCTCTGCGGAGCGATAAGCGCTGTGCCATATGTGAGGGATTTCTTTACCACTTCGGCGTTTTTCTTGCTCAAAAAGCCCGAATAGATTAATTGACATTCAAACAAAATAAAATAATATAAGCATGAAAAAGATTTTTGTATCTCTTGTCTGCATTTTAGTTTGCGCGGCAAGCTTTGCGCAAGACAAGGCTAAGCATTTGCTGTTTCTTTCCGAGCCTATCGATGGCACTGTGAGCGCATTTGTGGAGAAAATGGAGAAGAAAGGTTTTGATTTCAACGCAAATATCGACAAAAATGCCGTGATGATGGGCGAGTATGATGGCTATAAAAATGTTACGCTCTTCATTCAGTCGTGCACAAAAAAGGATTTGGTGTTTGGAATTGGCGTAACGTTTGAGCATCAGCAGAAATGGGATTCCCTACTATGCAATTACAATGCGCTCAAAGCCGAATTGACAAAAAAATATGGCAAACCGGCTGAATGTACTGAGAAGTTCGCCGGCGATTCTACCGTAACTCTTAGCGAGGATCAGAAAATGGAGGGCGTGAGAGCCGGGAATTGCGAATATTTCACGGTTTACAAAACGGCAGAAGGCACTATTAATCTTGCCATATCGCGTGCGCAATACGGAGAAGAGATTGTTTGCTATGTACAACTTGACTTTCTTGACAAGCAAAACGTTGCAAATGAGAAGACAATAACAAAGAAAATAATTAAGAGCGAATAGCTCTGACTCATCTACGGTTTTTGAAAAATACCAAGGCATCTAATTTAAATTAGATGCCTTGGTATTTTAATTATGTCCGACCTCGTTTTTACAAGATGCGACGTAGTTTTTTTACTACGATTATATAATGATATTGTCCTCGTATTGGGTGAAACGTTGGCGTATTTCATCGGGCACGGGAATGGAATCATTGTGCAAAGCAGAGAATGCCACGAGCACAGTGCGGCACGTGCTCACCACACTGCCCGTTTTGGTATTGACAGCTTGCTGCGAAACAGTGATGCTTTTTGTTCCAATTTTCACAACGGCAGTGAGTATCTCAATGTGGTCGCCATAAAAAACGGGGTGAATAAAGTCGGCATTAATGTTTACCACTACTGCAAGCGTATCTTCGTTTAGCAACTCGCGCAACACGACTTTGAAATACTCTGTTTTGGCCATGTCGTAGATAGAAAACATCACAGAGTTGTTTACGTGCCCAAATTGGTCGACATCGCTGAAACGTAGTTGCACCGGAAGGCGGTGGCGATAGTTTTGTCGTTGTAAATCTTTCATAACAAATGGTCGGAAATCGAAGCAAATTTAGTTGTTCGTATTTTATTGCGCATTATTTTTGAGCCAAATAGAGTTTGATAATTCCCCACTTGGACATGATTCTCAAAACTTTGCCTTTGGTGCTGCGCATGTCGGTGAACGTTCCGCTCTTGAGCGTTGCCGAGTATTCAAAACCGTCGCGCGAGGCCTTCACTTGCTTTTCTGCAATATTGGTGAACGGGAGTTTTGCTTCGGACGCGGTAGATAGTTCCAAACAAAAATCGTCGCCTTGGAGTGAAGTGAGTGTTATCATTTTTTCTTTCAGCTTAATGATATATTCTTTGCCGCCTTCGACATTAAGTTTCACCGTGGTTTCGTAGCTATTTGCCGAAATGTTTTGTCCGATAATCTTTGCCTCTGAAAATTCGCCTGTACTTTGCCGTTCGAGAAGGCGCAACCCTGCCATATAGTCGTTAGTGCTCCAAAGACAACCGTCAACCAGCGGAAGAGCATAGTAATGACATTCGGTAGAAGTTCCGGGTGAAGTGAGGTAAAGCGATTTGTTGTCTTCGTTGAACACTTGTATATCGCGGAAACGGAATTTTCCTTTCTCCCAAAACAAGTTGGCGCGGTAGTAACGGCTATTGAACCAAAGCGTCTTGGCATTGCGCGGTGTATAGTCGCTTAGTGCCGATGTGGCAGTGGGAGGTGTGAGTTTGTTTCGCTTTGAGAAATTTTTTCCCGACTGTTCAAGTGTTTCCACTCTTACCATTCCCTTGTCTTTGAGGGCCGCAATTTTTGACAATTGCATAAGGAAACCTTCGCGCATGCTTTTCCATGTAAACGAATTCTCTTGCCCGGCTTGGAAATAGGTATATCCCATTGCCGGATCTTGGGTTATGATTTGAAAATACCAATCTACCCATGCTTCGTTACCGCCGCCGCCCGGACAAATAGGCTCGAGCGTTGAAACACCTTGCACCACGCCGCCAACACCACACTCATATTGATAAAGAGGATCGCTACCGAGCATTCTGAATACGGGGACGTTTATTTGTGAACGCTTGGTTTGCGCCGGAATATAGGCGTTGTTTACCGACGGATAGTATGCGCCCTGCCAATAACCGCCCCAAATTGTGTAGCCATCGGTTCCAACTTGATCACGACAGTTGCACGAGGCTACGATGTGGTATTTGTCGACGAGATATTTAAGTGTATGGGCATCGATAAACCATGAGCCTACCGATGCAGGGTATTTGCCAAAAACATCTTTGAACTTTTTCATGTAAACATCTACAAGCTTTTCACGCTCCTGTGGGGTATAGCCCGTGGAAAAACCAACGTTGGCGTGCCAATCCCAGGGATATTGTCCACGCCATTTGAGACCAGCTGCTTCAACGTGGGGCTGAGTAATTTCCCACCAGGCACCAACTTCAAAATCGGCAGGAAGCGAACGCATCAACTCCTGATATTTTGGGTCGATGAGTGCATCGTATTGCAAAAGAAACGTACCATTCAAATTATTGTTCAGCATACTTGTAGCCTGATTCTCGGTGGTTCTGAACAAAATCTCGTCGGTGATTTCCTCAATACGTGGTTCGGTTTTTCGCACAAAGTTTATGATGTTGGCGATGCACGGCACAGTGTCGGCAAACACAGGGAATGCCGACATTGTGAGTGCTATTGTTAGAAGCAACTGCTTGAAACGCATGGTTGTTTACTTTTTTAGTTCGTATTTATAGTTTTGTATCTCCACAGGACCTATAAGTCCAGATTCTTGAAGCTCGGAATCTTTGTTGAGGTAGGTGAACGTTTGGAAAGTAAAGCGTTCGCTTTCGGGCAAGTTCTTCTCGCCAATCAAACGGTTTCGCCAATTGTTCACAACGTCAACTTCTACATTGTTTACGCCCTTTTTTAGGTATTTCGTGATGTTAAGACGATAAGGCGGTGTCCAAACTCCGCCAACTTCTTCGCCGTTGATTTTTACTTTTGCCATGACCATGACTTTGCCAAGGTCAATGTAGGTTTCCCCTTCGGGCAATTTTGAAATCTTGAAACTGTTGGTGTAGATTGCGTGTCCAGAGAAGTATTTGATTTTACTGTCTGAATTTTTTGACCAATCAGACAAAGTGTAGAACGTAACCTTATTTTCCGGACCACCTTTGCCTTGCTCGAATGCTACTGTCCATGGTGTAGAAATTGCTGCCAATACATTCTTTTCGGGATAGTTCATACCTGTTGTTGAATCGGTATTGTTTCGGAATACAATGAATGCACTTTCGAGTGGTTGTAATTCCATCGGAATTTCGGTTGTTTTCGAAAGTTTTGTGTATTGCGGCAAAACACGAACTTCTGCCGTTTGTGGATTCCAAAGTTCTGGGGTTTTACCAATGGTCCTAAACGAACCGTTGAAACTTATAGCCTTGTCGCCTTGGTTTGCCACAAAATAAACATCGGCATCGGGAAGGCTGCGATGCAAGAACGTGATAGGAAGAACTGGGTCGTTGCTTTTGAAGTCAGGCACAATACCTAAATCAGCCATAACTTCTTCAATCGAAGCATGGGGGTAAACTTTTCCTTTTCCGTAAGCAACCACACGATTGAAGTATTTGTCGCCGCCCCACATCTCGGTTGCTATTTCAGAAACCTGTTTGTCTGCAGTAGGATAGTTCTGTAAACTCGGAGAACGTTCGGGTTTCGGACCAATTATAACAAGTCCGTCTTTTACGAGCTTTTGTAGTTTTGCGATAAATTCGGGACGCATGGTGTTTTGAGGCGGCAAAACGAGCACGCTATATTTCATTCCGCCATCGATAACAAGTTTCCCATCTTCTACACGGCCGCTCTTTTCTATAACTTCTGCGTTGATGTAATCGTAGGAGTATCCTTGCGGAATTTCGGGATTTCTTATTCCTGTCATCTTGGGTGCGTCTTCACCAATATAATATGCTACGTCTGCCACATAGTATCCTTGTTGTAGCATATAGTTGCAGCGCTTGATATATTTGTTGAACACGTCTAATTGAGAGAACCAAGTGTTCAAACGATTAAATTCATTGCCAAAAGGAGCGTTTATACCCGGTGCACGATCGTCGGGTTGCTGAATATAAAGATGATAAAGCGTATTATTGATGCCTTCTGCAAAGAATTTGTCGCCTCTTTGTTTCATTTCTCCGGGGTAACGTGAAAAATCAGGACCGCCACAAGTAAACGATTCTGCCCATACGCGACGTTTACCATATATATGTCCGCAAGATGAAGCTATTCTGTTTTCAATGTCTCCCAAATCTCCTGCGCTCCAGAACTCACCAGCTATTTCATCGCTCTGACCTCCGTATTGCAAGAACTCACCCGGAAATCCCCAATGGCCATAGTTCTCGAGCCATGTGGTAAGCCCGTGTTCGTTACTTACCTTTTTGAGTCCACCAACATATTCGTAGCTCACCATATCTGCGATTAGACGACGCACATCCCAAAGGAAACGGTCGCTTTGGTCTTCGGAATTTACGACATAACCATAGAATGTTGGGATAAACGGCACAGGATCGTAACCATAACGTTTCTTGAATTCAGGAATCATTTCATCTGTCCAATTTTGTCCGCCTGTTTCGTAGCTGTCTTCTACAACAATTTTGAAAGTCTTGCGATCTTGTGCGGGTATACGGCGCATTATTTCACCGAGAAACGCATCAAAATGTGCAGCCACGTGTTTTGCGCTCATTTTGTCGGTTTCGTATCCCGTTGCTTCGGGAGAAGCCGGAGCGTTTGTCGTACCTGTGGGCACCATTGCGGTTCTTAGAATTGTCCATTTTCCTTTTGGGGCGTTCCATGTGAGCACTCCGTTTTGGAAATTCTCTGTCAAATCGAGTACTTGTTGCGCATTCATTACAAGCTTCTTGTCGCTGCATTCTGTAGATGGCTTCCACATGTAATCATACCAGAACGGGTGGGGAGTTTGCCACATCTTTTCCAAAGTTTTCTCGGGATAGCTGTCTACAACAGGGTTCTCTGACAGAACGATATCTTGGAATTTATCTTCATCACCGGCAAATACGATACGGAAGTCGGTAGATGATGTTTCGGGAATCGATACAACGATTGGAGCATAGGGAACAAAGCCAACGTTTAGTTCGGCATTGCGGCGGTCAAGTGTTATGTTGCGCACAAATTTATAGTCGTTGCCGTCTTTAGCGTAGAGCGTGGCGTTGTTCAGGAACATTTGTTTTTTGCAGGTAAATGTTACGCTTCTCACGGTAGTCGCTTTGTCGCTATGGAAATCAATTGTTTTTGCGCTGCCTATGGATTGCTGAGCTTTGAGTGTGGGTGCAATTTCAAGGTCGGGGAATGCAAGAACTTTTACATCTTGAGCTTCTTTGTCGATTTCGGGAAGTTGTATCTTCAATAATTTGCCACCGGTAACTTTTGTGCGTGATTCTGCAAGGTATCTCATGGCTTGGTTGGGCTTAACCCATGGTCCGCCGCTCTGACTCCAACCTGGGCAATTGAATATTCCGACTTCGATGCCGAGGTCGCCAGCGGTTTTGAGCGCTGTATGAATTACTTCCCACCATTCGGGAGAAAATACTTTTACTTTACCATATGGCACTTCTTGCCCGCCGATATTTCCGATTTGCACGCGGTTTATTCCCACGCGTTTCATGGCTTGCAAATCTTTTACAACGCCTTCTTTGGAAATGTTGTCTGACATCCAATACCAATAAACGGCAATCTTTTGCGAATCGGGGATACAACGGAATGTAGACTCCATTGTGGCTATCGGTGCTTGCTTGAATTGTGCACCAGCATTGTTTGCTGCGAGTATAGCTACGCCCGAAAAGGCTGCGGCTTTTATTATGTTTTTGATTTTCATGATATAGTTATTATTTTATGTCTTCGCTTTTTACTATCTCTACGCCTTGGGGAGCTGCGATTTCAGATTCTATCTTTCCGTTGCTGCCCATTTTGTGTGAGATGGTAATCACTCCGTAAGGTGTGGGGAATGTGCCTTTTGCCCATTTCAGATTGCCGAGATGCGGTTCTATTGCAACTTTTTTGCAGCCTGGTTCAAGCACTTTCACTCCGAGAACGTGCGCACTTAGCCAGGTTGTGGGACCTGAAGCCCAACCATGGCAGAATGAATGTCGGAAACCTTTGTAGCAATAGTTGCCATAGGATTGATGTATGTCGATTTTTCCTTCGGGAACGAGTTCGTCAATGCGTGCAGCGTTCTTTGTCCAATCGATATTAAAGTCTTCCCAGAAAGTAGTAGCTCCAAGATCGATCATTGCACCCCAATATTCGCTCATGATGTCCATTGCTTCTGTATAGTTGCCTGCCAAAGCGAGTGCTTCGAGCATGTAATATCCGTAGAAAGTTGAGAAATCTTTGGCACCGCCTGGCAGAATTGTTTTCTTTGCTGCTTTTGCGGGCTCAATCATTCCTGCGATGGCATTTAACGACGCTGCTTGTTTTGAATTGTTGAAATCGCGGCGACATTTTCTCATCTTTTTTGCAAGGTCGGCGCATTTTTGTGCGAGTTCGGTGTTTCCCCAAATTGTTTCGAGCTTTTCTGCGGTATCAAAAGCCATTACCATTATAGCTTGTAGTCCGGCATCAATGCCTTTGGGGTTTTCCGAGGAAGGCCAATCGAGGAATCGTGCGTTGAGTTTCTCATATCCTTTGTCGTCAACGTATTTCATTAGTTCGCCTATGAGTTCTGTGGTATATTCTTTCTGCTCGTCAAGATATTTTTTGTTGCCGGTGTAGAGATACCATTGGTAATGGGTTATCATCCACCAAATGGAGTAGCTCGAAATTGTGCACATCCATTGCGTGGGCTTGAAGTTTTCTTTTGAGAGGTCGAGACTTTTGTTCACCACATCGTTTGCGCCGAATACGGTAGCTATTGTCAGCACTTCGGGGTTGATATCTCCGGTCCACACCAGGCGGTCGCGTTTGATGCCGTCCCACAAGTATTGCTGCATGTTGAGGTGTACGGTGTATGCGCCCGTTTGCCATATTTTGTTGAGCCTTTCGTTGTCGCATTCAAACGAACCAAGGTAGGGTATGTCTCTGTATCTGAATGCTGCGCGCACTTCTTGTAGTAGCAGGTCGGCATTGTCGCCCAACACGTCGATACGCACGAAGCGGAATCCCGAATTTCCTACTTCCGAAACGCCCATTCCGGGCACCTGATGTACGAAATCGCGCATGGCATGGTCGTTGGTAGCACCGTTTTTGCCGTCTATATCACACATTGCCTCTGATGCCGATTCTCCGAAACGTATGCGTAGCTTCACGCTGTTTGCCGGCGCGCCGCCCGTAACGATTTGTATTCCGCCCTGAAGCTCTGCTCCGAAGTCGAATAGCATGGAGTTCATTCCGCCAGTGCCGTTTTTCAAGTGGCAGAACGATATGCCTCCGAGGGCAGTCTGTCCGTAATTGTTTTTCAGCAGTATTTGCTCGTTTTCAATGGTTGAGCCGCCTGTGCTTTGCTTCCACATTATGCGCTTGGGCAATATGTAGGAAACTACACGGCGGTCGGTTTGCATACTAATGCCTTGGAGCGCGGGAATATTGTTTATACAGCACTTCATAGCACATTTTTTCGCCCCATCTGCGGGAACACAATTTTGGGCTTCTGACGGAGTGGCGAGCAAAGCGGCCGATGCCAGACAGAGAATCTTGAATATATTCATTGATATGGTTTGATTAGTTTCTTGGTATAACTGCAAATATAATGAAAAAGCACATTCTTAGCTTCGTAAATTGTGAAAAGTAGCACAAATACTGATGTTTTGTGCCGTTGTTGCCATTTTTTTTGCTTTACAAAGTCATTGTGTAGATACTTTAGGTTTGTAGAGGTGATTGATTGTATTTGTTTTACCCTTGTATGGAACAATGTAAAATTTCAAGGCTTCTAATTTAAATTCTAAGCCATGGAATTTAGATTAGATA
>CAVIQL010000004.1:0-54485 GCA_963644855.1 Clostridiaceae bacterium Marseille-Q4149 | reverse complement strand
GATTGGACCTCGTTTTTACGATGTCCCATGTGGTTAAAATAATGTCTGATATTATTTGAAAAATATCGGTTATTGTTTAAAAAATATCGGTTATTGTTTTTGCGATATGCCGTGTGGCTTTTTTTGCCTGAGAAACAAGGTTTTCGGCACGGCTTGTGAGATAGATAAAAAAAGGACAAGTCCGTCGGTGGCGGGCTTGTCCCTTAATTCTTTATGGTAAGCCTTCGGTCGTAAACCGTAGGCAATTCTGCAATGTTACTTCAAAACTTTCTTTCCGTCCTTGATATAAATACCCTTTGGCAGAGAGTCGAAATCGTTGCCGAGGTAAACTCCGTCAAGGCTGTAGATGCCTTGTTTGAGGGTTGAAACTTTGGATTTCACGTCCTTGATGCCTACTGTACGGTCGGATGTTATCTCCAAAGTGCCCGTAAATATCTCTCCGTTGAGCGCAACAGCTTTAACGTTTTCGTCAAACGCAGCTTCTTCGGGATTAGTTATCTTGCAGCCGTCAAGCGTGAGCGAAGCAATTTTGCAAATAGGACCATTTGGAGCATATGCATATATGTCGGTGTTGCGTATGATGAGACTTTCTTCGGTTCCGTTTTTTCCTGCGATACCGCAATCTCCTTGGACATGCAGTTTGCAACTGTCTATCTCAAGCGATTTTGCGAAGAAAATTCCGTAACTTCCGAAGTTTGACACTGCCAAGAGTTTTCCGCCACCCTTGATTGTCGTCGAGTTAAAGCCCAAATATATTCCGTGGCCAATACTTGCTATAGCTTGTGATTCGCCAGTTATGTTTATTGTGAGTCCGTCTACAGTATCATTTTTAATACAATTTCCGAAATACGAAATTTTTGCGTCTTCAAGGAAGAGAGTTTTAGTTTCGGGGTCGTATTTCGCCGTTCCGCTCACGCCTGGGATTACGCTTAAGTCGTTGTAGTTTTTGCTTGTTACAGAATATCCGGCAATCACCAAGCCATAGTAAATAGGCTTATCAATTACTACTAAGTCGTTAACAACATTCCCATTGCGCACAACGGCTCTAAGAGAATCGTCAAAAGCTACTCCGATTGGGCTGACGATTGCAACGCTCTTGTCAAGCGCGAGAGAACTAAAGCTAAGGATTGAACCATTGTTGCCCTCAGCTGAAACTTTCGCATTGTTCTTAATAGAAAGTACTACATCTTCGTTTCCTCCCATGATACCCCAACAACCATTTGCGTTTACGGTGCAACCATCAATTGTAAGGGTATCTTTTGCTACGCCAATGCCGAAAAATGTAGCGCTATTCGCGTTGAGTGTTCCGTCTCCTTGAATAGTTGTAGGAAGAGCGGAATATATTGCAGGGTAATATGCTTTTACATTGTTCTCTCCCGTTATATTTATTATAAGGTTTTCTATAGAATCGTTGTGTATACCACCAGTTACTTCGTCTGTTGCGATGGTTACGTTTTCAAGAGTGAGAATTTGGTCTTCGGGATTGTATTTTATAATTCCGTCTACACCTGTGATTTCGCTTAAATCGTTGCAGTTTTTGTCTGTAACGTCAACTCCGGCAATTTTTAAACCATAGTTTACTTCTGTTCCTCTTTCGATAATTACTTTTCCTTTTACCATTTCTCCTTTGAACGCAACAGCATGCAGGGATTCGTTAAACGCTGCGCCTTTGGGATTGAAGATTACGCAACTGTCGAGGTCGAGCGAAGCAATGTTGCAGATAGAGCCAGAAGAGCTTTCTGTCGTTACTTTTGCGTTGTGTATGGCGAGACTTCCTCTGTTTTCATCGTTTTCTTCTTTTTTCCCTGTAATACCATAACTAAAATAACTTTGAACATGCAGTGTGCAGCTGTCTATTTCAAGCGAATTTTTGAAGGAAATGCCATTACAATAGTTTGACACTACCTTGAGTTTTCCGTTACCTTTTATTATTGTTTGACAAGTGCCCAATTCTATTGCGTCGCTGTATTCTGTTATAATGGTGTCTTCGCCAGTTACGTTTATTATAAGTCTGTCTAATGATTGATTGGTAATTCCTCTTCCTAAGTTCGCAATTCTTGCGTCTTCGAGGTAGAGTGTATTTGTGGCGGGGTCGTATTTCACCTTTCCTCTCACGCTCGAGATTACGCTGAGGTCGTTGCAGTTTTCGCTTGTAACCTCAACTCCGGCAATTTTCAAGCCATAACTTTCCTGTGCCTTGATTGGGGTTGCGCTCACAAGCATGAGGATTAGTAGCGGTAATACTCCTATCCCTCTCTTGATGGGATTGATAAATTTGTTTCTCATAAATAATTGATATTTTTCTTCCTTTGGCAAACTCTGTCGCCGGAAGAATGATTGATTAAATGTTTATTGTTGTCGACCGATAGTCTATTTTTGTTTTAGTTCGCGCTTTGGAGCGGAAACGTTAAATTCAACTGCAAAGATAGCTATAACAAGTGGTTGCAGAGTGGTATGCTTATTTTTTTTTGCCTTTGTGAAACTTTTTTTTCTCGGGATATAGGAAAATGTTTTGGGGATATGCTAAAAGTTACACTGCATATTGCAAAATTCCAAGGCTTATAATTTAATTTCCAAGCCATGGATTTTAAGTTAGGTTGGACCTCGTTTTTACGATGTCCCATGTCGTTAAAACAATGTCTGATATTATTTAAAAAAGGTCGGATATTATTTAAAAAATATCGGTTATTGTTTTTGCGATATGCCGTGTGTTTTTTTCCCTATGTATGGAAGGGGAAAATTAGAGGCGGAAAAAGGACTATTCTACCTTGGCAAGGAATTTCTCGAAGGCTGGTATTTCGATTGCGCCACGGGTGGATTTTAATAAGTTGCGGTTTTCGAGGTTGCGCAGGGTGTGTGAAACATTCAATCTGGTTTCACACAAACATTCTGCCAAGTCGGTCATTTTGCATCTTATGACTTTGTGGCCCGAAAGTTTCAGCATTTGTCGTGCAAAAAGCTCTGCCATGCGCTTTTCTATGCTATTGCCCGAAATATGACGCAGGCGGCGTGTGGTTTCCTGCACCTGAGAACTTAGAAGATTTATGAAATTGAAACGGAAAACCTCGTTTTCCATCATTTTGTGCACCACTACCGTTTTGGGTAGGCGCAAGTAGTAACCGCTGCCTGATGCAATATAATTTCGGGTGTATGTGGTGTGGAGTCCAAACATACATTGGGGTTCCACAAGCGTTACGGCGCGCACGGTTTCGGTGAGCAAGAACTTTGAATTGCCGAATGTTGTTGACGATTCCAGTTCTCCTTCAAGAAGAAACACGAGGGAGCGGCAACTTTCGCCGGCATTGAGTATCACACTCCCCTTGCGCATCGGCGCAATCACGGGATTGATGGCTTCGCAAATGCTCACCAACGTGGCACCGTCCATTCCGAAAAAAAGCGGAAGAGACGATAGCTGTTCGTAGTTGAGCCTTTTCATTGCGGCATCTAATTTTTACGCGCCACGCGCTCCGACAATTTGGGCGAAATCCAAACTCCGTAACCACCTTTCTCGTTGGAGTAAATAAAATAAGCCTCGAGTTCCGGGTGGTTTGCAAGCACAATTTTCGCAGAGTCAATGCCGAGCACCATGAAAGCCGTTGCATAAGCGTCGGCAGTGGCGCAGTTTTTGGCTATAACCGTTGACGAAAGCAGCGTGTGCTGCACCGGGTAGCCAGTGCGCGGGTCGATGGTGTGGGCATAGCGTTTGCCGTTTTTGTAATAAAACCTGCGATAGTTTCCGCTCGTAGCCAAACCACAATCTGTCAGTTCTAAAACAGCGGCAATCTTGTTGTCGACCATCAAACTGTCGTCTACGGGACGATTTATACCGATGTTCCATTTTTCATGCTTGGAATTCTCGCCCTTAGCTACAATTTCGCCACCGATTTCTATGAGATAGTTTTCGATTCCAAGCTCATCAAACAAACCTGCTACCGCATCGCAACCATAACCTTTGGCAATGGCGCTGCAATCAAGTTGTGTGGCAGGATTTTGCTTCATCACTCTTCCGCTCTGCGAGAGACTGACTTTGCGAAATCCCACAGTTTGCAACAACTTCTGCACCTGCTCCGAATTTACACTGTCTTTTTTCTCAAAGCCAAAGCCCCAAAGATTTACAAGCGGCGCAACGGTGATGTCAAACGCTCCGTTGGTGTTGCTGGAAACCTCGTGAGCCAAATTGAAAACGTAACGAAACATACTATCAACCCTAACGTCGCGGTTTTGATTGACAGCGGTTATAATGCTACGCTTGTTGAACGGGGAAAGCGAGGCATCGACCATCGCAAGACGCTTGTCGATATCCTGCTGTATGCTATGGGAATAGGAATATGTGATATGATAGTAAGTTCCAAACACATTGCCCTCGTCTGTTACGTATTTTATATTGTTGTGGCGGGATACGATTACCACACTTCCAATTATCAACGCAACGAGAAACAATAACTTTAAAATACCAAGGCTTCTTTTTTTCATCTATCCTGTTTTTTATCCGAGAATGAGGGTCTTCACTCCCAACAATACCAATATTATACCTCCGAAAAGCTCTGCATTGAAATCAAAACGCTTACCCGCAAACGCACCAATGGTTTTGCCGATGATTGAAAGCAAGAACGACCCGGCACCAATTATTAATAGCGGCACAACAATATCTTCTATCTTTTCCATACCCATGCAGGTAAATGTGATGCCTATTGCAAGGGCGTCGATGCTTGTTGCCACAGACAAATAAAGCAATGTCGACAAACGATTGGGGTTAAACGGATGTTCTTCGTTGCTTTTGATGCTTTCCCAAATCATTTTGCCTCCAATGAAAACCAACAAAGCAAAAGCAACAATCGGCGCAAACTCTTCGATATAACTATAAAACACCCCCGAGATGCCCCAGCCGATAAGCGGCATCAAGGATTGGAACGCGCCAAAGAGCACTGCCATCAAAATAGCTTGCGTGGCGTGGAAACGTTTCTCAATTATGCCGCACGTAAACGCAATGCTGAAACAATCCATTGCGAGAGCGAGCGAAAGAAGTATGCTTTCAACAACACTCATCTTGGTAAAAAGAAAATTAAAATGTTAGATATCAAAAATTAAGTTGAATGTTCCGCCGATAACCGTCGTTCCGTATTTTCCAAATCCGGGCACATACCACGGTTCGCCTATGCTGTCTGATTTTCCTGCGATGCGGTTTTTATAGCGTGCGCTCCAACCTAAATGAAATATGCTCCAGATTTTTGTTTCTACGCCAAAGACCAATTCAAGCCAAAGTTGATTTCCACTAAGACCTTTGAAATTATAAGGAGTAGTGGTATTCCAATAAGGATCTTTGAGATCGGGACCGCTTATGTCGTATTTGAATGTGGAATAAGCCAGTCTTGCCCCACCGAAAACCCTGTTGCCCGAAGTTTTGTCGTTCAAAATATTGTAGTCAACGCCTATGCGGAAAAAAGGAGAGTTTGTCTTGTAGTGCAAATCCGTTCCGCTATCGGTATGGTCGCAAACGCCGAGTCCCAACTCTATTATCGGAAAATAAGTGCCGCGTATGTTTGCCCTTACAGCCCCTTCAAACTCACCATAAGAGGATATCGCTGCGAGAAAAGCCCCAGCCAAATTGCCCGAAACAGAGAAACCGGCAAGAAAAGGCAACTCTTTGTCTTGCGAGTCTGCTATATCTTGCGGAGAATATTGTACCCCGCGCACTTTCTGCGGCACAACAACTGCAGAATCCCGCTGCGCGTTAACCCCCAAAGGCATCGCGCTAAGGAAGAGTAACGTAAACTTTAATATTCTCGACAACATTATAATTTACTTTGGAATTATTGACAGCAACACTGTCTATTTGCGTTACTTTTGTAGAACCCGCGCCGCGAATAACCTTTGCCGTGGTTATTTTGTGAAACATTGCCGGACTGCAATCAATCGATTCAAAATGTGCCTCGTTTGTGTGGGAAACGACAAGCGTATCCGTTCTTATTTCACCGCTATTTGAAACACAGAAAAGCAATGTGTCGGCACTATGGTTGTAACTTACAGGCAAATTAAGTTCTGAAAGATTTACTCCAAGGTTGTATAAAATCGTATCAGTTCCCATCGCTTTCACAGTGAGAGTATCCTTAATCACAGCCGAAGCCTTGGTTGAGGAATTGTAAAAGGTATATTTTGCCGAAACCGTGTTGCTGAGCGGACAGTCTATGTTGCTGCATGCCGCAAAGCAGATAGCGTTTACGGCAATACAGATATACAGCAGCAGATGTGCAGACGTGATTTTTCGGATATGGCTTTGCATCTATACGGTGCGGTATGTTTTATATTTCTTTTTCTATCTTGTAGTCATTGCGTGCCGATGCGTTTCGACTGACAAGTTCTCCCAAAAATCCGGCGAGGAATAATTGCGTGCCGAGAAGCATCATTGTCAACGCAATATAGAAGTATGGAGAATCTGTAACCAAATGTGCAGGAATGTGATTGCACAAAGCGTAGATTTTGTTTGCGCCAACGATTACAATTGCAACAAATCCTATGAAAAACATAAGGGATCCAAGAAAACCAAAGACGTGCATTGGCTTGCGCCCGAAGCTTGTGAGAAACCAAAGGCTCAGCAAATCGAGATAACCATTGAAGAAACGATTGAGTCCGCCGAACTTTGTGTGTCCGAATTTGCGTGCTTGATGATGCACAACCTTTTCTCCGATTTTGTCAAAGCCGGCGTTTTTTGCAAGATATGGTATATATCGGTGCATTTCGCCGTAAACTTCGATATTCTTAATCACATCGCGGCGATAGGCTTTCAGTCCGCAGTTGAAATCGTGCAGATTTTTTATACCGCTTACTTTTCTCGCGGTGGCATTGAAGAGTTTGGTAGGAATTGTTTTGGAAAGCGGGTCGTAGCGTTTCTTTTTGTAACCGGAAACAAGGTCGTAGCCGTCTTCGATTATCATTCTGCGCAATTCGGGTATCTCGTCGGGAGAATCTTGCAGGTCGGCGTCCATTGTAATCACCACATCGCCTTGCGCTTTCTTGAAACCGCAGTAAAGGGCTGCGCTCTTGCCGTAGTTGCGACGGAATTTTATGCCGTGTACATTGGAATCTATGGCAGAGAGTACTTCTATCACACTCCAAGAGTGGTCTGTGCTTCCGTCGTTTACAAATATTATTTCGTATGTAAGCGAGTTGGCTTTTGCCACTTTCACAATCCAGAGATAAAGTTCCTTTAAACTTTCTTCTTCGTTGTATAATGGAATTACTAAAGATACGTCCATGTTTTTTATTGTATGTTTTCGTTTCGGCGCATTGCGAGCAGGGCTGTTGGAACTGAGAGAAGAAGTCCGAGAAATATGTTCAAATCGAGAATGTTTGCCGCATACACCACCGGTGATACCGACTGCATTGCTTCGAGTGCGCTTTTCAAATCTTTCAATCCTGCTCCGTTTACAAGTTGCTTCATGCTTTCTTGCTGAAATGCCTGTTTCACTTCGGGACTATCGAGGGCTTGTAAATAATTGTCGATAAACGTGCCGTTGTCGAAGAATTGAAAATAGACATATACAGCTGCTGCTAAAATAAGAGCGGCGTAGAAATAAACGAGTAGGGTAAACAGATAGCCTCGTGAGAATGTTATTGCTCCCCCACACACTCTGTCGCGAAATCTACAGAGTAGTTTGTAACCAATGATTGGCGTGGAGGCAAATACAAAGTAGAATGCAAGCGAGAAAAGCGTTTGGTTGGGCGAGCAAACAAAACAAAGCATTCCAAAAATCCAATAAAATCCATAGGGAAGCGCATAGTTCATGGCAAAGGCGTTTGTTTGCTTGAAAGGGCTTGGCTGAATTTGTCTTGGATCCATTGCTGCTCGTTTTTGTTATACAATCTGCAAAGTTACAATATAATTCATTTCTTTGCAAGAGGTATATAGAATTGTAGTAGTTGGTTTTGAATTAAAAGGCTACTGATGCTCTCACTGCGAGTTTTGATTGCAGCGGTTGCGGAATTGTTGATAGTGTGTTGTTTTCAGCTATCACGGCGCAAGGCTCGGTGAGTGAGCGCAGTGTAGCCGTCCAATATTTCACTCCGTTCAATTCTTGTGCTCCTGCCTGGCGGAGTTTTTTGTTTATCTTGCGCAATCCGCCGAGGTTGTTCCAGAAGTTTTGCCATTCTCCCGCCGACGGAAGATACCAACTGCTGCAACCAGATAGTTTTGCTGCGTTTCCCACGGCGGCATTCAGGGCTTTGTAGTAGGTGTTGCCGTTGTATTGCGCTGTAAATTCGTAGCCGCGCAAGTCGGTCATGACATTGGTTGTTACATATTTCGACATAGAACTAGGCAATACGCTTGTGGTGCTCCATTCCATAGTTTCGCCAGCGCTGCAATCGCTTACAGCCATTGCGCGTGCCGTGTGGTGGTTTTCGATGTCGATGTTTTCGATGTCGTATACTATGGCTTTTGCTTTAAACGAGTCGTCGCACAAAAAGTCGCCTATACTCACGCTTCCGGTGGGCTTTACGTTGTAGTAATTGCCGGCTTTGAATGTAGCGTTCATCATTCCGTAGGAATCTTCTTGGGTGGTTTGCCCCTGCAAAGCTATGTTTTCAATCACGTTTGCCCCGCCGGCGGTGGTGTATTCCACTTCGAGTGTAGGGTCGGCGGCTCCTTGTGCAAAAAATGCGATATAGTCGCCCGTTTTGTCAGTTGCCGTGCAAACTATCTTGCCTTCTTTGGTGTCGACTGTGCTATTGGTTTTCATCGAGGTCGATGTTGCGGGCATGAAATACATGATGTTTTCAATTGCGGTGGCTTTTGTCTGCAAGTTGTTGCCGTATGAAGTGAGACGATAGCCTTTGGTCTTTACGTCGGTGGGCTTGTTGATTCGCAGCATTGCCGAAACTGTGCGGAATTGCAGGCTGGTGGTTGAATTTCCTAGGAAGTCCTTTGCTGTGTATGCAGTGCTCACGCCATAGTCTCGCGCAGCGGCATCGCTCTCTGTGCCGTTTTGGTTTTCATAGTCAATGTTGATTGTACGCGCCGCCGTGTCGACTACCACTTTGGGGGTGTTGTTGAATTTGATATAGGCATTGAGCGCATCGTCTGTGGCAGAATAAACCAGATTCCCCTCGAATTTCCCGCTGTCGGTATATTTGAGCACCGACACAGCGCCTTTGCTGCCCACGTTGCCGTTGTAGACATAGAGCACATCGCCCGTTGCAAGTTCATGGTCGCCTGCAGCGTTGTTTCTCACGCTCACCGATACAAAGGCAGTCTTTGTCTTGTCTTTTCCGCTCTGTTTGTTACCATTGTCATCGCTGCTGCACGAGCAGATGAAGCCAGTCAGCGCCAATGTAATTATTGCAAAAACAAAATTCTTCATTATAAATAGATTTTCTGGGCAAAGTTATCAAACAATCTTGCTTTGAATGTAAAACCAGTACAATATTTTTGGGGAATGTTCCAAGTTTTTTGCAGGCAGAAAAATATAGCGAAAAACGATATGGGATATTGTAAAAATAATGTCCGATATTTTTTAAACAATGTCTGACCTTTTTTAAAAAAGGTCAGACATTAGTTTTCCTATGTCAGATTGTGTTTTTTTGCGAAGATTATCGGCTTTGAAAAAAACGCGCAATTAATGCAAATTGTGCTAACTTTGCCTTGAATAAAATATATCTCGTTTTATGAAACTCAAAAACATTTTTCTGCTTATAGCATTTGCCTTGTGCGTTCAATGCTCCTGGGCAAAAACAATCAAGATACTTGCAATCGGCAACAGTTTTTCGGAAGATGCCATAGAGCAAAATCTTTACGAACTTGCAAAGGCCGATGGCGTTGACATGATTGTGGGAAATCTTTACATAGGTGGTTGTCCGCTGAAACGTCATTGGAACAACGCTGAGAACGACAAACCTGCCTATCGCTATCGCAAAATAGGGCTCGACGGCAATAGGGTGCAAAAAGACAACGAAAAAATTAGCGAAGCCATAGCCGAAGAAAAATGGGACTATATAAGTTTGCAACAAGCAAGCGGAGTGTCGGGATTATATGAGTCGTATGAGCCATTCCTTACAAATCTCGTGGCATACGTAAAGCGCCTTGCTCCAAAGGCAAAGATTATATGGCATCAAACGTGGGCTTATGCGCAAAATTCCACCCACAACGAATTTCCAAACTACCATAACAGCCAGGCCGAAATGTATGAAAAAATCATGGAAGCCTCAAAAATGGCAGTAAAAAAGCATAAACTCAAAAAAGTGGTGCCTTCGGGAACCGCCATTCAGAACGCACGTCAAACCTATATAGGCGATGCGATGAACCGCGACGGGTTTCATTTGAACCTTGTCTATGGTCGATACACCGCAGCCTGCACATGGTATGAAACAATTACGGGCAAAAAAGTTTTGGGAAACAAATATGCTCCGGCAGAAATGGACGCCCGTCTCGTGAAAACCTGTCAGCAGGCAGCTCACGACGCAGTGAAAAAGCCGTGGACGGTAACTGCTCCCGAAACCAACGCAAAGTAATAGAACTACACTCCATAAAATTTCCACAATATAGCAATGGCAAAGACCAAAACGGCATACGTGTGCGAGAACTGCGGCTACGATAGCGTGAAATGGCTCGGTAAATGCCCGTCGTGTGGAGCATGGAATACTTTTAAGGAAGTAACTGTTGCGCCAGAGCCGACACCGTCGGCGCGCAGTGGGGTTTCGGTAATCGCAAAAGTGGCGGAAAAACGCCCGCGTCCCGTTAGACTTTCACAAGTAGAGGCTTCGAGAGAAATACGTATCGATACCCACGACACAGAACTCAACCGAGTGCTCGGCGGAGGTATTGTGCCAGGCTCACTCGTGCTTTTGGGCGGAGAACCAGGCATAGGAAAATCCACACTTATGCTTCAAACCGTAATGAGAATGCCCGAAAAAAAGGTGCTTTACGTAAGTGGGGAAGAAAGTGAACGACAAATAAAACTCCGCGCCCAACGTATAGAAAATTCCACGGCAGACATTCTCGTGGTTTGCGAAACTTCGCTCGAAAATATCTTTCATGAAATAGCCGAAGTAAAACCTGAAATGGTTATAATCGACTCTATACAAACTCTTGAGACACAAACTTGCGACAGTGCGCCTGGCAGTCTCACGCAAATACGGGAATGTACCTCCGCTCTGCTGAAATTTGCAAAACAGAGCGCAGTACCTGTATTTCTTATCGGACATATCACGAAAGAAGGCGTAATTGCCGGTCCCAAAATACTTGAACATATCGTTGATGTGGTATTACAGTTCGAGGGCGACCGACATTATCTTTATCGAATACTGAGAGGAATTAAAAATCGTTTCGGAAGTACGAGCGAATTAGGCATCTACGAAATGCGATCTGAGGGATTGCGCGGCGTAGAAAACCCTTCGGAACTATTGTTAACCCAGGATAACGCGGGATTAAGCGGTGTGGCAATCGCGGCAACTATTGAAGGCGTGCGCCCATTGCTTATAGAAACGCAGGCACTTGTTAGTACAGCCGCTTATGGCGTTCCGCAGCGTTCGGCAACGGGTTTCGACACGCGCAGAATGAATATGCTTCTCGCCGTATTGGAAAAGCGCGTGGGATTTAAGCTTACCCAAAAAGATGTGTTCCTTAATCTTGCAGGAGGAATAAGAGTTACCGATCCGGCATTAGACCTTTCGGTAATTGCTGCCATACTTTCGAGCAACGTTGACACAGCTATTTCGCGCGATGTATGTATGGCGGGCGAAGTAGGTTTGAGCGGAGAAATACGACCTGTGGCAAGAATCGAACAACGTATATCCGAGGCCGAAAAACTTGGCTTCAAACGTATGCTTGTTCCAAAACAAAACGCACGGGGGTGCAAGAAAAACAATCAGAATATAGAAATCATAAGTGTGGGAAAGGTTGAAGATGCGCTGAGAGAGCTTTTTGGCTGAAATGTTTGCCGCATCTTTTCCACAGACCGAAACATTAATTATATGTATAGCCTAAATTTCAAACTTCCGCCGCATTTCGCTGCTGACAAGAGCCGTATGAAACTCGAAGCTGCCGAGATGTTGCACATAGACTCGCCTACAATTTCGAACATACGCATAAGAAAAAGCAGCATAGACGCACGTCAGCGAAATATCGTGGTGCATGTTACTGCCGATGTGTATCTTGCGGGGGAAAGTGTGCCCGAAGAATACGAACATATCGAATACCGTTCGGTTGAAAACGCTCCGCAGGCGATTGTTGTAGGAGCCGGACCGGGCGGTCTCTTCTCTGCGTTGCGACTTATAGAACTTGGTATAAAACCTATCGTTCTTGAGAGGGGCAAAGACGTACATTCGCGAAAACACGACATAGCAAAGATTCGCGAAACCCAAAAAGTTGACCCTGAAAGCAATTATTCGTTTGGCGAAGGCGGAGCTGGGGCATATTCCGACGGGAAACTTTATACGCGCAGCAGGAAGCGCGGAAATGTTGACAAGATTCTTGCAATTTTTTGCCAGCATGGTGCCGACACAGACATTCTTAGTTCGGCCCACCCGCATCTTGGTACCGACCGTTTGCCGCGAATTATCGAGAATATCCGTAACACTATTATAGATTGCGGAGGCGAGGTGCATTTCAACGCCAAGGTTACGCAGCTTCTCGTGAATTCCGAGAACGAAGTGTGCGGAGCGGTTGATGCAGAAGGGCGGGAATATAAAGGACCTGTGGTTTTGGCTACCGGACATTCGGCGCGCGATGTTTATCGTATGTTACGCGAGGGCGGATATGCGCTTGAAATGAAAGGAATAGCTGCCGGAGTGAGGCTCGAGCACCAAAGTTTTACGATAGATTGCATACAGTATCATTCTCGTAACGGACGTGGCAATTATCTTCCCGCGGCAGAATATTCCATGACCGCACAAGTGGCGGAACGAGGTGTATATAGTTTTTGCATGTGTCCCGGCGGATTTGTTGTGCCTGCTGCTACCGGCGAGGAACAAATTGTTGTGAACGGAATGAGTCCTAAGAATCGTGGTTCGAAATGGAGCAATTCGGGAATGGTGGTTGAACTTCGTCCCGAAGATTTGGACGAAGTTTCCATGTTGTCGCTTATGAAAACGGCAATGGGCGATGAAAAATTCAGCGCGATGCACGATGATTTCTACGACAAGGCAAACCCTCTGCGCATGATGTATTTTCAAGAAGCCTTGGAGCGTGAATGTTGGTTGCAGGGTAATCGCAAACAAACGGCTCCGGCGCAGCGAATGGGCGATTTCGTAAATCGCAAACTTAGTTACGACCTTCCGCCGTCGTCGTATGCTCCGGGATTGATTTCTTCGCCTTTGCATTTCTGGATGCCGCAGTTTATAGGTGCGCGTCTTGGCGAAGCGTTCAAAATATTCGGCTCGCGCTACAAAGGTTTCCTTTCAAAAGAAGCTACGGTGATAGGTGTGGAAACACGCACTTCTTCTCCCGTAAGAATTACGCGCGACAATGAAACCTTGCAACATGTTTCGCGTCCGGGATTGTTTCCTTGTGGCGAAGGGGCGGGCTATGCCGGCGGAATAGTTTCGGCTGCCATTGATGGGGAACGCTGTGCCGACGCGGTGGCATCGTGGATTGCAAACAATGAAAATGCCGTGGTGAAAAAATAAAGGCATATTGCAAAAACAATGTCCGATATTATTTAAATAATGTCTGACATTGTTTGAAAAATGTCAGACATTAGAAAAACGATATACCATGGAATTTTTAGTGCCTCATATTCAGCATGTTTCATAAGTCGTTTTTTATGCCCCGCAAACCAGGTCGAAAGCCCCGTTCCGCAAGCCTCAAAAACGAGTCGGCATATAGTAAAAATTCCGACGCATCTAATTTAAAATATGTCTGATGTAGTTTAAAACTATATCGGACATATTTTTTATAGTACCAAATGTTGCAAAACACACAACGGAATACTTTGCTTTACAAAGTGGAGTTTTTTGAAGCAAAAAACGTTATGATTGCAAAAAAAATGGTTCTTTGTCGTGCACTGTGCAGTTGTTTTACACGTAGGGCGGTTATCTTTGCGTGTACAAAAACAAACAGACAAAAAATATGTCAACAGGTTCGATAGGACTTTTGAATAAATACGTTTGGCTGGTAGAAACGATTTACAGAGCGGGAAGAATTACACGCAAAGAGATAAACGATAAGTGGTTGGAGTGTGAATTGAGCGAAGGCGTGGATATATCGCGGCGCACTTTCATAAACAATATAAATGCTATAGAAGAACTTTTCGATATTGTGATATCCCACGACAGTTTGAATCGTTACTATATAGAAGATGACAGTATTTTCAACCGCCGCACGTCGCGTAGCTGGCTCTTGAATGCGTTTTCGGTGAACGCAATGGTAGGAGATAGCAAAAAACTGCGTTCCCGTGTGGTTTTGGAAGAACTGCCGTCGGGACAAAACTATCTTGAAACGGTAATCAAAGCCATGCGCGACAACCGAGTGCTTAGTATTTCGTATTTTAGCTATACCCAAAACGATGTATTTGACTTTGATATACAACCATACTTCGTGAAGGTTTTCAAAAGACGTTGGTATGTGGTGGGGTATAGCCCGAAAACCGAAGATGTAAGGGTTTACGCGCTCGACAGAATGAAACGTGTGGAAATTCTACAGGAGATTTTCAAAATGCCAAGCGATTTTGAACCGCAAGACTACTTCAAGGATTGTTTTGGAATACTCAATACCGGAACGGTGCCCAAGGATAGAGTGGTGGTAAGAACTACCGAGAGAAACGCACGCTATCTGCGCGGACTACCGCTCCATTCCTCGCAAAAAGAATTGGAAAAAGACGGCAATATGTGCGTGTTTGAATATCATTTGAAGCCGGAATTTGACTTCATACAAGAAATTCTCGCAAGCATGGACGCTCTTGAAGTTTTGGAACCCAAATGGCTGCGCGACAAACTTGCTGCCACAGTAAAAGCAATGAACAAAATCTACAACGGAGAGTAACATTTACTCTCCGTTAATTGATTCAGAAATCCCGCAATAAGACTACATCAGTATTTCGCGGTATTTCCAATACCATTCAATAAACCTTTGTGTGCCTTCCTCGATATTCACCGTAGGATTATAGCCCAATTCCCGCGAAATCTTTGTTGTGTCGGCAGCAGTAACGTATACATCGCCGGGCTGCATGGGAAGTATTTCAAATTCGGCTTTCATGTTCAGTGCATTCTCAAGAGCAGAAATGAAATCCATCAGTTTTACGGGGTGAGAACAACCGATATTGTAAACCGTGGCAGGCACATCGCCCCCAACAGAATGGTAGATGGCCAAAAGCGTGCCGTTGATAATATCGTCGATATACGTAAAATCGCGCACCATGTCGCCACCATTGAAAAGACGGATAGGTTTGCGTTGAGTGATAGCGTTTGCAAAAAGCACCGGAGACATATCTGGTCGTCCCCACGGACCATATACAGTGAAGTATCTCAACCCCGTGGTTTTTATTCCATAGAGAGAGGAGTAAACACGAGCCATAAGTTCATCACTCTTTTTGGTTGCGGCATAAAGACTCTTGGGGTTGTCTACGCGATCTTCCTCGCAAAACGGCGTTTTTGTATTTCCTCCATAAACACTGCTCGAACTTGCGTAAACCAAAGTGCTTACTCCGTTGTGGCGGCAGCATTCAAGAATATTGAAAAAACCCACTATGTTGCTTTCGATATAGCTTCGCGGGTGATCAATAGAGTATCTCACTCCGGCTTGAGCCGCAAGATTGCAAACAATATCAAACTTTTCGCGCGCAAAGATAGAGTTGAGCGTTTTATCGTCGGCTATGTCGGAATTTATAAAGTGAAAATTGGGAAAAATATTGCTTTTGCCATCAGCCGAGTCGACTCCCATATCGTTGAGACGCGCCAGTTTGAGCGCAGGATTGTAGTAGTTGTTGAGATTGTCAATACCTACAACCTCCTCCCCGCGTTTTGCGAGCGCAACCGACAGTTGGTGTCCTATAAATCCGGCACACCCTGTAACCAATATCCTCATTTGTTTTCCTCCTTATCCGATGCCTTGCTCTTGGCACCAATCATTATGTTTCTCGAATAGGTGATAAAACCCACCGACTGCCCGAGAATAAGTACGGGGTCGTGGCGAAAAATGGCGTAGCTCACTATCATTCCCGAACCAACAAGACTGATTATCCAAAAGCCTATTGGCAAAACGGAACGATGCCGACGGTAGGAATAATACCACTGATATATAAAGCGCAATGTGAATATGATTTGCCCGGCCGAACCATAAAGAAGCAATGCAAAAGGAATTCTTTCGTTGTGAAAGAAAGATTGCATGAAATATTCGGCATCTCCGAGCAAATATGCCACAGCAGCAACCGGTAATGCAAACAAAACGACACGCAAAGGCAATGGTATTTTTGCCCATGCTCCTTTGATGTCGAGATTCCACACATATATATAATATGAAACCAGTTGTCCGAGAACTATTGCGAAATCATTGCGCAAACAACCATAGACAAAAAGCAAAATGCTTCCCGCAAGACTGCAAAGCCAATAGATTACGGGCGAAACGATACGCTTTTGTTTCTCCGAAAGAATCCATTGTATCAGCATTCGCGCAGAGAAAAATCCCTGGGCAATAAATCCTACAGCAAAAATCAGATATTTCGCCATGATTTCAGCCTATCAATCTATATTGTTCTCGTTTATACCATATTTGATATACCGACTGCGCATCCACCGAAAGGCAAAGCAATCTTCAAAAGGCTTTACAAGACGATTGCTTAGGTGATATTTTGAAACGCCTTTGGTTCTTGGATAATGCCTAACGGGAAGTTCTTTCATCTTACCGCCTTCAAGTGTAATGAGAGCCGCCAAAAAACGATGCATACCATTGAAGAAAGGAATGCGCTTGGCTATATCCGAATGTAGAATCTTTAAAGGACACCCAGTATCGGTTGCCGTGTCGCCAGTCATCTTTCTGCGAAATCCGTTGGCTATTTTTGATTGCATTCTCTTGCCCCATGAATCTTTTCGATTGGCACGTATTCCTGTTACCATCTCGTATTCTTCGGTGAAAGGCAGCAATAGATTGAAGTCTTCGGGATTTGTTTGTAAATCTCCGTCGATATATCCTACTAATTTGCTTTCTGTATTGTCGAATCCCGCTTTCATTGCCGTGCTAAGTCCGTGGTTTTCGGCTGAAGAAATAAAATAGAAATCCGCATTGCGAGAACAAATTTCGCGTATCCTTTCAAGGCTTGAATCTTTCGAACCATCGTTTACGAATAGTACACATGTTTTCACCGAAGCCTTTTTAAGATATCCTCCCAATGCTTCTTCGAGCGCGGGCATATTATCTTCTTCGTTGTAAATGGGGACAATAATGGTGAGAATGTAGTTGCCGGTTTTATTTGATGCCATTATTTCGGGGCTTTAAGAGTGTAACGTTGTAAATAAAATTGTTATCGTTGCCATGCTTTGAGAAACGGTTGCGATTGCTATCGTTATATTTCCCATAGAATACGGTGTCGATGCCTTGCAAAGCATCAGTTCCGATTTCTTCTGCGAGATCTTTGTGAGAAATAAGCACGCAGGGCAAACGATGCTGGAGCTCCTCGTTAATCTGTTTCGAGGAAAAATCAAGAGGTTTTATTATGCGTCCCGCAGCATAGACAATTTCTATGCGAAGTTGCTCGTTGCTGTTGCTATAAAAAGGAATGTTTTTCAATTCAGGCTTATTCTTTATCGCAGAAATACTATTGTATGCCGGATTTGAGAATGTTTTTGCAACAATAGGCATCGCAAACATTTCGGCTGCGGCAAAAATAGCAGCAATACTTAACATTGTTTTTCTAACAAGGCGTTTATGCTGCCCGTCATACCAATGCAGCATAATAAATCCCATTGTATAACAACACGGCATCATCATCGGAAGAAGATAGCGCATTTTCTTTTCGGGCATAAGGGACAGTAGTATGAGTTGTAGGATTGTCCACAGCAAAGCTGCCGTGTAAGGATTGCGCATAACGTTCAACCGCTTACGCCAAACGGGAAAAATCAATGCAATAAGCATTAAAGGAGTCCAGATTCCGGTTTCCACGAAAAAACGCCAGTAATAAAACCAAGGTCTTACGTTATGATTTTTCCACGCTCCCGTTTCTTTGTGAATTACATATTGGGCAGCGTCGGGCTGAGTTGTTAGTATGAGTAAATACCACCACGAACTGATTGCTACGACAAGCAATATCATTGCAACCAAAGGCAGTTTGCGTCCATTCATGCTCGGTCTTTTCATCACGATTGCCGTTATAATCCACGGCAGAAGCAATGCGTAAATCGACACGGGACCTTTACTCATAAACGAAAGCCCTATCATAAAGCCTGCAAGCAACATGTTGCGCCACACACGACGCTCTGTATATAATCCACGCCATAGAAAATAAATTCCACCCATCATGAATGCGTGGCAATAGATATCCCAAGTGGCGGTGCGGGCTTGTAGAATTATTTGATAGCATGTTATGAGCATTATCGAAGACAGAAATGCATAAGTGTGCCTGCGTGTAACGCGTAAACCGAATAGGTAGAAAAAAACAACGAGCATACAGCCTGCCAAACCGCTCATTGTGCGCTGTACATTAAGATTGTCGGGAGCTATAAGTTGTGCCACTGCCGCAATCCATGTTGGAAGTGGCGGTTTCTCCAATCTAAATTCGCCGTTCATCGTTGGCACGAGCCAATTTCCGCTTTCTACCATTTCGCGAGCGGTTTCCAAATTTCGCGTCTCCATAATGTCGGGGCGCAAAGAGCCATTGTTTACGAAAAACGCCGCAAAACACAACAAAGCAAGCAACAAAATCGCATGCTGCGTTTTTGTTGCCTGTGTTTGAAATCCGTCAATACTCATAACGGAAACGATATTATAATTTTATGCCTAATTTCTTTGCGATTTCCTTGGGCAGAGCATTTTTGTTAACCACGAAGTTCATGGTTTTGTAAGCTACATAGGGCTTCGATGCATAGAAAATGCCTTTGTAAGGACCATATTCGCCCCAAGAGTTCTTGACCATATAATATTCTGCTCCTGTGCTGTCTTTTGCAATTCCGTAGATAACCATACCATGGTCGTCGGTTGTTTCCCAATTGTCGTAAGCTTTCTGACGCATTTCCTGAGTGATGGTCTTTTCTCCTTTGGCGGTTACAACATTCTTGTCTGCTTTTCCGTCAGTACCGGTCCAACGTGCAGCATCGCTATGACTGAGATCTTTTTCTTTGTCGTTGAGTGGCACACGTGTAACAGCGCCGAAACCACGTTCGCTAACGTCTGCGCCCCAAGCAATGGTGTAGCCAGTGTTTATGGCATTGTCGATAACTTCCATCATTTCGTTGAGCGGAAGGTTGTAGCTTTGTCCCCAACGCCAATTGTCTTGTATTTCAATTACGAAAGGCTCGTAGAATGGGTGGTGGGTGTAGGAAGTAATCGAGATATAGTCGTCGGCATTAAGTCCGAGATATTCTACAAACGACTTCGGAGTGTAGTTTTTTCCGTTGTATTTGAAAGTCTCTGGCAATTTGCCGAGATAGTTGTCGTAGATAGCTTCCACATTCTTTTTCCAAATCGGAGACAATGTTATTTGGCGTTTGCGTGAACCGGCTTCGGGTTTCCATTTTGCGATAGCATTTACCACAGCTCCGGCTACGTTTGAAAGTTCTGAGAAGTTGAAAAGACTATCTCCCTGCAAAGAACCGGGAGCAGGCATTGCGTCTTGCGGAGCAAGCCCGTAGTTTTTCATACAATATATAACGTCGTAGAAACTGCCGCCTTCTGCAAACGAAACATCGCCGTGTGTTCTTACTGCTGCTTCAGCGCGGTCGGTCATTGTGTGGTGAACTACGAATGATTCGCAGAGATCGAATGTGCCTTTGCCTTTGCGCAAAAGTTCTGCTTCAAGAAAACCGAGCGTTGAATAGCACCAGCAAGTTCCTGATTGGTTTTGGTCTTTGATAGATGTGATAGGATTTTCTTTAACCACGGTGAATTTCACTGTGTCTTTCTTTTCATCGGCATAAACCGAGGAAGTCATCAAGGCAACAGCCATGAATGCAAGAAATATTTTCTTCATTGGATATATTGTTATTGTTTTTGTTTCTTTCTTGTGTTTAGTTTTCGCGATTGCGCATGAATTCCTCCACTTCGTCCACGTGATAGGGAATGCGTTTCTTGCCGATAAAACGGCAGCCGTTGTCGGTAATCAAAACATCGTCTTCAATGCGTATTCCGCCAAAGTTACGATACTCGTCTATCTTGTCGAAATTCAGGAATTGTGCGTTGGTGCCGTTTTTCCTCCAGTCGTCAATCAGCGCAGGAATGAAATAAATTCCCGGCTCATCTGTTACCACAAATCCTTTTTCAAGTCTGCGACCGAAACGAAGTGCATTTGTGCCGAATTGTGTGGAAGGTCGTACTTCTTCGTCGAAACCTACGTAGATTTGTCCCAAACCTTCCATGTCGTGAACGTCCATTCCCATGGAATGTCCCAAACCGTGGGGGAGGAACAAGGCGTGTGCTCCAGCCTGCAACGACTCTTCTATATCGCCTTTCATGAGCCCCATTTCTTGGAAACGCTTGGTGATTATGCGGCATACGTCGAAATGTACGTCCCACCATTTTACGCCCGGTTTTGCTACGTTGAGCACGTGGTCATGACATTCAACGACGATATTGTAAACCTCTTTTTGTTTCTGAGAGTATACACCGCTCACCGGAGTTGTGCGGGTGTTGTCGGAACAATAGTTTTCGTTTGTCTCAGCGCCGGCATCAACGAGCATTAGTCTGCCTTCTTCGAGCGGAGCAGGCGAAGGGTTGCCGTGCATTACCTCTCCGTGTTGCGTGGCTATGGTTTGAAACGAAACCATGCAGCCGTATGCGTTTGCTATGCCGTCAATGGTGCCGCCTATATACTGTTCGGTTACTCCGGGACGGCAAAGTCGCATTGCGGTGGTGTGCATTAGATAGCCTATTTCGGCTGCGCGTTCGAGTTCTGCGATTTCTTCTTCGGTTTTTGAGGTACGCATTTTCACCACTGCTGCTATAAGTTTGAGCGATGCGGCTTCTTTTTGCTGCGAGGGGTGTATGCCGAGCAAATCCATTATCTGAATTTTCGTATCATAACGGTAGGGCGGAAGGAAATGTATTTTTTCGCCCTGCGATTGTGCCGATTCTATTATTGCAGGTAGCTCGCGCATTGCGGCAACATGGGCTACGCCGGTTTGTTCTGCCATTTCGGCTACACTTGTTACCGAGCCATACCACACAATGTCTTCAATGTCGATTTCATCGCCCACAAGATATTCGCGGTCGTTGTCAACGTCAATCACACCTACGAGCCCGTCGCGGTGTAGACCGAAGTAGTAGAGAAACGAACTGTCCTGACGAAATTTGTATGCGTTTGAGGGATAGTTTGCCGGGCTGTCGTTGTTGCCGAACAATACTATAAGCCCTTCGCCTACGAGTTTTTTCAACTCATTGCGGCGTTCAATATATGTGCTTTTGCTAAACAACATGATATTATTTATTTTATGCTTTGCAAAGTTACTAATTATTTTACATTTATCCGTGTTCTGCGCCTTGGTGTTGAGAATGAATGCGCAATAGGCTGTTTTGCGAAACGCTCGTGGCTTGTTGTGAAATCCATATTAAGCATAGAAAAAACGATAAGCCATATCGTAAAAACAATAACCGATATTTTTTAAACGATAACCGATATTTTTTAAAAAAGGTCAGACATTGTTTTTGGCATATAGGATATGTGTGAAAACCTTTTTTGAAACGGGCAGATATATTGCTCTTTTCCCAAGGTGAAAGCTGCTGAAAATGTGTTATCTTTGCTATTGTAAAAAGGTATCGTTGAATAGCGAAAAATTCCAAGGCATCTAATTTAAATTAGGTAGGACGTAATTTAAATTCCGGGCCACGGATTTTTTACAAGATGCCGTGTAGCGATTTTTATGAAGAATATGGTGCTTAGAAAATCAGATGATATAACTGCGATAGCGCGTGGGTTCAGAAATACAATCCGCATTGCGGCTGCAATGGCGATGGTTTTTATTACCGCTGTGCCTGCTTGTGGGGCGCACAACCTTTATGATGCCACCCGTATAGCCTGGCAATGGCGCGAACGCCAATTTGCGTGTCGCGGAGCCTATGCCCGGGCTAAATTGTTGCACAATGGCTCGCTCGTGCTGGTATATGGCACGGCGCGCAAAGTGTATATCATGAAATACAACCCGGAGTTGAAAACCTGGGGCGCGAAACAGTTGGTGGCTATGGACTCTGCAAAAAATTACGACTACACCAATGCCGAACTTACTCAACTTGACAACGGAAGGTTGGTGTATTCGTGGAACGCACGCCCGTTGAAAGATAGCGGAAAACCCTACAAAATTATGCTGAAAACGTCGGACGACAACGGAAATACGTGGCAAAACGAACAGGATATATACACGGCTGGAACAACATTCGACGAAGGTTGCTGGGAGCCCGTGGTGATGCAAATTCCAAGCGGAGAAACTTTGCTGTTCTACTCTGACGAATACAACGTAACCCAAAATCGGCAGAATATATCGGTGATGCGCTCTACCGACAACGGAACTACGTGGAGCGGACCGCATGTGGTGAGTTTCAGAAACACATCGCGCGACGGAATGCCCGTTCCCGTATGGCTGAAAGACGGGAGCGGCACGGCAATGGCCATTGAAGACAACGGCATGAACGGCACATTCAAGCCGGTAATCGTGTTTTCGCCCGCCGGTGAAGACTGGCGTGGAAAAATGGTGGGAGGAAAAAGCCACAGACGTTGGAGTGCGCTTTGCAAAAACGAAGCTCTCGCAAAAGATGTCTATGGTGGTGCGCCCTATCTCATACAATTGTCAGGCGGGGAAACGTTGTTGTCAATACAATCGGGCGAAGGACGGGAAACTCCAAGCGTTCTCGACCACGCATTAATGCAGGTGTATGTGGGAAATCAGCATGCCAAAAATTTTGGACTGCGAACCACGCCTTTTGCAAACCAAAACAATTCAAAGATAAGCGAGCTATGGAATTCCTTGTGCCAAATTGACGAGAATACAGTGATTGCCGTGTCGTCGATATCGGGCATGAAAGAAAAAAATGGCATTTGGACGGTAACGGGAAAGGTTGTGCGGCCAATGATATCGCATCGCAGTGCAGCAACATCTGCCAATGTTTCCGCACCATTGTATATAGGTTCGAAATCACAGGCTTGTGCAGAAATTAAATCGCATTTCTCCGACGATAAACTCGTTTTTGATATCACCATAACCGACAGCGTGATAACTCCAAGGCTTTCGGGCGAAAAACTATCCGATGGCGACGGCATGGAAATTTATATTGATACGAAAATGCGCGGTAGCAAACAAATTGCGGGCGGTATGTATAAAATTGTAGCAGGAGTAGATGCGGCGACAACGTTTTTTAGCGGCACGAAATCAAATTGGCTGCCTACGGAAACGCCTGTCAAATGCACCACAACGCGCATTGCCCACGACAAATACCGCATGAGCGTGGCAATACCTTGGGAAAGTATCGGCGGAATGCCTAAGAAAAAAGCCGTTGCAGTATGTTTTAAACTCAACAACCGCGACGGCGAAAATATCATCAAAGAGTGTCTCTCGGGTGCCGATTGCTGTAAGCCCAATACTTGGTTGCGGTGCACCCTTGACTGATTTCTTAAAAAAGTTGGGGCTTTTAGTTGCTTTTTCGGCGGTAACTTACAAAATCAAAAGGCTTCTCGTTTTTCTCGTCAGCCTCGTGTTTTTCGCGTGAAACCTCTTCCCATTCTCCATAATCGATTTCGGGGAAAAATACATCGGCTTCGCTGGGAGTAGCGTGCACATGAGTCAACTCTAAACGCCCGGCAATGGGATAACATTCGCTATAAACCGACGCACCTCCTATTACAAACACCTGTTCTTCGTTGGCGCAATTTTCAAGAGCCTCCTCAATTGAGCGGTAAACGTCGCAGCCCTCAAAATATGCCTTGCTACGGCTCACAACTATGTTGCGGCGATTTGGAAGTGCCCCTTTGGGCAACGACTCAAAGGTTTTGCGTCCCATAAGTACGGTATGCCCCGTTGTAAGTAGGCGAAAGTGTTTCATATCTGCCGAAAGGCGATAAATCAAACTATTATTGTATCCTATGGCACGGTTTTCAGCTACCGCAGCTATGATTATGATTTGTGGCATTGCCTTGTGTTTTTTGATTAAACCGATACTGCTGCACTGATATGCGGCCAGGGATTGTAGTTTTCGAGTTGGAAATCTTCGAATTTGAAGTCGAATATATTTTTTATCTCGGGATTAATTTTCATTGTGGGCAAAGTGCGCGGCTCACGTGAGAGTTGGAGTTTTGCCTGCTCGATATGGTTGAGATAAAGATGGGTGTCGCCGGTGGTATATACGAAATCGCCCGGTTCAAGTCCCGTAACTTGTGCCGTCATCATGAGAAGAAGTGCATATGAGGCGATGTTGAACGGAACACCAAGGAATGTGTCGGCACTACGTTGGTAGAGTTGCAGACTTAAACGCCCGTTGGCCACATAGTATTGGAAAAGAATGTGGCATGGCGGCAGATTCATTTTGTCGAGGTCGGCAACGTTCCACGCACTTACTATTATGCGGCGCGAGTCGGGCGAATGTTTTATCATGTCTATGGCTTGGGATATCTGATCTATGACACCGCCGTTATAATCTTGCCATTTGCGCCATTGATATCCGTAGATGTGTCCGAGATCTCCGTTTGGACTTGCCCATTCGTCCCATATTGAAACTTTGTGTTCGTGGAGATATTCCACGTTTGTATCACCGCGCAAAAACCAGAGCAGTTCGTAGATTATTGATTTGAGATGTAGTTTTTTTGTGGTGAGTAATGGGAAGCCTTCTTTTAGGTTGAAGCGCATTTGGTTGCCGAATACGCTGATTGTTCCCGTACCTGTGCGGTCGTCTTTGCGTACTCCTTCGTTGAGTATTCTGTCGAGAAGTTCGAGATATTGTTTCATTTTTGAATGTCTGCCTTAATTGTTGTTATTACGATGGTTGCGACAAATGAGATAATCGGTCGCGCCCACACACAGAAAGATTATTCCAATTGCCATACCTATTGTTATTCCGAGCAAAGCCGATAGTGCCAACACTCCTATGCCTATGAATATATTTCTTATGGCATTGTCGCGGCGGTGGGTATAGTTTGCGTTTTGAGTGTGTGCTGTGTTGTCGGGTTGAATCGGCGTGTTGTCATTCGCATTGGGATTTGCGCTTTCGCCAGGTTGGTTGTTGGGCGTATTTTGTCGCATGTCTTCTCTCCGCGCTCTGTTTCTGTTGCGCATCAGTAGCCATATCACCAATACGATAAGGGCTATGGGTATCAACAAGAACAATATGATGAGAAAGAAAAGCCCTGCGCCTACGAAGCCGAGCAGAGAACCGAAAATACTGAACGGGAACCAGGAACTTATATCTTTGTCGCTGTTGGAATCGTTAGCCATTTTGTCGGTAACCGACTGCAGGGTTTTGAAAATGCCTTTGGGAACGGAGGTGGAAATCACGTAGTCGGACGTGTCGTCTATGACAGTATCGCTCGCAATCGTGATTGCAGTTGGATCAACGTCCACACTGTCTGTCGTGTTTGCGGCATTGCAGTTGAGCATTGCGAGAACTGCAATAAGCGAAACGAGATATTTCATTTTGAGAAGCATTTATTGGTTTTTGCAAAGGTAGTTTTTTTCCCCGAATAAGCCTTGATTTTTACGATGCGGCATATCGTGAAAATAATATCAGACATTATTTGAAAAATGTCGGATATTATTTAAATAATGTCTGACATTGTTTTTCTGCCATTTTTGTTAGCTTTTTTCAGCGTGGCTTGTGGGGAAAACAATGTTTGGCTTGGGGTGGAAAAGTGGCTGATTGATGTTGTCGGAAAACAAAAACCGCCGCCCCGTTAAGGGCAGCGGTTTTGCTGTTTATGGTTAGGAAATTATTCCTGAGTTTCATTGTTTTGAGGTTCTGCACCTTCGTTGTTCTTATGCTCGAAACGCTCTCCGCGATCATGGTGCTGACCGTTGTGGAAATCGTTGCGGCGCTCACGACGTTCGCCACCTTCGCGACGATCGCCTCTTGGCTCGCGACGCGGACGGCGTTGTGCAGCACGTTCTTCGTAACCCTCGGGCTTTTCAAGCAATACGCGGTGGGAAAGACGGAACTTGCCTGTCTTTGCATCGATGTCGAGAAGTTTTACGCTAATCTTGTCGCCCTCGTGTATGCCAGCTTCTTCAACAGAGTTGAGACGTTTCCAATCGAGTTCGCTTATGTGGAGCAAACCCTCTTTTCCCGGCATAAATTCAACGAAGCAGCCGTAGGGCATAATGCTTACAACTTTAGCTTCGTAGGTTTCGCCTACTTCTGGAATTGCCACAATGGCGCGAATCTTGGCTACAGCAGCTTCGATGCTCTCTTTGTTGGGCGCAGAAACCTGCACTTTGCCCACACCGTCGGTTTCCTCGATGGTGATAGTGGCACCAGTTTCTTCTTGCATGCCTTGTATGATTTTTCCGCCCGGACCTATCACCGCACCAATATACTCTTTGGGAATATCAAATGCTTCGATGCGCGGAACCTGCGGCTTAAAGTCGGCGCGAGGGGCATCAAGAACTTTCAACATCTCGCCTAAAACGTGCTCACGAGCCTGTTTTGCCTGCATGAGTGCCTTTTCGAGAATTTCATATGAAAGACCGTCGCATTTTATGTCCATCTGGGTTGCGGTAAGACCGTTGGGCGTGCCCGTAGTCTTGAAGTCCATATCGCCAAGATGGTCCTCGTCGCCAAGAATGTCGCTAAGCACAGCATATTTTTCCTCTCCCGGATTTTTGATAAGCCCCATCGAAATACCCGAAACAGGATTCTTTAATGGCACACCCGCATCCATTAATGCCAAACAGCCAGCACAAACGGTTGCCATAGAAGATGAGCCGTTGGATTCCAGGATATCGCTTACCACACGTACGGTATAGGGAAAATCTGCCGGTATCTGTCCCTTCAATCCACGCCATGCAAGATGACCATGACCGATTTCGCGGCGACCAGTTCCTCTTTGTGCCTTTGCTTCTCCCGTGGAATATGGCGGGAAGTTGTAGTGCAACAAGAAACGTTGCGTGCTTTGGTCAAGAACTTCGTCAATGATTTTTTCATCAAGCTTTGTGCCGAGCGTACATGTGGCAAGGGCTTGAGTTTCTCCGCGAGTGAAAATTGCAGAACCGTGAGGAGCGGGCAGAGGACTTACTTCGCACCAAATGGGACGAATGTCTGCGTAGCCACGACCGTCGAGACGGCGTTTTTCATCGAGAACGCAACGACGCATTGCGTCGCGTTCTACATCATAATAGTAACGGTCGATAAGAGAATTCTTTTCTTCCAACTCATCTTCGGTAAGTTCGGTATGAGTTGCAGCAAATGTTTCTTTGAAGTCCTCTCGTATTTGTGAGAAAGCGTCTTCGCGTGCGTGTTTGTCGCGGTTTCCTTCGAGCGTTATCTGATATGCTTTGTCGTAGCATGCTTTGCGTACTTCTTCGCGCAGTTCTTCGTCGTTTGTTTCGTGGCAATATTCGCGCTTGATATCGGTGCCGAGTTCCTTGGATAGTTCTTTTTGCAAACGACACATGGGCTTGATTGCCTCGTGTGCGGCTTTGAGTGCTCCGATAAGGTCTTGCTCTGAAACTTCGTCCATTTCGCCTTCCACCATCATGATGTTTTCTTCGGTAGCTCCCACCATGATGTCCATGTCGGCGTTTTTCATTTGTTCGTAAGTGGGATCTATTACGTATTCGCCGTTTATTCGAGCCACGCGAACCTCTGAAATTGGTGCTTCAAAGGGTATGTCTGAGCATGCAAGGGCTGCTGAGGCTGCAAAACCTGCCAAAGCGTCGGGAATATCCGTACCGTCGGCAGAGAAAAGCATAATGTTTACGTAAACTTCGGCGTGATAGTTTGAAGGAAACAAAGGACGGAGCGCACGGTCAACGAGTCTGCTCGTCAATATTTCATAATCCGAAGGACGTCCCTCTCTTTTTGTAAATCCACCGGGGAAACGTCCTGCGGCAGAATAGCGTTCTCTGTAATCGCATTGCAGGGGCATGAAATCTGTGCCGGGCACTGCGTCTTGTGCGGCGCAAACCGTTGCGAGGAGCATTGTCCCGCCCATTTTTAGCATTACTGCTCCGTCGGCTTGCTTTGCCAATTTGCCTGTTTCGATGCTTATTTCCCTACCGTCGGGAAGCGAAACAGTTTTCGTGATAACATTCATCTAAAATTTCTTTTATTGTTTTCTTCTTTCGTCTAAAGTGCTTAAACCTAAAAATCGCACAAAATTACTAATTTATTCTCGTAAAGCGTTGATATTTGGTGGGGAAAAATGAATATTTTTCTCGATTTTGTTGTGGTTTCGAGAAAAATCGTTTTTTGTGCTTAGAATTCTTCGCGGTCTCGTCTCTAAAATTCTTTGGGGTGGTATTTCGTGAGTAGGAATGTGTGTTTGGGTTGCACAATGGGTCGTATTTTTTGTGTGCGGAATACTGCTTTACGAGATTCGGCTTTTGGTTGAAATAATGTCGGATATTGTTTAAATAATATCCGATATTTTTTTAAAAAGATGCCTTGTTGTTAAAGCGTTATTTTATAGTGCTCGGAGATAGATGCTTGTTAGATGTTTTCTAAGCAGTATATTTTGTTTTATAAGTCTGTGTAATAACTTTTTATGCCAAATCGATGATGCGGTTCGATGAATTAATTGTATGAAAACAAAAAACCCGCACCGGATTTACGATGCGGGATTTTTATGATGTGGTTTATCAATAAGCGAAGAGTGGATAGTTCTTCATTGTGTCGATTACCTTTGCTTTTACGCTTGCGATTACTTTGTCGTCTTCGGGTGCGTTGAGCACTTCTTCAATCAAGTCGGCTATCAAATCCATCATGTCTTCCTTGGCACCGCGTGTGGTGATGGCGGGAGTGCCAAGGCGAATGCCGGAAGTTTGGAACGCGCTGCGGGTGTCGTATGGCACCATGTTTTTGTTCACTGTGATATTTGCGGCAACGAGTGCGTTTTCTGCCACCTTGCCAGTAAGCTCGGGATATTTGGAGCGTAGGTCAACGAGCATTGAGTGGTTGTCGGTTCCGCCGCTTACAATGTTGAAGCCTTTCTGTATGAGTTGGTCGGCAAGGCGTGCTGCGTTTTTCTTTACCTGCTTTGCGTATTCGGTAAACTCGGGTTGTAAGTTTTCGTTGAAAGCTACGGCTTTTGCTGCAATGACATGTTCGAGCGGACCACCTTGTATTCCGGGGAATACGGCACTGTTGAAGAGCGTGCTCATCTTTTTGATTTCTCCTTTCTTGGTTGTGAGTCCCCAAGGGTTCTCGAAATCTTTGCCAAGCAGGATAATTCCACCGCGCGGACCGCGAAGCGTTTTGTGGGTGGTTGATGTTACGATGTGGGCATACTCAAGAGGATTGTTGAGAAGGTGTGCCGCAATAAGACCGGCGGGATGTGCCATATCAATCATCAACAATGCGCCAACCGAGTCGGCAATTTCGCGCATACGCTTGTAGTCCCAGTCGCGCGAATAGGCTGAACCGCCGCCGATAATAAGTTTCGGTTTGCATTCGTGGGCTTTCTTTTCCATGTCATCGTAGTCTACGCGTCCTGTCTCCTTGCTGATGTTATAGCCAACGGGATTGTAGAGCACACCTGAGGTATTAACTTTTGAACCATGCGACAAGTGTCCGCCTTGGTCAAGATTGAGTCCCATAAAAGTGTCGCCGGGCTTAAGAACTGCGAGCAAAACTGCTGCATTAGCCTGTGCGCCCGAATGTGGTTGCACATTGGCATACTCAGCTCCGAAAAGTTTTTTCACTCTTTCGATAGCAAGCGTTTCTACTTGGTCAACCACTTGGCAACCTCCGTAATAACGATGTCCGGGATAACCCTCGGCGTATTTGTTTGTGAGATACGACCCCATAGCTTCCATTACTTCGGGGCTTACAAAATTCTCGGAGGCGATAAGTTCCATCCCTTCGAGTTGGCGTTGGTGTTCGGCTTCAATTAGCTTGAAAATCTCCGGATCTCTATTCATTTCTTATTGGTTGTATTTGATTTGTTGTTTTTGCTGTCTTATTTTATCAACTTTGTAGGGTCGATTGTTTGTTCTTTTTCGCAGTAGTGGCATTTTATGGTGCCGTTTTCTTTGTCGATTACCTTGAAGCGTGTGGTCATTGGCTCATGGTTGGTGATGCATTTGGGATTTGCGCAACTCACTATGCCGTGAAGTTCGTCGGGCATTACTACCTGGCGTTTCTCACATACTTCATATTCTTTTATTACATTGAGAGTAACGTTGGGAACTATGACGGAAAGTTGGTTGAGTTCCTGATCTGAAAAATAGCGGTCGCTTACTTTTATGATGCTTTTGCCGCCTTTCATTTTCAGACTGCCTACGTTGTATCCGAATATCATTTCGCTTTTCAATGTATCGAGATGCAGCAGCGACACTACCTGGAATAATTTATCAGAAGGTATATGGTCGATTACGGTTCCGTTTCTGAGTGCAGGAACCATTATTTCCTGTTTGTTGGCTTTCTTTCCCATGAGTTATGGTTGCTTTTGGTTTACTCTAAAATGGTTTTGTCGTTGCGTATGTCTTCGAGTGAAAATCCGAGTGAGCTACATATGAGTGCTTCACGGGTGTATAGTCCGTTTTGTGCCTGTTGAAAATAGTATGCGTGTGGGTCGTCGTCCACATCGGGTGCTATTTCGTTCACTCTTGGCAGGGGGTGGAGTATTTTCATTGTCTTTTTGCAACGACGCAACATCTCGCGGCGCAGGATATATACGTTTTTCACGCGTTCATATTCCATAAGGTCGGTAAAACGTTCGCGTTGCACGCGCGTCATATAGAGAATGTCGGCATCGGCTATGATGTCTTCGTTGAATTCTGAGGTTTCAGTGAATTCAATGTTGTTCTCGCGGCAGAACACTTTGTACTCTTCGGGCATTTCGAGCACCTTGGGTGCGATGAAATGGAATTTGGAGTTGAAATGTCCCATTGCCATGAGCAGGGAATGCACTGTGCGGCCGTATTTCAAGTCTCCCACGAGATAGATGTTGAGCCCGTCGAGTTTGCCTTGCGTTTTCTTTATAGAATAAAGGTCGAGCATGGTTTGCGAGGGGTGCTGGTTTGCTCCGTCTCCGGCGTTGATTATCGGGCGGCGTGAAACTTCGGCTGCATATGTGGCTGCGCCTTCGAGATAGTGGCGCATCACAATTACGTCGGCGTAGTTTGATACTATTTGAATGGTATCGTTGAGTGTTTCGCCCTTTGATGTTGAGGTAACCTTGGGGTCGTTGAATCCTATTACCTTTGCTCCGAGTCTCACAGCGGCTGTTTCAAAACTTAGGCGCGTGCGTGTCGACGGTTCAAAGAATAATGTTGCAACTACTTTGCCGTTTAGAATGTTGCGGTTGGGATGTGCTTCAAATTCCGCCGTCATTTCCAAGAGCCGTTCGATATTCTTTTTTGGCAGAGTCTCGATTGTAACCAAGTCTTTACCTGTTTTCTTGACCATGGCTGTATTCATTATACGTTTGAATGCAAAGTTACTATAAATTTCTTAGGCGTGAAAGCGCGTTGTGGCAAAAACCTTGTTCCTATGGCGAAAAGGGATAAGTTGCAATGCGTCCAACTTTTTTGCTGGAGCATTATGGCATGATTATAATGGGGTAATTTTCTTGGCATATAGCGTGGTGTTTTACGGCTTGTTTTTGTGGCAAAAACAATATCGGATATTATTTAAAAAATAAGGCACCTTTTTTAAAAAATATCGGACATTGTTTTTACAATGTCCGATATCATATTTTGCCTGTTTTTTCTGCCCGGAGCAGAAGCGCTTTTCTTATGATTAAAGTGCCTTGTGATAACAGCGGCGACGCTTGTGGGTTTCGCTTTCAAGGTACTTCCATTGGCTTTGCACTTTTTCGTTGCCTTCGAGCTCTGGATTGGTTTCGCCGTAACGGAATCCCATCTTTATATATGTAGGTATTAGGTCGGCAAAGAGCAATGCATTCACTCCCTTGCTTTGGTATTCGGGCTTTACTCCTACAAGCAGAAGGTCGAGAATGTCGGAATGTTTAAAAAACAATGCTTTGGCGAGATGAAACCAACCGAATGGGAACAATTTACCTTTGGCCTTTTGCAGCGCACGGGCTATCGACGGCATGGAAACTCCCACTGCCACAATTTCGTTGTTGGCATCTTCAACCACAGTAACCATGCGCATGTCGAGCAAAGGGAAATAGGATTTTACATATTGGTCAACCTGTCTTTTTGACATCTTGGAATATCCAAACAATGGGGAATAGGCCTCGTTTATAAGGTCGAAAATGCGATAGGGCAGGTCGGTGTTCTTGATTTCTTTGCGCGATTTTATTTTGTGAATGTGCAGATTGCAACGTTTCATCACAATGTCGGCAATTCTTTGGTAACCATCGGGCACACTCTTTGGCACAAAAAGTTTCTTTTCAATCCAGTCGGTCTGCTTCTCAAATCCCAATTCAACCATATGCTTAGGATAATAGGGATAGTTGTATATCGTGGCCATTGTTGACAGTTGGTCGAACCCCTCAATAAGCATTCCTTCTGCATCAATATCGGTAAAGCCCAACGGACCTACGATATCAGTCATACCATGTTGCTTGCCCCATTGCGCCACTGCGTTGAGAAGTGCAGCGGAAACCTCCTTGTCGTCAACGAAATCAATCCAGCCGAAGCGCACATTCTTTGTATTCCACGTTTCGTTGGCCCTATTGTTTATGATAGCCGCAACTCGTCCCACAAGTTTTCCGTCTTTATACGCCAGGAAATACTCTGCATCGCAAAATTCAAAGGCAGGATTCTTTTCTTTCGAGAAAGTGTCCAGCATATCTTCGTAAAGATCGGGCACAGAGTAGGCATTGTCCTTATAAAGTTCGTAGTTGAACCGAATAAATTTCTTGAGGTCGCGTTTTGTTGAAACGCTACGTATTTCTACAGCCATCTTTCAGCTTATTTATTTTTCTTAGGGTTAAGTATCTTTGAGTAAATCTGCGGAGAATTGAGTATTGCTTGCGCCGCATCAAATGTTTTGTCTCCGTTGAGCGAATTTCGTGCAGCTCCTTTGCGATAATAGTAGCGCAACATTATTTCGGAATTCAAAAGTTTCTTGATTTCGGATTTCCAATGTTCGAAATCATAGTCCTCGTTATGCGTAAGTTTTGCTTCGAGAGCCGTTATTTCACTATCTACATCGTATCCCTCGAATTTAGCAACGCTTTTCAGTTGTTTCAATACCTTTTCGCTTTGCTTGTCATAGGAGAACTTATGTTCGATAGCGTATTTCTTGAAATTTTCAAACTCTTCATCCGAAATGTCAAAGCTTTCTGGTTTGTCGATTTGCGGGTGTCGGCCCACATATTCGGTTACAAAGTCAAACAATACCTGACTTGTGAGCATCGAAGGGTTGAGATAGAGCACAATATTAGCCACACTGTCGATTTTTATCACGCTGTCGGGCAGAATTCCTCCGCCATCGCGCACCGTGCGTCCGTATTCCGTATGAAACACATGCGTTAGACTGTCGGGAATACGCCCTACCGAGCCGTCAGCATTGCGATGAGAATAATCGATAGCCTGTATGCATCTCCCCGAAGGAATATAATATTTGCTGGTAGTTAGTTTCAGCATTCCGTCATAGGGCAACGGGCGTGTTTGTTGTACGAGTCCTTTGCCGTAGGTGCGGGTTCCCACAATTACTGCGCGGTCGTAATCCTGCAAAGTGCCTGCTGTGATTTCCGAAGCCGAGGCACTGCTGCCGTTTACAAGCACAGCGAGCGGAATATCTTTGTCAAGAGGTTCGCGTTGTGTCTTAAGAATTTGCTGTTCGCTTTTTACTTTTCCTTTAAGTTCTACTACCGTTTTTCCTTTTCCAATAAAAAGGTTTACGATGTCTACTGCTTCTTCGAGCGAACCGCCGCCGTTTCCGCGCAAATCGAGCATAAGTTTATTTGCTCCTTGTTTTTTTAGTTCGGTAATGGCTTTGCGCATTTCGTCGGCGCACCCTTGTGTGAATTGCGACAGATATATGTAACCTGTTTCGCCCACCATTCCGTAGTATGTTACTGCTGGTGTTTTTATAGCCTCGCGTGTTACTTTTATTTCGCGCATTTCGTTTTCGCCGGGTCGCTTGATTTTTATTACAAACGAAGTTCCGGGTTCTCCGCGAAGTGCATCGCTCACGCTTGAAGTGAAATTGCCAGTATCATCTCCGTCTTTGAGCGGACCGAATTCCTTACCGGCTATTTCATAAATCACATCTCCGGCGCGAAGTCCTGCTTTCGCAGCCGGACAATTCTCGAAAGGTTCCGCCACAATGCATCGTTTTAAATCTTTGGTGTAGTGTATGAGTGCGCCCATGCCTCCGTATTTTCCCGTCAACATTTGTTTTAGATCGCTTCTCTCGTTGTCGGCAAAATAGTTGGTGTATGGATCGAGCGTTGACAGCATTTCGTCGGTGGCTTCCTTTACAAGTTTTTCGGGATTTATGGTGTCAACGTAATAAAGGTCGAGTTGTTTGAAGAGATTATTGAATACGTCGAGGTTTTTGGCCACCTCGAAATTATGGTTCTTCTGTGCGGCGGCAGGAAGTGTACATGCCGTTATCGCGAGAGCGAATATTGCGTGTTTTATATTCAGTCTCATTTTTATAATGTGTTATGCTTTGCAGAGTTTACCTATATTCTCGCGAATTTCGCTCCATTTTGTTTCGGAGAGGGCGGTTCCTGTGATTTGTATAACCTCTGTGGAGAGCAAAGTGCCGGCTTTCAGGCAGGTTGCGAGCGCACATCCTGCGGTGAAGGCGTACATAAATCCTGCGGTAAAGAAGTCTCCGGCGGCTGTGGTGTCGACTACTTTTTCCACTTCTCCCGCGGGGCAGCTTGCATATCCACCCTGGGCTGTTTTAGAACGGGCAATGCAGCCTTTGGCTCCGAGTTTCACTACAACGGTGTCGCACATCGACGAAATCTTCTCCAATGATTTTTCGGGTTCAAGCCCTGTAAAAGCGAGACTTTCTTCTTCGTTTGCAAAAACAATGTCGATGCTTTCGCTCACGAGTTTTGTGAAATATTCATGGTCGGCTTCCACAATGTTGTAGCTTGCCATGTCGAGACATATTTTCATTCCGAGATTTTTTGCAAGCTCCACTGCTCGATTGATGAGCTCGTGGTTTTGCACAAGATAGCCTTCTATATATAAGTATTTGTATCCGCGTAGCATTTCTTCGCCAAGATCTTTGGGCACGAGGGTTACTGCTGCTCCGAGAAAGGTTGCAAATGTGCGTTGTCCGTCGGGAGAAATAAACGTTGAGGCTACTCCGGTGGGCATTGCGGTATGAAGAAAGTTTGTTTGCGCACCTGCGTTCATCATTGTGTCGGCATAGAATCGTCCCAAGTCGTCATTGCCCACTTTTCCTATGAAACCGGGTGTGCGGTTCAGGTGAGCGAGGGCGAGCATTGCGTTGGCAGCCGAACCGCCTGTGGCACGGCTGGGATTAAGTTCGTTGATTTTCAAACTTACATCGCTGAACTTTTTCTCGTCTATGAGTTGCATCGAACCTTTGGGGAGATTCATCTTTGTGAGTGCGTCATCGCTGTTGATATGCGCCAAAATGTCTACGAGCGCATTGCCTATTCCTATTATTTTGTCCATGTACTGTCAATTTTTCCGCAAAGATACCCTTAAATTCAAAAATAACGTGTACTTTTGCATCGGTTTTCAAGGCAGCTATATAATAATGCTGTAAAAACTGCTTCAATAGCTCAGTTGGTTAGAGCACCTGACTGTTAATCAGGGGGTCGTTGGTTCAAGCCCATCTTGAAGCGCCCAGTTGAAATCCCTGCAAGTTTTTCTGCTTGCAGGGATTTTTTTCCAATAATATAATGCCGTAAAAACGAGGTCTGATGTAATTTTAAATTAGATGCGTCGTAGTTTTTACGAGATTACGACTTGATTTTGAGGCTTGCGGAACGGGACTTTCGACACTGCTTGCAGGGCATAAAAAACGACTTATGAAACATGCTGAATATGAGGCACTAAAAAGCCCACGGTATATCGTTTTTCTAATGTCAGACATTTTTCAAACAATGTCAGACATTATTTAAATAATATCAGACATTGTTTTTGCGATATTGGGAGATAGTTTTCCGAAGTATATTGTAGCGGAAAATTCGTGGCAAAAAGCCGTTGAAAGTAGGTTATACGGGAAAATTCTTTATAGTTTGGCGCGAAACATGTAAATTTGCACCATATTATATTCAAACGTATCCTATACCAAATCGATATGATAGTATTTTTCAAGGTTCCGTGTGGCAATGTGATAGCTACCGGTGTAAAAAACAATCTTAACAAGGAAGACGAAGACAAACTCTGCTGGCTTTTTGGCGGAGCTGAAAAAATCGATGCGCCTGCTCTCGAAGGTTTCTTCGTGGGACCGCGCCGCGAAATGATTACGCCGTGGAGCACAAATGCGGTGGAAATCACTCAAAATATGAACATCGGCGGTGTGGAACGCATTGAGGAATATTTTCCGGTGGAAAACGAAGATGCGGAATACGACCCTATGTTGCAAAGAATGTATCGTGGGCTCGACCAAAGCATATTTACTACCGACCGCAAGCCGGAGCCTATAGAATATATCGAAAACATTGAGGATTATAACGAACGCGAAGGACTCGCTCTCTCGCCCGAAGAAATAGAATATCTGCACAAGGTTGAAGGACAACTAGGACGCAAACTTACAGATAGCGAAGTGTTCGGCTTTGCACAGATAAATTCGGAACATTGTCGCCACAAGATTTTCGGCGGTACGTTTATAATCAACGGAAAAGAAATGCCGTCGTCGCTCTTTGCTCTTATCAAAAAGACAACGAAGGAGAATCCCCACCACATAATATCTGCCTATAAAGACAATGTGGCTTTTGCCCAAGGTCCGGTGGTAGAACAGTTCGCCCCCGAAGAACATGCTACGAGCGATTACTTTAAGGTGAAAGATATCGAAAGCGTGATTTCTCTTAAAGCAGAGACTCATAATTTCCCAACCACAGTAGAGCCTTTCAACGGTGCGTCAACAGGAACAGGAGGTGAGATACGCGATAGAATGGGAGGCGGAGTAGGCTCGTGGCCTATCGCAGGAACTGCCGTATATATGACAGCATATCCACGCCTTGAAGGAGGAAGAAGTTGGGAAAACGTTTTGCCCGTGCGCAAGTGGCTTTACCAAACTCCCGAACAAATTCTCATTAAAGCTTCAAACGGTGCGTCCGATTTTGGAAACAAATTTGGTCAGCCGCTAATCACCGGTTCGGTGCTAACATTCGAACATCAAGAAAACGGCGAGAAGTATGGTTACGACAAAGTGATAATGCTTGCCGGCGGTGTGGGATACGGCACAAAACGCGACTGCCTTAAAAAAACGCCTAAGAAAGGAAATAAAGTTGTAGTGGTAGGTGGCGACAACTATCGCATAGGTCTTGGCGGCGGCTCGGTATCTTCGGTCGACACCGGACGTTATTCGAGCGGCATTGAACTTAATGCTGTGCAGCGCGCCAATCCTGAAATGCAAAAGCGTGCGAACAATCTTGTACGCGCCCTTTGCGAAGAAGACGTAAACCCAGTGGTTTCTATCCATGACCATGGAAGCGCAGGACATGTCAACTGTCTTTCAGAACTTGTGGAAGAATGCGGCGGCGAAATAGATATGACAAAACTCCCGGTAGGCGACCCAACACTTTCGTCAAAGGAAATAATCGCAAACGAAAGCCAGGAAAGAATGGGACTCCTCATCGATGAAGAACATATAGACCACGTAAGAAAAATTGCAGAGCGCGAAAGAGCTCCGCTATACGTTGTGGGAGAAACTACGGGCGATGCACATTTTTCGTTTGTGCAGGGCGACGGTGTGAAACCCTTTGATCTCGACGTGGCACAGATGTTTGGACATTCTCCAAAGACTGTGATGAAAGACGAAACAGTAGAACGTCATTACAAAGACGCACCCTACGATACCAATAAACTGCAAGATTATCTCAAGACGGTGCTTCATCTCGAAGCCGTGGCTTGCAAAGATTGGCTTACCAATAAAGTGGACCGCTCTGTTACTGGAAAAATTGCACGCCAACAATGTGCGGGCGAATTACAATTGCCATTGGCAGATTGTGGTGTGGTTGCGCTTGATTATAGATTTCACAAAGGAATTGCAACAGCCATTGGTCATGCGCCGCAAGCGGGACTAATTTCCCCAGCTGCCGGTTCGCGTTTGTCGGTAGCCGAAGCTTTAACGAACATTGTCTTTGCTCCGATAGAAGAAAACATAGATGGAATATCTTTGTCGGCGAATTGGATGTGGCCATGTCGCTCACAAAAAGGTGAAGATGCGCGTCTTTACGAAGGTGTAAAGGCATTGAGCGATTTTTGCTGCGCTTTGAAGATAAATGTTCCTACCGGAAAAGATTCTCTGTCGCTTTCACAGCAATATCCAGGCGGAGAGAAAATCATTTCTCCGGGAACTGTGATTGTTTCTGCGGGAGCTGAGGTGAGCGATGTGAGAAATGTTGTAAATCCTGTGCTCGTAAATAATTCCGAAACCACATTGCTTCGCGTTGATTTCAGCAATTCGTCTCTCCAACTCGGCGGTTCGGCGTTTTTCCAAACGCTTGGCGCGCTAGGAAGTGAGGCTCCGCAGATTTTAAGTGCGGAATATTTCCGTGCAGCATTCAATGCAGTTCAGGAAATAGAGAAAAAAGGTTATGTTCTTGCGGGTCATGACGTGTCGGCTGGCGGTTTGATTACCTGCTTGCTTGAAATGTGTTTTGCAAATACCAAGGGCGGTTTGAAGATAAACCTTGATGCGTTCAAGGAAGACGATATCGTAAAAACATTGTTTGCCGAAAATCCCGCAGTAGTGCTTCAGGTAGCAAATGCGAACCTTGATGCAGCAACAGAAATACTTTCCGGTGCAGGTGTGTCGTATATTAAACTTGGCAGTCCGGTTGAAGAACGCACGATAACGGTTGAAAAAGACGGCAAGTTTGTATGTTTCGACATTGATGCGCTTCGCGACGAATGGTATGAGACTTCTTATCAACTCGATACCAAACAAAGTTTCAATGGTTGTGCGGAAGAAAGATTCAAGAACTATAAGAATGTGCCGATGCAAATAGAATATCTTGAAAGTTTCAAGGGAACTCTTGCAAGTCTCGGCATTGATGCCGACCGCAGAAAGCCTTCGCGCGTGCGTGCGGCGATTATCCGCGAAAAAGGAACGAATGGTGAGAGAGAGATGGCATATGTGCTCTATTTGGCAGGCTTTGATGTGAAAGATGTCATGATGACTGATCTTGTTAGTGGACGTGAAACTCTCGACGATATCAATATGATTGTGTTTTGCGGCGGTTTTTCGAATAGCGATGTGCTTGGTTCTGCAAAAGGTTGGGCTGGTGCTTTCCTCTACAACCCTAAGGCAAAGGCTGCACTCGATCGTTTTTATGCGCGCAAGGACACTCTTTCGCTTGGTGTTTGTAATGGTTGCCAGTTGATGGTAGAACTAAATCTTATAAACCACGAACACGAAAAACGTTCCCATTTGTTGCACAACAATTCCCATAAGTTTGAGAGCAACTTCGTGGGTGTGGATATCAAAAACAATGGTAGTGTGATGTTTGGCTCACTTTCTGGTTCTAAACTCGGACTTTGGATTGCTCATGGCGAAGGTCATTTCTCGCTTCCCGAGCCAGAAAGTGCGTATAACATAGTTATGAAATATACCTACGACAAGTATCCTGCCAATCCCAATGGTTCTGACTATAATACAGCTGCCATTGCGAGCGCTGACGGACGTCATGTGGCTATGATGCCTCACCCCGAGAGAGCTTTCCTGCCGTGGCAATGTGCTTACTATCCTGCTTCGCGCAAGAACGATGAGATTACGCCGTGGGTAGAAGCTTTTGTGAATGCCCGCAAATGGGTGGAGGCTCACACCAAATAAAGATTTTCTGAATACAGAAGGCTAAGATTTTCGGCCTGACAGTATAAAAACAAGGTGCGGACTGATGAATTTCTGTCCGCACCTTTGTTGTATAAAGCCGCATTAGGAGAGTGCTGCAACCTTTGTTTGCGTTATGAAAACGGTTGTCCCGATGGTAGTTTCGGCTCGGAATTTCGACAATAAAAGTTATGCTGAAAACAACATGTATTGTTGTAAAAACTCCGTCGCATCTAATTTAAATTCCAAGCCTTGGAATTTAAATTATGTCTGACCTCGTAAAAACGATTTCAGATGCCGTTTTTTCAGGGTAGGGTAGAAGAGGTGGCGTAAAGCCTTTCGCGCATTATTTTCTCATAAACTTTTTGCGGAACAAGCGTTGAAATATCTTCGCCCCTGGATATGCGGTTGCGTATCTCTGTGGAAGAAACGTTGAGAAGCGGCATATCGGTAAAACTAACGTTCTTTGGTAAAAAAACGGGGCTTAAAGGCGAACCTGTACGCGGATATACGGCAATTTTGAAGTGCTCTATAATATCTTTGCTGCGATACCATTTTGAGAAAATTTCCCAATTATCGGCTCCAATCAGCAGAGAAAAATCCCTGTCGGGATAAGCTTCGCGCAATGCACACAAAGTTTGCCACGTAAACGAAGGACGGGGCAATGAAAACTCAAAATCGCAGGCATATATTCCCTCTTCGTCTTCGCAAGCCAGTTGTGCCATTTCCAATCGCGTGGTTTCGGGCAACAAATAAGCGGGATTTTTCAACGGATTTTGGGGCGAAACCATCAGCCATACCTCATCTACAACATTCCGCCGCAACATGCCACGCGCAATAGCGATATGCCCGTTGTGCACAGGGTTGAACGAACCGCCGAATATGCCTGTGCGCTTTTTTGTCATGGTTATGCTCCGATAAAGTCGCTTACGATTTTAAACGCTTCCTGTTCGGCTTTTTCAAGGTCGTCGTTTACGATCACCTTGTCGTATTTACGTGCAAAACCAAGTTCGTATTCAGCCCTCTCAATGCGGTCGGCAATCACTTCGGGAGCGTCGGTGCCGCGTTTTTCAAGGCGTCGGCGCAACTCTTCAACCGATGGCGGCTGAATGAATAGGCTTAAAGCCTGCTCGCCATATATCTTTTTTATATTGCAACCGCCACAAACATCAACGTCAAGCACAATGTTTTCACCGGCAGCAAGTTGTTTTTCCACTTGCGACTTTAATGTGCCATAGAAACGCCCCGGATAAACTTCCATATACTCGAGAAAATCACCTTCTTCAATCTTTTTGCGAAACTCATCGGGAGAAAGAAAAAAATACTCCACTCCGTTTTGTTCCGTTCCTCTTGGCGGGCGTGATGTTGCGCTTATCGAAAAGGCCAAAGGCAGTTTGGCATCAAACAAATGCTTTATGATTGTGGATTTGCCGCTTCCGCTCGGCGCGGAAAATATTAAAAGTTTACCAGTCATTGTCTTACTCTGTGTTTGTAGGGTTGTAATTGTTTCAAAGCCTCTTTGTGCAAGCAAATCAAAGCGCATTGAGCACCTGCTCTTTGATTTGTTCGAGTTCATCTTTCATCTTAACCACCACATTCTGCATTTCCGCCAGATTACTCTTGCTTCCCAGGGTGTTTATTTCCCGTCCCATTTCCTGCGCAATGAAGCCAAGTTTTTTCCCTTGCCCACATGCGCCGTCCATTGTCTCCTTGAAATATTTCAAATGATTGGCAAGACGTTGCTTTTCCTCGTTCACGTCGAGTTTCTCTATGTAATAAATCATTTCTTGTTCGAGACGTCCCTGGTCAATCTCCACACCTTTCAACTGGGAAAGCTCAGAAACAATGCGCTCGCGTATCTTGCCCACACGAGATGTCTCAAACGGTTCAACTTCAACAAGTAGTTTTTTGATGTTGTCTATTTTCTCTTCAAACTTCTTTGCCAGTGCTTCGCCTTCCTGCGTGCGGAATTGTACGAGATGGTCGAGTGCTTCAACAACAGCGTTTCTCACTACGCTCCATTCCTCTTCGCTCACGCTGTCTTGCTCTTGTGTTGACGTGGTGTCGCTTAGGCGCGAAAGCACAACCCACCAATCTTTTGGAGTGTCTATTCCATTTTGTGCGGAAACTTCTTTGATTTGTTGTATGTAGCTTTTCACGGCTTCGGCATTGATTGGTGCCGACGAAGTAGCCGATGTGTTTTCGATGGTAAGGCTGAAGTCTATTTTCCCGCGCGTTAGTTTTTCGGATATGAGCGCTCTGATTTCGAGTTCATGCTCACGATAAATAGACGATATCCGTGAACAGACGTCAAGAGCTTTGGAATTGAGTGATTTTACAACCACATGTATTTTCTTGTTTTGGTAAGTGGCGTCGGCTTTACCAAACCCTGTCATTGATAATACCATTATTACCTGATTTTTCTTTGTAAATCGAATTGAAACACAAAATTACAGTTTTATTTTCAGAAACAGGAGTTTTCGGTCGGCAAACAACTCGTATATACTGCATTGCATGTAAAAAGTGATTGCGAGTGGTAGTAACGTTAGGGAATTTTTATAACTTTGCTTATCGTGTAATAATTAAGTGAAACGTTAGCAAGAATATGTATTACGTAAAAAAACGTATGGAAGTGGCGATGGCACATCAGTTAAGCCTTCCCTACGAGAGCAAATGCACTCGTCTGCATGGCCATAACGCTGTGATTACGGTTTATTGCTGTTCTGATACTCTCAACGACAGTGGAATGGTGGTGGATTTCAAGAAGATTAAAAATATTGTCAATGATATGTTCGACCATAGGGTAGCAAATGAAGTTGTTGACTTTAATCCTACGGCTGAAAACCTTGCACGCTATATTTGCCAGCACATTGATAAATGCTATAAGGTTACGTTTCAGGAAACCGAGGGCAATGTGGCGTGTTATATCAAAGATGGGGCAAAGGACATAGATTTCTAAAAAGGGAAATATCTTTATAAAGATAATAAGATGAGTAAGTTTTACAAAGTAAACGATATATTCTACACACTTCAAGGCGAAGGATTTTTCACAGGTGTGCCTGCCGTGTTTATACGCTTTGCCGAATGTAATCTGAGATGCGATTTCTGCGATACCGACTTTCGCGAAAGCCTTGAAATGACGCTCGACGATATTGCAATGACGCTCGCGCAATATCCAGCAAAGCATATTGTGCTGACGGGAGGCGAACCTTCGTTGCAAACCGACAGTGAACTTCTCGATATGTTGCACGGGGAGGGCTGCTTTGTGCAGATTGAAACAAATGGCACCAATCTTTTGCCAAAAGAAATTGATTGGATTACGATGTCGCCCAAATCTTTTTCGCCCAAGCTCATGGAATGCGACGAATTAAAGGTGATTTACGAGGGACAGCCGCTTGAAAAATATTTTGATATCAAAGCAAAACATTATTTCCTGCAACCTTGTTCGTGTGGAGATGTGAAAAACGATGGCGAAATCACGCATGCCACAGTTAATATGTGCCTTAAAGATACGCGTTGGCGGCTTTCGCTGCAAACCCAAAACTATATCGGAATAAAATAACGGGATATCAGAAAAACAATGTCCGATATTATTTAAAAAATATCGGACATTGTTTAAAAAATATCGGATATTAGATTCGCGAAAACAAATATAAAATTAAGTGCCATGGAAAATGTTGTAAAAAAGGCAATTACAGTCGTCATGATATGCTTGGCGACAAGTTTGGCATGGGCAACCCCAACTTTCGTTTCAAGCAAAAGCTATCGCATGTCCTGTGCGGCATTTGGCGCAGGCAGTATATGCGTAGGAGCAAGCCATGATTTGGAAACTCCAATATACTACTCTGTAACCAATGACGTTCCGGCCGACGGCTATTGGGTTTTCAATGCAGTGAGCGACGGAGTTTATACCATTTGCAATGCTTCTACGGGAAAATATATCACATACGACGGCGAGCGCACCGACTCAAAACGTTATGTAGACCTTACCGACAGTCCCGACGGCAGCAATTCGTCGTGGAAAGTAACGTCGTGCACCGGAGGATTCAAGATATCGCTTGCTTCGGATGCCGACCAAAAACTAAATGTTCGCAACGGAGACAACCACATGGTGGGAACGTTTTATTCGTCGAACGACCCTGCTCAGAACGAGATATTTACTTTTTCCGACGAAAACGGCAACGTTGTGTATGACGACGCATCTTCAAGCAGCACAGAGAGATTCAAAGCCTACGTTGACTCGCTATTTATAGGCGGCAAGCAGCCTGTGCTCGACAGCAATTCAAACGAATATCTCTTGCCGGTGAAGACTTCGTATGTTGAGGGAGACTATGTGGCTATTGTCAGTGCAAAAATCCTGCAACAAGGATACAATTTGCTCGTCAACGGCGAAAGCGTTACACTTGGCAGGTCGTTTAATTTCGGAAACGTGGCAGGCGGAAAAAGCACAAGCATCTCAGTTGAAAACAACGGCACTGTGGTGGCATCAATAAAGGTAAACTTCACGTTTTTGCCGGTAGTGGAAATAACGGGAAGCAACTTCAACACCACAACCTACGCCGAAGGTTCGATTCGTGTTACTGATGCTGACGCTGCCGACGGAGATACTGTGGTTAATGCCAAATTTCGTTATCGCGGAGCTACGGCATCGGGTAAAGCAAAAAAGGCATACGCCATAAAACTCTTCGACGCGCAAGGCGAAAGTCTGGACCGCTCGTTTTTCGGACTGCGTTCCGACAATAATTGGATACTCGACGCAATGGCAATTGACCATGCCAGAATGAGAAACCGAGTTTCCACAGATTTGTGGCTCGATTTCTCTACAAAACCATACCAGGCCGCCAAGAAACCAAAGACTGTAAACGGCACGAGAGGACGCTTTGTGGAACTGTTGCTCAATGGAAATTACGCGGGAGTGTATTGCATGACCGAGAAAGTAGACCGCAAACAATTGCAGCTCCGTAAGATTATCACACACGACGAAGAAAATGTGCCCGACACGGTGCGCGGCACGCTTTATAAATCGAGCGAATGGAGTTATTCGGTGATGATGGGGCATTATCCCGATCAGAAAACATATCCCAAGAATTCTGTTTCGTATTCCAACAGCGCGAGCGAAACCTGGGACGGTTGGGAAGCAAAATATCCCGACCTTAACGACGCTTCTTCCATTGAATGGTCGCCATTACGCAACGCATTGAACGTTGTAGCTAAGGGAACGAGAACGGCTTTTGAGCTAAACGTTGGAGAATACTTTGACTTGCCCGTGTTTAGAGACTATTATCTTTTCATAGAACTGCTTCTTGCCACCGACAATCACGGCAAAAACATGTATCTCTACAATTTCGACAAAACGGAATACAAGATGATGAGCCTCACACCCTGGGATCTCGATGGAACATGGGGAATGAGATGGGACGGAAGCGAAACAATTACCGCCGATGCCACACAAGATTTCGTAACATTCCTATGGAGTAACGAGCATGGCGAACTTAATTTATACCGTCTTCTGTCGCTGTATGACTACAAGGGTTGGAAGAGCGAACTTGCCACTCGCTACGCCGAATTGAGAGCCAACTATTTCAATCCCGACTCGCTCTACAAACGTTTCTCCGACTATTGCGAACTGTTCCAAGCCAGCGGTGCCGACGAGAGAGAGGTGGAAAAATGGAACAATAGCGATGGAATTTCACTAAACTTCACTACAGAGATGAACTATCTCAATGGGTGGATTCACCAACGCGTTGCCACTCTCGACGAACAGTATGGATATGACGCGGAAGCCAATGGAATTTCAAATGTAATAGTCGACCGGTTCACGATAAGCGGTGCCGACGGACGGATAATAGTTACGTCTGACAACGGAATAAAGCTACGCGTTTATAATATGGGAGGCGTTTTGCTGCGTACCTTTGATGCGCCGCCGGGTGTCAGTGAAATCAGCGGTCTTATGCCGGGAGTTTACATCGTGAATGGTAAAAAAGCGTTGGTTAAGTAGATATAGCCACAACGATATAAAATATTCGCATCATAACATCGGACCTTCCGTGCGGGAGGTCCGATGTTATTTTAAAAGGTCTTGATGTTTTTCCCAAAAGATTCCACGAAACAGCGGTTTGCTCCCACGAAAATTCCGAGAGAAGCGGACGATTTTCTACAAGTCGGCATCTCGCAAAAATAAGGTCCGACCTAATTTAAATTACATCGGACCTCATAAAAAAGAGCTGCGTTGGTGTTTCTGAGACATGCGAGGGGGGGGAAAAGAACAATGGGTATAAAACGTAGGAATGATTGTATGTTTCGGAATTTTATCTGCTAATAAAGTGGACAAAACAAAAACGGCATCGAACAAGTACCGATGCCGTTTTTACATTATCTGGTTTCAGAATAGAAGCAACGCTTGTTATTCTTCCGCTTTGTCTTGAATTACGCTTACTTCCTGGATGATTCCGTTTGAAGTGGTGATGGTGATTTTTCCTTGACGCTTAGCCGATGTGGCGTTTGCCGTTACGTTTATAGGAATAGTAACTTCGTAGCTTGTAGCCTTTGACGGACGGTTAACGGTTAGGGATTTCACATACATGCTTTCGGAGTTTTGTAAGTTAATCCACTCGTCTGAGGTGGAAATTTCGGCAGATGGTGTGTAGAGTGTTATTTTAAGATTGTCGCTTCCGCCCTTTGCTACGATTGTGAAGTAGAAATAGGCTTGAAGCTCCTGGAAATGCTCGTAGTCGTAGAGCGAAGTAACCGTACCATCTTTGCGGCGGATTTCCATTCCTGGATTGGTGATGTGTAGCCAAGGCACTTGTACTATGGTTTTGCGCAAAGTCTTGCCATTGCATTTGATTACGAAATAGGATTTGCGCATTCCGCCAGTGGTATTTGCCAAGATGTTGAAACCATAGCGGCTATAAGCGATTTTTCCACTGGGCACGGTGGTAGAAAACTCTTTGGGCGAAAACCAGTTTTTGCTATAGTCTTCGTCCTCAACGGTTGCTGTCCAAGAATCTGTGCTTTGCACGGTGAGTGTGTCGGTTTCCTGGTCGGCGTAAACTACTCCTTCGGGCGTGGGAACGTTGATGTAATGTTCGCTGTTGCTACTTCCGTTGTCGCAAGACGACATTACCAATGCCGCAAGCGCAAACAATGTAAGATGTTTTAGTTTCATTTTTTATAGTTTTGTTTGATGCAATATTACGAATTTATTTTGTTTTGTGAAGTTCGTCATACTCTGTTTTGTACAATCCTCGAATTTCATTATTGGTCAGTACGCGCGGAAAATAGTGCACCTGTGTGGACTTTCCTATAAACTTCATCGACGTAGGGCATGATTGTGTGCCTTCCAACGCAGGGTGGGGGGAATATGACGAAGGGGTTCCCGTGGAAACGAGCACTCCGTTGATATATAATGCCGGCGTGTGGTTCTGACATGTGAGGGTTATGAAAAAGTCTGCTTTCTCGGAATGTTTGTATTCAAGAATAAGCGCGTTTTCCAAGTATCTCTCGTAAACTCTGACAAAGTCTTTTCCTACGGTAACGCCCCATTGCGATTGGTCAATGCCATTGTGGCTACGCCCTTGCAATGGAAAAAGAACAAAGCCATGACCAGGTGCAGGCGAAGCGAAAGGTGCTACCCAAAACGACAGGGAGAAACCGTTTGTCAACACTTCGTTGGGGTCGTATTTCTCGTTTGTCAATTTTGCTTCATAGCTATAGTTTATGGGTAAAACAACCTGCCCGTCATTTTTTTTGCGTTTGCTTTTTTCTTTCTTCGTAGAAACTTCTGCCGTTTTGGTTTGTGTGCTCTCAACGCTCCAAATCATTCCGTTATAACTCTTTGCCCCCGAAGCAGTCCAGCCACTTCCGTTCACAAGATTACGATCGAGAGGTGCAATATTGTAATTTTGTGCATTGCTAAGGGTAAAGCACCAAAACAAAACCAACAGAAAGGCAAACTTGCGCATTAATACCAATCAATATTAGTGGAATAACCACTTCGCTTATCCCATTTCAGAGCATCGGCAAGGGTTGATGTCTTTGCACGGAACGAGAAGTTGTAGCTTGTGTAGGGACGAAGCACAATGGAACACGACATCATGAAACAATGAAGGTCGCGCGACAACGATGCAGTGGTCATAGAAAGTTTGTGATAGTTGAAATCGTAACCCGAACTGAAGTTTATGTTCCAACCATCGGATATCTTTACGTTTCCAGAGAAGTTGAGCGACTGTGTGTAGCGATAAGGGTAGCGCATAGTCTTAGGATTAATTTTTGCGCTTCGGTTCTCGGCCATTGTAACGCCGTAGCTCACCGAGAAAGACCATGGAATACTGAAACGCTTGTATCCATCTTCGTCTATTCGGGATTTGCTATCCGTTTTCTTTGCCGAATTTTTGCTCGCCTTTAATGTAGGGTCAATATTACTGTCGTTCATACCGTCGTCATCAATATTGTCCTCCTGATATTCGTCGTCTTGTGATTCTTCTATGGCTTGATTTATATCTTCGTCTTTATTTCCTTCTTCTTTATGTCCGAACCACTTCTTGAATGTTTGGTTGTTGAATGTATATGATAGGTTTTGAGACATACCTTGAAAGCGTCCGAAGCGTCCGTAACTCCATTCCGTGCGATTACCTTCAATTACTTTCCCTGTTTCATCAAATTGGTAGGCATAAGTGGCGAATACCGCAGCCATACTGAACGTATAGTTTTTCCATAATTTCAAACGTATGTTGGTATTCAAGTTACTCCATTGCTTTGTTTTCGCAGCGGTGTTGTAGGACAGCGAAGCTGAAAGTTCGTCAATCAAACTGATTTTTTTCTCGCCCGTGGAATCTTTCGAACTTTTTACTTTCATTTCAAGATTATTCGAAAGCCTCATGCTAACGTTGCCCGATTTTCCCCGCGACGGAACACCAAACATTCCGTTTGAGTAAGGAGAATAGGTAACCGTACTCACGTTTCCGTTGGCATCGGTGCGCACATAAGAATCGTAGAAACCATATCTTGAAGAACCGAAATCGGGTGCGTAGCTAAACGAAACAGATGGTTTTAAGACGTGGCGTATAGCAATTATTCCATCACCAAACAACTTTCGCCATGGTTTATAGAAGCCATAGAGCGTAGTGTTGGCAGAAACGGCGGCATTCCAATTATAAACATTATAGAAACCATAGATTGTGTCGTTCAATTCCGTTTGGTTTTGCTCGTCCCATGTACGCATTATTTTATTTGTGTACATACGATCGGTGAATTGCAGGCTGGGTGTTACGTTGATGTACTTAAATATTTGGAAGTTTGCCGATATAGGAATGCTATGGTTCATACCATTTCTCCAATCTTTTACGAGGTTGGAATGCATGAGTTTATCTTCTTTTGTCGAGATTCTATTACTCAATTGTCCAGTGTAGCTCATCGAAATTTTTTCATACCAATGTTCTTTGCCGCTCATCTTTTTGCGACGGAAAGGATAGAGTCTCGACAGCGAAATGTTTAGGTCGGGCAAAGTTAGGTCTATTGTAGAATCTCGCATGTTTTGGTTGAGATTCGTGGTAGTTGATAGCGTCAGACCAATGCGGTCGAACGTATGGGAGAAAGATACACTACTGGTTCTGGTAGACTGTGTAAGCAATTCGGGATTGTAGAGTGAGTAGAGGTTGTTCCTTTCGTAACTTTCGGTAGCGAAGTTTACGCTTGCCGAAAAGTTAGAATTGGGTAAGGATTTCGAGTCTTGGCGATGCGACCACTGTATTTTGAAACTTGTAGTCTTTGAGTAATCGGGCATATTCTTTTCTCCGTCCACTGTGTTCTGATAGCTTACGAATATGTTGCCTGCGTATCGATAGCGGCGGTTATATGTTGATTCTATTGTAGTACCCCATGAACCTTTGGTGTATATCTCGCCCAAAAGACGCAGGTCCCAATAGTCGTTGAAAGCGAAATAATATCCGCCATTTCTTAGATAGAATCCGCGCCTGCTATCATCGCCGTAAGTAGGCATGAGAAAACCGCTCGAGTATTTCTTTTTGAACGGAAAAAATCCGTATGGTACGGCAAGTGGAAGCGGTACGTCGGCAACTACAAGGTATGCTGGTCCAAAAACAACTTCTTTGCCAGGCTTTACTTTTGCTCTTGAAAGGGCGAGATAGAAATCCGGGTGTTTTGCATCGCATGTGGTGTATTTTGCATGCTCCAAATATAGTGTACCGTCTTTTGCTCGTTTCGAACTCTCGCTTTGCATAAAGCCGTCGCCTTGTTCTGTTTTAACGTTGTTGATGAATCCTTTTTTTGTTTTGAAATTAAAACTCATCACATCGCTGTTGTATTTTTCTTCGCCTTGCGTATAAACTGGCTGACCACTCCAAACGCCGGTTGAGTCTTTCTCTCCGTAGGCATGAACGAGCGAACTGTCCATATTCATCTCAATGCGTTGCGCTTTGAGTTCCATATTTTCGTATTTCACATCGCCATTGCCGTAAAGATATGCCTTGCGCGAATTTGCATCGTAAGTTATAGAGTCGCTTGCCGAGTAAACAACTGGGGCATCGAGGGCATCTTTTTTCTTTGTGGAGTCGTTGGCTGTTGTGTCGTTGGCAAGAGAGTCGGCTGGTGTGGTATGTGAAAAATCTATCACGGTGTCGCGCTTAGCTTGTTGCTTAGCGGTATCGCTGCTTGCTTTGTCGGTATTTTGTGGTAAGACTGTGTCGTGGGTTTTGTGGCTTGGGCTTGAGGTCTCTTGCGGAATAGTGTGGGGGGCAACCGATGCCGAAACACCGCAATAGGCGGCAATCATTACGATTGTCGCAATAAATGATAGTATCTTTGTCTTCCTGTTCAATTTGTGTATTTGAAAGGTGTGCCGAAACCGATTTGCAAAAATACGAAATTCTCCCTTTTCCCCCTAATACTAAGGAGTTTTTTGCCTAATTTAAGAATGTTGGTTTTAGGAGCTTGTTTAATTGAAAAGTTTGAGCCATTGTTCAAATCGTGCGGCACCTTCGTCGCCGAATTTGCGCAAAGATGCCAATGCTCTTTCGGGAGTTTTCTCTTCGGTAGGTCGTGTTTTTGAATAGAATTTGTCGGCAAAGCAAATCAGTTGTTCTTCGATTGTCTCGGGTAGGAAATCGCGATGCGGCAAAGGCAGGTTTTGTTCTTCAATGTCTTTGCAGGTTAATCCTGCTCCCGTATGTCGTTCGCAAACTCTTGCATGTAGCGGGAAACCTTCTTTTCTCATCAATTCGGCTCCCAATATTCCGTGGCACAGATAGGGCTCTGTGCCATGACAATGAATTGCCGGCGCATCGGTTAGGTATATTCCTATGTCGTGGAGCATTCCTGCTTCGCCCACAAAAGTCGTGTTGATGTTTAATTCGGGGTGTCGGGCTGCTATATCCAGTGCTTTTTGGGTTACAAGGCGACTGTGCACTACCAATAACTCATGGAGTGGCTTATTGTCGCTATAATATTTGTCAATGATATCGTATGGGTTCATTTTACTTCCTTTTTGCCGCGAAGTTATGCAATATACTGTAAATCGGTATGTGCTTTGGGGTGAAATTTGTAATTTTGCGCCAATTCAACAAGTATATCTTATGAAGCATACCGCAGTTTATTTGTTTGTTGTTGCAGCCGTGGTTTTCATGGTGGGTTGTGGTGGAAAAACAAATCAGCAACCATTGAAAGGCGACAGCACAGAAGTTTCTTTTTCCGAGGGTGATAGCGTAGTGATTGGCTATGCCGGGGCGGAATGTACTGATTCTGTTCTCGACTTAATTCAACCGCCGAGCGATCCGCAGCATTTCAGCACGGTGAAAGCCCGTAGAAACGGAAATATAGTGGGAAACTTTCTTACTGGCGACCGTGTGGCAGTGGTGTTGTCGGCCGACAAGAAGAGGGTGTTGCGTGCTATAGATATATCGTCGCTTATTGGCAAATGGTTGACGGGCGATTCGATAAACGATCCGGCTGCTCATGGATTTAATCTCAACGAGGATGGGTATGCGTCTACGATTTCAAAAAAAATGGATAAGTTGCAGTACAAAAATTGGGATATACGCGGCGCACGGCTTGTACTTACAAAATGTGATGCAATGCTTGCCACCCCTGTGATGTATTATGATACTCTCGACATAATCTCTCTTGAAGGCGACACTCTGGTTTTGCGTTTGAAGGGAACGAGAGAAAAGGTGCGCTATGTCAAGAGCGTAGCAAAGAAGTAGGGAAACACGTGCGAAGATATCCGTAGAAATTTAATGGGAAACGATATGTGGCAAATGCCATGTGTCGTTTTTCTTTTTGCAGCAGTCAAAATTTTCCCGGAATGGCGAAACGAGGTTCTTGCAAAGGTTAAACTGCGAAAGCCAAGCGCTTCTATATCCGCAATAATGCCGTGGAGAAAAACAAGCCGGGACATATCTCACGATGTATCCCGGCTTATTTCAGTAGATTATATAATTATGAAAGACAAATCATGCTTTAAGAGCTTCGGCAACCGATTTGCCGAGCGCGATACACTTTTCGGCAGTCGCAGGATTAAATCCCTGCTTCATTTCCACAGGTTCTGCAACCGGGGAATAGCCCATTCGTTCGGCAAATTCCGATAAGCTTTTCACGGCTTTGCTTGCCCATGTAAACGAACCGAAGCTGCCAAACACGCGGTGCTTTACCTCGCGCAATTCAATGGCTTCCATCACGGTGGCAACGGCTGGATTTATCTGATTGTTGTATGTTGTGGCACCAATAACGAGTCCCTTGTAGGTGAAGATGCTTTCAAGAATTACCGACAACGGAGTTCGTGCCGCGTCAAACACGTTGATGTTTTTCACTCCGGCTTTTGCCGCACCCTCTGCCACGCTCTCAGCCATGCGACGAGTGTTGCCATACATCGAACCATAGACAATGGTCAGTCCTTCGGCGGCTTCGTAGCGACTCATGCGGTCGTATTCTGCCACAACCCGCGCAATGTTTTCTGTCCAAACGGGACCGTGAGTGGGACATACCATCTTGAGCTCGAGAGATGCGAGCTTTTTGAGCGCTTGTTGCACCGGAGTGCCATATTTTCCCACAATACTTGAATAATATCGGCGCATTTCCGGGAAATAAGGCTCAACATTCATTTCTGTATCGAGAACGGCGCCATTGAGTGCGCCAAAGCAACCAAATGCATCGCCCGGAAAGAGCGTGGAAGTGGTTGTTTCGTAAGTAACCATGGTTTCCGGCCAATGCACCATGGGCGCAAGGCGAAACACAAGTTCATGTTTTCCGAGCGAAAGCGTTGTGCCGTCGGCTACCACGATATCATTCTCGCGCGAAACGCCATAAAACCCTTCGATCATTGCCATAGTTTTTTTGTTGCCCACTATCTTGGCGTCGGGGTAGAACTTGCGGAAAAGTTGCAAGGCTCCCGAGTGGTCGGGCTCCATATGGTTTACAACGATATAGTCAACAGGTTTGTTGCCTATGGCTTGTTGTATGTTGCTGAGGTACTCGTCAAAAAAATCGTAGCCAATGCAGTCGATTATCGCTACCTTTTCGTCGTTGATAAGATAGGAATTGTAGCTCACACCTTTGGGCAGTTGCCACATTCCTTCGAAAAGATTCGTTACGCGGTCGTTGGCGCCGATATAATATAGGTTGTCGTTGAGCTTTTGCATGACTGTGTTGTTAACTTTTGAATTTGTAATCGTATCCTCCGTTACAGAATCGTTCGATTACCTCGGGAAAGAATGCGTATTCGAGTTTGTGTACACGCGATGCGAGGGTTTCGGGCGTGTCGTCGCGCTCTACTTGACATTTTGCCTGAAAGAGAGTGATTCCCTTGTCGAGATGTGCATCGCATACGTGTATTGTGATTCCTGTTTCGGCTTCATGGCAATTTAATACGTCTTCGTGTACGTGTAGTCCGTGCATACCTTTTCCGCCATGTAGTGGGAGGAGTGAAGGGTGAATGTTGATAACGCTATTTTCGTAGGCGTTGAGCAGATAGTCTGGGATAAGGAGCAGAAAACCTGAGAGAACAATTACGTCTACTCCGTATTTCTTGAGTATTGGGAGTACATTCTGTTCGTCAGCAAACTGACTTTTGGGTATGTATGCCGTAGGAATTCCGTATTTCTCGGCACGCAAGCGCACTCCGGCTTCTTTGCGGTTGTATACTACCAAAGCTACTTTTATCGTTGTGCTGTCTGCAAAATACTTAATTAGGTTTTCGGCATTTGTTCCTTCGCCTGATGCGAAAATCGCGATAGTTTTCATCTATAATTGTCTTTACTTCTTTAATCTTCCTACAAAAATACTAAATAATCTGGGG
>CAVIQL010000003.1:0-141883 GCA_963644855.1 Clostridiaceae bacterium Marseille-Q4149 | reverse complement strand
AGGGGTCGGTTGCTCCTCCATACTCTGTTACTGCTGCTTGGCTCATTACAGATGTGGTTGACGTTCCTGTGGTCTGCACCACGGTTTGCGCTCCGTCTGTGCCCTTTTCGCCTTGGTCGCCCTTGTCTCCTTTGTCTCCTTTTGCGCCAGTGTCGCCTTTATCGCCTTTCTCTCCTTGCTCCCCTTGGTCGCCCTTGTCGCCTTTAGGCCCTTGCAGGTTGGATTTAAGTAGCGAGAAAGGCACCTTCACGCTCTCGTTCTCCGCACTCGTGCCTATCGTTACAAGCCCATCAACCGAAGTGGCTTCGGGTAATTGTGAAATTTTGATTGTATCCATCGTTGTTTTGATTTTAATTAAGTCTTATGTTCGTGGCGCGGCGCGAAGTGCGTGTGGTATTGGCCAGCACGGCTACCAGGCGGTCGCCTTTTACTTCAAAGGTGAAGTTAGCGGGGTTAATGCTCTGTGGTTGCAGCATGGAACGCAAGCGGTCCAAGGGTGCTACCACTTCGGGGTTGCTCGACGCTCCGGCGTATTCGCCAAACAAGCCAAGCGTGGGGCCGTAGGCTATACCGCCGGCGGCAAACTTGCCAACATTCTTAACCGTGCTAATCATTGACACGAGTTGCGCCAAGCCAGTAGCGCCAAATGCTAGCCAGCCCCACGGGCCAAATGCCGCGCTTTGTGTGAGGGCTTGCGAATACGACAGTACCATGTTGGCTACTGCTTGTGCCATGGTGCCTACTATGTTAAGCGCCGGTAGCCCCACAGCATCACCAAGTCCCGCCAGGCTGCTGCCCATCTTGGCTATCGCTGACGCGGCATCCTTGGTCTTAGTGCGTGTTTCTTCGAGCTTCGCGGCGTCCACGTCGATTGTTACCTTACGCGCGCCAAGCGTATCAAGTTCTTTGTTTATACCGTCAATAGCTTGTTGCGCCGCGGTGGCTGGTATTACGCCAGCCTCAAACAGTTCACGCATACGCTCCGCCTGTGCCTTCAAGGCTTCTACCTTGTTGATTCGCAACTGCGCTATGTCGTCAAACCCGCCAATGTCCTGCAACGCTCCGGGCTTGCTTACCGCTACTTGGCTTTGTGCTTTCTGTAAATCGAGTGCTTGAAGTGCTTTCTCGGCCTTTTCCTTAGGCGTTTTCGGCGCGGTCGTTGCAGTGGTTAGGCCCGGGGCTTGCTTCGCCCCTGCTACGGGCATTTTGATGGTTGCCGCGGCGCGCGCCGTGTCCTGCATCTGCTTCTTAATATCAGACACAACGGACTGCATTTGCCGTATTTTCGTGTTGGCTTTGTCCAAATCACTGGGCAATTCCTTAATATTGTCGTACACGGGCACCATTACGCCGTCCCCTGCATCAACATAATGGGACGGCTTACTCGTGTCTACCTGTTTCTGTCTCTTAGTGCTGTATTTTCGTGCTTTGCCGTTTTCGTCATATCGGACATCATGTATATTCTGCTCCAGTTCTGCGGCTTTATTGGCCAACGATCGCAGCCGCGTTTCGTTCACCATTTGGTCGCAGTATGCCTTACTGTTCGCTGTGAGTGCCTTGTACCAGTCTGACACGCTCGAAAAATAGCCCATCGTGGAGCCGTAAGTCTGGTTCATCTCCTGCACTACCTTGTTCTCCTGCTGCTTGGTGCCGTTGAAGTCGTGCAGTTTGGCAATATTCAGTTCCAACGCGGCGCGGGTGTCTTGTAGCGTGGCACGCTCCTGCTCCTGTACGTCGCGAAGGTTTACCAGGGTGTCTTTTGTCTTTTCGGACTTCGACATTAGGGCCTCTATCAACATCGTTACACCGGCAATGGCAATGCCTACGCCAGTGGCAACCATAAGCCCACGTATGGCCCCGGAAAGTAAACGAGTAGCGGCGGCGCTCACATAGCTTACCGACGTGTACGTGCGCAACGCTGTTATTATACGCGCCGTTGCCATACGCGACAGCATGGTGGCGGCTGCATAGGCACGGCTTGACGTTACTACCGCGAGCAAAGACGCCCCAGCGGCACGTGCGGATGCCGCGAGTGAAAGCAATGATGTTGCGAGGGTTGCAGCCTGTGAGGCTATACTTACAAAGGGTAGCCAATTCTGTATTATGCCGCCTAACTTCGCCTTAATGCCGGCAAGCGAGTTTTCCATCTTGAGTTTACCGGCGCTTGTCTTCGCCAACTCAGCGTTCATGTGCCCCACATTGTTGGTAATGACTTGTGCCAGCATCGCGGCGCGCTCACTTTCATTGCCGTATTTCAATACCTTGGCCTCAGCCTCCGAGAATGTTATACCCACACGGCGCAACGCTGATGTCTGTCCTTGCATTGCCTTCCCCATCAGATTAGCAATGCCGTATGCGTCTTCCTGTGTGGCATTAACGCCTTTCTGCTGTGCCAATAGGTCATTCATCGCGGGCAAAAGCACACGGATACTTGACGCTTGCGTGAGGAATGTTGCTACCTGTTGCGCGCCATTCTTCTGCACCGTGCCGCCTATTACTCCGAGTTCCTTTTGGGCGGTAATTACTTCGTTGATGCTTGCAACGTCTTCCTTCGTGGCGCCCATACGCTGACGCATTACCTCCTCTAATTTCTTAGATACCACTTGCGCTTTTTGTGCCCCCGCGGCTAATCCACCCATAGCTTCCGTAAGCTCTTTAAGGCTGTCGCGCACGCCCTTGAAACTTTCGGACGCTTGGTTGAATGTGATTAGCCTATCGCGAAGTTGATCCGCACTTGATTTGGCTTTGTCCAGTCCTTTTTGGAATTGCTTGGCGTTAGTGGTGGCGGATATTATTTGCTCTTTACCGTCAATAGTGAGCCGGACGTTAAATTTTATGTCTTTTGCCATAAAAGCGGATTATTTACTTTGTTATATCAATTAAAGTTTTTATATTGCGCTCGTGAAAGAAAAACGTTATTGCCATGGGGTATAAAACAAATTACAAAAACGGGCTTAATAAATACCAGGAATCTTTTGACCGCCTGCCAGAAAAAAAATGCAGCACAAAGGTTTGGCTAATATGCGGTATATTGTCCCTTTCCTTTGGTATTGGTGCTTTTCTCCTATATACTAGGTTTCATTGGATACTTGGCACACTTGCGCTCATTTTTTGCCGTGAGTTTTATGTGGTTTCCGCTATGCACTCAGGACGTGATATGGACGATACTTGGGCGGGTAACGGGCATTGTGATTTTCCCGGTTAGCCTTCCAGCCTTTTATTTAATTCCCGGATCCTTTCAAGGTGCTGCTCATGCGTCATAGTCTCAGGCTTAGGCGTATTAGGCTTGCTTTGTTTGTCCCAGGGTAACGGCATTAACTCCTGCGGCGTTATCCGTTTTTTGATATGCGGTTGAATACTCACGCAGCCTAACCAGCGCTGCCGCTCCCAGGCTCCGCGTGTCTCATCTTCGCGCCACTCATGCCACGCATTGCATACTTCGGAAAATTCAAAAGGGGTGAGTAGTGCAAAGTCCTTAAAACTTAACCCAATCACCCCTAATGCGTATCCTAAAAGTTGGGCTATTGTTTTTTTTTGCCCTCCTCTTGTTCTTTCTGCTTCACATCGGCACCTAATGCGGCGGTCCATTGTACGAGGTCCTCCGGCATTACGCTGTCGGCGAACTGCATTAGGGTATAGTCAAACTCAACACCTTCTCTTTTACACGCGCTTGACGCGCAACAATATAGATAGGTCGTAAGATCGGACAAGTCTCCCTGCATCTCTGTTATATCGTGCCCTGTCTCCTGTTTAAAACGCAAAAATGCGCCCATTGTCGGCATGCACGGATATTGCTTTCCGCAAACAGTTATCTCTATTCGTTGGGCTTCCATAAGGCGTTACGCGGCTGTAGACGGCTTGCCGGGATATATATCCGGCGTCCCTGCGTTTTCGAGCTCTATCTTATAAGTCGTATCATCTTGCGCGGGACTGGTCTCCTCCACACTGGTAATAATGAACTGGCCTTTGAGGTAAGGCGAGCTATCGCTGCCGCGTGCGAAGGCAAATACTTCGACGGCGGCACCCGCGCCCCAAAGTGCGCTAAGTGCGGTAAAGCCATTTTCGCTTTCGCCGGTGTATTCCAGTCCCTCAGCACTTACAGATATAGAAAGCCCCGTTACGGTTTTCTCTTTCCAAAAACTTGTGCCACTCGCGGCACTTGCCGCGGGTTTAACTGCATGGTCCTTGCTTTCGCTTTTGAACGATAGGGTGTGCGTGGTGCAGTGTCCTATAGCCTTATCGCCAACTTTAAGCAATAAGTCGCTACCATTAATGTAGGATCCAGTGGTTGTTGTTCCCATAATGTTTTAATTTTAGATTTTACGTGTTATTGTTCCCAAGCCTTGGCACGGAACGAAAGTGTAACGATATAAGCGCCGTCTTGCCAGGATTCCGTGGCTGTCTGCATCTGTATGAAAGACGTTACAAGCGCGTCAGATACTAATGTCTGTCCTTCCAGTGTGTCGCGTGCTAATTCCGCTATCTCTACCGCTGCCGCATACGTTTCCGCAAAGCAACTAATCTCAAAGGTGAAATCGTCGCGCTTAGCGGATTTATTGCCGTCTAAGGCTGATGCGGTTCGGGTATATGTGATATATGGTAAATTCTCTTCTTCGAGAGAAAGCACGGGGTATATCCGGGGGCACACTTTCTTCAATTTTGTGTCCTTGGAAAGTGTGGAATATACCGAAATACCACTGGATAATGATGTCTTAGCCATTACGCAAGCCCTTTCCGTTTCAAAATGTTATAAGCGTTTCGTTCCAATGTGTCCGCCAATTCGCTTTCCACAATTCCGACGGCGCGGTCTTCCGCACGTTCGGCGTGGTATCTTTTTTTAGATATACGACCAGTTGAATGCCCTTTCCGTGTGCGAATAAAGAATTTAGTCTGCGTCTTCGTGCGCCTTCCTTTTGTTCCTTGCAAAAACCAAAGTATAGGTTTTTCTATCTTACGGCTATTGACGTGCATTCCCTTGCGCTTGTATGGGCGCGCGGTAACCATAAAGCCGCCGCCACCTGTGAAAGCCCAGGTGTAAAGGCTATTTTCAAGTGGTGCGGTGTTATGTGTCTTAAACCCGGTGGCACGCACTTCTTCACGGGCAATGCTGCGTACTTTCTTGCCAACCTTACGATAGGCGCTTTTCAACGCGCGGCGCTGCTCCTTGGCGTCGAGGGCGCGCCAAAGTTCCGTGAGTGTTGCGGTTATCGGATCGTTCATTGATTTACACGTGAGCAAGTAAGTGTAAGCATTCCGCGGGTAGCGTTGGGGTGTACTGCCGCGACATCGTAAAGTTCTCCGTCGTCTTCAAGTCGCCACCCGGCTTTCGCGGGGTGCGCGTCGCGGATATTATACTCAGCGGTGTAAGCGGCAAACATTTCCCCGGCTTCTTCGGCTATCGCTCCACCGGTCTTTGTGCGTTCGGCACGTATGGTGGCGTAAAGGGTAAAGCCTTTCACGCGCGAGCCATAGCTGTCAACCGTGGATTGTGGCTTATACAGTTTAACTATATATCGAAGTCGTTCCGCGTACATGGCTTAATCGGTGCTGTCAGAAAGTTTGACAAAAGGACGCACAAGCGCTGTGATTGAGAAAGGCACTACGTGCTTCTGTGTAGCGGACGTGCCGGCACGATCATCATCATACCAATGGTCCGTAAGCAACCACACAGCCATTTCGAGCTGCGGGGGAAATTGCCCGTACTGCTCCACAAGTTCCGCCTCTGTCCGCCCGGTATCTTGAATTATCTTGGCGCGTGCGGTATCGTAGTAGCGCTGCAGCAAATCATCGTCGGTGTCGTAGTCTATGCGACAGTGCTTCTTCAGTAGTGCAAGTTCGTCCTTTGTCATGACTTGGGATAATTAGCTAATGTTAGGACGGTGTTACAGTAAGCATGTGGAACGCGTCTTTCAAAAGCACAGTTGCGGCGAAATCTGTGTTAAGCACAAAGTCCACACAATCTTTGCGAGCCTGTGAATACGGGTCCACGATAAAACGCATCTCGCCAAACAAACCTGCGGGCAAGTAGCTGAAATCGCCAATAAAGACATGTTCGCAACTCTTTGCCGACGTTCCGCTGCCGGTGGTATACGACGCGTCGTTGGTGGTGTAGATAGGCAAACCGCAAAGCATGTCGTTCTGCACGATAGGTACGTAGATACCCTTTTCGTTGATTGGCGTGCCTTCAAGAGTAGCCTTCATGGATTTACTCATAACCCAGCAAAGTGCAGAGCCCTCAACACCCGCGGACAATACTTTTGCCTTAGCTGCGTTGAGCTGTGCAAATGTCGGGGTAGCGGTAAGTGCGGTGTTGTTTGCGGCGGTCAAAGCGGCAACAAGCACGCCTGATGTTGACGACGATCCGTAAGTGTTGCCGAAAATTATCTTATTGATAAGTTTCTGTACAGCCTTAGGCAATACGTCGCGGACAACGGTCTCGACAGCGCCCTCTGTGCGGTTAATTGCCTGGTTGCTCACGGGCACGGCAATACCAATACGCTGTGGTGAGGGGGTAACCTTGTGAAGGTTGATAGATGCGTCAGAAAGCGCTACACCTTCACCGAGTACTGATGCTTCGGCAAGGTCATAGAGCGGCCACACGTAATCACCGCTAAGTCCTGTAAGGAAAGGTAGGCCTACCTTGTTGTAGATAAGGCCCTCCATAAGTGGCTTGACAATCTCCTGTACATAAAGGGGCTGCAAGCCGCCGGCGGCTGTCTTGGTTGTGGTGATAGCATCGCGCAACTGTATCTCAGTCTTGCGTCCTGCCATTGCATTCTCGCGAATTGCCTGTTGCAATTCGTGCATACCTTGCGATTCGGCTACTATGCTGTCAGCACGGCTTGCCTGCATCTGCATCTGTAGCAACTGGTTCTCGCGGGTAAGATTCGTGTACTCCGTGTTTTCTGCTTCATTGCGTTCACGGTTCTCTTTTTCGCACAAGTCGGCTATTGCGCCAATACGAGTGCAATTCGCTTGGTACTTCTGTATCAAGTCGCGAAGTTTTTTCTTGTTCATTGTATTAACATTGAGGGGTTTAATCAATCTTTTTTTGAGCTTCGCGGCGCATTGCAATTATGTAATCATTGCTTACGCCGGGCTTTTCGGGCTTTTCTTCCATTATCTCGCGCAGATTACATTCTGTATCCGGGTAGGCGGGATCTGCGGCGAGTGTGAAATCATACACGCCGGTTAAAGCCTTAACACGATAGGTTATATTACCGTCTGATGCAACTTCTTTCTCTACATATTCACGGTCATTGTAGTATGTAGAGAATGCAAAGCTACACCCAGCAATATCACCACGCTTAACGAGTTCAAGCGCCTTGTCTCCGTCGGCGGTCTGTGGAGCGTCAAACGAAAATTTAACGCCTTTCTCGTCTATCTCATACGACAAAGTGCCCTTGCCTTGGTTGCTGCGTGCCAATATTAGTTGGCGGTCGTGAAACATCGTCATCTTAATATCGCTTGCGTCGAGCAATTCACGCTGCACGGCTGAGGGGTCTATTACTTCACGCACTTCTGATCCGTCGCCAGTGGTCCACATTACGGCACTTGGGGTGTTGAATAATATAGCGTATCCTTCAATACCCCTGCTTTCTGAGCCATCTGCCTGTTCTCTAATGTAAAGAGACGCGGGGGCAAAGGCTTCTCTTTTTATTTGCTTGGTCTTCATTCTGCTTGGTTGTTTGTTTCGCTTATGCTGCGTAGATTAGCGCTAACCAAAACGGTATCGCCGCCGTCCACGGGTCTTTTGTTTTCTGCTTTACGCCATTCGTTCACGGTGTATAAGCCCGCGGCAATGGTCTTCGTTTGGTAGTCCGCTTTACTTGCCAAATCGCAGGCATATAGCCCGCGGCGGTCAAATTCAAAGCGGTGGATATGCCACATTGTGGGGCTCGACAGCTTACGCTGTAACTCGCATTCTATTTTACGCAATATTGGATTTAACGTGCTGGATAGGAATGCTACATTGGCCATCTCAGCGCTTTTGTAATTAGTTGCTGTGTCGTCAAATACGTAAGACGGATGTACGCCAAAGAATCGGCATATCTCGCGCACGGTAAACTTGCGGCTCTCCAAAAATTGCATGTCTGTGGATGTCAACGAAAGTTGTTTAAAGTCCACTTGCCCCGGGGTGGCTACTATATTGTCCCGGTTGCGGAACTTGCTGGCCATATCCTTGGCGGCTTTGTCTAACTCTTTGTCCTGGTATTCGCCAAATCCTCTTACACTACTGTTGTTGCAAATGATACCACGGACATTACCGCCATTGGCAAAGCGGTCCAGGGTCTCATTGTCGCCGGTGGATGCTATGTCGGTAGCCATACGTGCATAGGCAATGGTCGAAAGGCCATTTTTCCCGTCAATGGTAATGTTTTTAAGGTGGATAATTTCGTCCTCATCAAACGTGCCGTTAAGGTTGTTGACAGTATCGCAAACGGTATAGGTGTCGCTTAATGTATCGTGGTTAACTGTGCCCCGTCCGCAAAGGACAAAGCGCTCATAGTCCATTGTAACGGGATTATAAACGGGCACTATGTAGGCGTTGCCATATAGTAGCATCTGTTGCACCGCGTGGCTCCAAAAGTCGTAAGCATTATAAGCATTGTCCGGCTGTACAGATAACAGATACGACAATTTGCTTTGGGTGTCTTCTTCATAGATACCATCGTGTAGTGTCAAGTAATGCAATGGTAGATTGGCCACGCTTTCCGACAATAGCCTAACACAACGGAATACCGTTGCTATACGCATTGCCCCATCGGCGGTAAGACCGGGGGCAATAGTATTCCAACCAAAGCCGCCATAGCGGGGTGAAGTAGCGTCTATGCCGGTCGCCGCGTCCTCGCGAAGGAATAGGCGTTTTAATATGTTTAATACCTTAGCCATATACCTATCGGGCGTAAACATGTCAATGGCGCTATTCTTCGGCTATTTTTGAGAAAAAAATTGATTTTTCTTTGTTGGGTGTAACTTTATTGTTACTTTTGCGGTGTTCTAAGTGAACATAAAACGCTCTAAAACTTTTTGGTATGAAATACAAAGAATTGTACAAAAGGCTGGAGGATGCTGGTTGTGTAGTGCAGCGGCATGGCGGACGGCACGATCTATGGTACAGTCCACGTACCGGAAAAACGGTCGCGGTTCCGAGACATGGAACAAAGGAAGTGCCAAAAGGAACGCTGAAAGCTATTCTAAGGGATTTAGGGGTTTAGCCCACCCCCTTAGCCCTCCGGGGCGTTTTTTACAGAAAAAACAAAGGGTGAAAAAGATGAAAATAAACGTTATTGTTGAGTCGGGAAAAGACTCTTATAGTTGTTACATGGAAAATTCTAAGGGATTGGATTTTTCTTTGGTGGGGTGCGGAAAGACGGCAAAGGCGGCGGTCGAAGATTTCTATGCTGCGAGTGATGAAATGAAGGACTATTACAAAGGGCAAGGAATGGTATTTCCAGACGTGGAGTTTGTTTTTCACTTCGACGTGGGGGCCTTGTTTGATTATTACCCCCTTAATATTACGGCCTTGGCAAATTATATCAACATGAATGGGTCGTTACTCCGACAGTATGCTACGGGTATCAAACGCCCTTCGGCGCGGACTTTAGAAAAACTTAACAAAGGCTTAGAGGCATTAGGAAAGGCTTTCGCGGGGGGTGTGGTTACGGGAAAGTCAATAAGAGAGAGTGTAAGATAAAAGGACTATGATTTACACATAGTCTGTATCAAGTTTTTAGAGCGTGGGCGTGTCATTTTCGGCGCGCCCTTAGCGCTCATAGGAATACAATAACCCTAATGTCATTAGCATTGTTACGGTGCCGTCTATCTTGCGGTAGCGTGAAATTTTAATTGGTTTTTTATTTTCCAACCGGTCTTCGTCAAGGGCGCAATTAGACAGACAGTAGGCGTTAATGGGGTTGTTGTTCATTTCAATGCGGGGTGGATCATCATAAGCGAGCATTTCAAAAGATTCTACCGGTAGGTTGAAACTGCCATAAGTTTGTGAATAGCTTTGTAGCACTCCACGCCCGCCAAGACGTTCATCGTCCTTGAACTTCATAACATTGTTAAGCCCGCACGCAATGCCACGGTTACCACTCACGTCATACCCGTAGAATGTTACCGACACCACAGCCCAGCAACCACTATATACTTCTTCTTCATCTGTGATAGGATTAAGATGCTGGTCCACCACTCCCGGGCGGGTGCTGCTCTTAGCGTTGAGGTACCAGTGAGACGCAAATACTTCGTCCTCCTTTTCGTCGCCATCGCGCAATGGCGTGTCTATCTTCTTAGGCTCTTTGCCACCCCACTTCTCCGTGATAGCTTTTGCTTTCGCGGCTTCTATGGCTGCTTGGAGCGCTGCCACTGTGGCTTTTTCGCCCTTGGGCACTAAGATATTGGTCATATACTTACCCTCGTCCGTACTGTCGGGGCTGTACTTTTGGAATACATGTGTGTAGCTAAGTCTGCAAGGACCAAACACTACTTTTGTCCCATTGATCGTTTTTGGATCTCTCATTGTATTTATAATTTAATCTGTTGTATTACTAACTTTGTCAAATGCTACTGCGCTGGTGCGCGCTTTCTTCATTAGCGCGAGCGCGTCCTGCATTGTGCTTTCGGGCGGTAGGGTTGCTATTGCGGTGGTGTTGCAAAGGATATAGATTTTACCCTGTCGTTCGCGTATTGTAAAACGATATTCTATTTCAGCGCGGTGGCGTGCTTCACGTGCCACCTTTGCTGCGTCGACTTCACGCTTGAGCCATTGTTTCAGTCTGTTCATATAGATTTTATTTTTTAGTTGCTCATTCTGTGGCGTTATTTGACACGCGGCGCTTTGGGGTCGTTTGCCCAAGCATCGTTTTGTAGTTTGTAAAGCTCCTGGCGCGTCAGGAGCGCATAGCCCCTAAGCCATAGTGCTTCTTTTAGCTTCTTTATGTCGCAGGCGGGCGCCATGATGTTGTAACCTATGGCATTGAGTATATCCACGAAGTCAGCCCCATAGAAATCACCGCGGCGAATTATCTGCAATAGAAAGTCGAGTTTCTCGCTATGCGCCAGTATGTCGAAGGCATTAATGGCGTTGTTTATTATTCTGCTCATTCGTGTGGGTTATGCGGGTTACGATACTGTTGTAGTCTTATTTCCTTCACGGCATAGTAGTATTGCCCTGGTATGACATTTACGCCGTATCTGTCGGGTTGTGTGGTCTCTGCCCGGTCGCCGCGTCCGTTGGCTATAACATATACCTGTTTACCTTCACGGTACGTGGCTACTCGTTGCTTGGCTGCTGCAAGAGCTTTGAGGTCTGAATTACGCTCCGCCGTGCAGCGCGGACCAAAGGATAACTTTTCACGCTCCATGGCTTAAAATGGTAAATCCGTTCCTATTGTCCCGTCGGGCTTCACTATCAGATCACCCAGCGACATAATAAAACCCCTGCGCTTCTCCGGTTGCAACAGTGAAGGCTTGTCCGCCCCATACTCCGCTGCAAGGGTCTTGAATGTAGACGTGAGTTGCTTGTGGTATTTCTTGTAGCCCTCACTGTCTGTGTTGTTGGCGTAATCCGCGCCCTCGATACGTTCGCGTGTGGCGTGCATAGCCGCCTTTACATCGTCTACCGTCGGCATTGTAGGCGCGGGTAATTCTACCTTATCCGTTGCCGGCAATACTTCTGAGCTTTGCGTGGTTAGCTTCAACGGCTTGCTATCCTCGTGCGGCGTGCCTTTCACCAAAGCCGCAATCAATGTCTCTGCACCGGGCGAAAGTCCTATGCTTACATCGACATGTACCTTAAATTCTGTGTTCATATCATTCTTGTGTTTGTTAAACATTAGTGGAAAAGAGGGGTAACGCTCCCCTGTTCGGTCCTAATTTCCAAGTTTCACCACGTTGTGGCGTGTACCAGTTTCCCCGCACTTATCACTTTGCCCCGTGCAGGCTGGGCTTTTCCATTTCGCCACGGTATTCACATAAGGTGGCGTTTGTCTCCACGCTTCGGGGCACGCTAAAAATCAGGTAAATGGCAATGATACGTAGATGAACTTAGCCCCTAAACGTTGAGCGTAACTGCTTATATCAGAAAGTAAGTAAAGAAAATAGTCCCGCCGCTGCGGGTCATCGTAGAAAAAAACAAAATTCTTCGTGCTGAGGCGGGGAATCGAACCCCGGTTTGTCCTATCGCTCTTCACACGCTGCGAGAATTGCGCGCTCCATTCCGTTTGCATGCTTATCACCAGTGCTGCATGCCAGCCCTCAGCCGTGCTCCGTGCTACCCAGCGCCGAAAGCAACAATGGTCTGTGTGGTCCCTAAGTAACCTAAAAAAACAAAAAAGCAAATGTTTTATCCGTTGAGCCAGGCCATAAAACCTATGACTACATAGCAACCTATAATTATCACTGCGCCGCAGATTATCTCGCCTACCAGCTCTATTATTTCTCTAAAATCCCGTTTCATAATTATGATATTTTTTTCTCGTAAATATTGTCGTATTGATGGTTGTCGTACACGCTCACCGTGCCGCCGCGGTATTGTTCGGGGAAATAGACTTCCATTCTCTCGATCCACTCTTTCGCTTCTGCCAATGTCGCGAAGTCGCGTCCCGCGTATTCTATATCTTCATCGTTTTGGAAATAGATGCCGAAACACTTGTTGCCTGTGTAATGCACGCAATCTATGTAGTCGACGCCCCCAAGGCTTTTGATTATCTTGCGCACCTGCGACGGGGTGAAATGGACTGTATCCTCATCGTTCTGCATTCGCTTGTAGTCTTCGGCTACCAGTGTGTCAACGTTGGCACCAAAGTCGACGATAAGTTTTGCTGTTTCCTCACTAACCACGATATTGATAACTTCGCGGTTGTAGTGGCTTTCAAGTGTTATTTTCTTTGTGTTCATGATGTTTGTTTTTGTTTGTTGTTGATGTTGTTTTCGCGGTCTACAAATAGACTTCGCGCCAGCATTTAATAATGTCCGAGCCCTTGAATACGTACCGCCCGGTAGCTTTGTGTACGTGCCCCTCGATAACGCCCCTTTGATAATACTTGTATATCGTGGTGGGGCTTATTTCCAAAGCCTTGCACGCTTGGCGGGTGTTGTAAAGTCCTTCCGGATCCACATTAGGTTTTGAAGTAATCATAATTCAAATTTTGTAAAGGTTACACTGTTGTCATTGTAGTTGGTCTTTGCACTGAACTTGCAGCCCAGCACACGCTGTAATTGATACGCCACTGTCTTTGCATTGTCGCATGCTTGCGCGTTTGGCAAGCCGAACGTGCGGCTTGCTCCCACTGGAATTGCCCGCAAGTCTTCTCTTGTAACTTTTTCGGTCATAGTCATTTCAGTTCATTTTTTACGTTATACATTATTTACTTATATCTTTTGCCGAGACGAAAAACTGCCTTAACTTTGCAACCTGTAACCCGTCATTGCCTGGTATAAGCCCGGCAGCCTTTCTTGTGCCTCGTTGGAATTAGTTATTTACTTCCTTATTCCAAGTGCAAAGATAGATATAATATCTATACAATGCGATAAAATATCTAAGATTGGTGTAATTATTAACTTATTTAACAGCATGAATAATCGTATTAATGAATTTGTAAAGTATAAGCGAATTTCAGTGGCGGAATTTGAAAAGCGCTGCGGGCTGAGTAATGGCGCCGTGGCTAAGATGGGGGATAATACTCGGAAGTCTACTATAGATAAAATATCTATGGTTTTCCCCGAAGTTAATACCATATGGCTACGGACTGGTGAGGGCGAAATGCTGAAAAGCGCTAAGCCTGCTTCGCTAAGCGTAACTGGTAATGATAATGCGGTAAACAATAGCAACTGCCAAATATCGCATAATAGCGCTGAGCGCGGCGTGCTTGACAGTCTGCAGGCGGAAAATACTGCTTTGCGTAAAGAAATATCCGAATTGCGCACCGCATTGCTTGACCTTACACGCCAAAACCAAAAACTTACAGATAAATTGCTCTCCCTAATGGACGCCACCGCGCGGCAATAAACTCCTTCGGAAAAATCAAATTATCGGCAAATCAGTAATAATATATATATAAACATCTATAAATTAAATGATTATGAATAATAACGGATTATTAACAGGAAAAACCGCTCTTATTACAGGTGCGGCTCGTGGCATAGGCAAGGCCATTGCCCTCAAATTCGCAGCAGAAGGCGCTAACATAGCTTTCACCGACCTCGTAATTGACGAAAACGGCAAGAAAACCGAAGAAGAAATTGCAGCTCTCGGAGTGAAAAGCAAAGGATACGCTTCGAATGCAGCCAATTTCGAAGAAACCGAAAAAGTTGTAGGACAAGTGAAAGACGATTTCGGCTCAATAGATATTCTTGTAAACAATGCCGGCATCACAAAAGACGGTCTTATGATTCGTATGACAGAACAGCAGTGGGATGCAGTGATTGCCGTTAACTTGAAATCGGCTTTTAACTTCATTCACGCCTGCACTCCTATCATGATGCGTCAGCGCAAAGGCAGTATAATTAATATGGCTTCGGTTGTAGGCGTTCACGGCAACGCAGGACAGAGTAATTACGCTGCTTCAAAGGCTGGACTTATCGCACTTGCTAAGTCGGTGGCACAAGAAATGGGTTCACGCGGAATTCGTGCCAATGCTATTGCTCCAGGATTTATTGAAACTGCAATGACAGCCGCTCTTCCCGAAGATATTCGCAAAGAGTGGACAAACAAGATACCTCTCCGTCGTGGTGGCAAGGTAGAAGATATTGCCAATGTGGCTACATTCTTGGCTTCTGATATGTCAAGCTACGTTTCAGGTCAGGTAATTCAGGTCGACGGCGGCATGAATATGTAATAACACCGATAATGATACACTCAGGGTCGCAATGGGTTTATTGCCTTTGCGACCTTGTTTTTAATTTCTCAAACAGATGCAAGTTGTTTACGAAGACAACCACATTTTAATAGTAAGCAAAGATGCCGGCGAGATAGTTCAGGGCGACCATACCGGAGATCGCACGCTCTGCGACGAAGCAAAGGCATATATAAAGGAGGCTTACGCTAAACCAGGTGCGGTTTTTCTTGGCGTGGTTCACCGTCTTGACCGTCCGGCAATGGGTCTCGTGGTTTTTGCACGCACCAGCAAGGCTCTTTCTCGCCTTAACGAGATGCTGAGGTCAAAGGATAAAATTCGCAAAACCTATTGGGCAATTGTAGCTAACCGTCCGCCTAAGGATTCTGACCATCTTGAGCAATATCTTGTGAGAAATCCTAAACTCAACAAGACGTTTGTTTCGCGCGAGGGGGCGAAAGACGCAAAACTTGCGGCACTCGATTATCGCGTTTTGGCTCATAGCGACCGCTATTACTTGCTTGAAATAAATCTTCTCACTGGTAGGCATCATCAGATACGTTGTCAGCTTGCTGCCATGGGTTGTCCGATAAAAGGTGATTTGAAATATGGCGCGCCGCGAAGCAATCCCGACGGAAGTATTTCTTTGTTGGCTGAAAAACTCGAATTTGAGCACCCCGTATCCCATAAACAAATTGAAGTATATGCCCCTCTGCCCAACGAAAAACTGTGGAAAATGCTCGCTATATGCGCCAACGGCAGAAAAGCAAAGGATTAAGGCGAAAAAATGGTGCGCAGCAATTACGCGGTATTTGATTTTGCGCTAATTTTGCCGCATAAGCTAATGTGGCAAACAAAAAGTTGAAAATTATGAAAGCAAACAGATTTACGGCTGTCGCATTTGCCGGACTTGTTCTCCTGTCGGGGTGTACCGACCAACAGATGCGGGGCACAATGGCAGGCGGTTCGCTCGGCGCAATCTTCGGTTCGAGCATCGGAGGTTTGATGGGCGGTCCGCGAGGTAGCGATGCAGGCACCGCATTAGGCATGGCGGTGGGCGCAGTAGTGGGAAACGCTGTTACGGCACAGAAAAACCGCAAGGCAGATACCGGTATCGATGAATGCGATGACAGTTGTAACGCTCCAGCATCGCAGCGCAAAGCGCGCAAGGCGGAGAGTTTGAACTTTGTGTCGAACATTGACGGATTGAAGGTGGAAAACATAAGATTTGTAGACGAGAACCGCAACCAGACAATTGATGCTGGAGAAAAGGCTAAGATTCTTTTCGAAATTCATAACGATGGCGATGCTACACTCTACAACATTACGCCGGTGGTATCGAGCAGTGAGCCGCGAAAGGTGATTGTTTCGCCAACGGCAATAGTTGCAAATCTTGCGCCGGGCAAAGCTGTGTCCTACACTGCTAATGTTCTTGCAACGTCAAAGGTTAAGGACGGAGAGGTGAACTTTACCATCGCTTTTCAAGACGGCAAACGCCTCGTAACATACAAGAACTTTACAATCAATACAAAGGCTGAAAAATAGTAATGCCTTTGGAGATATGCGAAAAGGGGAGTCCTTTGATGGATTCCCCTTTTTGTTTACCCCATGATTTCGAGATTGAAAAACGAGATGCGATGTAGTGAAAACTCCGCCGCGTCTGATTTAAATTAGATGCGGTGGAGTTTAAATTTGGTCGGACCGCGTTTTTATGAGGTCCGATATCATGTTTTTTTACCGTTTTTTCGGTTTACAAAAAGCCCGGTAGTTTTGTAGTAAAGGCGTTGTTATTTTGCCAACCAGGCATCTGCTTTGGTCATTGCCTTGTTTATAGGCTCGCATGTAGCCACAAAATACCATGCCATAGGCACAAAGCAGAACATAAAGCGCTTGGCCGACCAACTTAGCACGTTGTCGATGCTATCCCAACGGTAGTCTACTTGATAAAGTACAAGGAAATAAAGCGCTATTCCTGCTGCAATGGCAAAAAGTTTGGCTATGTCGCAACTGCGATGCTTTATCATGAACCATGCGTCCAATATTATTGCGAGCAAAAGCGCTATGAATGTCCAGCCATAGTATTGCGTGTTGGCGAGAAGCGCCCATGCGCCGTTGAAAACCTTTCCGGCTTTCACTCCGTCGAAATATGGGTGGGTTATTACAAACGATTGCACCGTCATATTGAATGAATGGGAATAGATTTGCCATATTATCACGGGCAAAAAGGCAAATGCCACGGGAATAAGCGGTTTCCACGCGCGGGTTCTTAGTGCTTTGTAAAGCACAAGTACACCTGCTACAAGAATAAATACCACTCCTTCGGCACGACACCAAACATTGAGCGCCAACAATAGCGCGCCAAGCGTAAGCCAAGGCTTTTCCTTGCCCTGCATCCAGCACAATACATATATAATGCCCAACGAAGCATAAACGGCGTCCATTACATTTGTGCCCGAAAGCGAGGAAAACGATGTCATCTCGGGAGTGAGCACCACGAAAAGCGTTGCCGCCATTGCTGCAGTGCGGCTCGTAACGCGTGCAAGCACAGCATAGAATGCTACAAGGAATGACAGATAAATCAATCCCGGAATGATTTTGGAACTCTCCGCTCCCAAGGCGTAAACATAGGCATATGCAAGTTGCACCAACGGGAAGTAGGCAATCGGACTGCCCGGCGCGTGAATTCCCGGCATGTAGTCGCCGGTAAAGATGCTCATGGCGCCGTAAGTATGTTCCTTTGCAGCCACAAATCCAAGCGTGTCAAACGCAGCAAGAGAGTCGCGGTCGTAAGTAGGAAAGAACATGCATTTCTGGAAATTGGCATATTCTACCCACACTGCGAAAGCGAGCAGAAGCAACCAAATGAAATTAAACGAATTCAAGTCGATGGGACGACGAAGTGCCTCGATAACTTTCTGCTTTCGCGGCAACAATCCGCCAACAAGCAACAAAGCCACTACCACATCGGCTGTGAGCAACACATTAGCCGTGAGTGGAATGCGGCAAAGGTCAATCAATGCCATAACAATGGTCATCACGCCCACACCTACCGGGAACGCCAAACCTATGCGCTCCAAGCGCGTGGTGAGAGTGGATATGTTGAAAACGGTGAGGTATCCCACAAAAAACAAAAGCAGTATTCCTAATGCGTACATGGCTTTACTTTTTAATCATAAGTTTCATTGCCTCCACAGAGTCGGTTGGCAACACGGTGAGAATGGTTGACGGTGGTGTGGCATAGGGCAGAAGTTCGCGTCCGTGCCCATTGATTATTGCCACGTGGGATATCTTTTTGCTCCAAGACGTTTTGCCCAATTCTTTCTTAATTACCACTCGGCGCGGATAGAGAAAGCGCACGGCGCTAAGCTTGTCGCAGAGATTTCCGTTGAAGTTTACGCCGGTGTTAAGGCTTGTGTCGGTAAAGTCTTCGCGCGAGGGATAAAACACAACGGCATTCTCGGGAGTGGACTTGCGTATCATTTCAATAAAAGCGTAGTCGTATCCGAGCTTAGCCTCAAGTTTTTGGTCGAAATTGAATTCTCTTATTTCTTTAATGGCTTGCAGATTGCTTTTGGCGTATCCATCGATGAGCCATTGGTATCCCGGATTCATCTTGATAATTTGTGGGCAGAGCATATAGAGCGCTGCGGCGATGAGAAGGTTTTTCACCCACCACGAAAAGCCGTAGCGTGTGGATTGGGGTGTTTCTTTTTTGATCATAGCGGGTTAGTTTGTAAATCTGTATTTAAGTAAAGTCCATACGGCCTCTACTCCGTCGGTCCAGCGCAGTTTTTTTCCTTGTTCCAAGGTGCGTGGGGAGTAGTGTATGGGTTCTTCGTGGATTTTGATGCCGAGTTTTGAGATTTTGGCGGTTACTTCGGGGCAGAATTCAAAGCCTTCGCAGCGCAGGGTGAATTGTTTGAGCACTTCGGTGCGCATAAGTTTGTAGCATGTAGGCTCGTCGGTGATATGTTGTCCGTAAAGAATGTTTGTAATGTGGGACACCAATCGTCCGCCGAGGTAGAAACTGCGGTATAGGCTCTTGTTTTGTTTGTCGAGGAAGCGTGATCCGTAAACCACTTTGTATTCGCCGTCGATCATAGCCTTCATAAGTTTTGCTATATCGTTGGGATCGAGTTCCAGGTCGCCGTCTTGAATAATCACAAAGTCGCCGGTGGATTTTTGGAGCGCGGTGCGAATGGCGCGTCCTTTGCCGTGGTTTGTTTCGTGCTGCAAAAGGGTTACCGGCAGTGCTTTCTCGGACGACAGATATTCCTTAACGCGGGCAGCGGTGTTGTCTTTCGACCCATCGTCAACCACTATCACTTCTTTATTAATGCCATAGGGTAGTACTACATCACACACTTTGGCTATTACCTTGGTGATGTTTTCTTCCTCGTTGTATGCAGGAATGATTATGGTAATTTTCTTTCCGCTAAAATCTTTTGTGTCGTCCATGCAAATAGATGTGTTCGATTTTTAATATCTGCAAAGTTACACAAGTTTTAATAATAAAAGGATTTTCCCCATTAAAGATTGCTCGGCAACTATATATGGAAAAGGGTTTTCGGAGTGTAGAAAAAAGGATATGGCTTATGGTTTTTCTAATGTCCGATATTTTTTAAAAAAGGTCGGATATTATTTAAAAAAGGTCTGACATTGTTTTTACGATAAGCGTATATCTTTTTCTTTCTCAAAATCCAATATTTAGTATATTTGCAAGTGCAAAGAATTTGACTATGACTAAACGAATATATTCGTGCCTTTTTGCCGCATTTTGCGTGCTCGCTCTCTCGGCACAAACAAAAGAACAAGAAAACAACGCAATACGAAAACTCGGAATTGCACAGTATGCCATCTCTCACCTATATGTAGACTCTGTGAACATGCAGAAACTTACCGAAGGGGCGATAACGGGAATGCTTTCGCAGCTTGATCCTCATTCTACATACACCGACGCCACGCAAACAAAGGCTTTCAATGAACCGTTGCGCGGAGACTTCGAGGGAATAGGCGTGCAGTTTAATATGATAGAAGACACTCTCGTTGTGGTGCAGCCAACCGATAAAGGACCGTCGCAAAAGGCGGGAATACTTGCGGGCGACCGCATCGTGAGAGTGAACGATACAATAATCGCAGGCGTTAAGATGCAGACAAACGACATCATGAAACGTTTGAGAGGCAAGAAAGGCACCACGGTTCACCTTGGCATAATCCGTCCGGGAGTGAAAGAAGAAATCAAGTTCGACATTGTGCGCGACAAAATACCTCTTCACACCCTTGATGCCGCTTATATGATAGACAACAAGACGGGCTACATTCGTTTTGGCTCGTTCGGACAAAAAACTCCCGAGGAAATACGCACCGCAATGAAGGATCTAAGCACCAAAGGCATGGAAAGATTGGTAATAGACCTGCGCGGAAACGGCGGAGGCTTTATGGAATCGGCAGTACAAATAGCAAGCGAATTTCTTCAAGCCGGAGATATGGTGGTGTATACCAAAGGACGCGCCGTTCCTTCGCAAGAATACAAAGCACGCGGCGGAGGAATGTTCGAAAAAGGCAAAGTGGTAGTATTAATCGACGAATATTCCGCGTCGGCTGCCGAAATTCTCGCCGGAGCCCTGCAAGACAACGATAGGGCAGCCATTGTGGGTGTAAGAAGTTTCGGAAAAGGATTGGTACAGCAACCTGTGCAATTACCCGACGGCTCAATGATTCGATTAACCGTGTCGCGCTACTACACTCCTGCGGGAAGATGTATTCAAAAGCCATATAAACCTGGAGAAAAAGAGGCTTACGGTCTTGATGAACTGAATCGCATACGCAGTGGCGAACTTTTTCATGCTGATAGCATACATCATAACGATTCTCTGAAATGTTACACGCTTAAAAAGCATCGTCCTGTTTACGGAGGGGGAGGTATTATTCCCGATTACTTTGTTCCACTCGACACAATGGTTTACACAAAATATTATCGCAGTCTTTCGCGAAAAAATCTCATACTTCCTGCCGGCACAAAGTATATAGATCAGCATCGCAACCAACTCAAAACAGATTATCCCGATTTCGATACGTTTAAAAACAAATTCGTTGTGCCCGAAGAGATAATAAATGGTATTTTTGCCGCAGGCGAGAAAGACAAAATCACTCCCAAAGACGACGAAGAGAAAAATAAAACGCGCAAACTCATTGCTAAAATAACAAAAGCTCTTGTGGCTCGCGATATATGGGATACCTCGCAGTATTTTCAGATAATAAACGATGACGACGCCACTATTGCAAAAGCTTTGCAAGTGATCAAGAAATAAATTAAAGACATAGAGTATAAAATATAGGGTAATGAAACATCACATTCTGATATTGCTTACGACAATGATGATATTGCCTACATGCGTAAGCGCAAGTTTTGTAGAAGGAGGCAAACGAGAATTTCCAATACTGTGCAACGACGTTCCATGTGTGCTTGATTCGGCAAACTTAACGCTTTATTGCAGCATAAAACCTGAGACTGGCGATTCTATTAAGCTTGTGTTTTCGTCTGCAACAATTTCGCAACTGCGCATAAACTATCATCGCTATTATATGGGCGACACCGTTACATTATATAACGATTTGCGCCGCTCATATCGCCTTAACATCGGAACAAATCTTCAAAGATGGACGATATGTTTCACTTCTTTGCCGATTGTAATGATTGAAGCGAGCAAATATGAGAAAGATGTTTACAATCCGGGCTATATTAATATTATCGATCCTTGGAAACGTACAAAAAACAAGGCTCTTTTCCAACATTATATAGGGGCAAGAATACGCGGAGCCTCAACTTCGGGATATCCCAAGAAACCTTATGCTATTAAACTTTGGAATGCCAATCGCGAAGGCAAGAATGTGAGCGTTATGGGGCTTATGAAAGACGACAATCTCATTCTTGACGCGATGTATAACGATATGGCGCGAATGAGAACGCGTTTGTGTTTTGATTTGTGGAACCAAGTGGACAGCATTCCCTATAATGTTTCGGAAGGGCACTCGAAATTGAATGGAACAGAGGGACGTTTTGTGGAAGTTTTCGTAGATGGCAGCTACAATGGGCTGTATTGTCTCACCGATAAGATAAACCGCAAAAAACTTGACCTTGCAAAAACCGCCACTGACGACAATGGAAAACTTGTTTTCCATGGAATGCTTTACAAGGCCGTGGATTGGTCGGCCGAAACGCGCTTTAATGATGTGAGAGACTATGTTTCCACCGAAAACACTTTGTCATGGTGTAATTGGGAACAGAAATATCCCGACGATAGTGTGGAAATGGCGAATTGGGCACCGCTTAAAAATCTGATAACGTTCACTGCGCCCGAAACCAATCCTAACAATATAAAGTTTGCGGCTCTTTTGCGCAACAAATACTACCTGCAAAATCTTACCGACTATATTCTTTTTATAAATCTGCTTCATATTAACGACAACAACTGCAAGAATACCTACATAAGTTACCGCGATGCGAAAGAAGTAACGCCTAAGGCTCTGATAACACCCTGGGATCTTGACGCATCGTTTGGTAGAGATTGGAATAGTGAGCTTTTAAACGTTCAAGGGTTCGGTAGTCAAGTTACATCGTGCGGTCTTTTCGACCGTTTGGTCAATAGAGGACCGGCTTATTTCCGTCAGAATTTCCGCGACACCTGGATTCGTTGGAAGAGTGGTGTGTTTTCGCTCGACAGTGTGAAGAGTCGTATTATGGCATACAAAGAATTGCTCTACAAGTCGGGAGCGTGGAAGCGCGAAATGGTGCGTTGGCCAAGTTCTATGGGAGGTATTGATACCGAAACCAATTATATGGTGAACTGGTATGCTCGTGCAATTGCCAATGCCGACAGTGTGCTTGCCGATTTCCCGAGCGCTATAAACGATGTGGTTATTAATCCTGCCAACGACGTATATGTTTCTGTTCAAAACGGAATGGTGGTTGTAAAATGTAGCGATGCGCAGGCACAAATCACCATATGGTCGGCCGATGGTACCGAAGTGGAAAATCAAAATGCAGCAATGCCTTATCGCAGTCGCGTTCTCGACAAGGGCATATACGTTGTGTGTGTTAAGACGTCTCATACCACGGCACGCAAAAAGGTTCTCATAAGGTAGTTGTGCCATGATGGTTGTTGCGATTGCCGTTTCGTTGGTTGTGGGTGTGCTGATTGGATATTTGGTGTGCCACATGCGTAGCGCGTCAAGGATTTCTGCGCTCACGGTGTCGCGCGAAGTGGAATCGCAAAAGGCTGTTTCGCTTCAAGAAAGCCTCAATGCTCTCGCGGCATCTGGCGAGAAAAGCCGCAAAGACCTTGAGGAACAATACAACCGCAACCTCGAACTGTTGCAAACGCGCCAACGCGAATTGATGAACGAGCAAATGAAGTTTGTAACCGAGAAACTTCGCACGGCGTCAGAAGAGGTGCTACTTAAAAGGCAAGAACAACTCTCGATGGCAAACAAGGAGCAACTGGCAGCTATTCTTAATCCGCTCAACGCCAATATTGCCCAAATGAAAGAGGCTGTGGAAAATAGCAAATTGGAGCAATCAAAAACAATGGCAAGTTTGCAGACGGCAATAAACAGTAGTTTTGAGCAGGCAAAGGCAGTGGGCGAGAGTGCCGACCGTTTGGCTTCGGCGCTTACGGGCGAAAACAAAACGCAGGGCAATTTTGGAGAACTCAAGCTCAAAGAACTTCTCGACGGAATGGGATTTACCGAGGGCATAGAGTATGAAACGCAAACCACTCTGCGCGATGAGAAAGGCAATGCCATAAAAGACGATGAAACGGGCAGGAAGATGATACCCGATGTGCTGCTCCATTTCCCCGACAAGCGCGATATGGTGATCGATTCCAAAATGTCGTTCAAGGCATTCGAAGACTATCAGAACGCTACCGGCGAAAGCGAACGCAGCGAGGCGCTCAAACGTCATATAGCTTCGGTTCGCAGCCACGTTAAGGAACTCAAATCAAAAGACTACAGCAAATTCATGCCCCAAGGTGCGGCACGCCTTGATTTTGTAATAATGTATGTGTTTTGTGAAGGGGCTTTGCAGCTCGCTCTCTCCAACGACGCCGCTCTATGGCGCGATGCCTACAACGACGGAGTGCTTATCACCGGTTCGCAAAACATGTATGCGCTTCTAAGAATACTTGAAATAAGTTGGAAACAGATGCGCCAAGCCGAAAATCAAGAAAAAATCATCGGCGTGGCAAATGAAATAGTGAGTCGGGTGCAAATACTTTGCGAGAGACTTAACAAAGCGGAAACGTGTCTTAAGAAAACTCAAGAAGCATTTGACGATGTGCGCACAATGGCGCAACCCTCGGGACGCAGCATTACTGTTTCGGCAAACAAACTGCTAAAATTCGGGGCGCAAAAGGACTCTCGACATGCCGCTTTGCCTTCGATAGAAGAATAAAATAGACTTGTTTCGACCAATATAGGATATCGTAAAAATAATGTCAGACATTATTTAAATAATATCGGACCTTTTTTAAAAAATGTCTGACATTAGAAAAACGATATTCTACGTGCTTTTTTGCACGTCCCATTTAATGTGTATCACAAACTGCAACGAGAGGCATATTCCGTAATCCGGAAAAGCTGTTGCGCAAGGCGCAAAAACTCCGACGCATCTAATTTAAATTTCATGCCCCGGAGCTTTTACGAGATGTCTTGCTTTTTCGCAATGAGCACAAAGCCTTTTTGCAGCCCTTAGCAAGGGGGCAATCAAAAAAGCAACGCTTAAACATTTGTTGCATTAAATAATTGTGTAACTTTGTGAAAAATATGCCCTATATGTTGGCGGACATACATTTATCATCGCTATCCGACCATCTCGGCACAGTGTGTGCCGAACGTGAAATACTGATGTATCGCGATCCGTATATCAAGTTTTGGCATCGCGTAAGCGGTAGATATGTGTGTGATATAGTAGACCGCATATGCCTCGCCCTGTTGCGCAGGGGCGTTCACCCGCGCGACAAAATTGTCATTCTTTCCGACAATATGCCCGAGTGCATTTATGTAAGCCTTGCCGCCTACAAAGCTGGCATTACCGTGATACCGGTATTTGCCGGCACATCTCCCACGCGGCTCGAAACAATAGTGAAACTCACCAGAGCTCACGTGATATTTGCCGGCGGACAGGAACAATACGACATTGCAGTGCAATTATACAACCGTCCCTGCATGCTCAACCGCATCATAACGTTCGACCCCGAAGTGGTTTATCGCCGCCGGGATCTCACAACGATAAGGTTTGACGAGTTTACACATCTGTCCTGCAATCGTCCGGTTTATTTCCCGTCTCCGAACGACAACGACATAGCCGACATAATTTTTACCAGCGGCACAACGGGCGAACCCAAAGGTGTGGCAATAACCCACGGCATGTATGCAGCCGCTTTCAAAGCAAATGCGCTCACAATACGGGTGGAAGAAGGATGGAAAGTGCTCGAATATTTGCCATATAGCCATATCTTTGAACGGTCGTGGGCTTTCTTCTGTTTGATGTGCGGAGCTACGCTCGCTATCAACCGACAACCGAGCCACTTGCAACGGGCTTTGGTGGAAATACAACCCGAAGCAATGTGTTGCGTTCCGCATTTCTGGGAAAAAGTATACGAGGTTGTAAACGCTACAATCGAACATGAATCGCCCGAGATGCGTAAATGGCATGAACATTGTTTGGAAACAGGACGAAAATACAACGTGGACTATCGAGCAAAACAACTCGAAGCGCCCCAACAACTCGCAGCCGAATATGCAAAATGCGACAACGAAGCTTTCTTGCCGCTACGCAAACGACTGGGATTTGAAAACGCAAAAATATTGCCCACTGCCGGAGCCGTAGTGTCGCGCGAAATAGAAATATTTGCCCGTTCGTGCGGACTTCCAATAGTTGTGGGCTACGGACTTACCGAGTCTACCGCAACCGTAAGCTGTGATGTTTTGACGGAAACCTGTACCGCAGGTTCTGTGGGGCGTATAATAAATGGTTTGCACGTATCTTTTGGCGAAAACAATGAGATATTGTTGCGCGGAGAAACGATAGCTCACGGATATTATCAGAATGAAACCGCAACAAATGCCGCTTTCGTCGACCAATGGTTCCATACCGGCGACGCAGGTTGCATAGTAAACGGAGAACTCTATATTACCGGACGAATAAAACAGTTGATGAAAACTTCGAACGGCAAATATGTGGCTCCAGAACAGATAGAAGCAGCACTAAACTCCGACCCTGCCATAATGCAGACCGTAGTTATTGCCGAAGGACGCAAATACGTTTCGGCATTAATAGTTCCTGCACCGAATATGACAAAGAAGTTTGCTGTGGTATCGGATTTGCGGCGAATGATATGGGAACGCATCGGCGAGAAACAAAAAACTCTGCCGCCGTTTTGCCGCGTCAAACGATTTATGTTGCTTCCTACCGCGCTGACAACCGATAACGGCTGCATGACATCTACAATGAAAATACGCAGAGACGTTGTGGCGAAAAAGTTTGCGGAGCTGATAGATACGATTTACGATAACAAGAAGTATAAAATATATGATAACCTCTGAACAACTGAAAGAGATTCAAACACGTGCCGAACAACTCGGACACTACCTTGATATTGACCGAAAAAAAATAGAACTTGAGGAAGCACAACTGCATACTCAGGCCCCCGATTTCTGGGAAGATCCGAAGAAAGCCGAACAGCAAATGAAAACAGTCAAAGAACTCGAGCGCTGGGTCGAAGGTTACAAGGAAGTTTGCACAGATGTGCAGGAACTTGTCCTTGCTTTTGATTTTTATAAGGAAGGTATGGTGGAAGAAGAGGAAGTAGATTCCGACTATACCAAAGCAATTGAGAAAATCGAAGCACTCGAAATGAAAAACATGCTGCGTCGCGAAGAAGATCAGATGTCTTGTGTGCTAAAAATAAACTCTGGTGCCGGCGGAACAGAGAGTCAGGACTGGGCTTCGATGCTTATGAGAATGTATATGCGCTATGCTGAATCTCACGGCTACAAAGTTACGATAAGCAACTTGCAAGACGGCGAAGAAGCAGGCATTAAAACTGTAACGATGGAGGTTGAGGGCGATTATGCATACGGTTATCTCAAAAGCGAAAACGGAGTGCATCGTTTGGTGCGCGTTTCGCCATACAATGCTCAAGGCAAGCGCATGACTTCGTTTGCAAGTGTTTTTGTTACGCCGCTTGTTGACGACACGATAGAGGTATTTGTCGATCCTTCAAAGATTAGTTGGGATCTTTTCCGCAGTGGTGGTGCCGGCGGACAGAATGTAAACAAGGTGGAAACGGGTGTGCGTTTGCGCTATCAGTATGTTGATCCCGACACGGGCGAGGAAGAAGAAATCCTTATCGAGAATACTGAGAGCAGAAAGCAGCTTGAAAATCGCGAAAACGCTATGCGACTGCTCAGATCCCAACTCTACGACCGTGCATTGCAGAAACGCAAGGCGGAACAGGCCAAAATCGAGGCGGGAAAGAAAAAGATAGAGTGGGGAAGCCAGATACGCTCCTATGTGTTTGATGACCGCCGTGTGAAAGACCATCGCACGGGATTTCAAACAAGCGATGTGGGCGGAGTAATGGACGGAAATATCGACGGGTTCATTAAAGCTTATCTTATGGAGTTTGCCGATACGCAGGATAACGTTTGAAAACAGACAACATATAATATAAACAACTCAAAAAACCGAATGCCATGAGTGAACAGAGAAAATTCAAGGCTAATGAGCGCAAAAAGAAACAAGCGCGCCAAGCCAAGAGAATTGTTAACGGTATATTCATTGCCCTGGTGGCGCTAATGATTGTGTGTATAGCACTTGCAGCGTTGATGTCTGACTAAGGTCGGAACGGGCTTGGGTTTCTACCGAAAAGAAAGGAGAGTATGTCGATAGAAATTGAACATAAATTCCTCGTTCGCGGGGAATACAAACCTTTTGCGTCTTCTTCGAGCCACATCAAGCAGGGCTACATTTGCAGCGCAAAGGGTAGAACGGTGCGTGTGCGCATTCGCGATAACAAGGGATACCTAACCATAAAAGGGCCGTCGCTTGATGGCGGATTGTCGCGATATGAATTTGAAAGGGAGATAACTCTCGACGATGCCGAAAGGCTTATGTCGCTGTGCGAACCGGGTGTGGTGGACAAAAGGCGCTGGCTTGTGCCGTTTGCAGGGCACACTTTTGAAGTTGACGAGTTTTATGGCGAAAACGCAGGGCTTGTGATGGCAGAAGTGGAGTTATCTTTTCCCGACGAGCCTTTTGAAAAACCCGATTTCATTGGGCGCGAGGTAACGGGCGACCGACGTTTCTACAATTCCTCGCTTCGCTGCTATCCTTTTAAGGAATGGCGCGACACGCTTCCCGAATATTCAAAAGAGAATAAAGAGCAAGAATAGCCCTTTGGCGCAAAGCGTATTCCGCGTGCCGCATCATGGAGTGGCATGATGCTTTTAAGGCATGTGGAAATGCTATGTTTTGTGCCTTTGTAACTATTTGATTTTCACGACACGAAATAACGCTGTAACGATAACCGATATTTTTTGAAAAATATCGGTTATCGTTTAAAAAATATCGGTTATTATTTTTGCGAAATCCCATATTGTAAAAACCATGTAGTTAAAAGTGCAACTAATGTGCCTTGGTGCAATTTGCATATCAAACATAACAATGCTGATATAGATATGCGTCTGCACATTATAAACTTGAGGGAAAATTTCTTCGCAAAAATGCAAGCAGATGTTTTTTTGTGTCCTAACAGCGTGTCTGTTTGGTAAAAACACGTACCTTTGTAGGAAATAGGCAATTGTCGTTTTTTTTGAAAAATCATATTATGAACAGAATAATAAAGCCCGCGTTTTTGCTTGTAGCAATGCTATGCATGAGTATTTCGGTTTTGCATGCCGAAGATTTTGCCAAACGTAAGTCATATCAGAACCCTGTGATAAAAACATCGGTTCCCGACCCAACGGTGATACGTGCCGACGACGGATATTTCTATCTCTACGGAACGGAAGACATGGCAAATATGCCAATCTACCGCTCGCTAAATCTTGTAGACTGGACTTTTGTGGGCACAGCCTTTACCGATGCCACACGTCCGCGTTGCGTGCGCCCCTATACCAATGGCATGATGTGGGCACCCGATATAAATTACTTCAATGGGCATTATGTGCTATACTATTCCATAGGTGTTTGGGGTTATCCTTGGGAATGTGGCGTTGGTGTGGCTACATCAGAACGCCCAGAAGGACCATTCGTTGACCAAGGTGTGGTATTCATGGGACGAGATTTGAATGTAGGCAATTCAATCGACCAGTTCTTTATAGAAGAAGGCGGTAAAAAATATATGTTCTGGGGAAGTTATTGGGGCATTTACGCTGTGCAGCTCACCGATGACGGCTTGCGCGTGATGCCCGGCTCATCTCCGCAACAAATATGCAATACCCAAATGGAGGGAACCTATATACACAAGCGCAACGGCTATTATTATCTTATTGGTTCGAATGGAAATTGCTGCCAAAGCGGAGGCGATTACAGCATTGTCAATTACAAACTGATTTGCGGGCGTTCCAATAGTTTGTTCGGTCCTTATGTAACGAAAGACGGCAGAAAACTGCTCGACAGCAGCGCAAACTACGAAAATCTTCTGCTTCCAAACGATTACTGTCTCGGTCCTGGGCACAATTCCGAATGGGTTGAAGACGACAAAGGCAATACCTGGATGTTGTATCACGGATATCTGCGCTCCCAACTCGAGAAACAAAGAATGGTGTGGCTTGATCAGGTGAAATGGAAAGACAATTGGCCATACATTGAGAACAATAGTCCTTCGCAAAAAGCAACTGCGCCATATTTCAAAGTAGTAAACGAAAAATAATTACATAATAGGATAAAAATATGACAAGTCTTACCGCGTTGATAGTTGTCGTTTTCGTAATGGGCTACCTTTTCATAGCCCTCGAAAGCGTTACCAAGGTAAACAAAGCCCCCGTGGCATTGCTGATGTTTGTTGCCGTTTGGACGATATACATGATCGATCCCGGACAATACGTTTCTGTTGCGTCGCACGACCAAATTGCACAAACGGTAAGCGGAATCATTGAGCGACATCTTGGCAGCACAGCCACAACATTGTTTTTCCTCATGGGCGCAATGACTGTGGTGGAAGTGGTTGACCAAAACGGCGGATTCAATTGGGTAAAGAACGTGATGCATACCAAGTCGAAACGCGCATTGTTGTGGAGAATTGCGTTTATGACGTTCTTTCTTTCAGCGATACTCGACAACCTCACCACTTCGATTGTTATGATTATGATTTTGCGCAAACTTGTGAGCGACCATAAGGACAGAATTGTCTATGCTTCGCTTGTGATTATTGCGGCAAACGCCGGCGGAGCTTTTTCGCCCATTGGCGACGTAACAACAATTATGTTGTGGAACGCAGGAATGATTTCGGCAGCGGGAGTAATCTCTGAAATTCTTGTGCCATCGGTTGTGGCGTTGGTGATACCGGGACTTATAATGCAGACAATGCTCAAAGGGCAACTCGTTGCGGCAAATGCGGAAAACACTGCGGAAACTTCTGCGGGCGATTTCAGTAGCGCGCAGCGCAAAGCCGTATTCTTTATCGGAGTAGGCGGCTTGATTTTTGTGCCAATCTTCAAAACCATCACCCATCTCCCACCTTTTGTTGGCGTATTGCTGGTATTGGGAGTATTGTGGACGGTAACCGAAATATTCTATCGCAATCTTAGCAAAAAAGAAGAGAACGGTGGCATGGGCAAAAGAGTTTCAAAACTCCTGTCGCGCATAGATATAACCACAATTCTCTTTTTCCTCGGCATACTTATGGCTGTGGCTTGTCTTGAAGAAGTAGGCGTGTTGTCAATGCTCGGTTCTACGCTCAACACCACGTTCAACGGCAATCATTATGTAGTCAACGGCATAATAGGCGTGCTTTCCTCGGTGATAGACAACGTTCCCCTCGTGGCAGGCTGCATGGGAATGTATCCAATAGCCCCCGTCGGCGATTTCGCTACCGATGGAATTTTCTGGCAACTGCTTGCATATTGCGCAGGAGTAGGCGGAAGCATTCTAATAATCGGAAGCGCGGCAGGCGTAGTGGTAATGGGATTGGAGAAAATCACTTTCGGCTGGTATATGAAGCATGTGAGCTGGATAGCATTCGTTGGCTATCTTGTGGGAATAATATGTTATTGGCTGATAAAGAGCTTCGTTTTTTAAGAAAACCATACCATTTACATAACGTCCGATATGGCAAAAATAATGTCCGATATTTTTTAAACGATATCGGACATTTTTTTAATAATATCCGACATTAGAAAAACGAAAAACCACCTCGTTTGTTTTTTACCATAAAACACAATAAATCCAAGCCGTAGGAGTTATATAAAATAATATAGACTGTGCCGCACAAACGCCGCGCAACTTTTCGAATGAAACGCTCCATACCATATATATATAGTATGCTCGCCGCAATGCTGATATTCGCGGCGTCGTGTAGCACACCCGAAAAACATCACAAGAAAGGCGATATGTTTTTCTCTCACGGAGAATATTTTGACGCGGCAGCAGAATACAAAACAGCCTATTCCACCACACCACGTGCCGACAAGGAGGCAAGAGGACAGAGAGCCTTTCTAATGGGAGAGTGTTACCGACGAATAAACTCCACGTCAAAAGCCGAAGGAGCATATCGCAATGCCGTAAGATACAACTACGTCGATACCACAACGTACTTCTGGCTCGCCGAAACACAAAGAATGCAAGGAAACTACAAGGAAGCACGAAAAAACTACGAACTCTATCAAAATATAAAGCCCGACGACCAACGCACAAAAGCCGGAATTGAATCTTGTACCCTCGGACCGAAAATGAAAGCCGAAGGTTCAAACTATTCTGTGCATGCCGTGCCACTTTTTGCCTCACGTCGCGCAGATTATTGCCCTGTGTTGTTCGGCGAAAAATACGATCAGCTCATTTTTACCTCAACCCGGCCGCAAGCTACCGGAGATGACGACAGCGGAATAACGGGAATGAAAAACGGAGACCTGTTCTATACCTCAAAAGACGATAAAGGAAAATGGAAACCCGTGGAATCGTTGCAAGGAAATGTCAATACAGCTTTCGACGAAGGCGCACCAGCAATATCTCCCGACGGACAAACTTTATATTTTACCTATTGTAGCGTAGATCCAGAGTATCCCCGTTATGCAGAAATCTATTCTTCTACACGTTCCGACGCAACTTGGAGTAAACCACAGAAGGTAGAAATTTCTGCCGACACTCTTTCGTCTTATGCTCACCCCGCAGTTTCTCCCGATGGCAAATGGCTTTATTTTGTATCTGATATGCCGGGCGGAATAGGCGGACTGGATATTTGGAGAGTTCAACTCGACTCTCACGGAATGGGCGTGCCTGAAAATCTTGGCGAACCCGTAAATACACCAGGCGACGAAGAATTTCCAACATTCCGCTTCAATGGTGATTTATACTTTTCCTCAAACGGACATCCCGGAATGGGAGGCCTTGATATTTACTGTGCGCACCCTGATACGATAAACAATAAATGGCGCGTAGAGATACTTCCTTCGCCGGTCAACTCTTCGGGCGATGATTTCGGAATGACTTTTGAGGGAGTTTACAACCGTGGTTTTTTTAGCAGCAACAGAAAAAACGGTCGCGGTTGGGATCATATTTTTAGTTTCGAACGACCTGAAATTGTTCAAACGGTAACCGGTTGGGTTTTCGAACAAGATGGTTATGAACTGCCGCAATCTACGGTGTATATGATAGGAAACGACGGCACAAACCTTAAATTTGGTGTGAGGAGCGACGGTAGTTTTGAACAAGTTATCAAGCCCGGAGTAAAATATGTGCTTCTTGCCACGTGTGATGGCTTTTTGAATTACAAGCAGGAAGTTACTGTGGATTCTTCTGACGTATCTACTTGCGACACGGTTTATTTTCCGCTTCCCTCGGTCAATTCTCCGGTGCTTGTAAGGAATGTTTTTTATGAATTCAACAGTGCAAAACTCACCGACGACTCTCGTCAGGCGCTCGACAAACTTGCTCAGTTGCTCAAAGACAATGCAAATATCACAATAGAGCTTAGTTCGCATTGCGACTACCGCGGCAACGAATTATACAACCGCAAATTGTCGCAACATCGTGCCGAATCGGTGGTGGAGTATCTTACGGAGCACGGAATAGATGCCGCGCGGCTCACAGCTGTAGGTTATGGAAAATTACGCCCTAAGGTTGCAACCAAACGCCTTGCCACTTCGTATAAATTCCTTCACGAGGGCGACACACTCACCGAGGCTTTTATCAAAAAGTTAAAGGAAAGCGAACAAGATACGTGCAATGCGCTCAATCGCAGAACTGAATTCCGGGTGTTGAAGACTACATACGGATTGTTTGACGACAAAGGAAATATCGACAGCAAGGCTTTGCTCGGTAACAATAAGGCAGACAAAAAAGGCAAAACCGAACCTGTGGTAAAAGTATACATACCTACGCCTGCCGAGGCGGCTGCTGCTGATGGTAAACCTCTGCCGGCGAAAAAAGATACGGTGAAACAAACCGACAAAAAGCCTGCTGTTACAACCAAGAAGCTAGATGCAACAAACGCAAAGGCTGCAACTGAAACCAAGGCGGTGAAGGCTGCGGACAACAAGGCGCAACAAGATACCACCAAAAGGCAACCTGCAACCGCTAATGCACAATCGGCTGCCGCCAAGGCACAACAGACAACCGCCGAGGCTGAGAAAACGAAAAAAGCGGTTGCAAATTCCGATACCGCCAAGGTAGAAACCAACAAAAACGAGAGTGCAAAAAATGTGTCGGTAAAAGAGAAAAATCCCAAGGCTTCTAATTTAAATTCTGCTGCGTCTAATTCGAATTCCGCCGCATCTAATTTAAAGGACAACGCATCTCGTAAAAACGAAGTCAAACAAAAGACCGACAGCGTAAAGAAAACTTCAACCCAAACGGTGGTATATTCTGCAAAAGCGGTGGAAGCCAAAGAAGATTCGGCAAAGGCTGCAAAGGCAAAAGTCGATTCTCTGAAAGCAGTCAAACAAAAGGCGGATTCCCTCAAAGCTGCGCGCGCCAAGGCCGACTCTATTAAAAAAGCTGCCGTGAAAGAATCGGCTGCCCAAGCCGCGTCCGCTCAACAACAAGCCGCACAGAAGAAAAACGATGCCGTCAAGAGTGGAACGAAAACCGATGTGAAAGCAACCAAACAGCCCAAAACTTCGGCAAAAACCGATGATGTGGCTTCAAAGAACGCATCGCCTGCCGTCAAGATGAGCAAGGCGGAAAAAGATTCGACAAAAGCTGCTGCCAAGGCGGCTAAGGCAAAACTCAAGGCAGAACAAAAGGCAAAAGCCGACTCGTTGAAACTCGCCAAGAAAAAAGCAAAGGCGGCTGCAAAGGCTAAGGCCAAGGCTGCAAAAGAGAAAGCGAAACTTGAAAAGGAGAAAGCAAAGCTTGCGGCGGCTAAAACTAAAAACGCCAAGTCGAGCAGCGTGAAAACCACTGTGAGAAAAACGGCTGCTACCGCAAAGGCTGCCTCTACCTCCGCCAAAACTGCCTCTACCGCTGCAAAGAATACCGAAACCAAGGCAAGTACAACAAAAACTACCGCCAAAAAACTCACTCTAAAAGAACGCGAGGCTGTAAAGGACTCGATAATTGCAAAAGCAAAGCGAGATGCCGAGGCGGCAAAGCAGAAAGCGAAAAAACAATAACCCGTTTCGCACAAACGTATCAGCCGTTGAAAAACGTTCAACCATTGCGGTTGAAACCATAATGCGCGTGCGTTTTGGCACAACCAATATGGTTTATGCTTAAAGGGTCGCTTCTCAATCTAAAAACAATCGCTAATTTTGCAGTCGCAAATATAATAAGATGACAGACCCACGCAATATAAAAATAGAGGAATACGATTACCCTTTGCCCGATGAACGAATAGCCAAATATCCGGTAAAGGAACGCGATACCTCAAAACTTTTGGTTTATAAGCACGGCGAAATTTCTGACGACCATTTTTATAACCTCCCCGAGCATATAAAAGCGGGCGAACTCCTGGTTTTCAACAACACACGAGTGATACGTGCGCGTTTACATTTCTATAAGGAAACTGGAGCGCTGATTGAAGTTTTTTGTTTGGAGCCCGAATTTCCGCGCGACTACGAGCAAATGTTTCAAGCAACCGACAGTTGCGAATGGATATGCCTCATTGGCAACCGCAAGAAGTGGAAAGAAGGAAACTTGTGCCGCACGCTGAATGTGAAAGGCGAGAATGTGGAACTGAAAGCCCGTGTGAAAGATGCCGCCCACGATGTGGTGGAATTTTCGTGGGGTGGAGACGGAATAACATTTGCCGAAATTCTCGAAGCAGCCGGCGAATTGCCCATACCTCCCTATTTGAATCGCGAAACAGAGCAGAGCGATTTAACCACATATCAAACCGTTTACTCCAAAATAAAAGGTTCGGTGGCAGCTCCCACTGCCGGGTTGCACTTCACGCCCCGTGTGCTCGAAGCATTGGACAACGGCGGAGTGGTGCGCGACGAAATCACTCTGCATGTGGGTGCGGGAACTTTCAAGCCTGTTAAAACCGAAACCATAGCGCAACATGTGATGCATCATGAGTTTATCAGCGTGAAACGTGCAAGCATTGAAAAACTCATAGCCCATGGCGGGCAGTGCATAGCCGTTGGAACAACATCGGTGCGCACTCTCGAAAGCCTATATTATATAGGCGTGATGATAGGAAAGAACCCCGAAGCCGACGAAAGCGAAATATGGGTGAGACAGTGGTATCCCTACGAATATGCAAGCAGTGGCGAAAAACCTTTGACCACTGTTGAGGCTCTGCAAAACATTGTAGACTATTTGGAACGCAACAATCTGCACACACTCACAACAAATACGCAGATTATAATAGCTCCGGGATATAAATACCACGTGGTAAAAGCCATAATAACCAATTTCCACCAACCCAAGAGCACATTGTTGTTGCTGGTATCGGCTTTGGTGGGCGACAATTGGCGCAAAATATATCGTCATGCCCTTGACAGCAACTACCGCTTCCTAAGCTATGGCGACAGTTCGCTGCTTGTTCCATAAACAACAACTATCCCGCGCGGCAATATGCCGGCGGGATTTTTTGTAACCATTTCCACCCCTTCCACCTCCCTATGATAATGCTGCAAAATGCCCATTGTGGGGACATGCAACAAGGAGTGGAAAAACAATAAGGGTTTTCGTAAAAATAATATCGGATATTTTTTAAACAATATGGCTTGTTTTTTAAATAATATCGGATATCGTTTTGATGAAAAAGGAGCATGATGCAACTATTTGAGAATGAAAGGATAATGTAAATAGAAAAAATAATAGAAAATAAGATATGCGCGACAATCAAAACGAACTCCTGCCCATCGTAACGCCCGACGGCAAAGTAGTGGGCAGTGCTACGCGCGGCGAGTGCCATGGCGAAAAACGCCCATTGCACCCCGTAGTACATCTTCACGTATTCAATAGCGAAGGAAAACTATATCTGCAACTTCGTCCGCGGTGGAAAGACATTCAGCCCGGCAAATGGGACACCGCCGTGGGAGGACACGTGGATTATGGCGAAGAAATAGCCGACGCATTGCGCCGCGAAGTGCGCGAAGAACTCGGAATAACCGATTTCACCCCCGAATTCCTCACCCGATACGTGTTTGAATGCCCCCGCGAACGCGAACTCGTAAACGTATTCGCCACTATATACAACGGAGAAATAACCCCAAGCGCCGAAACAGCCGGCGGCAAGTTTTTCACTCCCGAAGAAATCAAATCGCTCACAGGAAAAGACGTGTTCACACCCAATTTTGAGAGCGAATACAAACGTCTCTGTGAAAACGACATGCTTTCAAAATACGCCCCGAAAAGTTGTTTATAACAAGAAAATAAGTACCTTTGCAAATTGTAAGTGAACGAAAATAACAAAATTAGTATTATGAGTTTGAAAATAGTAGTACTTGCCAAGCAAGTGCCCGACACGCGAAATGTGGGTAAGGACGCAATGACTCCCGAAGGGACAGTCAACCGCGCCGCGTTGCCTGCAATCTTCAATCCCGAAGATCTCAACGCGCTCGAACAAGCCTTGCGCTTGAAAGACCAAAACCCTGGTACAACAATCACCATTGTAACCATGGGACCTCCGCGTGCTACCGAAGTGATACGCGAATCTCTCTATCGCGGAGCCGATGGCGGTGTGCTTCTTACCGACAGAGCCTTCGCAGGAGCTGACACCCTGGCAACTTCATACGCCCTCTCAATGGCAATACGCAAGATAGGCGATTGCGATCTTATTATTGGCGGCCGCCAAGCAATTGATGGCGACACCGCACAGGTTGGCCCGCAAGTTGCAGAGAAACTTGGTCTCAACCAAATCACATATGTAAACGAAATCAACGCTTGCGACGGTAAGGAAATCACGGTAACACGCCATATAGACGGCGGAACAGAACTCGTGAAAGCCCCACTGCCCATCATGCTTACGGTTAACGGAGACGCAGCACCCTGCCGCCCGAGAAACGCAAAGCTCGTGATGAAATACAAACGCGCAATGACTCCAATCGAACGTCCCGCAAACGGCGAACTGCCCTATGCAGAGGAATACGAAAAGAAACCATATCTCAACATCACGCAGTGGACTGTAGCTGATGTAGAAGGCGATTTGCAACAGTGCGGACTCGCTGGCTCACCTACCAAGGTAAAAGCCGTGCAGAATATCGTGTTCAAAGCAAAAGAAAGCAAAACTCTCGGAGCAACCGACAACGATATCGACGGACTTATTAAGGAATTACTCGCAAACCACACCATAGGATAAAGAAAGACCAATATGAACAACGTATTTGTATATTGCGAAATAGAAAAAACTACTGTAGAAGAAGTGAGCCTTGAACTCCTTACCAAAGGACGCAAGCTCGCCAATCGTCTCGGCGTAAAATTGGAAGCAATCTGCGCCGGTACAGGAATAAAAGGTCAGGTTGAAAAACAAGTTATGCCTTATGGCGTGGACATACTCCATGTGTTCGACCACGAAGGACTATATCCCTACACTTCGAAACCGCATACTTCAATTCTCGTAAACCTTTTCAAGCGCGAACAACCGCAAATCTGCCTAATGGGAGCAACTGTAATAGGTCGCGACCTTGGTCCACGCGTTTCTTCAGCACTTAAGAGCGGACTTACTGCTGATTGTACAGCTTTGGAAATTGGTGATTACGATGACAAGAAGAGCGGTAAATCTTATAAAGACCTGTTGTTCCAGATTCGTCCTGCATTTGGCGGAAATATTGTAGCAACTATCGTTAATCCGGAAAATCGTCCGCAAATGGCAACAGTGCGTAGCGGTGTGATGAAAGCCGAAATCCTTGACGAGAATTATAAGGGCGAGGTGGTTTATGAGAATACCGACGAATTTGTTCCGGCAGAAGATTATGTTGTAAAGGTAATTGAGCGCCACGTTGAACGTGCTAAAAACAATCTAAAAGGCGCATCAATCATTGTTGCCGGCGGATACGGAGTAGGAAGTGCTGACGGATTCAAATTGCTTTACGAATTTGCCAACGAAATTCACGCAGAAGTTGGTGCCAGTCGTGCTGCTGTTGACGCCGGTTTCTGCGCTTCGGATTTACAAATAGGGCAAACCGGTGTTACTGTACGCCCCAAAGTTTACATAGCATGCGGCATTTCGGGTGCAATACAGCACGTGGCCGGTATGAAAGAGAGCGGTATAGTAATTTCAATCAATACAGACCCCGATGCACCGATTAACAAAATTGCCGACTACGTTATTCTTGGTTCGGTAGAGGACGTTTTGCCCAAGATGATTAAGTATTATAAAGAAAACAGCAAGTAAGTAAGGGACTTGACAAAATCATAAAAAAGCAATGGCAAATTTCTATTCAGATAAGCCGGAACTAAAGTTCCACCTAAACAATGCCCTGATGAAAAAAATCGTCGCTCTTCGTGAAGGCGACTTTTCTGATGCGGCGAAATACGATTACGCTCCTGTTGACTACGATGATGCGATTGATAGCTACGATCGTGTGCTTTCGATAGTGGGCGATGTTACAGCCAATGTGGTTGCACCCAACGCCGAGAGCGTTGATGCCGAAGGTCCGCACCTTAAAGATGGTCGTGTGAGCTATGCCGAGGGAACGAAGCAGAATCTCGCCAACACTATTGCTGCCGGAATGAACGGCATGACCATGCCCCGTCGTTACGGAGGCTTGAATTTCCCGATCACTGCCTATACTATTGCCAACGAAGTGGTATCTGCCGGCGATGCAGGCTTTGAAAATATTTGGAGTCTTCAAGATTGTATTGAAACTCTCTATGAATTTGGCAACGAGGAGCAGCGTCAGAAATATATCCCGCGTGTTTGCGAGGGCGAAACGATGTCTATGGACCTCACCGAGCCAGATGCAGGTAGCGATTTGCAGAGTGTGATGCTCCGCGCCACATATTCCGAGGAAGAAGGCTGCTGGTTGCTCAACGGTGTGAAACGTTTCATCACCAATGGCGACTCTGATATCCACCTCGTGCTTGCTCGTTCGGAAGAAGGCACACGTGATGGTCGCGGTCTTTCGATGTTTATCTACGACAAGCGTCAGGGCGGAGTAAATGTGCGCCGCATTGAGAACAAACTCGGTATCCATGGCTCACCCACCTGCGAACTTGTTTACAAGAATGCTCACGCTGAACTTTGCGGCGAACGCCGTTTGGGTCTTATCAAATATGTGATGGCTCTTATGAATGGTGCGCGTCTTGGCATCGCAGCCCAGAGTGTCGGTATCAGTCAAGCAGCCTACGACGAAGCACTTGCTTACGCCACAGACCGCTGCCAGTTTGGCAAAGCCATAATTGATATGCCGCCAGTGTACAATATGCTTGCAACGATAAAAGCTAAGCTCGATGCAGGTCGTGCACTTCTTTACGAAACATCGCGCTATGTAGACATCTACAAATCGTATGACGATATTGCCCGCAGCCGTAAACTCACTCCCGAGGAACGTCAGGAGCAGAAGAAGTACACACGTCTTGCCGACAGCTTTACTCCGCTTGCAAAGGGTATGAACTCAGAGTATGCAAACCAGAACTCCTACGACTGCATTCAGGTGCACGGTGGTTCAGGCTTCATGCTCGAATATGCATGCCAGCGATTGTATCGTGATGCCCGCATCACGAGCATCTACGAAGGCACAACACAGTTGCAAACTGTGGCTGCAATACGCTACGTAACCAATGGTACTTACATGAACGTGATTCGCGAATTCGAGAAAATCGAAGTTCCCGAGGCTTATCAAAGCATCAAAAATCGCATTCACGCCATGGCAGACGCTTGCGAGGCTGCTGTAAATAAGGTAAAGGAAGCCGGAAATCAAGATTACCACGATCTCGTGGCGCGCAACCTTTACGAAATCACAGCCGATGTAATAATGTCGCAACTATTGCTCCGCGATACAATACAAGCTCCCGAATTGTTCGAAAAGAGCCTTAAAGTTTACGTTAACTACGCCGAGGCTGAAGTGGCAAAGCATGTGGCTATCGTAAACAACACCAATGTAGAGGATATTCCCAACTACGTGCAAGCTCCTGCCGAAACTCAAGGAGAGTAATACGGCGAAGTAGAAATATTTTCTGATATATAAATCCGCAATGCGAACATAACTCGCGTTGCGGATTTTGTTTTTGCTTCATGATGGTACAGCCGCACTCTCATTAAGTTTGAAATACAATGCTCACCGCCCTATTTAAACCTATTTCCCCGTTTGCGTAGACCCTTTGTAAGATGCTTTGAAAACAATATGGGACATCGTGAAAATTCCAAGGCTTCTAATTTTAATTAGGTCAGACCTCGTTTTTCTTCTTTGCCCACATGGAACTTTTTATGAGGGATAAATCTGCTATAAAGCAAAGAAGTAGAATTGCAGTTGGCATACCAATTATACGCAAAGCGGTTTGTGGTTTATGTAAACGAGATGACTTTTGATACTGATACTACTTGAAAAATAGGCGTGTGGTGTTAAATTAGGATAAACACGAAGAATTTCTCTCAAAAAATTTTGCGATATAGATATAAAGGAATATCATTGCCAATGATAAGCACAGAGGTAAAAATGCATGCAAAAACCTACTCTGAGTGCTTTAAAAACAAACCAAATGAATAGAAAAATTTTTATTTCGCTTTTCGTTGTTGCGTTCATGACATCATCCGAATGATTCCTAATCGAAATGATTTCAAGAAAAGGAATTATGGTAGAAAAGACTGTTGTCGTTTTTACGGGTGCTTGTTGCGCATAAAGTAAAACGTGGCAGTTTTATATACCTTGTAGAAAACAAATTACAAACTAATAAACAAAATTCAAACAAACCAAACAGAATTAAAAATGAAAACTATTTTCAAAACATTGATGGCGCTAATGATGCTGGCATTTGTGGTTGTGTCGTGCGACAAAGACGACAACTCTTCTGCTTCTCTTCTTTTGAATAAAACAGAAATAGATTTCAAAGGAAAAGCAGGCGTTGATACATTATATACTAAAGACAAAAATCCCATGCGTATCAATATGGTGAGAATTACAAGGCTTGAAAACCCCAAAATCTTGCTTGATACGGTAGCATATCAAAACAAACGTGGAGATATTTTTTCGGACGGAAAGAAAATAGGCGAATACACTTGCTCCAGCAACACTTGTTTCGACGATATATGGGTGTATGACGCTTTCAGAATCTCACGCAACAAAGACGGCGCGGGTATTCTGCGCTATTCCTACAAGATAGAGAAATTCAAAGATGGAGAACATTTTTTTGTAGAGTTGTCTCCTATATCCAAACACGATGCTACTTATGCTTGGGTGAAACTATAAAGTACACAGACCTTATTTCCGTGCGCCGTGCCTCGCAAGGGGTGCGGCGCTTATCGTTTCTCGGAGCAACAGAAAGGCTTGGCGGAAACCCTTTGTAAGATGCCTTGAAAACAATATGGGATATCGTGAAAACAATGTCGGACTTTGTTTAAAAAACAAGGCATCTTTTTTAAAAAATATCCGATATTGTTTGAAGCATTTACAGATGCCGTTTTTGCGGTAATTATTTTTGTGGCAACGATGTGGAATAGTGCGGATTTTTTGTAACTTTACGCCGCAATTGAAAATAAATGTGCGCATGCCGCGTTATGTCTTTATAGGACTTATGTGCCACCGCATGCAATGGGAACACAACAAGGCAAATATTTCAAAATAACAAAAATAAAAAGCAATGAAAAATTTAAAGACTATCATGGGTGCCGCTGCTATGATGACGGCTCTCGTGCTTACAGGTTGCTCGCAAAAAGAAGCTGCAACTACTACACTTTCGGGCTTGAACCCTGCAAAGTTTGATTCTACCATCGATGGTAAGAAAACTGCCCTTTACACTCTCAAAAATGCCGCAGGCATGGAAGTTTGCATCACAAACTTTGGCGGTCGTATCGTTTCTGTAATGGTTCCCGATAAGAATGGCGACATGAAGGACGTAGTGTTGGGCTTTGACAACGTTTACAATTATGCCGACAAAGAGCATACTCCGAGCGACTTCGGCGCTGCAATCGGACGTTATGCCAACCGCATCGACCAAGGTAAGTTTACTCTCGAAGGAAAAGAGATACAACTTCCACAAAACGACGGCAAAAATTGCCTTCACGGCGGTCCTAACGGCTGGCAATACGCTGTTTATGAAGCAAAACAGGTTGACGACAAAACTCTTGAGCTTACTCTTAATTCTCCCGACGGCGATATGAATTTCCCGGGCAATGTTACGGCTAAAGTAACCTATACCCTTACCGACGAAAACGCTATCGACATAAACTACGAGGCTACGAGCGACGCGCCTACGGTTATCAACATGACCAACCACTCTTATTTCAACCTCAATGGCGATCCTGCAATGCCTATAACAAACTGCAAACTTTATGTAAACGCTGACAACTATACTCCAATCAACGATACATTTATTCCGCTTGGCAAGATTGTTCCGGTAAAGGAAACTCCCGAAATGGATTTCACTACTGCTACCGAAGTAGGCAAGAATGTTGAAAACTTTGACTGCGAACAAATAAAGTTTGGCAATGGTTTCGACTTCAACTGGGTTCTCAATACTTACAAAGACGGCAAGGGTGATGACACACAGGTTGCTGCAAGCGTGGTAAGTCCCGAAACTGGCATCAAACTCGAAGTATTTACCAACGAACCGGGTATTCAGGTTTACACTGGCAACTTCCTTAATGGCAAGGTTACCGGCAAAAACGGCAAGACTTATGAGAAACATGCTGCTATCTGCTTGGAATCACAGCATTTCCCCAATACTCCCAACCAGCCCGAATGGCCGTCGGCTGAACTCAAACCTGGTCAGACCTACAAGAGCCATTGCGTGTTCAAGTTCTCGGTTGAGAAATAAGATGACTGATTAAGTTTTATCACATACGACAAATCAAACACCCCGCAACCCTTGTGTTGCGGGGTGTTTTGGGTTTAAGAAATGCGATATGGGATATCGTTTTTCTAATGTCAGACCTTTTTTAAATAATATCCGATATTATTTAAAAAAGGTCTGACATTGTTTTTACGATATGCCGTGTTGTTTTTCGGGGAAATATTGGCAGCTGTGAGAGGAGGCTTATCTTGCGCTATTGTCGGTGGATTTTATTTTTTCAACGAAACTCCGCACGCTTTCGATTATTTGTCCGTATTGCGGCGCGGCATAAAATCCAGTTTGTTTGCGCATGGTGAAATCGGCAGATGCTATGCAGTGTTGATAGCCTGCGAGCTCGTTTTGCATTTGTCGGCTGTTGGTTGCAAGACGTCTGATTTCGCGTTCCCGTTCTCGGCGTAACACATCGCAGACATTTGACACCAAAGGCGCTACCACGGCATCAAAAATGTCGTGTCCGCGCATATACATGTAAACATTCTCGGGCACAACGCCAAGCTGTCTGAGCTGTTCGCGAACTTTCGGGTATCCGGCTTTTGCCTGTGGGAATTTGCGTTGCAGCAAAGAGACAGTCTGGTTCACTTTCTTGCGCATAATTTCAATAGCGCGCGAAGGGTGGAGAATGTTAACGTCTCCCATTGCAAAAACAGAGCACAAGTTTGACATAGAAAAGCTCTTGAAATTTCCGGTGCGGTAACACCAAATATTCCAAACGAAGAGCGGATAAACGGTTTGGGAGAATTCGCGCAAAAATCTGTCGAAATCAAAAATTTTACGGTCGTTCAGCGTCGCCATTACGCAAACATTGTGAAGCGAAGGCGCGTAGCATTGAAAATTCTCTATGGAATAGGCAAAAGTATGAAACACATAAGGATTGTTGCATACCGTTTTCGAACTTTCGTTTGCACCCTGCATTAAATAATCGTAGTCTGCATCTACACAAGCTATCATATTGCTTCCGAGTTTCCCTGATAAAATATTTGTGATAGCTACTTTTTTGCCTTTTGCAAGTGAGTCGCGCGACGGAAGCATTACTTCGAAATAAATCTTGTCGTCTTCGAATCTCCCCAATACGTTTCGCCAAAAAAATATATCGTCGAAACTTTCCACATAAGCCACAATTCTTCGTCGCGTGCCCGAGCGTAGCCGCGAAGCCGCACCTATGTAGTTTGATGTTAGGTTATCGGATAGACGATTGGCCATTATTCCTCTGTGATGTCGCTAACTTCTGTAACTTTGTCAATCCAGCCCTCCATGATAACGGCTGGCGAATGAGTGGTAAGGATTATCTGTGCGTTGGGATTCATTTCTCGAATGAGCGAGATGAGTTTTTGTTGCCATTCAAAGTGTAGGCTTGCTTCCGGTTCGTCAAGAAAAAGCACATAGTGCCTGTTGTCTTCCACCAAAGCCGTAAGCAGGATAATCAACATCTGTTTTTCGCCCGACGAGAGCTTGTATAGCGGCAATTCTTCGTTGAACTGGCGAATTTTTACCTCGTTGCTGTTGCGGTCGATGCGCTTTCCGGTTTCGCCAAATAGGTTGTCCACCGCATCTTGAAACTTCTTTTTTGCCTGCATAGCCTCCTGGGCTTTTTTATTTGCCTCGGGATCGCCCGAACTAAGAAGACTTATCATTCTGTTTCCTATATTTACTTGATAATCGAGGTATCTTCGTTGCAACGTGTACAGTTGAAAATCGGTGTCAGTCTTGACTTCGCCGTTCGAAAGTTTGCTAACGGCATCGCCATATAGGAGCGGGCGGTCGAAAGTTCTGACAAGGTCGTAATGAATATAGGTTGCGTCGGAAGGATAGAAGTCGATTTTCACACCGAGTACGGGAGTGGAATTTACGCTTCCCTCTATTGCCGAAAGATGTTGGGCAAGGCGATTGAGAATAGTGCTTTTGCCTGCACCGTTAATGCCGCTCAAAATGTTTACGTCGTTTTTGAGATTCCACATAATGTGTTTCTGACCGTTCCAAAGGCTTTTTATCTCAACGCTCTTGATATATTCTGCCGCTTTTTCCATGATTGTCGGTATTGTATGGCTCAAAATTACGAATAATTTGCGAGTTGTAAAATCGGTGAACCTGCAAACTAATCGCTAATTTTGCAGAGATATGTTAGACAAGGTTATAAAAACATTCTTTTTGCCGCTGTTTTTGGCGGTGATGGTATTTGCTTCGTGCGGCGGGCGTGAAAGTGCAACCCGTGGGGCAAACGATTCGGTGGTTTTCAAATATGCGCGCCTCGTTCATGTTTATCGTCATGACGGTTGGGCACTTGCGCAGATTGACAACCCTTGGAAAGCGGGCGAGGTGCTTCATACTTATGTTGTGGTGCCGAAAGACGCAAAGCTTCCTGCCAATTGTCCCGACGGCACGGTAATTCGCACGCCTTTGGAGCGTTCGGTGGTGTTTACTTCGGTGCATTGTGGATTGCTTAAGGCTCTTGGCAAACTCAATGCGGTGAAAGGTGTGTGTGATTACCGCTATGTTTTGATGCCCGAGGTGAGAGAATATGTTGACAAAGGCGGGGCGCAGGATATGGGTCTGTCAATGCAGCCGAATGTTGAGAAAATAGTGGCGGCAAATCCCGATGCGTTGCTTGTTTCGCCGTTTTCAAACAGCGGAGGTTACGGAAAACTCAACGGGGTCGGGATACCGCTCGTAGAATGTGCCGATTATATGGAATCGTCTCCGCTTGCCAGAGCAGAATGGATGCGTTTCTTTGGAATGTTGTACGGTTGTGAAGAAAAGGCCAACTCACTTTTTGCTACCGTGGAGCGTAGATATTGTGAAGCAAAAGCCTTGGCGGCAGAAGCAGATACGCGTCCCACTTTGATGTGCGACCTTATGCAGGGCGGAGCATGGTATGTTCCTGGCGGGGAAAGCACTATCGGACAAATGTTCAAGGACGCTGGCGCAAATTATCTGTTTGGAGATAACAAGGAAAAGGGCAGTGTGAGTTTGTCGAAGGAGAGTGTTTTTGCCAAAGCCCATGATGCTGATTTCTGGATCATTCGTAGTGGTGCCAATGTGGATTTAACTTACGACAATATGCGTATGGACAACGAAGTATATGCGCGTTTCAAACCTTGGAAAACGCATAAGGTTTATGCGTGTAACACTCTCAGAGTTCCGTTCTTTGATGAAGAACCGTTTCGTCCTGATTTAATGTTGAACGATCTTGTTTGGATTCTTCACCATGAGTTTTTTAATGATTACAAACCGCGTTATTTTCGTGCTATAAAATAGAGTTGTGAAAGTGGTGTGGCATAGGCGCATTGTTGTAGCGAATGTAGTGGCTGCGTTGGCGGCTTTGGCGTTTTTTGTGCTGAACATTTTTTGCGGTTCGGTGCATATTTCTGCTGCCGAAGTCGTTGGTGTGCTTACGGGAGGCGATGTTGGCGAAACGGTTAGCTTTATCGTGCTCGACTCTCGGCTTCCGCAGGCGGTGGCAGCTGTTTTGTGTGGAGCTTCGCTTGCTGCGGCGGGTTTGATGCTTCAAACTATTTTTGCCAATCCTCTTGCCGACCCGTCGGTGTTGGGTATCAACGCCGGGGCGAGCCTTGGTGTGGCGGTGGCAATGCTTTTGCTTGGCGGCGGAGTGGTTGCCGGCGGTTTGAGTCTCACGGGATTTGCCCTCACAGTGGTTTCCGCCTTTATTGGTGCGGCTCTCGTTTTACTGTTGCTCACTACTTTTGCAGCCACATTGCGTAGCGGATTGGTGTTGCTCATTGCCGGAATAATGGTGGGCTATATAATATCGGCGATAATAGAGTTGCTTAGTTCGATAGCTACAGCCGAGGGCGTGCATTCCTATATATTTTGGGGCATGGGCAGCTTTGGCGGCGTTTCGCGCAACATCTTGCCCGCGTTTTGCGTTGTGATGCTTGCGGCATTGTTTTTTGCGCTGCTGATGTCAAAATCTCTCAATGCCATGCTGCTTGGCGACAACTATGCAATGAATCTCGGAGTGTCGGTGAGGCGTGTGCGCCTTTGGGTATTTGTCATCACGGGAATACTCTCGGCTGTGCCCACGGCGCTGTGCGGTCCGGTGGCATTCATAGGGCTTGCCGTGCCCCACATGGCGCGTTTTGCCTCTGCCACAAGCAACCACCGCATACTGCTTCCCCTTGTCATGCTCATGGGAGCGGCTGTGGCGGGCGCGTGCAACCTTGTGTGCAATCTTCCGGGCAACGGAATGTTGATACCTCTCAATGTGGTAACTTCGATGTGGGGCGTGCCGGTGATATTATACGTTTTGTTCTCTGCCTCACGCCGTAGAAATCTCTCTTGATTGCTTCTTGAAAAAGCCTTTCGCAATAAGCGTTTTTCCTATATAGGATATTGCAAAAATAATATCCGACCTTTTTTAAAAAAGGTCGGATATCGTTTAAAAAATATCGGATATTGTTTTTACACCCAAGGTTTGCCGTTCCCTCGAAAAAAAGATTATCTTTGCAGCAAGTAGTTTTGAGACAACAAATCTAAATAATATACAGAAATGGTAGAACTTATAAATGGCAAAATAAGCATTCGCACACGCAAGCTCAGTGCGGAACTTTGCAGCATACGCAATGAGGAAAACGGCGAGGAACTAATGTGGCAGGCTGACCCTAAAATTTGGGGCCGTCATTGCCCAATGCTTTTTCCCACGGTAGGCGCTGTGTGGGAAGGACGTTACCAACATCGCGGTGTGTGGCGCGAAATGAGCAAACATGGCTTTTTGCAGAACACAGAATTCGAAGTGAAGGAAAAAACAGAGCACTCCATTACCTATACAACCCACGACACCGAAGCTACTCGCGACATGTTTCCGTTCAAATTTGAACTGGAACAGAAATTTACCATTGTCGACAAGACTATAAAGGTGGAATGGACGGTGAAAAACGTGGGTTGCGACGATATGCCGTTTCATATCGGTGGACACCCCTCATTCTATTTCCGCGGTTTCAAACCTGGCGACGACATCAAGGGATATGCCGTGTTTGACAAACCATCGCCCGAAAGCGCAACCGTAGGCGTGGGCGGCTGTCTCGGCAAACGGCGTTACACTCTGCCTGCACCCGACGGCAAAATGCCACTCACCGATGACGTGTTCAAAGTAGATTCAATAATAATCGACAAAGACCAAGTGCATAGCGTTACACTTCTCGACCAAAACCAAAAGCCAGTGGTCAAAGTGAGCAGCACAGCGCCCGTGTTCCTGCTTTGGTCGCCCTATGGCGTAGACGCTCCGTTTGTATGTCTGGAACCGTGGTACGGACTATGCGACAGCGAAGGATACAAAGGCGAATTTTCTGAACGACCTTATACTAACATCGTGCCGGCATACGGAGAATGGAAAGGCGGATACGATATCGAAATACTATAAAACTCCCGAAATGAAATTTCAACACAAATTCGCTCCACTGCACAGAGTCTCAAATGCAGCGTTTGCAGCATTGGCAGCGCTAAGCCTCGTTTCGCAAGGCGCAAAAGCGCAATACGACCACGGCGAAAGCAACACGCTGCGCATAATGTCGTATAACATCTACAACGGAAAGCAAGTTGACGGCAAAACATTCAACTATGAGCGGCAGGCAAGCATAATAGGAAATATGAGTCCCGACCTCATTACAATAGACGAGGTTGACAGCATGACGAAACGCTCAAAAGGACATTTCGCAATCAAAGAATATGCCAACGCTTTGGGCATGCATTACGTTTATTCTCCCTCTATACCCTACCAAGACGGCAAATACGGCATGGGAATGCTCGCAAAAAAATATCCGCAAAGCATCACCCGTATCACAATGCCCGGACGCGAAGAAAAACGTACGCTCATTATAGCCGAATATCCTGACTATGTGTTTGCATCAACCCATTTCTCGCTCACTCCGGTAGACCAAATCAAATCGATAGACATTCTGCGTAGCGAAGCAGCCAAGTATGACAAACCATTCTTCCTTGCAGGCGATTTGAATTTCACTCCCGAATCTTTTGAAGGCAAATATCTCGCGCGATATTTCACACTTCTTACCGATCCCAAGGCACCAACTTTTCCTGCAAATGCTCCCAAGGAAACAATAGACTATATTGCGCTGTTCAAAAACGAGCAGGCAAAAAGCGTGGTGCTTTTGCGCAACGGCGTTCTCAATGAGCCGCAAGCTTCTGACCATCGTCCTGTTTACGCCGACATACGTTTTGCAACTCCTTCCGATAAACTTTTGTATTCCGACCCATATCTGCAAGATTTTACCAACGATGCCGTAACCGTAATGTATCAGACGAACGCCGTGGTGCACACTTGGGTTGAATATGGAACGGACACTACAAAATTAAAAAGCGCCCGTACAATTCTCGCGGGGCAGGAACTTTGCTACGATATAGAGAATAAAGTGCGCCTTGACAGTCTTCGCCCCGGTGTGAAGTATTATTATCGCGTTTGTGCCCAGGAAGTGTTGCTCAACGAAGCCTATCGTAAAATTCTTGGCAGTACAGTAAAAACACAATGGCACACATTCACACTACCATCTCCCGATGCGAAAAATTTTACAGCAGTTATCTATAACGATCTTCACGAACAAGATCATGTTATGAACGCACTTGCTGATATTGTTAAGCGCAATGGAATTAAACCGGATTTGGTGTTTTTCAACGGAGACTGCGTGCCGGAACCACAAAACCGCACCCATGCCATAGAAAGAGTGAATGTTTTGATGCGAGGTGCTGATGCCGCCGATATTCCAACGATTATCATTCGTGGCAATCACGAGATTCGCAACGCATATTCCGCCGGAATGCTTTCGCTTACCGATAACTTTGGCGGCAAAACCTATGGTGCTTTTTCTTGGGGCGATACTCGTTTCGTGGTACTTGATTGTGGCGAAGACAAAAACGATGGATTTTGGGTTTACTATGGTTTGAACGATTTTACAAAGCTTCGTGCAGACCAGAAAGTCTTTCTTGAAAAAGAATTAAAGAGTAAAGAATTCAAGAAAGCCCGTCGTCATATTTTGATTAACCATATTCCTATTTGGGGTACCGAAGAAGTTTATACCGATAACTATCACCCGTGGACCGAGCTTTGGAGCCCGTTGATTGAAAAGGTGAAGTTTGACGTTAACTTGACGGCTCACGCACACCAATATTACTTCTACGAAAAAGGACAACAGGGAAATCCTATGCCATGTGTGGGCGGAGGTGGCCCGAGTATGGACGGAAAGGAAATGGGAACGGTTATGGTTTTGCAGAAAAACGGTGATGAATTGCGACTGAGGGTTTTTGCTGCAAATGGCAAGACTATTCTCGACCGCAAGTTGTAGATTGTTCATAGCATATAAAATAAATGTCGGCGCGAAATTGTTGGTTTCGCGCCGACATTTGTTTTTGTTGTATTGCGGAGGTTTATTCTATGAGCCAAATTGCTTTTGTGATAAACCAAGCCGCTTTTCCGAATGTTGTTGTGCTTAAAGTTTTACGCTTTTCTTCTTGGTTTTCGACTCTGCTCCTATGCGGTTGAGCGCACTCACTACATAGGTGTAACGTTCTGTGCCGTTGTCGTAAGGAAGTTTGAGGAAAGTTTCGGAAGTTATGTCGATGATGTGTGAAGCATCGTCGGTATTTATTGGCTCTCCCGCCGCAAAACGATAAATCACGTAACGCTGCGCCTCGTCCATGACGTTGCGCGCCTTGGGTGCCGTCCAAAACAGAATGTAGCCGTCTTCGGTCCAAATGGGTTTGAGTTTCTTTACTTTTCCCGGAGTTTTGGTGCTGATAAACGGCATTGCGGGCGGAAGGGCTGGCTTTGAGAAATAAAGTTGTCGTATTGCTTCGGCGTAATTGCCTTTGTTTTCGGCAAACGCTGCGCCATACCATTGACAACTTCCTGCTACGCCGAGCGAACGTTCGAGATTCATTTTCGCAAGTAGCTGATGGCTTTGCGGATTTGCGGGATCGGGGTATTTTATGGTGTTTTCCACGCTTTCGCCTATGATTAGCGGGCGATTTGTTACGTATTTGCTCCACCAACGTATGAGTGTGGCGTAATCGGCTACGGGATGTCCGATTTGCCAATAGAGTTGCGGCATTGCATAGTCCACCCAGCCTTGATTTACCCAGTAAAGCACATCGGCATAAAGGTCTTCGTAGTTTTCAAGTCCGTTGGTGTCGGAGCCAGGTATGTTTCCGCCGCGACGTGCGTTATGATAGATTCCAAAAGGCGAGACGCCGAATTTCACCCATGGCTTTACGGCGCGAATAGTGTCGTGGAGCATGCGCACGAGTTCGTTTACGTTGTAGCGTCGCCAGTCGGCACGGTTTTGAATGCCGTTGTTGTATTTTGCATAAGTGTTGTCGTCGGGAATAGACTTCTGCCCGCCGGGATAGGGGTAGAAGTAATCGTCCATATGTATGCCATCAACGTCGTAATGGTGCAGTATGTCTGAAACCACACGGCATATATATTGTCGGTTGTAGGGTTCTCCCGGATCGAAGAGTATAAGGTCGCCATATTTAAAGAAATGATCGGGATACATGTTATAGGGGTGGTTCATCGCCATATCGTGTTTGGCAGCTGTTTTTGCCCTATAGGGATTTATCCATGCGTGGCATTCAAGTCCACGTTTGTGGCATTCTTTTACCATCCAGTCAAGGGGGTCCCAAAAAGGGTTGGGGGCTTTGCCTTGTTGCCCTGTGAGGTAATAGCTCCAAGGCTCGTAGCTGCTTTGGTAGAGGGCGTCGCCTTCGCATCTCACTTGAAACATCACAGCGTTGAGCCCGTTGCGCTTGAATGCGTCGAGATACGAAGTGAGTGTGCGCTGCATTTGGTCGCGCTCCATTCCCATGTATTGTCCGTTGACTGTTTGAATCCACGCTCCGCGAAATTCGCGTTTGGGAGTGTTTGTAGAGATTTGTGCCTTTGCTACTCCTGAAACTTCAAGGCAACAAAAAACCGCCAATGCGGTGATGAGTTTTGATATGGTTCTTTTCATTTTCATGGGCGTTGACGCCGTAACGATATTGTTAGAGTTGTTATGAATTCGAGGTGTAAAATTAAGCATTATTTCCGAAACTGCATACAATTTGTAGCTCTACGTGGGGCGAATGCGAAATAAGGTTTTTATGATATGGGATATCGCAAAAACAATGTCTGATATTTTTTAAACAATGTCTGACCTTTTTTAAAAAAGGTCGGATATTATTTTTACGAGATAGGATATGGTTTGAAACGAGGTCTGACCTAATTAAAATTATACGCGTTGGAACTTAAATTAGATGCCTTGGATTTTTTGCAAAAATGGAAAGATGTGCTGCGGCAAGACGTTTTTGTTGGCTTAAATACGGCAGAAATCACTAACTTTGCTAAGACAATCGTCTATGGACGTAAACTGTTAAATACATAATCTGCGAAAATGGAAAATCAACATAACAACCCGCTGCTGAAACCCTTTGTGCTGCCTCCTTTTAGAGATATCAAAGACAGCGATTTTGAGCCTGCAATGATTGCGGGCATAAAGGCTGCGGAGAAAGACGTGAATGAAATAACCGCCAATGCTTCTGTGCCGGATTTCGACAACACAATTGCTGCGCTCGACAAGAGTGGGGAGATGCTCGACAGAGTGGAGAGCGTTTTCTTTAATTTGCAGGGTGCTATGTCGAACGATACGCTCGAAGAACTCGCGCAGAAATTTGCTCCTATGCTTGCGCAGCACCACAACAACGTGATGCTCGATGACAAACTCTTTGAACGGGTGAAATATGTTTGGGAACACAGCCCCGAAAACCTTACCACAGAACAGCATACGCTGCTCGAAAACACATATAAGGCATTTGTTCGCAACGGTGCGCTGCTCGATGAAAACGGAAAGGCAGAACTACGTAGAATTTCCGAAGAATTTTCGAAAAAGACAGTGGAATTTGCTACCAATCTGCTCCATGCGCGCAATGATTTCCATCTTAATGTTACCGATGCCTCAAAAGTGGAAGGCGTTCCCGCCTCTGCGCTCGGCACAGCACGCGAAACGGCTGTCGAGAATGGATACGAAGGTTGGGATATCACTCTTGACCAACCCGTTTACGGACCTTTCATCACTTATAGCCCCGACCGCGAGTTGCGAAAAACTTTGTATATGGCGCGCAATGCGGCATGTATGGACAACTCCAAATATAGCAACCTCAAAATTTGCGAAGATATAGTAAATCTGCGACTCCGCAGCGCCAAACAGCTTGGGTATGATTGCTACGCCGATTTTGTGCTCGAAAAACGCATGGCTGAAAACAAGGACAACGTTTACAAATTGCTCCATGAACTCACTGCGGCATACCTTCCCCAAGCACGCGAAGAAGTCAAGGCAGTTGCCGATTTTGCCCGCAAGAGTGAGGGAAAAGATTTCGTGCTCCAACCATGGGACTTCGCATATTATTCACGCAAACTCAAGTTGTCGCTGTTTGATATCGATAGCGAAATGCTCCGCCCCTACTTTGAATTGTCGAAAGTGGCAGAAGGAGTGTTCGGTCTGGCCAACCAACTCTACGGTGTAACGTTCAGAGTAAACAAAGACGCTCCCGTTTATGCCGACGACGTGGTGGCTTACAACGTGAACGATGCCGATGGCAGTTTTCTCGGCACATTATACATGGATTATTTCCCCCGAAAAGGAAAACAAGGCGGAGCGTGGACCACAAGCTACAGCCCGCAATACAAAGAAAGCGACAAAAACGTGCGACCCGTGGTAGCCGTTGTAATGAATCTCACCAAGCCAACCGCCGACCGCCCTTCGCTACTTACGTTAGGCGAGGTTACAACTTTTCTGCACGAATTCGGGCACTCACTTCACGGACTCTTTGCAAACACCACCTATCGTTCGCTGAGCGGAACCAATGTGTATTGGGATTTTGTGGAACTGCCGTCGCAATTTATGGAAAACTTTGCGTTGGAAAAGAAATTCTTAAGTAAATTTGCAATACACTATAAAACCGGTGAGCCTTTGCCCGACGAACTTATGCAAAAGGTGGTAAACAGCCGCAATTATAATGTAGCCTATGCCACTATACGCCAAGTTTCGTTTGGACTTCTCGACATGGGGCTGCACTGTATTACCTCACCAATCCAAGGCTGTTTGATGGAAAAAGAGCATGCCGCAACCGATGAGGTAAGTCTTCTGCCAGAACCCTCGGGCACGGGAACCGCAGTGCACTTTAGTCATATTATGGACGGAGGCTATGCAGCCGGATACTATAGCTATAAATGGGCAGAAGTACTTGATGCCGACGCTTTCAAAGCATTCAAAGAAAAAGGCGTATTCTCAAAGGAAATGGCAGCACGCTTTCGCGATTGTATACTGTCTCGCGGAGGCACAGAGCCACCAATGAACCTCTATGAACGTTTCCGTGGCAAAAAGCCCACAATAGATGCAATGATGGAGCGAGATGGCATAAAAGTTGCCCGATAAAAAAGAAACGAATGACACCGGCAGAGAAAAAACAACGCGAACTCGACAGACGATATATGCGAATGGCGAGAATATGGTCTGAAAACTCCTATTGCAAACGCCGGCAAGTGGGCGCGCTGATAGTTAAAGACAAAATGATAATCAGCGATGGTTACAACGGCACGCCTTCGGGGTTTGAAAATGTATGCGAGGACGACAAAAACGTAACCAAACCATATGTTTTACATGCGGAAGCCAACGCAATAACAAAGATTGCCCGCTCGGGAAACAACAGCGACGGAGCAACATTATACGTTACAACTTCGCCGTGTATAGAGTGTGCAAAACTTATAATTCAAGCCGGAATAAAACGCGTGATTTATGGCGAGAAATATCGCATCGAAGATGGTATTCTTTTGCTGAAACGCGCAAATATAGATGTAGAATATGTTGACGCCGACGAAGAGTGCGACGACAACAACAAGCAATAATATTTTAGGAATGAACCCTAACCGCTCCTCACGCTTTACTCCCTTGATTGTTGCCTGCAGTGTGGTGATAGGAATAATCATAGGCAGTTTCTACGCGAACCATTTTTCGGGCAATCGCCTTAGCATTATAAATGCATCGAGTAATAAATTGAACGACCTGCTTCAAATTATCGATGCGCAGTATGTTGACAAGGTGAATATGACTGATCTCGTGGAAAAGTCGCTTCCCAAAATCCTTGCAGAGCTTGACCCGCATTCCACATACACCAGTGCAAAAGATGTAGAGGAAACTATGCAGGACTTAAAGGGTAGTTTCTCGGGAATAGGAGTTCAGTTCACAATAATCGACGATACTATTAGAGTGGTGTCGGCTATCAATGGCGGTCCGTCAAAGGCTGCGGGAATTAAAGCGGGAGATTGTATCGTTGCAATCAATGGAAAACCGTTTGTTGGCAAGGTTGTAACCAACGAAGAAGCCACCCATAGGCTAAAAGGTCCCAAAGGGTCGAAAGTAGTTGTGGGCGTGTTGCGTTCGGGAGAGAAATCTATTCGAAACTTTACCATCAGTCGCGCCGACATTCCTATCAAGAGCATTCAGACAGCCTATATGCTTGATGAAAAAACGGGTTATATCAAAGTAGATCAGTTTGCCGATTCAACATATCCAGAGTTTCTTGTTGCGCTTGCCAAATTAGGTCAGCAGGGAGCCACACGTTTAATTCTCGATTTGCGTGGAAATCATGGTGGATTTGTACAACCGGCGATAAGAATGGCGTATGAATTCTTGCCAGGAAACCGTATGGTTTTTTATATGCAGGGTCGCCATTCTCCGCGAGAGGATTTCATTAGCGATGGACGGGGAGCGCATCAGAGCACACCGCTTATCGTTTTGGTTGATGAGCAAACTGCTTCGGCGAGCGAGATATTTGCCGGTTCGATGCAGGACAATGATCGCGCGCTTATTGTAGGTCGCAGAAGTTTTGGCAAAGGTCTTGTGCAGGAGTCGATAGAGTTTCGCGACGGCAGCATGCTTCGTCTTACCATAGCCCGTTATTATATGCCTTCGGGTCGTTGCGTGCAGAAACCATATACGCCAGGCGCTCTCGAAGAATACGAAATGGATTTCATTAATCGCGTAAAAAGTGGCGAACTCCAGTCGGGCGACAGCATTAAAGAGCATGGCAAGAAATTCTATACGCGTCTCGGACGAGTGGTGTATGGTGAAAACGGAATTACGCCTGATGTGTTTGTGCCAGAACAGACTGCGCAGGTTACTTCGTACTTTAAGGAAGCAACGATGAATGGTTTGCTGGCAAAGTATGCCTATATTTATACCGACAACAACCGTTCGGCTATGTCGAAGTTCAAGACTTGGGAAGAAACGGCGGCTTGGTTGAAGAAGCATGACGTGGTTGATGCTTTTGCCTCCTATGCCGACAAGCATGGTTTGCCGCGCCGTAATCTTTTGATACGCAAATCCTATCGTTTGTTGCAGACTTATTTGTACGGATATATCATCGACGATTTGCTGGGACGCGATGCGCTCACGCGATATCTTAATTCTGATGACAATTGTGTGCAAACGGCATTGAAACTTATGGACGAGGGCAAGGCGTTCCCGCAGAAACCGGTGGAGAAGACCGAGAATAAAAAGAATGGAAAAGAAAGAACTGCGCAAGTTGGTTTCGGCGCTGAAGCAGAGGCATACTTCGGACGAATTGCTTGAAATGTCTAAAAATATAATGCGTCGGCTTGAGAGCAAACCGCTTTTCAAGTCGGCGCAAGTTGTTTTGCTTTTTCATTCTTTGCCCGACGAACCGTCTACCCACGAGCTTGTGGCGAGAGTTTCGCGCGAGAAAACAGTTTTGTTGCCGGTGGTGATAAACGAAGATACGTTGGAATTGCGCGAATATCGTGGAGAAAGTTCCATGAAGAGCGGTGCCTTTGAAATACTTGAGCCGCAAGGCGAATCTTTCACCGATTTTGCGCGCATTGATTTGGCTGTAATTCCGGGCGTGGCGTTTGATGGCGTCGGCAATCGCCTTGGCAGGGGCAGGGGATACTATGACCGATTGTTACAAAGGCTCGCGCCTTATGGCATCCCTACTATCGGTGTTTGTTTCGACTTTCAAAAACTTTCTGAAATACCGTCTGAGGCTCACGATATTCGGGTTGACGAAGTAGTGTAGAATTGCGGTAAATCTAATATCTGACCTTTTTTAAATAATGTCTGACATTTTTTAAAAAAGGTCGGTTATTGTTTTTACGAAAAGCCATATGATTTAAACAAGAGTAAAAGTGGTGTTCATACCACCCGTATGGAGTGGAACAAAAAGCCCGCATGCATTGGCGTTTTGCTGCATGCGGGCTTATAGTATGGGTGTTGCAAATTACTCTTCGCTTGTTTCCTGTTTCTTTTCGGCGGCAATCTCTTTTGAGAAGAACGAGAAATTCACGCTTCCGTAGGCACGATGGTCGAAAAACCAGGGGTGGGACGAAAAATCGTAGTTCTTTCCGTGTTCAAGCACAAACACTCCGTTGGGAGCGAGTATGCCTGCTTCTGAAACCATCTGCGGAATGTCGGCAAGCTCTTTCAACTTGTAGGGAGGGTCTGCAAAAATTATGTCATACTTTGCCGTGGCGCGTTTAATAAATCGTAGCGCATCTCCACGCAACAGCCGGCAGTTTTGTGCCCCGAGCTTTTTGAGCACCATGCTTATGAATGCAAAATGTTCGCGGTCGAATTCTATCGCAGTTACGCTTTTGCATTCGCGCGAAAGGAATTCTGCCGTGATGCTTCCCGTTCCCGAAAAAAGATCGAGCACTTCTGCATCTTCGATGTCTATGTATCCGCGAAGCACATTAAAGAGATTTTCTTTTGCAAAGTCGGTTGTAGGGCGCGCCTTGAATGTGCGCGGCACTTCAAAGTGTCTTCCTTTGTATATACCCGTTATTATTCTCATAATGTTTGTGTTTCAATAAGGTTGTACCAAAAAAGCCATCATGTCATAGGGAACATCTTCGGCATTAGCCAGCGGAATGTGCGCAAATGTCTTTTTCAAGTCCACACGATTTACCTTAATCAAGAAATCTGCCAACCGCGTAGTCAATGCTCCGTTTGTTTTCCCTTGTTCCACGACATTGAACTCATCTTCTTCGGCATTGAGTTGCAGAGTCTTCACCGCGAGCATCACATAATACGCCGCATCTTCGATTCCGCGCGTTGCAAAACGGTTGCCAAGCAGTAATCGTCCGTTTCGGAATACGAATATGTCCAAAAGATTCTCGTGGCTGTATACATAAGTTACGCCATTGCGAATTCCGCGTGCGGCTTCGGCAAACCTATTGGCTACTGCCGTTGTGGTAGACGAGAAATGAGCCGTTTGAAAATTGTCGTCAATCACTCGGCAAAAAGCTTCGCTCATGCCATATACGAGCGTTGCGCCAAGGTTTCCCGCCACGTCGTAAAACACTCTGTCGTGCTGCGATTCGTGAAAGCTTTGGCGATAAATGTCAACGGCTTCCTCTTCGTTGAAAAGCTCTATCGGTTTAAGCGAATAGGGAACATTCAGCAGAATTTCGGCGCGCGAAAAATTTTCCTGCGCCAACGGCAGCGAAGAAAGCGCCTCCTTTAAGTTTACATTAAGCGAAGCCGTGGGGTTGACCTCATAGTTTTCCACCACAGGCGGTTTGCCGCCAAAAGGATGGTAAACAGCAAAACTCAGAGTCCCCGTGCTTACGCGGAGATAGAGTCGCTGCATTTTGTAATTGGTTGATGCCACGGCCCGCTGCTATTATTTCTTGGAATTAAAGAATGCGCTCACTCTGTCCTCGCTCAACAGTGTCCAAAGAGAGGCTACTGTCCAGCCGGGAGCAAATATGTCGTTGTAGAAACCCTTTCCGTTGCGACCGTAATCCCATGTGGTGTGTTGCACAACCTCTGGATAATATCCCACCTTGCCTACGCCGCAAAGATTGTCGTTTGTGGGCATGAGTTGAAGCATTGAGGAGTGAATCACATCAGCCATCTTTGCAAATCTTGGCTCGTCGGTGTTGGCGCTGAGCCACTTCAAAATGGTTGCGAACTCAAATATGTAAACGTCGATGTGATTGTTTTCAACCGAGACGTTACCCCAACCGCGCGACTTGAAGTTTAAATCGTGCAACATTTCACCTTCGGCAAACGGAACGTCCCAAGTGTAATACCATGAAGCGCAGAAATAAGCTGCTTTCTTACAAAGATCGATGTATTTGGCACGTTCTGCCCCTTTTGTTACGAAAGAAATGTAATAAAGTGCATCGCAAGCGTAGAAAGAAGCCTCTTTGTCCTCACAGTTTGCGTCGAGTGTGGAAGAGAAATAGTCGGATTTTGAAATGATATTCTTGTCGAGATAATCGATAGTCTTTCTTGCCGCTTCAAGATAGGATTTGTTTTTGAAATACTTGTATCCCATTGCGAGGGCAAGCGTTGCGCACGGTGTGCTTCCGCCTGATGCGTCAACGTCTTCGGATTTGGAATTAAACTTGCGCGAGAACGAGCCGTCGGTTTTCTGCATCTTTACAAAATTGTCAAGCAATGTTTTCATTCTTGCTTCCCATTTTGCATGCTTGCGCCCATGTTGTTTTTCGTATTGCAGGTAATAGAAAATTGCCATCGCACCTTCGCTTTGTCGACGTATACTAAAAACATCGGGTTCGTTGTTGCTGCTGAGATCAAGTTGCTCACGGAAATAACCGGTAGGCGTGAAACCGTTTTCAAGATAGGAATCGATGATGCTGTTGCCTATCTTGACGAGATCGGAACGGTTGTTTTTCTCTCCATATTCGAGCGAGTTGAAAGCATTAAGCACTGTGCGTCCGATAAATCCCACTTCTGCCCACGCAGGAGACTCGCAAGTTGCCACAACCATGCCGCCAGCCGAAAGATATTTCAAAGGATATTTGTCAACATAGGCTTCTTTGAAATAGTTGGTCATTATTTCTTTGGCTTTCTCGTCGCTGTATTTTTGTTCTACGGGTTCGGGCTTTTCGGAATCGAAGGAATATTTCCATGTTCCCGCCACGAAGTCGGAATAGTCGTTGTATTTTGCGCTGCGTACGCTCCACGTTAGAGTTTCACTCTCTCCTTTTTGCAACTTCTCGAATGTCCATACGGGGGGAATGAGTGTTAGTTTGCGGATATAGCGTTTTGGAGCTTCCATATACGGGAATCCGAACATCAGCGCGGGCACTTTGAAATCGTTGTCGTTGTTGAAACCGGTGTAGCCTATGGTGGATTTTCCCGAGAGTACGAGATCGCCCGATTCTCCTTGTATCATGCAGTCGGTACCTTGCTTTGGATTGTGGCGTAGTACTACAAGACTGTTGCCATTTTGGGTATTAAAAATACCGGTAAGCGGTGTGCTCAAACGGTCTTCCCTTACGAGCCAACTTTTAGAGGTTTTGAATGAAGGGGCTTCCTTGGGTGAGCGCATGTTTTTGTGATACCAGAAGCCAGGCATATAATATAGGCAGCCGTCGGCCGAACCTTCGAAAGGCCAAATGTATTCCACGCGGAAATATGCCGTTTGTTTTGCAGTTACTTTCACTGTTACAACGGATTCTTCGCCGTTTTTCACTACTTTGCTCTCCACTGTGAAGGGAGCATCGCTGTTGCTGGTGTATTTGCCGCTGTTTACGTCAAAAGCAGAATGCTTTACTTTTTGGTTTCCGGGTGTGTAGTAGGAAACATGTCCGACGGGGGAGTTCCCTTGTGCGTTTACGCCTGTTAGGAAAGTAAACAAGGCGAGCGCGATAAATGTTATCTTTCTTGCTTTCATATATCTTTTTGATTTGTATTCCCTTTGTGCATGCTGGTTTGCCTTTGTGTAAAAGGCGTTTCCCTGCAAAGTTAGGAAAAAAATGCGTACCTTTGCGGTATGGTCAATAAATTAGCGAACTAAAACAATGATTAGAAAGACTACTGCACACACCTTTTTGCTTTTGCTCGCTCTTGCTTTCACACTTTCCTCTTGCGACAAAGACGCATGGTGGAGTGAAGAAAGACTGGTGGGTATTTGGCACACGCGCGACGATTACGGAAATTCGTACACACAGGTAAAATTTTATGAAGACGGCAGAGGAACGATTGCCATGTATGATTACGGCTCGGTGTCGGATTATTCCTATTTTGATTGGGAGGCAAATCGCCACAGAATTTATTTTGAATTCAACGACCGTGCTCCCGAAACGTGGGAGATTGAATTTGATGGGCGCAATGCCTTTCGCCTTTACTTCGACGATGGAAGCTACACGTATTTTGTGCGGGATTATTGACCAGAAATAGTGATAGAAACTTTTGAAATTAGATGATAATAAACTAACACCCTACGAATATGGAAATAGAAATAACAGACAAAAATTTCGACCAGTATCTCAACGGCGACAAGCCGCTTATGGTTGATTTCTACGCTGAATGGTGCGGTCCGTGCCGCCACATCATGCCTTTTGTGGAGCAAATTGCCGAAACTTATGCCGACAGTGCCGTTGTGGGACGCTGCAATGTTGACGACAATCAAGAGATTGCGCAGCGCTTTGGCATTATGTCGATACCTGCAGTGCTTTACTTCAAAAACGGCAACCTTGTTGATACAATCGTTGGCGGAGTTCCTAAGCAACAACTCGAAGATGCGCTGAAAAAGATACTGTGATAATTTAGCGCAAAGCCATACAAAAACTCCGGTAAGAGATATCTTTGCCGGAGTTTTTGTTTTTGTACATAATACAATGCTTCTGCGATGTTTTATAATGTTTGTTTTCAGATACTTATTGGTTGCTTTTAAAAATAGGGTGCATCTCTTTTTTAAGACGTGCTGATATGCGAAAAAAAACAAGCCACCTTATTTAAATAATGTCGGATATTATTTAAATAATGTCTGACATTTTTTAAAAAAGGTCCGATATTATTTTTACGATATCCTATAATAGATTTTTGTGCTTAGTCTGCCGAAACCAATTCATAGTTGTTGAATGCTTTACTCTGCTTAAGGAAATCTACCAAATGGCGGTCGATGTTCACTTTCTTGGCCACAGATTTTACACGTATGTTTCTGAATTTTCCAGGCTCGGTAAACGATAACTGAATGCTCGTGTTCCCAGGATTGTTCTCGACAAGAGTAAGAAATTCGGCAACTTCCATTTCTTCAAGGTTCTCTACATTTACCGCTACGGCAAGTTGTGAAATACCCGAAGTCTTTATCTCTGCAAGAAACTCCACGTTTGTTACCACCACATCAAGCAACTCGGGATTATAACGCCTTGGCTCCACTTGTGCATGCAGCATAATGGCGCAACCTTCCTTGAAGAAATTTTGCCATTGCGCCCATTTGTTTCCAAACAAGGCAATTTCACCGTCGCCGTTGAAGTCTTCTATTTTCACAATGCCGTAGGGATTGCCTTTTTTACTGAATCCAGTGCGCACTCCCGTTACCATTCCTGCCAATACAAGGCGTTTGCCCGTCAGTTCTCTGAGATTTTTCAACTGCGCAAAACTCGTGTTGCAAAGTTTCTCCATTATTACCACATAAGGGTCGAGTGGGTGCCCCGAAAGATAGATACCCACGAGTTCACGCTCCTTTTCCAGACGTGTGATGTTGCTCCAAGTTTCCACGTTTGCCGGTATTGCGGGTCGGGGAATTTCCATTCCGCCCACATCGTCAAAGAGAGAGTTGGCGGTGTTTACTTTCTCCTGCTGCACATTCGTACCATATTTCATCAGAACCTCGATAAAACTGTTGCGGTCGGAGCATGGGGCGAGCAAAGTCTCGCGATTAATTCCGAAACAGTCGAGCGCACCGCTTATGGCAAGACATTCCATTGCTTTGCGGTTTACTGCGCTGAAATTAATGCGTTCTACAAAATCGTAAATGTCCTTGTATGCACCGTTTTCCTTTCTCTCGTCCACAATAGCCTTTGCCGCCGCGCCGCCCATGCCTTTGATTGCCGAAAGACCAAAGCGAATTTCGCCCTTTTGGTTTACACCAAATTCAATATAGCTCTCGTTAACGTCGGGACCAAGCGTTGAAATTTTCATTTTCTGGCATTCTTCCATCAGTTTGGTGATTTCTGTGATATCACTAAACCTTCGTGTCATCAATGCCGCCATATATTCCGAAGGATAGTTGGCTTTCATGTAAGCAGTTTGGTATGCAACCCACGAATAACACGTTGCGTGGGATTTATTAAAGGCATAGGACGCAAACTTCTCCCAGTCGCTCCAAATCTTTTCGAGTATCTTTACGTCATGACCGTTGGCCGCTCCTTGTTTAAGGAACTTCGGCTTCATTTTGTCGACTATATCCTTTTTTTTCTTTCCCATCGCCTTTCGCAAAGCATCACTCTCGCCGCGCGTAAAGTTTGCTAATTGTCGCGAAAGAAGCATCACCTGCTCTTGATATACCGTGATGCCGTAAGTATCTTTGAGATATTTCTCCATGCAAGGTATATCATATGTAATAAGTTCGGGATTTTTCTTTCGTTTAATGAAATCGGGAATATAATCCATGGGTCCGGGGCGATATAGGGCGTTCATGGCAATAAGATCCTCGAACACTGTGGGGTGAAGCTCGCGCAAATATTTTTGCATGCCCGGCGATTCAAACTGAAAGGTGCCTATTGTTTGTCCTTTTTGGTATAGTTCGTAAGTTTTCTCGTCATCAATTGGAATTTTGTCGAGATCCACTACGTCGCCAGTGGTTTGTTTTACCACTTTGCAGGCTTCTTTGAGTTCCGACAACGTTTTTAGTCCCAAAAAGTCCATCTTAATAAGTCCCGTAGACTCGATAACGTGTCCGTCGTATTGGGTTACGGCGGTTTTTACTCCCGGGAAATCAGGGTCGTCTGCCGTGCAAACCGGCACCCAGTCGCTAATGGGGTTACGACATATGATGAAACCGCAAGCATGTATGCCGGTGCCGCGAATAGTTCCCTCGAGCATTTTGGCATATTTGATGGTGTTGCGTTCTTTCTCGTTTTGCGATGCCTCGGCTTGCTGAAGTTCCGGCGAACATTTGATGGCGTTTACGAGATTCATCTTCATTTTGTCGGGAAGTCGGTCGGGAATTGCCTTGCATAGGGCGTTGGCTTCCTGTAGCGGCAGTTTTTCCACGCGCGCCACGTCTTTGATTGAGTTTTTCGTGGCCATGGTGGCGTAGGTTATGATATGCGCGCAATTTTCGTGCCCGTATTTATCCATAACCCAGCGCAAAACTTTTCCACGTCCGTCGTCGTCGAAATCGGTATCTATATCGGGTAGATTTACTCGGTCGGGATTTAAGAAACGCTCAAACAGCAAATCATATTTAAGCGGGTCGATTTTTGTAATTCCCAAACAGTATGCCACCACAGAGCCTGCTGCGGAGCCACGTCCGGGACCTACAATTACGCCGAGTTCTTTTCGTGCGGCGTTGATGAAGTCTTGCACAATCAAGAAGTATCCTGGGAAACCCATTGTCTTCATTACGTGGAGTTCGAAGTTGACATGTTCCACCACATTCTCGGGAAGAGGGTCGCCATAGCGTTCTTTTGCGCCGTCGTATGCGAGTTTGGCAAGATAGTCTGCCTCGAATTTTATGCGATATATCTTGTCGTATCCGCCGAGTCGTTCTATAACCTTGTCGGCTTGCTCTTTGGGCATTGGATTGTTGCCGTTTTCGTCGCTTGTGAACTCTTTGTAGAGTTGTTCTTCGGTGAATTTTTCGCGCCATTGTTCTTCGGTTCCAAAATCTTCGGGAATGGGGAAAAAAGGCATGATTGGGCCGTGGTCAATGTTGTAAACTTCTACTTTGTCGCAGATTTCGCAGGTGTTTGAAAGGGCTTCGGGTATATCGTCGAAGATTTCGTTCATTTCCTCGCGCGTCTTAAACCATTCTTGTTTGCTGTAGCGCATTCTTGACGGGTCGTCAAGGTCTTTTCCTGTGGCAAGACACAAAAGATGGTCGTGGGCTTCGGCTGTATCTTTGTTTTCGAAGTGGCAGTCGTTGGTGCAAATCAGTTTTATTCCGTATTCTTTTGCCAGTTTTATGATTTCGTTGTTAGCACGTTGCTGAAGGGGAAAAGTTTCGCGGTTTGCAATCAGCGAAGGGTCTTTCACTTCGTGGCGTTGTAGCTCAAGATAATAATCATCTCCGAAAACTCGTTTATACCATTCGATAGCTTCGCGCGCTCCCCGGATATCGCCTTTGAGTATCTTGGCAGGAACTTCACCGGCTATGCATGCCGAAGAAACGATAAGGTCTTCATGAAATTTTTCAAGGTCTTCGCGGTCGGTGCGTGGCTTATAATAAAGTCCGTCAACCCATGCGCGCGAAACGAGTTTTATAAGATTTTTGTAGCCGTTGAAGTTTTTTGCCAACACTATCAGGTGGTATCCCGATGCATCGCCTTCTTCTTTCGACTTGTCCTCTTTGCGGCGGTGCGCCACATACATTTCGCATCCGTATATAGGCTTGAATGCAGCAATGCGCCGTTGCTTTTCCATATCCTTTTCTATTTCCGCCTTGCGTGCTTCGTCGGCATCGGCAAGTTGTGCCTCAAGTTCTGCGAGTTTCTTCTTGGCTTTCCCCTTTAGTCCTATCACATAGTCGGCGAGTTCCTTTACGCCCATCATGTTTCCGTGATCGGTAATCGCCATACCGCGCATTCCGTTGTCGATAGCCTTGTTTACGATGTTGGGAATCTTGGATTGCCCGTCGAGCAAGGAATATTGGGTGTGAACGTGTAGATGTACAAAGTCTTGCATGTCTTGAAAAATAGAATCGGTGGTTTTATTGTCTTACAAATTTAGAATATTTGACCCACACATAGGGCGAAAAATCCAACTAATTCCATATGCTTTGCGCTAACTTGCTGATAGCAAAGCAAAGATTTTTTGCGGGGTGCAGACTGTGCCGCTTTGGGGGCGCGTCAAGGTTTTTTGATGAGTGGAAATGGAGTGGGGGAAAAATATTATACTATTTCGTAAAAATTCTAAGGCTTGGAATTTAAATTAGGTCGGACCTCATAAAAACTAATTCCAAGTCCCATAAAAACGATGTTTGATGTCGTTTTTCTAATGTCAGGTATTTTTTAAATAATGTCCGATATTTTTTAAAAAAGGTCAGACATTGTTTTTACGAAAAGCCTTGTTGTTTTTGCGACGTCAATTAGCGTGGATTTTTCTGCGGAAATACGTTTGATTTTCAACAAAGGTCAAGCTTTTTGCGAGCGTTCTCGTGTATTTGGCATAAGATTTGTAAAATAAAATAGTTGGAGAAAATAAAACAACAGGTAGAAAAAGAGTAAATTTGTAGGACGTTTATATTTAAAATAGAGGAATGGGCCCCAAAGATTACGTATATATTTTTATTGTAGCCGCAGCTGTGGTGTATTACATCTATGTTTCTTACAAGAAGAAACAGGAAAAGAGAAACGAAAAAAAGAACAACGCTCATGCAGTTTCTGTAAAACCCAACGCTAAGGCTGACCTGCAATCTCAAAATGCCGAAGCAGAGGACGACTATTTGAACGGAACGAGAGATGCGCTGCTCGGAATTTTGCAGAAACTGAACTGTGATCCGCAAGTTCCGGAAGATCCTGCCGACAATAACATAGGCTTTGCATACCAAGGCGAGAGATTTCTCGTGAGTGCCTCCAACGATGCCGCATTTGTACATTTCTATGATTTGGGGTGGGAGTGCGTTGAAATGAGTAACATCGACGAATTGTCGAGATACCGCAAGGCGGTGAACAATGTGAATATAAAGTTGCCGGTTACGCTATATTATACCTACGACACCGAAGATACAAAACAACTCACGGTACATACTTCGATAAGTGTGCTTATGCTGAAAAACATGCCGCACTTGCAAGATTATGTGGTGAGCATCTTGGGACTTTTCTTCAACGCTCACAGAGAATTTGCAAAGGAACTCGACGAAATGAGACGCAAAGACGAATAACTTCGCCCTATATGGCGCAGAAAAATAGAACCGCATTCTGATTTGTTCGGAATGCGGTTCATATTTTATAGGTATTGTAAAATCTATTTCTTGAGCAAATCGGGACGGAGAAGCTTTGTGCGTTCCATAGATTGCGTTAGTTCCCATTCCTTAATCTTTGCATCGTGTCCGCTAAGCAATACCTCGGGAACTTTCCAGCCTTTGTAGTCGGCAGGGCGCGTATAAACCGGCGCGGCAAGCAAGTTGTCCTGAAAAGAGTCGGACAGCGCGCTCTGTTCATCGCTCAAAACTCCGGGCACAAGCCTTGTTATTGCATCGGCCATTGCTGCCGCAGCAATTTCTCCGCCTGTCAGCACAAAATCGCCCATGCTCACTTCTTTTGTAATCAAATGTTCGCGCACACGATAGTCAACTCCTTTGTAATGGCCGCACAGAATTATTATGTTATGCAACATAGACAAATCGTTGGCCATTCTTTGGTCGAATTGCTCGCCATCGGGAGTTGTGAAAATGATTTCGTCGTAATCTCTCTCGCTTTTCAATTTTGAGATACAAGCATCTATCGGCTGACATTGCATTACCATTCCCGCAAAGCCCCCAAACGGATAATCGTCAACGCGTCTGTGCTTGTCGGTAGTGTAGTCGCGCAAATTGTGAACGTGTATTTCCACGAGTCCTTTCTTTTGTGCGCGTCCAAGGATTGACACATTCATAAATCCTTCAAGCATTTCGGGCAAAACAGTTATTATGTCTATTCTCATAGGGGGTATTGTTTGTAGCAGATGCAAAGTTATTGAAAATATCCCGGGTCTTGGGTAATTTCCGCCTTATTTGAATTGCACGTTCTCTATGTTTGCTCCGAGTTTAAAGTGTCTGTTGCCGAGATCTCTTACTTTTAAGCCTTCGATGTTCACGTCCTCAAAAACTACATTGTTTACGCTTTTTGCGGGAGTGCCTTCTTTGTTCCAACCATACAAGTACATTTGATTGGCAATTGAGCTGCCGCTATTGTTAAGGCAGTTGATGTTGCGATAAACGAGTCCTTCGATTCCTCCGGGCGTTGTTTGGTCGCCGGGAAGCGAGCCAAACCAAAACGAAGGCTGAAAGCCGGCGGCAATAAGGCGTTCGCAGTGATACACATCAATGTTTTCGTAGGAAATGTTTCGGAAATATGTGCCGTGAATGCAGCAAATTGTCATGGCAGCGCGTTCGTCGAGAACTTCGTGGTAGTCGGGATCGTCGTAGCTGAACAAAATGCTGCTGTTCATGAACTTTATGTTTTCGTAAAGCTGACAATGGTTTTCTGCGCCTATTCCCATTGCGCAATTACAGTCATTCCATAGTTGCATTCCGCAGAAAGTTATGTTTCTTGTGGGAGGACATTCGGCTGGTTTGCGGCTGTCGAGCCCTTTAATTGCGATGGCGTCGTCGTTAGCTCGGATAAAAGTGTTGAGAAATGCGCATTGCTGGCAGTTTACAACGTCAAGTCCGTCGGTAGAGGCGTATCTTGTTGAAAGTATCTTCACTCCTTTGAATTCTACATTCTTGCAATGGTTTATTACAACCTGCCAAACTCCGGCGCGGTGGCAATGAAACAAAACGCCTTCAACATCGGCGCCGTTGCAGTCGTTTGCTTCAAAAATCACACGGGCATTCCGGGTGTCGTTATACACCATGCCGCGTCCGTGTACCTTTGTGCCTTTTTCTGTACCCCACAATCCGATGCGTCCATAGAGTACTGCGCCTCCGGCAAGGTATACTTTCCACCCGTTGTCGAGTACGAGAATGTCTCTGTTGAGTATTTTTTCCATGTCGTAGTATCCGGGACCGAAATAATACACTTTTTCTTTTTCGAATTTGTGGAAACCGTTGCGGTCGGGCACGTTGGGCGCGTTGCGATCTACGCTGTTGCAAAACAGATGTAGCGCGTCTTTCTTGTATTCTCCGTTTACAACCACCGTGATGTTCTGATCGGCGCGATTGGTCTTTATTTCAATTGTTTTGGCTCCAGTTTTCTTCACCGACAAAAGGTCGAGTTTTTTTATTGGCATCACTTCATACGTTTTTATTGTCTTGGCGTATGTGATTTTTATGGTAATCTCTTTTCCGTTGACGAATTCAAAACTACCGAATTGCACCAATCCGCCCCAATGGCTGCGGTCGTTGTAAAGTCCCACCCGTTTGTTGTTGACCGTAACGCTGAAAGTGTTTTTCCCTTCCATGGGAAAATTGGCGGCAGTGGCGTGGGTGATAAGCGAACTGTCGGGAGCAGTGTAGTTTTCTCCGTTTTGAAAATCGTTAGATGCCGCAAGGCTTGGCATTAATGTGCATGCCAATAAAAACAGAAGCGATATGGCTTTCTTGAAAATCATGATTAAATGTCTTAAATAGTAAAGTTGGGGAAATATTCCTTTGCAAATATAGCTTTTATCCGTTTAACGGCGCGCATATTGGGGGTAAAAAACAAAGGCGTGGCAAGCGGTTTTTAGTATAACCGATATTGCAAAAACAATGTCAGACCTTTTTTAAAAAAGGTCTGACATTATTTAAAAAATATCCGACATTAGAAAAACGGCATCAAACATCGTTTTTATGGGGGTGAAATTCGTTTTTACGAGGTCTGATATAATTTAAATTTCAAGCCTTGGAATTTTTGCGATATCGCGTGGTGGTGAAAAATCTTGCGTAATCGTTTAAACTTTTGTCTTCTTCTTATTCTCGTGGTCGGTGTGCCAAAGTTCCCAAGAGTTTATCATGTTTTGCCAAAGCACATAGCTTCCCGGAGCAACGGCAGCAATCGGACTGAGATACGTGAGTGCCATCCAGATAGTGAACATCGTGTTTTTCTGTCCCAAAGCTTGTCCGGCGCTTATGCGGTCTACTTTGCCCGTGGTGCCGCCAATTATCCAGCCCGCGGCAAATTTGAGCAAGCATACCAGCAACGAGCCAACAACCAAAGCCACTACAACGTGCGAACGATTGAGACTTGCAAAAACTACACGCATTGTCATTCCCGTAACCATGGTTAACGAGCAGCCCCAAATGTAAAACGCAATATCTTTGAGCGCGGCGCAGCGACTATGAAGCCGAGGCATGGTGTATTTCAAGAACAAGGCAAGCAAGAAAGGCAATATCAAAAGCTGCGAAACCTTTATCAAAACCATTGTGAACGCTCTAAGAATGTGCATGTCGGGCACGGGGTGAATTATTGGGCAAATAAAAGTGATGAGACAAGCCGACAAAATATTGCTCTCAAGCGTGTAGCTCGTGAGAGAGGCTGCACTTCCGCCAAGTTTGCCCGTAACCACAGCGGCAGCCGATGCCGTGGGACTGATGAAGCACGCCAACATTCCTTCGGCCACAAGTTCGGCAGCCGAAGACGGACGCAATAATTTTATTATCACTACAGCACAACCCACCGAAAGCATTGTTTGAAAAACAAGTGTCGCCAAATGCCAACGACGAGGCTTCATCTCCTTGAAATTAATCTTGCAATACGTAAAAAACAGCATCAGGAAAATCGCAGTAGGCATCAAATACGACGCAGCTTCAAGAAAAAACGGTTTGGCAGGCGCAAGAATCGAAACCTTTGCAAACAACAAATAAATAGCAGTGCCTGTACACATCGCCGTGGGCAATAACCAGATTTTCAAAAAAGATATAATGCAATCAAAAGCCTTGTTCATCTCAAAATAGTTAAAGACAAATGCAAAAGTAGGCAGTTATATGTTGAACTTGCGGCTTTTGATATAAAATATTACCTTTGCAGCCGCATTTTTGGCAAATTCTTATTGTTTTCAAGCCAAATGCAACAAAGCGTGAACAATCGACGTATTCATACAATACAATTATGTTCAAACAACAACTAAAACAAGCACAGCCCGGAACGTTCAAACGTTTCTCGCGCAAGCACTACGCTTTGCTCCAATGCTTTCATCGCGAAGTAAAAATAGGAGTGCTCAGCGTGGCAACCCTTGGCGCAACCCAGACAGCGCTTGCAATTTGTCCACAAAGCCACACGGCAGGCGACACAATTGCTGAGCAAAATCTTGGAGAGGCTATCGTAACGGCGAGTCGTGCAAAAATTGCCGCCGACAAGGCAGCACGTGTTGTAAGCGTCATATCCCGCAGCGATATTGATCGGGCGGGCGCGACGTCTGTCAACGATCTTTTAAAACTAACCGTGGGCGCAGATGTCCGACAGCGCGGCGGTTTTGGCGTACAGTCGGATATAAGCATAAACGGAGGCACATTCGACCAAATCACTATACTCTTGAACGGAGTATCTGTGAACAATCCGCAAACAGGTCATTTAGCGGCTGATTTTCCCGTGTCGCCCGACGAAATCGAACGGATAGAAATCCTCGAAGGTGCGGCAGGAAGGTTGATGGGAAGCCAGGCTTTTAGCGGGGCAATAAACATTGTTACGCGCAAGGTCGACAAAAATTCGCTGCATGCAAATATTAGTGCCGGTTCGTTTGGCACCGTTGGCGCGGGAGCGAATGTGGGTGTAAAGACAAGCGACTTCACTCATTTTGTAAGCGGCAACTTTACGCGCAGCGACGGCGGAACTGAAAACAGTGCCTTTAATCTCGGAAATGCTTTCTACAACGGAACGTTCCGCTCCGACAATGTTACGGCTACATGGCAAACCGGAATTGTGGCAAAGGAATATGGCGCAAACACATTCTATAGCGCGGCATATCCAAGGCAATGGGAATCGAATACACGCATTTTTGCTTCGGCAAAAGCCGAGACGCAGGGTAAAATACACGTTTCCCCGCAAATTTCATGGATTCGTTCCACAGATCATTTTGAACTTATTCGTCGCTCGCCGCGCGGAGAAAATTTCCATCGCAATGATGTTTTTTCGTTCTCGGTCAATGCGTGGACAAGCTGGCTTTTGGGGCGCACGGCAATAGGTGCAGAATTGAGGAGCGACAATATTATTTCGTCAAACCTTGGTCGTCCGCTCGATTCTACGCGTTATGTGGCGGTGAGTGGGCACAAGGGAAATTTCTACACGCACGACGACCACCGCACAGACATTAATTATTTTGTGGAACACAATGTTGTGGCGGGAATATTCACTTTCTCGGCGGGATTGTTGGTTAACCGCAACACGGCAGTTGATGAAAAATTCCGTTTATACCCTGGTGTTGACATTAGTTGCCGTCCCGGCGATGGATTGCGCCTGTTTGCTTCGTGGAACAAGGCTATGCGTCTGCCCACTTTCACCGATCTTTACTACAAGAGCCCTACTCAGGAAGGCAATGTGGGTTTGCAGCCCGAGAGAGTGAGCGCTGCCAAAATCGGAGTGGAATGGCGTAACGAATGGGCCGAAGTTCTTTTGCAGGGATACTATAATCATGGCTCCAATATGATAGACTGGGTGATGTATTCGGCAGACGATATATACCATTCCGCAAACTTCAAGCTCGACAACTATGGTTATTCGGTCAACACGGCAGTTGATTTCCAAAAACTGCTTAACGAAAAATTCCCTGTCAAACGTCTCACGCTTGGCTACGCTTATATTTGGCAGGACAAGAAAGATGGTGCGGGCGTTTACCGCTCGAATTATGCCATGGAGTATCTTCGCCACAAATTGGTGGCTACTCTCGACCACAACATATGGTATCGGCTGTCGGCTTCCTGGTCTTTGCGCTGGCAAAAGCGCGAAGGCACATACATCAAGTATTCTGGCGGCAAGAATACGGGAGTGCTAAAAGAATATCCCTCGTATGCTTTGCTCAACCTGAAACTTAGTTGGAAAGCTCCGCATTATGAAATTTATGCCACGGCAGATAATCTCACTGCGCGCAAGTATTACGACCTCGGAAATGTGGCGCAGCCGCGTTGCTGGGCTATGGCGGGTGTGAAACTCGACTTGGATTTGTAGGCATATAGTATATCGTAAAAATAATATCCGACCTTTTTTAAAAAAGGTCGGATATTATTTAAAAAAGGTCGGATATTAGAAAAACGATATCAGACCTTTTTTTTGCCACAAGTGATAGTATTGAAAAACAATTGGTTGTGTTTTGTGTTAAATCGCATGCGAAGGGAATTTATGTCCCTTGTCTTTCGGCAGATGTCCCGCGCTGGGCGGCAAATGTTTGACAAACTTCGTATCTTTGCACACATGAATGAAAGCACCATAAGGCTCGAAAATATATCAACCGCTTACCTGCAAAACAATAGCGAGAGAGTTACCGAAAAGTTCTCTACCGTTTTGTCGGCGGGCGACTTTGTATGCGTTTTGGGCGTAAATGGTGCCGGGAAATCCACTCTGCTGCGCACCATTGCCGGATTTCAGCCTGCCGCCACGGGACGTGTGATGCTCAACAACAGAGATATTTCGCTCTATTCACGCCGCGAACTCGCACAATATATAGGAGTGGTGCTCACAGAACGGCAAGCGTTCAACACACAAATGACAGTGGAGGAACTCGTTGCGCTTGGGCGAATTCCATACACCAATTTCATGGGAACACTCTCCCTTCACGACCAAAGCATTGTGGACAGCGCAATGCAGAAAACCGGTATGGCAGAAATGCGAAGCCGAAAGATTTCAACACTGTCGGACGGCGAACGGCAAAAAGCAATGATAGCCAAATGTATAGCCCAGCAAACTCCCGTGATATTGCTCGACGAACCTACGGCATTTCTTGATTTCCCCAGCAAAACCGAAACGTTTCGCCTGTTGCGTCATCTTGCAAAATCCGAAAACAAGACTGTGGTGGTGGCAACCCACGATTTGGGTACGGCATTCCATACCGCCGACATCTTGTGGGTTTTGAATCGAGGCGCAAAGCCTGTATGCGGCACACCAAAGCAACTCGCACACACCGGAACGCTCGACATCTTTTTCAAAACCGAAGACGTGATGTTCAATCGCGACACCCTGACATACACAATCGTTTCCGAAAACAAAATATGATAGTTTGCATAGCCGAAAAACCAAGTGTGGCACGCGATATAGCACAAGTGCTCGGCGCCACCGAACGTCATGACGGATATATCGAAGGTAACGGATACCAAGTTACCTGGACTTTTGGACATCTCTGCGAACTAAAATATCCCGAGGACTATTATGAACCCTGGCACCGATGGAGTTTGGCTGCATTGCCCATGGTGCCACCGCGATTTGGCATAAGGCTCAAAAAAGACCGCGGAGTGGCAAAACAATTCAAGATAATAAAATCCCTGTTCCTTAAAGCCGACAAAATAATAAACTGCGGCGATGCCGGACAAGAGGGAGAATTGATACAACGATGGGTTTTGCAAATGTCAGGAGCAACCTGCAACGTTGAAAGACTGTGGATATCTTCGCTCACCGAGGAAAGCATTCGCGAAGGTTTCAACTCGCTAAAAGATTCATCGGTTTACAAAAATCTTTACGAGGCAGGATTGTGTCGCGCAATAGGTGATTGGTTGCTGGGAATGAATGCCACACGACTTTACACGCTTAAATTCGGTTCGCAAGAGCGTGGAGCGCAGCCGTTGTCGGTTGGCAGAGTGCAGACACCCACTCTCGCGATGATTGTAAACCGACAAGACGAAATAGATAACTTTGTTGCGCAGCCCTACTGGGTTCTTTCCACAATTTATCGCAATACTACGTTCACGGCAACAAGCGGAAATTTCAGCGAAGAGCACAAAGCGCAGGAAGCATTGGAGAAAATTCGCGGCAAAGACTTCGTTGTCGACAGCATAACAAAGAAGGAAGGAAAAGAAGCCCCTCCAAGATTGTTTGATCTCACTTCGTTGCAAGTGGAATGCAACAAAAAATTCTCTTTCTCGGCGGAAAAAACGCTGCAAATAGCACAAAGTCTTTACGAGAAACACGTAACTACCTATCCGCGTGTGGATACTACATTTCTTTCCGACGATATATTTCCGAAATGCAAGGGTATTCTCAACTCCTTGTCGCAGTACGCCGAAATCATAACGCCTTTGCGCGGAAAACCATTGAAGAAAAACAAGAAATTCTTTGATTCTTCAAAAGTAACAGACCATCATGCGATAATTCCAACGGGTGTGGCAGCCAATTCGCTTGTTCCCGATGAAGCAAAGGTGTATGATCTCGTTGCGCGTCATTTTATCGCGGCGTTTTATCCCGACTGCGTTTTCTCTACAACCACTGTCTTGGGGCATTGCAACGATGTAAAATTTAAGGCAACGGGCAAACAAATACTCCAACCGGCATGGCGCAACGTATTTCCCGCACAGAAGCGCGATGACGACGAAGAAGTAAAAAACAACGAGGCACCCGAAGCCGTGTTGCCCGATTTTGTGAAAGGCGAAAGCGGAGCTCACAAGCCCGGAGTGGCAAAGAAATTCACCCAACCGCCCAAACCGTTTACCGAAGCCACACTGTTGCGCGCAATGGAAACGGCGGGAAAAAACGTGGAAGACGATTCGTTGCGCGATGCCTTGAAAGAAAACGGAATAGGTCGCCCGTCAACGCGCGCAGCCATAATAGAAACACTTTTCCGCCGCAGATATATTGCCAAACAACGCAAATCAATATTCCCCACAGCCACCGGAAAAGAACTCATAGCCACAATCCACGAAAATCTGTTGAAAAGTGCAGAACTCACCGGGCAATGGGAGAAAAAACTGCGCGAAATAGAGCGGGGAGAATACTCTGCCCCACAGTTTATAGCAGAACTGAAAGAAATGGTGAGCCGAATTGTAACATCGGTAATGGCTGAACAAAACACCAAGCGCGTAACCTGGACTGCCACTCCTGCAAAAGCTAAAACCACCAAGGCATCAACCACGCGCAAGACCAATGATTCTAAAAACGCAATGCCGCAACCCAAAGAACCAGAAGTGAAAGAAGGCGATGTGTGCCCATTGTGCGGAAAAGGAAAAGTGATTCGGGGCAAAACAGCCTTGGGTTGCTCGAGATGGAACGAAGGCTGCTCGTTTCGCGCTCCTTTGAAATAAAAATCGAAACCGTTTTTGCGTTCAACCCATTGGTTGTCTTAATAAAACAACCCCGTATTTGTATGTGGGTAAAGGGACAAATTTTATCCATATAATACCTCGCAAAAACTATAAGGCTTATCGCAAAAACAATATCCGATATTTTTTAAACAATGTCAGACCTTTTTTAAAAAAGGTCTGACATTGTTTTTACGAGATGCCGATTCGGTTTTGCAATGTGCCGAAGTCTTTGCGAAAAGCCGTTCATGCTGCCCGCAAAAAACGAAAAATCCCCGCCGAAACCATTCGGCAGGGAAATTCTTTCTGTTTCTTTTTTCTTTCTAAGCGATGCGTTATCCCAGATACTTTGTCAGGATATTAATATTCACGTCATCGCGCAAACGCCTTAGGGCGCGTTCTTTAATCTGGCGCACACGCTCGCGCGTCAAACTGAGGTTGTTTGCCACTTCTTCGGCAGTCATTTCGTTGCATCCGATACCAAACAGCATTTTAAGCACCTGCTGCTCACGCTCGCTGAGAGTGCTCAACGCAGAATTGAGATCCTTCGACAAAGATTCCTTCTCCATATTATTATCCGTCGTAGGAGCGTCCTCATCGGTCATAATGTCGATAAGAGAATTGGAATCATCGTCTTGGAAAGGAGCGTCAACCGAAACTTTCTTGCCATTGGTGCCCATAGCTTCGCGAACTTTTGCCTCATCTGTGTCGAGAATATCAGCAAGTTCTTGCACAGAGGGACGACGTTCGTTGGCCTGCTCAAAGTTCACCACAGCTTTTGAAAGTTTACTCTGAAAACCCACCTGATTCAACGGCATGCGCACAATACGACTCTGTTCGGAAATTGCTTGCAGTATGCTCTGGCGAATCCACCAAACGGCGTAGGAAATAAACTTGAAGCCGCGTGTTTCATCAAACTTCTGCGCTGCCTTGATAAGCCCGAGATTTCCCTCGTCTATGAGATCGTTTAGCGCGAGTCCCTGGTTTTGATACTGCTTTGCAACACTCACTACAAATCGAAGGTTTGCCCGCGTAAGCTTGTCAAGTGCCCTTCTGTCTCCCTTGTGAATTTTTTGGGCGAGTTCCACTTCTTCATCGGTAGAAATAAGTTCCTCGCGGCCGATTTCCACCAAATACTTGTCAAGCGCGGCGTTCTGCCGGTTCGTGATGCTTTTGTTGATTTTTAGTTGCCTCATAATATTCCAAAAGTGCGCAAAAATACGATTTTTCTTCTACATGCACAAACTTTTAACGGCTTTTTCTCCGTTTTATTATACGCATGCTGTTTATTCTTTGCGACAAAGGTGGAAAATGGTTACTTTTGTTGCAGAAAATTGTAGAAAACAATGAAAATAGGAGATACTGTAAAATTTTTGAGAGAGGTTGGCGGAGGAAGAGTTTCCGGTTTCCAGGACAAATATACTGTGCTTGTGGAAGACGCCGACGGTTTTGAAATTCCCATGCCCATAAATGAATGTGTTGTTGAGGGCGGAGAGAGTTACGAAGGTGGCACATGGGGAAAAGCAAAAGCCGATGCCAAGGCAGAGATTGCCGAGAAGAAATCAAAGGTTCAGCCCGAAGTTGTAGCAACAAGGCAAAGCAACGCCGACAAACCTAAGTTCCACCCTGCACCATTGGAACGCCGCGACGGCGAAAGGCTCAATGTTTATCTGGCATTCATACCTAATACGCCCGACAACATGGTTGAGACAACTTTTGACGCCTATCTTATAAACGACAGCAATTATTTTATTACGCTCACTTGGCTTTCGGCGCAGGGCACGGCTTGGCGCGCACGCTATGGGGGAACAATCGAACCCAATACCAAGGAATTTTTGGAGGAAATAAGCCGTTCGCAAATCGATGATATATCACGCATCGCTTTGCAAATGATATCGTATAAACGTGAAAAGACTTTCAGCCTAAAACCTGCGATAAGCGTGGAAATGCGTATCGATGGCACAAAATTTTATAAGGTTGGTGCATTCAAACCGAGCCTTTTCTTTGAAGAACCAGCCCTTGTGATTGATGTGGTAAGAGACGACGAACCTGTGCGCACTGTTTTTGCCGATGCGGGACAAATTCGCGATGCGCTGATGGGGCGTAAGGTTGAAGAGAAGCCCAAGCATGTTGCAACCGAAGCGGCAAGGGTGAAAAATCCGAACGAGATTGAAGTAAATCTGCACGATTATGCGCTGTTTGATTCCGTAAAAGGCCTTTCGAATGCCGATATTCTAAATCGCCAGTTGCAGGAAGTGCGCGACACAATGGAGAAATACAAAGGCAAGAAGGGAATGCGCATTGTTTTCATACACGGCAAAGGCGAGGGAGTGCTTCGCAATGAGGTTTTGCGCGAACTAAAACGCCATTATCCCGCATGTCAAACTCAAGACGCTTCGTTTCAGGAATATGGTTTCGGAGCTACGCTTGTCAAGATAGGGTAGAGGAAAAACGATGTGGGTTTTTGGCTCGCGTTTAGTGCGCTATGTAACAGCCATAATATTATGTTGTTACGGTAATGCGGCATAACGCAAAAATAATAAGCCATATTGTTTGAAAAATATCGGACATTTTTTAAATAATATGGCTTATTATTTTTATGATATTGGGACTACGTTTTTTGACGCCCTGTTTCTTTCAAAAAAAGAGGTTACAGTTATTTCGTTTTGGGTAGAAAATCCGAAACATCGCGCCCATGGGAAATAAGATCTCTCACTACGCTCGAACTGATTGCGGCAAGTTTGGGCTCGGTAAAGAGTATCACAGTTTCTACACCTGTAAGGCGGCGATTCATGTCGGCCATGTCGCGCTCATATTCAAAATCTTTTACAGAGCGAAGCCCGCGCAAAATAAATTTAGCGTTCATGCGGTGGGCGAAATCAATTGTAAGGTCATCGTAGCTGTGAACGCTTACGCGCGGTTCGTCTTTGTAGTAATTTTTTATGGTTTCCACGCGTTTCGCAGTCTCTGACAAAACAGATTTCTCCTTGTTTACGCCGATTCCTATGAAGATATGGTCGAATATTTGCAGTCCGCGTCTCACCATAGCCTCATGTCCGATTGTAAAGGGGTCGAAACTTCCGGGAAATATAGCAAGTCTTTCCATCAGTGTCAAATCAATAATTAATTTTCAAGGTATTCGGGGTGATCTTCTTCGACAACAAGATTTTCAATTATGAAATTCTGCCGCTCCGAAGTGTTCTTGCCCATATAATAAGCTAACATTTCGCCCACATTGTCGCTCTTGTTCAGCGTAATGGGGTCGAGGCGCATCTCTGGGCCTATGAAATGTTTAAACTCATCGGGATCAATCTCGCCAAGTCCTTTGAATCGTGTGATTTCCGGGTTGGGCTGCAAACGTTGTATGGCTTCGCGGCGTTCTTCGTCGGTGTAGCAATAAACTGTCTCGTATTCCGAATGTCCTTCGCTGCGTTTCTTTTTCAGCACATCGGCTCCCGCTGCGTTGTCGTCAATCTTAATGCGTTTCTTTCCGGCGGCAGTATTTTTTTTCTTGTTTCTCACTCTAAACAGAGGCGTCTGCAAAATGTATACATGCCCTTTCTTTATGAGTTCGGGGAAGAACTGCAAGAAGAAAGTGGTTATCAGCAATCTTATGTGCATTCCGTCGACATCGGCATCGGTTGCCACGATAACTTTGTTGTATCTCAATCCGTCAAGACCGTCTTCGATATTGAGCGCAGCCTGCAATAGATAGAATTCGTCGTTTTCGTAAACCATTTTCTTGGTTTGTCCGAACGAATTAAGCGGTTTGCCTCGAAGCGAAAAGACAGCCTGGGTTTTTGCATCGCGACATTTTGTAATAGTACCCGATGCAGAGTCTCCCTCGGTGATAAAGATGCAACTTTCTTCTCTTTTGTCGCCGCGCGCATCGTTATAATGTATGTGGCAATCGCGAAGTTTTCGGTTGTGAAGGTTTGCTTTTTTTGATCTTTCCCTTGCCAGTTTGGTTACTCCCGCAATTGCTTTTCTTTCTCTCTCGGATTGTTGGATTTTTTCGAGTATGGCGTTGGCAATATCCGGGTTCTTGTGCAAATAGTTGTCGAGATTTTCTTTAATAAAATCGCCTACAAATTTGTTTACACTCATTCCCGTTCCTTCTTTTCCTATTGTAAGGCTGCCGAGCTTGATTTTTGTTTGACTTTCAAACTGTGGTTCTTCAACGTTCACGGCTATTGCACCCACTATGCCGTTTCGGATATCCTGGAAGTCGAGATCTTTTCCGTAGAATTCCTTTAAAGTTTTTGCCACGTGCTCTTTGAATGCGCTTTGGTGGGTTCCGCCCATGGTGGTGTGCTGTCCGTTTACAAAGGAATAGTATTCCTCGCCGTATTGGTTGGTATGTGTGAAAGCTATCTCGATATCCGTGCCTGTGAGGTGGATAATGGGATATATTGCGGGGTTTGTCATGTTGTCGGTAAGCAAGTCTTCAAGACCATTGCGGCTTTGAATTTTGCGACCGTTGAATATTATCGAAAGCCCGATGTTCAAATACGTGTAGTTTCGAAGCATTGTTTCGATAAACTCTGTGTGGAAACGAAATTTCTTGAACAATGTTTCGTCGGGGTGGAAATATACGTAAGTTCCGTTCTCTTCTTGTGTGTCGGTAGTGGTATCGCTTACGAGTTTTCCGGCTTCGAATATTGCCGTTCTCATTTTTCCGTCGCGGTGTGAGCGCACTTCGTAGCGCGAACTTAGGGCGTTGACAGCCTTTGAACCCACACCGTTCATACCTACGCTCTTCTTGAAAGCCTTGCTGTCGTATTTCCCACCGGTGTTGAGCATACTCACGGCGTCGACAAGCGATCCGAGGGGAATGCCTCGCCCAAAGTCGCGCACCGTAATGGCTTTGTCGTCGATTAGCTCTATTTCTATACGTTTCCCGGCGTTCATCTTAAACTCGTCAATAGAGTTGTCGATGGTTTCTTTGAGAAGTACGTAAATTCCATCGTCGGAGTGGGAACCATCTCCCAAGCGTCCGATATACATGCCGGGACGTGTGCGGATATGAGTGGTATCGTCGAGGTGGCGTATGCTGCTTTCGTCATACTTCACCTCGGTTTGCAGGGTTTCTTCGGGTTGGTCGATATTCAGTAGGTCTTCTGCCATATTATATATAGGATAACTGATGCCACACATGCGTGGCAATCTGCGCAAAAATACAAAAAATCCGCGAGACATGTCACAAAATCCATTCTTCAGCCCACGCTATGAAGACTTTGGAGGCTTGGCGCAATAGGCATTTCCATGGCGTTTTTACAACACGGCATCTCGCAAAAATTCCAAGGTTTCTAAATTAATTTCCGCCGCATCTAAATTTAAATTATGTCGAACCTCGTTTTTCTTATAACGCTTGCGTTGCAAACCAGGCTCGCAATGTGGTGAAAAAAGTAGCAAATAGGCAATGTTGAGTGGGGTAAAAGGCTTGTAAAAATGTGAATTTTGGTAAAAATCAGCGCAAATGCTCTTTTTGAGAGAGCTATAAGGCCTTAGTTATGAGAAATATTTTATATTTGTACCTAAATTATAAATCAAAAAGAAAATATTATCATGAAGAATAGCTTACTGCTCATTTCTTTTCTACTTGTTTTAGGTGCGAAAAGCGCATCTGCACAAAACTATCCCTCAACCGATTCGTTGGGTAATACAGTTTATTATAAAATAGTAAGTGCCTATCCCGAATATTCCAAGATGTGCATCTCCGACAACACACGCAAAGCCGGAACCACGGGATATAAATTTATTATCGACGAGATGCAAGACGGCGTTTACGTGCAGGAATGGCAAATAATTGCGGCTGCAAACGATGACAGTGGCACATATTTTCTGCGCAACCGCAGCACACGCCGATATATAAGCCCGGCAGGAGCATGGAAAGATAACTTTTATGCACAAGAAGCCACAGGTACAAAAATAAACCTCAAATCGTTTACTTTTGAAGACTTGAACGACAATCAAATCTCCATAAAATTCGAAGACGGAGAAGATGTGCGCTATCTGTTTGCCGCCGATTCTGCAGGAGTAGTGCCATCGTTCAACGAATATGGCAATGAAAATTCCGTGTGGGCGTGGAAAGTGTGCACCACAACGGGAGTGCCCGTTTCGGTAGGCAAGATAATCAAGGAAAACAACGTGAAAATACAAGTGATTGACCGAGTAATAAAAGTAGAAGGCACTAATGTTTATACTATAATAAACGACGAAGGCATGATACTTGCCAAAGATCAGCAACTAATGCCCGGCATTTATTTTGTAAACGCAAAAGGAATCTCCTATAAAGTGCTCGTTAAATAGCTTGCAGCAAGAAAGAAAACAACAATATCTATGAAAATATTCCGTAGCTTATTGGTCGCTTCAATAGTGACCTTTACGTTTAATAACTCGTTTGCAAAAGTAGAATTGCCCTCATTCTACAGCGATAATATGGTGTTGCAACAAAAATCCGAAATGACGGTTAAGGGGAAAGCCACACCAAATTCCACAGTAAAGTTCAAAGCCTCGTGGAACAACAAGACTGTTATCACAAAAGCCGATGCCCAAGGCACGTTTAGCGTAAAGTTCCGCGTTCCCGACGCATCTATGAAAACCTATACCCTAAGCTTTGATGATGGAGATGGGGAAAAAACACTCTCAAATGTGTATTCAGGCGAAGTTTGGCTCTTTTCCGGACAATCAAATATGGAAATGCCCGTGAGAGGGTGGGGAGGTAATTATATCAACAACTCAGAACGTGAAGTTTATGAGGCGGAGAAATATCCCATGATACGTTTCCTGCAAGTCAAGATGGCTGCAAAACAAAACACTCCCGCAGACGACACCGAACTTTGGAAGAACTGGGAAATATGTTCCTCGAAAACAGTTCCAACTTTCTCAGCCATAGCATATCTTTTCGGCAAGGAATTATACGAAACCCTACGCGTGCCCATCGGACTCATACAGTCGGCATACGGAGGCGCAAATGCCGAAGCGTGGGTGAGCCTTGAAACTGCCAAGACCATTCCAGAACTCAAAAACGACTTGGAAACTTTTGGTAAATACAATTTTGTGAACGACAGTATCCAGAAATATGCAAAGCGTGCAGAACAACAAATTCCCACTTTGCTATACAACACAATGCTTTACCCGCTCCATGTGCTTCCAATCAAAGGTGTGCTGTGGTATCAAGGGTGTGCCAACGCCTGGGGCTGTCCTTATTACACCAAACTCATGAACAGTCTTATTGATAGCTGGCGCAAATTGTGGGGCTACGAGTTCCCGTTCTATTATGTACAGCTTGCAGGATTTAATAAGCAGGTAACAGTGGAACCAGAGTCGAACTACGCAAAACTGCGCTGGGATCAGTGGAAATCATTAAGCATGCCACGCGTAGGAATGGCAACTGCCGTTGATATAGGAAACCAATACGACATTCACCCAAAGAACAAGCAGGAAATTGCACGCCGTTTGTTGCTCATAGCACTCAATAAAACGTATGGCAAAAAAGACCTCGTTTACGAAGCACCGGCTCCCGTTAAATACAAATTCTCTGACGGCAAGGCAACAATAACTTTCAACAATAAAATTCATGTGCGCAATGATTCCACTGCGGCAGGATTTGTATTGTGTGATGCAAATAATAAATACGTAGAGGGAACTGCGAAACTTGAAAACCCCACTACGATCAGCATTACGGCTTCTGGCTTGGGTAAAATCAAAGATGTACGCTACAATTGGGCAGAATATCCCATAGGCAACCTTTATGGTTCAACCAATTTGCCTGTCCTTCCTTTCCGCACCGATGAAATGAATCTCGTTGATGCCGACAAGGCAAAATAACAACAGATACAATAATACGATTCTAAGATGAAAAAAATAATATTGCTTGTTGTGGCAACAATATTTGCCATGGTAGCAAACGCAAAGCTTGTGCTGTCGAATATATACGCCAACGAAATGGTGTTGCAGCAGAAGTCGGAACTTAATTTCCATGGAAAAGCCAATCCAAATGCGTACGTGCGTTTTTATGCCTCGTGGGATAAAAAGAATATAGACGTCGAAACCGATTCTTTGGGCAATTTCTCGATAAAATTAACCTTGCCCGAAGCTTCGAATACGGCTTACACAATGCGTGTAACCGAGATGAAAAAACGCGGAACGAGTTTCCAGCAAACAGATGTCAAGGTGTTTAATCCGGTATACATTGGTGAGGTGTGGTTGTGCTCTGGACAATCAAACATGCAGATGCCTGTACAAGGTAGTTGGGGTATGATAAACAACTATGAGGAGGAAGTAAAAAATGCCAACTATCCTATGATAAAATTGTTTCAAGTAGAAATCTCGGGAAGGTGTAATCACCCTTCAGATTCGCTTGCTGTTTGGACAAGTTGGAATTCCTGCTCGCCTTCAACCATTCCTGAATTTTCGGCTACTGCATATTGCTATGGTCGTGAGCTATATAAGCAACTCAATATCCCTATCGGGCTTATTCAGTCGGCTTATGGCGGTTCGAATGCCGAAGCGTGGATGAGTCTTGAGGCAGCCCGCACAATTCCTTCTTTGAAAACAACGCTCGACAACTGCGCGAAATATGATTTTGATAGGGATTCCGTGAAAAAATATTTGGGAATGACCAACGAATTCCAAGTGCCGACACTCTTGTATAATACAATGATTCACCCATTGAAGGATTTCCCGATACGTGGAGCCATATGGTATCAAGGCGAAGCCAATGTGGGCAACACACATTACGCAGAGATGATGGACAGCTTGATTTCGTTTTGGCGAAAAGACTGGGGATATCAATTTCCGTTCTATTATGTGCAACTTGCGGGCTTTACCGAAGCTGTAGCAGTGCAACCTACATCGAGTTGGGCGATTTTGCGTTGGCAACAGTGGAAAACCCTTGAACAAATGGAGAATGTAGGAATGGCAACTGCCGTTGATATAGGAAATCAAAATGATATTCACCCGAAAAACAAGCAGGAACTTGGTCGCCGTCTTGCTCTTGTTGCATTGAAAAACACGTATGGTTTCGATGTCGTGGCTGAAGCTCCTGTTCCTATCAAGTATGATTGGGCCTATAGGAAAGCAAAGATTATTTTCAACAAGAAGATTCATGTGCGCAACGACTCTATTCCAATCGGTTTCCTTTTCCAGGAAAAAACATACAGAAGTTTCTACGAAGGCACGGCAACTCTTCTTAACGACACCACGATTGAAATTTCCGTGAAGCGTCCGGTTCGTCCCTACGCCATATATTATAATTGGGCTGACTATCCTGTTGGCAATATTTACGGAGAAAACGATTTGCCGGTGCTTCCGTTCCGCAGCGATGAGATGGATCTTGTGAACGGTATAGAAAATGTGCGCGTCAACAATCCTTCGTCTTTGAACAATGTGTATTCTATCGATGGCACTGTAGTTCGTCAGAACGCAAAAGAGAGCGATGCTACGAACAATTTGCCAAAGGGAATTTATATAATAGGAAATAAGAAAAAACTTGTCAGGTAGTTTTTAAAATTAAATGGTTATCTTCGAAAATGAAACAGTTCTCTTTTTTACAAAAAGCATTGAATTTTTTTGCATGTGCGGTGGTAGCCGTATCATTCTGTGTATCGGCTGGCGCGCAGAGCAAACGATTGTTTCTTGCTTCGGCTTCATCCAATCGTATTAACGAAAGACCTGTTTGGAGTGAGAAACAAGCAAAAGAATGGTTTGATGCCCATAGTCCAATAATAGGTGTAAACCACCCCGAACCCCCTTGCGATGCTGTAAGCCAAGACGAAGCTTTGCGCTTGGCTGCAGAAATAGGTTTCAATTCGGTAAGATGGTGGCCTGATAACAATGATTATATCAATAGCGTTGAGAATTATGCTGCAATAGCTGACAAATATGGCATAAGTTGTGCTCCCGTGTTCGGGTTTACCCATATTCCAACAAGCGAAGCCGACTCCGCTGCAATGGAAAACAAGGTGCGCGAAATAATACGCCATTTCCGTGGCGACAATCGCATTATCATGTGGGATATATGGAATGAACCAGTATATTGGGGCGATGATTGTCCCAAAGCAATGAAGTGGATAAAAAACATTGCCCGTTGGTGTCGCGAAGAAGGCTGTACCCAGGCAATCACTTCCTCGATTCTTTGGGACGCTGCCATATCTGCTGCAAATGGTGGCACGTATGTAAGCCTTAGACGCGAAACTGAGGCGGAAATGGACCTTCATAATTTCCACGACTATGTTATGCAGGAAAATCATAGCACTAATGTCAATTATATAATCAACCGCTACAAAAAAATCGACAATCGTCCTATTGTCTGCACCGAAGCTTTGGTACGTACATGCGGTTCTGGTGTAGCCATTAGCTTGTCTGAATTTTCCGAACACAACATTGGTTTTTACACATGGGGACTATATGCAAATGATGCCAATTGGCAAGTGCGCTGGGATATTTCTACTTTCTACGCTTACGAACCTATGTTCCACAACCTACTCTTTGCTGGTGGCGATCCGGTAGACGAAAGGGAACTTAGTTGTATCAAAAATTTCCGTGTCCAAGGAGATTCTGCAAGCATATATCCTGGTAAAGAGCAAACCGAACGTTGGACAAAGCGTCGCACTTGGAAATGGCACAACAACGACCTTGTGAAAGGACTTTTCGCCTCGTCAATCGACGAAGCAAAGGCTTTGGTAGAAAAGCATGCTTCAGATGGTGTGTACAATACCATAAAAGTGCGCTTGGACTATAATTTATACAAAAGCAGTACGACCTCGTTCTACCAAGATGTTGAAGATCTTGCAGCAGCGGCAAACAACGCAAATATAAAGCTTATCCCTGTATTGATAACAAGCGATGTTTTGAGCGAAACGCGCGAATCGCTTGCACGATATGCCTATGCTGTTATATATAAATACCATAGTGATTCACGAATAGCAAGTTGGTGTTTGTTTGAACAGACTTCCGAAGAAGAACCAGAGGATTGGAGCAACAAGTTTAGCTATCTGTTCGCCTATGTGCGCTATACTTTCCCCAATCAACCCATGTTTGCCACGCCTACAATAACTTCTGCACAATTGGCTGATACAACTGCTACAGATTATGCCAATACTCTTTGGCAGTATAGCGATGTTGTTTCTTTCAAGATGCAGAACAATTCCGAAGTTGACAAATCTCTGTTGGACGGAGTCTTGAATCAATACCAGCGCCCGGTATATGTGATGAATGCAGTCAAGTTGCAGGAAGATTTTGCGCCTTATCATGTGAATTGGATTGCTGCGTCGGAATTCAATGACGAAGATGTGAAAAACTTCCGCAATTCTCCGCTCAATCTTACCAAAGAAGGCGACACCAACAAGAAACCTTCGTGGAACGCTTGGGCACAAGTTAATGGTAGCCCGGTGAAAGGTTTGTCGTATAACTCTGTTGCAGAAGCTTTGGCTGGGATTTCAGAACAAGGAAGCAAAGGCATTTACAACAGTGTGCGGGTGCGTTTTGATTTTAAAGACTACAATTCCGACCGTGAACAGTTCATGGCAGATTTCAATGCGGTTCTCGATTCGGCGGCATGCTATAATATGACGGTACTTCCTTCTTTGCTCGACGATAGATATGGTGCTCGTAACGCAGAAGTGCTTCAGAATTTTGTTTCCGACGTTGTAAAAACGTTTAACGCTGATCCGCGCATCGCGGCATGGGAGATTTACAATGCTCCATGCTCTTCTTCGCAGATTACAAACTCCAAAATGTTGAACTTAATACCGCAACTTTTCTCGGCAGTAAGAAGCGTTTCTCCGCAGCGCCCTGTTTATGTTACGCCTTGCGTACAAACTCAAACGTTTGACTCCGGTTTTGATTACAAGTCGGCTCTTGTTCACGGAAAGAGAAATGGTTGGAACAAATTGTCCTATGGCAAAGGGAGCATAGACCTTACATATCTTTGCTGGAAGCTTAGCGATATTGTGGCATACAATTCTGCGCAAAACGAGCCAGAACTTGGTTGGCTCAATAGCGTTGCCTATCGTTTTGGTCGCCCTGTGGTTTGCAACAAATGGGAGACAAAATCGTCTACAACTGTTGACGCCACGCTCAATGTGTTTAAGGATTGCCACGTGATGTGGTATGTGGACGGCACTATTGATGATGACAAGGTGAAAGACTTTTCTTACAAAACGATAATTACCGAATATTAAATCGTTGACAATAAAATATAAGCCGCGTTGCTTTTTGCAATGCGGCTTTTTGTTTTGGGAAATTTGGGGTGGACTTATAATGGTTTGGAGGTGGATTGTTGTAAATATCAGGTGGACTATGTGGAGAAAAAGGTGGACTAAATGGCGTAAATGGTGGACTGTAGAAATTAAAAAGTGGACTATCGTAGAAATTTAGCGGCTTGGTGTTGGCGGGGAATTGGTGATTGGCGAAAACAAAACGGTGCAACTTTGAAGTTGCACCGTTTTTATGTTAGTGTTTTGCGCTTTGCTTTTACGGCAATGCGCAGTGGATTTGTTTTTAGAAGAGTTTGGAAGGATAAACTCCGTCGTCAACGAGTTTTTGAATCTTTGCCACGGTTTCGGGACGGTCTTCGGGATAGGTTACACCAAACCATTTGCTTGCGGTGTCGAGTACTTCTACTGTGGCTGTGTTTTCCTTCACGAGTTTGTCTACCATCAAAGGAATAAAGAACTCGCTCTTGGGATTTGCCATGTTTTTAGGATCGGCAAGGAACGATTTGAAATAGTCTTTGCTGTATGCAAAATAGTCGGGAGTGAAGCCCCAGAAGTTCATGCTCACTGGAGTTTTCTCGTCGATGGTTACCCATTTGTCTTCTTCGTCAAGATATTGCACATCGCCGTTATGACGTTCAATCTTTGTGCGTTCTACAACGTCGGTCAACAAACCTTCGGCGCTTGTTGCGCATACACCGCGCGAAACAGTACCGCTCTCGCTCAAAGTATTTCCTACACGGAAACCCACCATAGCGTATTTGTTTTTCGAGCCTTCGGGAAGTTCTGAAAGGAATTTGCCCATTACTTGAAAAGAGTCGCGTCCGTAGAAGTCGTCGCAGTTTACAATTCCGAACGGTTCGTTTATTACGCTTTCGCCCATCATGAGTGCGTGGTTTGTTCCCCATGGTTTTGTTCTTCCTTCGGGTACTGTGAAACCTTCGGGCAGAGCGTCGAGTGATTGAAATACCAATTCACAAGGAATGTGTCCTTCGTATTTCGAAATAATCTTCTTGCGGAAATCTTCTTCAAAATCTTTACGGATAACAAATACCAATTTGCCGAATCCTGCATGGATAGCGTCATAAATAGAGTAGTCCATGATGGTTTCGCCATTAGGTCCCAGGCCGTCAAGTTGCTTCAAGCCTCCGTAGCGACTGCCCATTCCGGCAGCGAGCAAAAACAATGTAGGTTTCATATCTGTTTTTATTTTATGTTATTATTAATATGGTCGTTTACAGCGGTATTGGAGAAAAATCCCCTCCGTTTCTTACAAACTGCTAAGTTACTCTTTTTTTTAGACACGGGGAAGAAAAACAAGTTTTTTCGTGTATAAAAAATCTAAAACCGGCGTTGCGTTTTATGTTTCCTCATGCCTTTTGAAACATGTTTGTTGGGGGCTGAAACGATAACCGACCTTTTTTAAACGATAACCGACCTTTTTTAAAAAATATCGGATATTATTTTTACAAGATGCCTTATTGTTTTTTCAACATGTTGTGGCAGCATTTTCATACCACTTTTTGGTAAACCAATGCGGCTGCGCGAGAATAGTAAACTGCTATTAGCTTATTTGCCATCTAATGGTAGATGCCTTATATTTTTATTGCTTATAATTTCGTGTTTCTAAGGAAAAATGCGAAATTTGCAATTTAGTATGCTTCCGATAGAACCTATTAGTACATTAGAAGTCCTTGTGAAAGGCGTGTTCATAGGCATCATCGCCTCCGCTCCCATGGGGCCGGTGGGCGTTCTCTGCTTGCAACGCACCCTTAACAAAGGACGATTTTACGGGCTCGTTACCGGATTTGGGGCTGCGCTCAGCGATATAATATATGCCATCATAACGGGATTGGGCATGAGTTTCGTGATGGACTTTATCACCAACGAACGAAACATGTTTATCCTGCAACTTGTGGGCAGTGCCATGCTATTGGTTTTTGGTATTCTCACCTTTCGCAGTAACCCGCGCAAAAGTTTCCGCCCCGTGCCGAAGAAAAAGGGAACGCTTGTACACAACTTCGTTACCTCGTTTCTGCTCACGCTTTCGAACCCTCTGATAATATTTCTGTTTATCGCCTTGTTTGCCCGCTTTGCGTTCATAATCCCCAACCACCCTGTGGAACAAGGTGTGGGTTATGCTTCGATAGTAGGTGGTGCGATATTGTGGTGGGTGATGCTCACATATTTCGTCGACAAAGTGCGCACGCGCTTTGAGGTGCGCGGCGTAAAGATACTCAATCGCACCATTGGCGGCATTGTGATTCTTGCATCAATTGCGGGATTTGTGTTCACGCTTACCGGGCTTCACAATCCGGCACTCCATTAAAGCGCAATAGCCATGTTTATCGCCCAAAAGCTAAGACAAGAAAATATAGCAGAATACCTGCTCTATATGTGGCAGGTTGAGGATACAATACGCGCATATGGTTGCGACGAAGACAAGATTGCTAAAGAATATCTGCCGATGTTCAAGCTCAACGGCGAAGATTCGGCAAAACTTGCCAACTGGTATGCAGAACTTTGCAGAATGATGCGCTCTGAAGGCGTTAAGGAAAAAGGTCATCTGCAAATAAACAAAAACGTGGTGAACAACTTGAGTGAACTATCTCAGCAATTGCTCGAAAGTTCTGGCTTCCAGCAATACCATTCTGCATATTTCCACGCTCTGCCAAACATTATGGAACTGCGCAAGCGCGGCAACGATAGCACAGTGGGGGACATTGAAGTTTGTTTCAACGCTCTCTATGGAATGATGCTTCTGAAAATCGAAAAGAAAAACGTATCGGAAGGCACTCAAACCGCCATCAAGGAAATCTCAAACGTGATAGCCATGCTGGCGGCATATTATAGGAAAAACCAAAAAGAACCTCTGAAATTCAACGGCAATTCCGAAGTTTGATTGGAGTATATTTACAAACAGAAGTGTGATGTTTTTATGAAAAAGATACTTGTAACAGGTGCAAACGGGCAACTTGGAAACGAATTGCGCCTTATGTCGGAAAACTATCCGCAATTTGATTATCTGTTTACCGATATAGCCGAACTCGATATCTGCGACAGTAATGCCGTAAACGAATATGTTGACAAAAACAAGGTAGACGCCATTGTTAATTGTGCTGCGTTTACCGCCGTTGACAAAGCAGAGAGCGAAGAAGCCAAAGCCGCGCTAATCAATAGCGAAGCACCGGCAATACTTGCCCGCGCAATAGAAAAACGCGACGGGGCACTCGTTCAAATATCAACCGATTACGTTTTCCCGGGAAACGCTTGCGCTCCAATCACAGAAGATGCCCCCACATCTCCAGTCTCTGCTTATGGACGTACAAAGCTTGCCGGAGAAAAAGCAGCGCAAGCCGAGTGTGCCAAAACCGTTGTTATCCGCACAGCGTGGCTCTATTCATCGTTTGGAAACAATTTTGTAAAGACAATGATAAGGCTCGGACGTGAAAGAGAGAATCTCGGTGTGGTTTTCGACCAGATAGGCACGCCAACATACGCTCGCGACCTTGCAAGAGTCATTATGCAAATACTCTCAAAGGGAATTGTGCCGGGAGTTTACCATTTTACAGACGAGGGCGTGGCTTCGTGGTACGACTTTACCAAGATGATTCACAAATTCGCCGGAATAACGACATGCAAAGTGGCTCCGCTTCATACCGACGATTACCCTACGCCAGCCTTGCGGCCGCATTACAGCGTGCTCGACAAGACAAAAATAAAAAACACTTTTGAAGTAGAAATCCCTTATTGGACAGACAGCGTAAAAGAATGCGTTGAAATTCTGCTTAAACAAGAAAACAACTGATGAACGAAATACAAAGACGACGTACATTCGCGATAATTTCCCACCCTGACGCAGGAAAGACAACTCTAACAGAGAAGTTCCTTCTTTTTGGCGGACAAATACAAGTTGCAGGTGCGGTAAAAAGTCATAAGATACGCAAAACCGCCACTTCTGATTGGATGGATATCGAACGCCAACGTGGTATCTCGGTAACAACATCCGTAATGGAGTTTGATTATCGTGATTATAAGGTGAACATTCTCGATACTCCGGGACACCAAGACTTCGCAGAAGATACTTTCCGTACTCTCACGGCTGTAGACTCTGCAATTATCGTTGTCGATTCGGCAAAGGGCGTGGAAGCACAAACTCGTAAACTCATGAATGTATGCCGCATGAGAAATACACCGGTTATTATCTTTGTGAACAAGATGGACCGCGAAGGAAAAGACCCGTTTAGTTTGCTCGACGAACTGGAAGACGAATTACAGATAAAGGTTCGCCCGCTTTCGTGGCCTATTAACCAAGGATTCAACTTCAAGGGAGTTTATAATATATATGAACAAAATCTGAACCTTTTCGCACCCGACAAACAAAAGGTTACGCAAAAGGTGGAAGTTGATATAAATAGTAGCGAACTTGAAAATCATGTGGGCGAAAAAGACGCAGAACAATTGCGCAACGACCTTGAACTCATCGACGGAGTTTACTCTGAATTCAACCGCGAGGATTATCTTAACGCCGAAGTGGCTCCAGTCTTCTTTGGTTCGGCACTTAATAATTTCGGAGTAAAGGAACTTCTTGACTGTTTCGTGGAAATTGCTCCCTCTCCCCAACCTGTTATGGCGGAAGAGCGTGAAGTAAAGCCCGAAGAGCCTAAGTTTACCGGCTTTGTCTTTAAGATTACCGCTAATATTGATCCCAATCATCGCTCTTGCATAGCTTTTTGCAAAATTTGTAGCGGCAAGTTTGTTAGAAACACTCCTTATCTTCACGTTCGCCAAGGAAAAACGATGCGCTTCTCATCTCCGGCTCAGTTTATGGCACAGCGCAAAAGCACAGTCGATGAAGCTTACGCTGGCGATATAGTAGGTTTGCCCGACAACGGTACTTTTAAAATAGGAGATACGCTTACCGAAGGCGAACAACTGCATTTCAAAGGTCTACCGAGCTTTTCGCCCGAAATGTTCAAGTATATCGAAAACGCAGACCCAATGAAGAGCAAACAGTTAAGCAAGGGCGTGGAACAGTTAATGGACGAAGGCGTAGCACAGCTTTTTATCAGTCAATTTAATGGCAGAAAGATTATTGGCACAGTGGGACAGTTGCAATTCGAAGTGATACAATATCGTCTCGAGAACGAATACAATGCAAAATGTCGTTGGGAACCTGTGTCTTTGTACAAAGCTTGTTGGATTGAAAGCAGTGATGAAGCAGAACTTGACGATTTTCGTCGCCGCAAATATCAATATATGGCGCGCGATCGCGAAGGACGTGAGGTTTTCCTTGCAGATAGTTCGTATGTTTTGCAGATGGCGCAGCAAGATTTCAAGAATATAAAATTCCACTTTACCTCGGAATTTTAACGAAAGGCATAAGAAATGGACGAAAAAGCAAAAAGCGGAGAAATAAACCTGTATAGCGAAGACATTCGCAAGGCTTTGGACGTGATGAATCGCGGAGGAATTATTGTATACCCCACTGATACGATTTGGGGATTGGGCTGCGATGCTACAAATGCCGATGCTGTTCGTCGTATATACGAGATCAAACATCGCGATGACTCAAAGGCTTTGATTAGTTTGGTAGATTCGGAAGCCAAGGTAGAGTTTTATGTAAAAGAAGTGCCGGAAGTGGCGTGGCAACTCATGGAAGTGGCAGACAAGCCAATGACTATAATCTATGATGGTGCGAGAAACCTTGCGCCAAATTTGATTGCCGATGACGGAAGTATAGCTATCCGAATTACGTCAGAGGCTTTCAGTCGTGAATTGTGCCGCCGTTTCAAGAAAGCTGTGGTTTCTACATCGGCGAATATAAGTGGAGAACCGGCGCCAAAGACTTTTGCTGAAATAAATCCTGAAATTCTTGCGGCGGCAGACTATGTTTGCACGAGCAGACGCGATGAAAATACACCTCATGTACCCTCGTCGATAATAAAACTCGGGGTGTCAGGTGAAATAAAAATAATAAGATAAAATGCAAGCAACGACGCAGACACAAGCTACCGCAGTGCACCGCATAAATGCGTGGCGCGAGAAACATTTGTCGCAGCAACAGTTTGTGCTCGTGCTTAGTTTTCTCATAGGAATCTTCACGGCGTGTGCGGCATACTTCCTGCGAAAATTTATAGCCTGGATACAGTCGCTACTAACTGCCGGTTTTGATATCACAAATGCCAACTGGTTGTTTTTGGTGTATCCGGTAGTGGGTATATTTCTCACGGCGTTGTTTATAAAGTATGTGGTGCGCGATAACATAAGTCATGGCGTAACCCGAATACTCTACGCAATTTCTCGTAGGCAGAGCCATCTTAAAAAACATAACTGCTGGTCGAGCCTCATTGCGAGCGGAATAACGATAGGCTTTGGTGGATCTGTGGGAGCGGAGTCTCCGATTGTTTTGACGGGCTCGGCTATAGGTTCTAATCTCGGACAATTTTTCAAACTCGACCATAAGGCTATAATGGTGCTTCTTGGTGCGGGGGCAAGCGGTGCTATTGCAGGAATTTTCAAGGCTCCAATTGCGGGAGTGGTTTTTACTCTCGAGGTGCTGATGATTGATTTAACTATGGCTTCGCTTATTCCGCTTCTTGTTTCGAGTATCACGGCTTCTGTGGTAACTTATATGTTTACTGGCACAAGTTCGGAATTTAGTTTCAGCCTTGAGAATGCTTTTACCATAGAGCGTGTGCCTACTTCCATATTGTTGGGATTGTTTTGTGGCTTGATATCGCTATATTTTACCCGCACGATGAACAAGTGTGAGGACGTATTCCACAAGGTAAAGGGTATGTATGCCAAACTGGCGATAGGTGGAATTGTGTTGAGTCTTTTGATTTACTTTTTTCCGCCTCTTTATGGCGAGGGATACTCCACAATTTCGCTTTTGCTCAACGGGCGCGGAATGGCAGACTGGGAAGGCGTGATGAACAACTCTATGTTTTACGGCGACCCGCAAATGCTGCTTGTTTACTTGGGACTTATCATTCTTTTCAAGGCTATCGCTTCGTCGGCAACCAATGGTGGCGGTGGCTGTGGCGGTATTTTTGCGCCTTGTTTGTTCTTGGGTTGCATCAGTGGCTTTGTTTTTTCGAGATTTTGGAACAGTCATCAGTTCGGTGTGTATGTACCGGAAAAAAACTATGCCTTGTTGGGAATGGCAGGCGTGATGAGCGGGGTGATGCATGCGCCTCTCACGAGTATATTCCTTATTGCCGAACTTACGGGTGGGTATTTCCTTTTTGCTCCCCTAATGATTGTTTCGCTTGTGTCGTATCTTGTTATAATTGTGTTTGAGCCCAACAGTGTATATGCCACTCGGCTTGCAAAGAAAGGGCAACTTGTAACCCATCACAAGGACAAGGCAGCGCTCACATTGATGAGTCTTGAATCGATACTTGAGAAACACGATACGCGTGTGGCTCCCGATATGAAACTGGGGGATCTTGTGTTGCTGATTGCTCGCGAAAAAGTGAATGTATTCCCTGTTACCGATGGGTCGAACCATTTGCTCGGCGTGATAGAGCTTTCTAAGATACGCAAGGTGCTTTTCCGGCAGGAACTGTACGGACAGTTTACAGCGGCGCAGCTTATGGAAGAACCGCCAGCGCGTTTGAGCATCGAAGATCCGGTTACCGTGGTGATGGAAACCATGGAACGCACGCATGCCGACACACTCCCGGTGGTAAATAACCTTGGAGAATATGTGGGCTTTATATCTCGCACAAAACTTTACTCGATGTATCGCCAGGTGATGGTGGACTATTCTGAGGAATAACTTTCAAATTTCGTTTATGAACAAGAAGGATTTACGCATAGTTTTCATGGGCACACCGGAGTTTGCGGTGGAGTCTCTCAAAAGTCTTGTCGAAGGTGGCTACAACGTTGTTGGAGTGGTTACGGCGGTTGATAAACCGGTGGGAAGGCATCAGAATACGCTCGTTCCCTCGGCTGTGAAGGTTTATGCGCAATCTCAGAATTTGCCAATACTTCAGCCCGAGAAATTCAAGAATGAAGATTTTCTCAATGCACTTCGTGAGTTGAAAGCCGACTTGCAGATTGTGGTTGCTTTCCGCATGTTGCCCGAAGTAGTATGGGCAATGCCCAAATATGGTACGCTAAATCTCCACGCATCGCTATTGCCGCAATATCGCGGTGCCGCGCCGATAAACTGGGCTGTGATAAACGGCGATAAGGAAAGCGGAGTGAGCACTTTCTTTCTGAGACACGACATTGATACTGGCAATGTAGCAATGCAGAAGCGGGTGGAAATAGGAAGTGAAGACACAGCGGGAGATTTATACGACAAGTTGATGAAAGTAGGTGCCGGAGTATTGTTGCAAACAGTTGATGCAATAATCGACGGAACGATTAAAAGTATACCGCAAGAGGAGATGAACGTGCAGGGTGGGCTTCGTCCCGCACCAAAAATCTTTACCGAGACGTGCAGAATTGATTGGACGAAGAGCGCAAGTGAGATATATAATTTTATTCGCGGACTTGCTCCGCACCCCACGGCATGGACGGAGGTTGAGCATGCGGGAACGAAATATACAATGAAGATTTATAGTGCAAAACTCATGGACAAACAGCCGTCAGAACCGGTTGGCACGTTCAAGGTTTCTGACAATAAAAAAAATCTATATATTGCCGCTAATGGGGGATATATAGAAATTACAGAACTTCAGCTTTCGGGTAAAAAAAGAATGTCTGTTGCTGCTTTTCTCAACGGTTTTCATGCTCCCGAAACCTTGAAACTCGTTTAACTTTAAGTCTCTCGTGCAAAAGGTTATGCCCGGGAATAAAAACAGCAAATATCGTTTTTGAGATATCGACACAGTGTAAAAAACAAATAGGATTTCGTGTTTGCGAAATCCTATTTTGTATTATAGATATGGCTTTGCACTTGACCATAAAGCCTCGATCGTTAAACCAAAAACATTATCAAAATCTGGGCAATCACCACTCGGGCAAACATTCCCAAAGGATAAACCGATGCGTAGCTTATGCTTGCCGTGTCGCCTTTCAGCGTGTCGTTGGCATAGCTCAACGCCATGGGATTTGCCATACTTCCGCAGAGAATACCGCATATTGTGCCGAAATCATACTTGTGCGTCTTCAAGGCAACCAATCCCAAAACCACAATGGGCACTATTGTGAGCAGCACTCCCAAACCTATCCAAGCTATACCTTCGGGACGCACAACGGTGGCAAAGAATTCCTTGCCGGCATCGAGCCCAAGACATGCAAGATAGATTGACAAACCGAGCTTGCGCAACATTAGCGAAGCGCTGCGAGTGGTGTAGGAAATGAAATGGAGTTTCGGACCCAACGCGCCCACTATGATACCCATCATTATCGGACCTCCAGCAACCCCTAAACGTATAGGAGTATCCATTCCCAAATCAATTGGCACATATCCAAGTATCAGTCCCAATACAATGCCGAGAAAAATGCTCCCGATATTGGGCTCGTTCAAAGTCTTTACCGAATTGCCAAAAAATTGTTCCACATTGTTCACCGCCTCGTGCTTGCCAACCACGGTAACTCTGTCTCCATATTGCAAACGCAGGTCGTCGGTGGCAAGCAAACGAATGTCGCCGCGCAATACACGGCTAACGTTCACGCCATAGGTGTTGCGAAGTTGCAGACGCCCGAGAGATTTCCCGTTCAATGCCGTTCGCGTTACAACAAGAGTGCGACTTTCTACGTTTGTATCAATAACATTCCAATCAATCTGGTCTTTGTTCCAGTCTGTTTCTATTCTATGACCAAAAAGAAGTTCCATTGCCCGCTCGTCTTCCTGAGTAGTAACAACCAAAACCTTATCTCCGACCTTTAACAACGTATCAGCTTTTGGCATAATCACATCTTTGCCACGCCACAAACGGGAGATGATAAATTTTCGATGCGTCATTTGCACAACTTGAACGATCGTCTTTCCTTCAAGAGCCGGGTTTATGATTTCAAGCTCCACTATATAAGTATGGTTGTCCTCTGTGAGCGGTTTTGCTTCAAGATCGGCAGGGCGCACAAAGAACTTGCGCAAAAATATCATCGCTAAAATCACTCCCACAACGCCCAACGGATAAGTAACAGCCGTTGCCAGCGCAAGGCTTCCGCCTGAAATTCCCAAATGGGCCAATGCCTGGTTAGCTGCACCAAGTGCCGGAGTATTGGTAGTGGCTCCACAAAGAATACCAACCATGTTGGGCAAACTCACACCCGTAATGGGAACGAGAATAAGCGCCATTACTGTGCCGAAAACGATTATCGCAAGACTCCAAAGGTTTAGCGCAAGACCTTCGTGCCTTATGCAACCAAAGAAATTCGGTCCTACATGCAAACCAAGCGTGTAGACAAAAAGCGCAAGCCCGAAAGTTTCGGCATAGTCAAGCACCCGCGCATCGATATTCAATCCAATGTGTCCGGCAAGGATTCCAATAAAAAAGACAAAGGCAATACCCAAAGAAATTCCCCTTATCTTTATTTTTCCCAAGGCAAGTCCCGCAGCGATAATAGTAGATATCACCACAACAGTCTGCACCGAGGAATGTATACAGAAGATTTCTTCAAACCATTCCATATCAATTCTGTACTATCGTTTATTTCTGTGATTTTTGCGGCTGCAAAATTACAAAAATATTCATAATCAAGGAAATTATTCCGGTTCTGTGTCTTCTTGTTTCGTGTATTGAACAGCGCAGATAGCCTTTCGTTAAAACTACATCAAAAAAACAGCCGCCGGAAATCAATTCCGACGGCTGCCATATACGTTGTATTCTCAAATCTTATTTGGAAACGAGTTTAAGAATAGTATTCGCCAATTTATCGTTGGGGTCAAGCGCAAGAGTCTTCTCGCAATATTGTTTTGAAAGTTCGTTGTCGTCTTTCTTCATGTAATAGAACGCGAGATAACGGTTTGCTTCTTTCTTATAGCTTACATTTCCTTCGCCATCACCAAGACGTTTGAGAGCTTCTTCGTAGTAAACTTTCGCATTATCGTTAGCGCTTGAAGGATCTACGAGCAAATTTATACGTGCTCTCCAGAAAGGACCATAGTATAGGTCTTTCTTTCTGTCGGCAAGCTGGGCAAAAATTTTATCTCCCTCTTGAATGTAACCATTCTTCTTGTCTTCGGCTATAGTTTCGTCGCTTGCAGCCTGATAGTAAACCTTACCAAGATTCAAAAGGTCGAGAGCACCCATTTCAGCACCGGTTGAGTCGGCATAAATCTTGTAATATTTAATTGCGTTGTCGTAGTCGGGAGCTTCAATGTAGGCATCAGAAAGATCTTTGTAGAGAGAAATATCACTCTTCTTGGTCTTTTCTTTAAGTTCGATAGCTTTTTGCAAATGTTCGATAGCTTCTTTCACCATCTTCATGTTGCTTTCCAAACGACCGAGGTAAGTGTAATCGCGATAGTTGTATATTGTATCGTTGTGCAGGCCAAAGAATTTGTCTTTGTCGGTAAGCGCTTTGTCAAAGTCTTTGTTTTCAACTTCGGCATAGAAGCGAATACGATTGAGAGCTATGTTTTTGGGATCTTTTGCGAGTCCTTGTTCTGCCACCTTTTGTGCTTCGGTGTAGTTGGTGTCTGCAAAGAGCGAAATAGCGTATTCTTCTATCACGCTTGTCGCAGGATTTTGTTCTTTCTCGAGGTATGCTTTATACGATTCAACGGCTTCTTTCATTTTTGCCGTCTTGTAGTAAAGTTGTGCGAGACCGAGATTTGTTTCAGGCAGATCGGGAGCAAAATTTTTGAGCTCCGACATTGTTTGCAACGCCATATTGGGGTCGCTGTTTCTGAATACGGCGGCTTTCTTGAGGTAGATATCTACTATTTCGGGGTCGTAGTTCAAAGCCTCGTCATATTTTTGTGCTGCTTCGCCCCATTTTTTCTGCGAAGAAGCCACTTCGCCTTGCAGCATTATGGCGGGGATTGATTTGCTGTCTTTATCGTATGCGCGGGTGGCTGTTTCCTGTGCCAGAGCGTATTCTTTTTTGTCAAGGAAATAGAAGCCCAATGCAGCGAGTTGCTCGGCGTTCTTTTTCTTCGACATTAGTTTTACGGCATCTTTGAGTTTTTCTGCGTCCGACTTGTAAGTTTGGGCAGCAGCTTCAGCATCTGCTGTAAGTTCCGGGGTCATTGCCGGTTTGGTAAAACGTTTCTGAGCCGAAACACTTGATGTTGCAAATAATGCAAAGGCAGCAAATGCTGCCACAAAACATTTCTTCATATTATTGTAATACTTTATTTTTCAACTTTACTTCTTTGGTGTATTGAACACGCAAATATAAGATTTTTATTCAAGATTACAGCCTTTTGAAAAGAGATTTTAGTTTTATATAACGTTTTGTGCACAAAACGGGCTCAAAAATCGTGTTTTGAAAAGCAATTCTTGTGTACATTGTGTTAGGCAGTAGGGGATTATTGCTAATTTTGCATTGGTTTTTATGGCGTAACGCCAAAAATAGTTCTACTATCATGCCAGACGGAAAAGCAGACAGACATATTCTTCCCAACAATAGTTATCGCAGTGGGCTTCGTGCGGGACGCGCCACGGAGCGCAGTCGTGCCGTTGAGGCTTTTGCAAAATTTGTGGTCATTGAAAACCTTGCCGAAAAGGGCAGGGTGGAGGATTTGAAGCGGAAATTCGCCGATTTTATCAAGACCGTGGAGCAATAACTACATTATTATATGTATAAAGCCATTATTGCCGTAGGTTTGGGAGGTTTTGTGGGGAGTGTGCTCCGTTTCCTTGTGTCGCGCCTGGTATCTGGTGTAAATTTTCTCAATCTTCCGCTCGGCACTTTGCTTGTAAATATTATCGGTTGCTTTGTTTTGGGATTGTTTACTGGTTTGTTCGGTCGCACACAAAGTTTGTCGCCCGAACTCCGTTTACTTCTCACAACTGGAGTGTGCGGAGGTTTCACTACTTTCTCCACTTTTATGAGCGAGAATTTCAATATGGCGCGTGGCGGACACTTTGTTTTGCTCACGGCATACGTTGCCATAAGTCTTGCAGTGGGCTTTGTGCTTTTTCATGCGGGCTACGCACTTTCAAACAGAGTGAATTTCTGAACGATATAGGCTTTCTACAACCTTTTATTCCATAGGTTTTTCACCATGTGGCTTTTCGTAAAAATAATATCGGTTATTATTTAAATAATATCGGACCTTTTTTAAAAAATATCGGTTATCGTTTTTGCAATATGCCATGTGGTTTTTGTGCCTGCTGCAAACGGCTTGAGAAATGCGGCATTGTTGGTGTTGAAAAAGCAAAAGTTTTTCTGCAAAACAAGTGAAAAGTATGCTTTTAGACTATTGTTTCCGAAAAATCGCGTATCTTTGTGAGATAATAACAAAAACTAAAATATAAATAATGAAGAATTTATTGGCAACAAAACTTTTTGCAGCCCTTGTAGCCGTGTTTGCGCTCGGCATAAGCACAGCTGCGGCACAAACTCCGCGCTCTGAATATCCGCGCCCGCAGTTTGAACGTTCCACATGGCAAAACCTCAACGGAACATGGACTTATACTTTTGACTTCGGACTTAGCGGCGCCGACAGAGGGCTACAAAATTCCAAATCGTTCGACGGAAAAATCACAGTTCCGTTCTGCCCCGAAAGCAAATTGAGCGGTGTGGCACACACTGACTTTATCAATGGCATTTGGTATCAGCGCAATTTGCAGATTCCGGCAGACTGGAAAAACAAGAACATACTTCTGCACTTCGGAGCAGTAGACTATGAGGCTACAATCTATATCAACGGAAATTTTGTGATGAAGCATTTCGGCAGCAGTTCGTCTTTTACAGCCGATATCACCAAATTTGCAAAACCAGGTGAGACAGTAAACCTCGTGATAGGCGTAAAAGATGATTTGCGCGGCGGATTGCAGCCCGGAGGTAAGCAAAGCTCCAATTATTATTCGCGCGGCTGCGACTACACGCGCACCACGGGCATTTGGCAAACAGTATGGATGGAACCGGTTGCGCCCGAAGCTTTGAAAGAAGTAGTTGCTACTCCCGACATTGACCAGCAACAACTCGTGATTCGCCCAAGATTCTACAACGAATCGATGAACAATACGCTCACAGTAAAGATGCTCGACGGCAAAAAGGTTGTGGCACAAAAAACAGTTAACGCTTGCAACGAAAACATCGTAGTTCTTCCGGTTAAGAACATGAAACTTTGGAGCCCCGAGTCTCCTTTCTTGTATGATATCACTTACACTGTGAAAGACAAGGCCGGAAATGTTGTCGACGAAGTAAAGTCGTATGCCGGAATGCGTAAGGTACACGTTGCCAACGGATATTTCTATCTCAACAACAAACCCTATTTCCAGCGTCTCGTACTTGATCAAGGTTTCTACCCAGACGGAATTTGGACTGCGCCTTCCGACGAAGCCCTTAAACATGATATCGAGCTCAGCAAGGCAGCAGGTTTCAATGGTGCGCGCCTTCATCAAAAAGTATTCGAAGAACGTTTCTATTATTGGGCAGACAAATTGGGCTATCTCACTTGGGGAGAATTCCCAAGCTGGGGTCTTAATGTAAACAACGATCTTGCTGCGCGCAATTTCATATCCGAATGGGTTGAAATATTGGAACGCGACCGCAACCACCCGACAATTGTTACATGGACTCCGTTTAACGAAACTTGGTCAAGCCAGGGCGAAACTTATGTTCGCCTTATGCAAGACGCTTATGCCATTACAAAAGCCGTAGATCCCACACGTCCTGTAAACGATGCCAGTGGAGACGGACATGTTGTAACAGATATTTGGGCAGTTCACGATTATACGCGCGACTACGACCAACTTGTGGCAAACCATACCATTAAGCCGGGAGTTGAACCGTTTCGTAATGAGCCCAAGAAGAGCTTCCTTGCAAAATACAACGGTCAGCCTTATATGATTGACGAATTTGGTGGACTGCCTTGGATTAAAGAATCGGAACGTTCCTCATCTTGGGGCTACGGAAGCAACATTGACAAACTCGAAGACTTTTATAATATTCTCGAGAAAGAGATTGATGCTATCAAAGCTTGTAAGCATGTTGTAGGCTTCTGTTATACTCAGCTCACTGATGTAGAGCAGGAGAAAAACGGTGTATATTTCTACGATCGCACCACAAAGTTTGATATGAACCGCATTAAGAAGATTTTTGAGAAGATACCTTCGTATATCGAAAACCCGCAGGATTTGAGCGATTGGAAAGCAAAATAAAATTCTGCAAAAGATAGAACAAAAGATCCGGGCCTTAGGGCTCGGATTTTTTTGTTTTGTGAAAATTTGGCGAGATGTCAGAAAAAGCATATGCCTTGTTGTTTTTGCAAAGCAGGAATACACTTGCAGCAAATGCATTTGTTTTTTGAAAATCAAAAGCATTGCCTTGGCATGGCGGGCTTTCTGTTTTTTGTTCACGCCCTTTGTCATGACGATAAAAAATGGCAAATTTGCAGTATGCAATAAATTAGGTGTGGTATGCCGCGTGGAAACTACACTGTTTGAACTACAAGACATGAATTCAAAGATGAAAAATTTTATAATGACAATGGTAATATCTACCGCCGCCCTTGCTTCGGCGGCACAGACTTCCGACGGTTTCAAGTATACAGACGAGAAATTCGCCGACTTGCAAATGCTGCGCTACAAGGTGGAGGGCTTCGAAAGCCTGCCGCTCAAAGAAAAAATACTCGTGTATTATCTGCAACAAGCCTCACTTTGTGGACGCGATATACTGTTCGACCAAAATTGTCGCTACAACTTGCGAATTCGCAAAATACTCGAAACCGTTTACACCGACTATAAGGGCGATCGCCAAAGCAACGATTTCAAGGCAATGGAGGTTTACCTTAAAAGAATGTGGTTTAGCAACGGAATACATCACCATTACGGCTGCGAGAAATTCGTACCCGGTTTTAGTGAAGCGTTTTTGGAAAAAGCGGTGAAGAGTGCCGACAAACGCAAACTACCTTTGCAGAAAGGACAAACCGTTGACGAATTGATAAAAGACGTGTTCCCCGTGATTTTCGACCCTCAAATACTCCCGATGCGAGTTAACCAAACCGATGGGCAAGACCTTGTGAAAACTTCGGCGGGAAACTACTACGGTGAAGGCGTTACGCAAGCCGAGGCAGAGGATTTCTACAACAATATGAAAGATCCAAACGATGCCGAACCTATAATGTATGGAATGAACAGCCGTTTGGTGAAAGAAAATGGCAAGGTTGTGGAAAAAGTGTGGCGTTCGGGCGGACTTTATGGCAAGGCAATCGATAAAATAATCTATTGGCTGGAAAAAGCCGAGCCATATGCCGAAAACGAAAAGCAGGCTGCCGTAATCAAGAAACTTGTGGAATTCTACAAAACCGGAGACCTGAAAACCTTTGACGCATATGCAATACTTTGGGTGCAGGATGTTGACAGCCGTGTAGACTTTACAAACGGTTTTACTGAGAGCTACGGCGATCCATTGGGCATGAAAGCTTCATGGGAGTCGATAGTAAACTTCAAAGATATCGCCGCAACTGCACGAACTGAGAAATTGAGCGCAAATGCACAGTGGTTTGAAGACAATTCACCCGTTGATCCGCGATTCAAAAAAGAAAAGGTGAAAGGCATAACGGCCAAAGTGATAACGGCAGCCATTCTCGGCGGCGATCTTTACCCTTCTACTGCAATAGGAATCAACCTTCCAAACTCAAACTGGATTAGAAAAGAATACGGGTCAAAGAGTGTTACGATAGGAAACATAACCGATGCCTACAACAAGGCTGCACATGGCAACGGCTTCTTGAACGAATATGTTATTGACCAAGCTACACTCGACAATATAAATAAATATGGCGACGCTTGCGATGAACTTCACACCGATTTGCACGAATGTCTCGGTCATGGCAGCGGAAAACTCCTCCCCGGCGTAGATCCCGACTCGCTCAAAGCATATGGCTCGACCATCGAAGAAGCACGTGCCGATTTGTTCGGACTATATTATGTTGCCGACGCAAAACTTACGGAACTCGGGCTTACTCCGAACGCCGAAGCCTATAAGGCGGAATATTATACGTATATGATGAACGGATTGATGACGCAACTCGTGCGCATACAACCGGGAAACAATATCGAGGAAGCCCATATGCGCAACCGCGCAATGATAGCTCATTGGGCTTATGAGCATGGTAAGCAAGACAAAGTGGTGGAACTTGTGAAAAACAACGGGAAAACTTATGTCAAAATCAACGATTATGCAAAACTTCGCGAACTGTTCGGAAAACTTCTCGCAGAAATTCAGCGCGTAAAGAGTGAAGGCGATTTCGAAGGCGCACGCAGACTTGTTGAAGACTATGGTGTGAAAGTAGATGCCGAACTTCACAAAGAAATTCTCGAACGCTACAAAAAACTCAACATATCTCCCTACAAAGGTTTCATAAATCCGGAATACCAAACAGTAACAGATAAAAAAGGCAACATTACAGATGTGAAAGTTGTCTATGGAGAAAGTTACGAACACCAAATGCTACGCTATAGCAAGGACTATTCGTTCCTGCCTTTCGTAAACGAGTGAAACGATGACCGAGCAAGAAGTAAACGAAACCATTGTTAGGTTGAAAAAAGAGTTCCGCTCCATGATGAACGGCGTTGTAAGCAGTTCCATGCGCGATAAGGGCGTGAATTATGCCGTTAACTTTGGTGTGGAAGGCGTAAGAATCTTGGAACTCTCAAAGCAATTGCCTGCAGATTCCGATTTGGCACGCGCGTTATGGCAGCAAAGAGTGAGAGAATGCCGCTTGCTCGCCCCGATGTTGTATCCCGCCGGAGAATTCTCAGATGATATTTGCGAGGCATGGATTGATACTTTGCAAACACCCGAGGAAGCACAATATCTTTCTATGTATCTTTTGCAAAATCTGCCTTATGCCGGTGCCAAAGTACTGGAATGGACTGCAGCAGAAGGCGAGTTGAGACAACTTTGTGGCTTTCTCACGGCTGGAAGACTGCTCTCTGGTGGAACAAGATTTTATGCCCGCGAACGCAACGAGCTTCTTGATCAATGCGAAACGGCTCTTTATAGCAAAAACTCCCTTGTCTCGCGCGCAGCATTCAATGCTCTGCAACGATTTGCCCTACAAAACTCCTTTCAAGCGGGTGAAGTTGATAAAATTTTCTCTAAATTCGCAGAGCGAAACGCAAAATAATGGAAGCGGGAGAGGTCAAAAACGAAGTGGCGCAGGCTTTCACTGATTTTCTAGTGAAAAATGGACTGAAGAAAAGCCAGGAACGTTACGTGGTGCTTGAAGCTGCGCAAAAGATAGACGGACTTTTTACGGCTGCCGACCTACATCGTTTTCTTACGGAGAGCATGAATTTTCATTTGAGTTTGACAACAGTTTATTCTACTCTCGAATTGCTCACGCGGTGTGGTATTATGGTGGAACATTGGCTGTCTGCAAAATCTGCAAAGTCTGTAAAATTCGAATATGCCTACGGTAGAACTTCTTTTAAGTATACTATATGCTCAAAATGCGGACGTATAAGCCATGTGCATGACAAAACTCTTGATCGTGCGGTAGCGGCGGTGAAGACTCCGCGTTTTCATTTTAATTTCTACAAAACATATATATATGGTGTGTGTGCTGCATGCGCCAGAAAGGAAAAATCCAAACTACGCAAAATAAAAAATCAAGATAAAAATGAAACAAGGTAAAGTTGACACCCTTTTGGGTATTGTCTTCGGCGATGAAGGTAAGGGAAAAGTTGTAGACTTCTTCACTCCGCACTACGATGTTGTAGCACGTTTTGCTGGAGGTCCTAATGCGGGGCACACTATAATTTTTGAAGGTAAAAAGTTTGTGCTTCGGTCTATTCCTTCGGGTATTTTCTGCGAGGACAAGGTGAATATCATTGGTAACGGTTGCGTTATTGCTCCCGATTTGTTTATGGCAGAAGCAAAAGAGCTTGAAGCTGCTGGTTACGAGCTCACCAATCGTCTGCATATTAGTAAGCGTGCTCATCTTATTCTTCCTACTCATCGTGTTCTCGACCGTGCTTACGAAGCTGCAAAAGGCAAGAACAAGGTAGGAACTACCGGAAAAGGAATTGGCCCTACGTATAGCGACAAAGCGTCGCGCGTTGGCTTGCGAGTAGGGGATATACTTGAGAATTTCGACGCCAAATACAATGCGCTCAAGGCTTATCATGAGAATATTCTCCGCAATTTGAACTACGAATATGATATAACCGAGGACGAAAAGAAATGGATGGAGGGCATAGAATATATGCGCAAGTTCAATCTTACAGATACCGAAGTTGAAATCAATACTCTTCTCGATGCTGGAAAGAGCGTTCTTGCTGAGGGCGCGCAGGGCACTATGCTCGACATTGACCACGGAACTTATCCGTTTGTGAGCAGTTCGTCTACGACATGTGGCGGTGTTTGCACGGGATTGGGCGTTGCTCCTTCGAGAATAGGCGAGGTTTTCGGCATATTCAAGGCTTATTCCACCCGCGTAGGCTCTGGTCCGTTCCCCGTTGAGTTGTTTGACGAAACGGGTGATGAAATTCGTAAGATTGGCAACGAGTTTGGCGCTGTTACTGGGCGTAACCGCCGTTGCGGTTGGGTTGATCTTGTGGCGTTGAAGTATGCTGTGATGGTAAATGGCGTTACCCAATTGGTGATGATGAAGAGTGATGTGCTCGATGGCTTTGATACGATAAAGGCGTGCACTGCTTATGAATTGCCCAACGGAGAGAAAACGGAGACTATGCCGTTTGAAACCGAGGGGTGCAAGCCTGTTTACACCGAAATCAAGGGTTGGAAAACCGATCTCACTCAAATGAAATCGGAGACGGAATTTCCGCAGGCTTTCAAGGATTATATTTCATTCCTTGAGCGCGAGTTGCAACGTCCCATCAAGATTGTTTCGGTAGGTCCCGATCGTGAGGCAACTATTATAAGGTAAATTTTTCGCGAAATAGCATATAATGCGGCATGGCAATGTGTTTGTTGTGCCGCATTATTGTTTTCTGAAATTCTTGAGTAAGTTTTGTAGATGCAAGGCGTTTTGTTTCAATAAAAATAGTGCTTATAGCGCGGTCTGTGTGTGGCGTATATTTTATTGTAAGACATCTCGCAAAAACGATGTGGGATATGGTTTAAACGATATCGGACCTTTTTTAAATAATATCGGACATTATTTAAAAAATATCGGACATTGTTTTTATAAGATGCCTTATCGTTTTTTCGGTATCCCATAATGGTTTTAAAACCCACTGCATCGAAGGCGCGAAACCCAGGGGCGGGAGAGCAAAAACCGATATGAAGAGAAAGAAAAGGTGAAAAAAAATGGCAAAATGTTTGGTGTGTAACGGAAAATGCGTAATTTTGCTCCCGATATAAGAAAATACATCGAGAATATGAACATTTTCAGTGCAGCGTTTAGCTTTTACTTTTACTACTTTGCTGGAACAAAGCGAAGCGGGACGTTGTACGCATAATTACGAACGAAATCAAACGAAATAATCTACAAAATCCCGCTTCAACATGGAGCGGGATTTTTTGTTACAACATTGACAGATGAAAAAAATAGCGATACAAGGAATCAAAGGTTCGTTTCACGACATTGCAGCCCACCAATATTTCAGCGGAGACGAGGTGGAACTTATATGCTGCGATACCTTCGAAAAAGTGTTTGACGAAATGAAACGCGAGGGCTCGCTTTTCGCCCTTGTGGCAATCGAAAACACAATCGCGGGAAGCCTGCTGCATAATTACGAGCTGCTTCTCGAGAGCGGACTGACCATTGTGGGAGAACACAAACTGCACATCGAACACAGCATAATGTGTTTGCCCGAAGACAATTGGGATACCCTTACCGAAGTAAACTCACATCCGGTGGCTCTTATGCAATGCTACAGATTTTTGAAAAGCCACCCCGCGCTCAGAGTGGTGGAAAGCGACGACACTGCGGGAGCAGCCGAGCGCATAAGCAGCCAACATCTCACCGGACACGCCGCAATATGCTCAAAAGATGCGGCACCACTCTACGGAATGAAAGTGCTGGAAGAAGGAATTCAAGACAACAAACACAATTTTACCCGTTTCCTCGTGCTCACCGACCCTTGGAATGCCGACCTTGTGAGAGATGCAAAAAACTGCAACAAATGTAGCCTGGTTTTCTCGCTACCTCATGAAGAAGGCAGCCTTTCAAAAGTGCTTTCCATCTTTTCGTTCTATCAGATAAACCTTACCAAAATACAATCGCTGCCTATCATCGGACGCGAATGGGAATACCTTTTCTATATCGACGTAACATACGACGACTATGTGCGCTTTCACCAAAGTCTCGATGCTATAAAACCCTTGACACGCGAATTAAAAAATCTCGGAGAATATGTTGCAAAAAAATAATACCCCAAGTGCAATCGTGCCCGCTGAACGTTTGAATTCTGTGAGCGAATACTATTTCAGCCGCAAACTAAAAGAAGTGGCTCAGATGAATGCGGAAGGCAAAAACGTGATAAGTCTTGCAATCGGAAGTCCCGACATGCCGCCCTCGAAAGCCACAATAGACGAACTTTGTCGCGTGGCGCAGATGCCCGAAGCCCATGGATATCAACCCACAATGGGAACCGCCGAATTGAGAAACGCAATGGCGCGTTGGTATAAGCGTTGGTTTAACGTAGACCTCAATCCTGCTACCGAAATACAGCCACTCATCGGCTCCAAAGAGGGAATTCTCCACGTTACACTCGCATTTGTAAATCCTGGAGACAAAGTGCTTGTGCCCAATCCCGGATATCCCACCTACACTTCGCTTAGCAAATTGCTCGGAGCCCAAGTGGTGAACTACAATTTACGCCCCGAAAATAATTGGCAACCCGATTTCGATGAACTCGAAAGCATGGATCTTTCAAACGTAAAGCTACTTTGGAGCAATTATCCCAATATGCCCACCGGAGCAAACGCTTGTCGCGAAACATATGAAAGGCTTGTGGATTTTGCAAAGCGCCACAATATCGTAATAGTAAACGATAATCCTTACAGCTTTATCCTAAACAAAAATCCAATGAGCATTCTGCAAATTCCGGGAGCAAAAGATTGCTGCATAGAGTTTAATTCCATGAGCAAAAGCCACAATATGCCGGGCTGGAGAGTAGGACTTGCGGCAACCAACGCTCAATTTATTCAGTGGATACTTAAAGTAAAAAGCAATATCGATAGCGGAACGTTTCGCGCCATACAATTTGCCGCAGCAAAAGCATACGACAACGACGAGACTTGGCATCATATCGCAAATTTCGAAACCTATGCCGCACGGCGGGTGTATGCAGAGAAAATAATGCAGACGCTGGGCTGTTGTTATGAGAAATCACAGGTAGGAATGTTTCTGTGGGGAAAAATTCCCGAGAAGTATAACGACGCAGAGGAACTCACGGAAAAAATATTGCAAGAGGGAAAAGTATTTATCACCCCCGGATTTATTTTCGGAACCAACGGAAAACGTTACGTGAGGATTTCGCTTTGCGCAAAAGAAGACAAATTGAAAGAAGCTTTGAACAGAATAGAAAATTTGAAATTATAGAAACAATAGAAATAAAGAAATAAGAAAATGGAACTGAAATTAGAAAAACTCAATCTGCCGGGCGTTGAAGACAAACGTCCTATCGTTATGGCGGGACCTTGCAGCGCCGAAACCGAAGAGCAAGTAATTTCCACAGCACAGCAATTGAGCAAGGTGGGAGTGAAGATTTTTCGTGCGGGAATTTGGAAACCGCGCACCAAACCAGGAAGTTTCGAAGGCATAGGCGAAGAAGGATTGCCTTGGATGCAGCGTGTACAAAAAGAGTGCGGAATGTTGGTAGCAACAGAGGTTGCAAACAAAACCCACGTTGAAGCTGCGCTTAAAGCAGGCATTGATATTTTGTGGATAGGAGCTCGAACGTCTGCCAATCCGTTTGCTATGCAGGAAATAGCTGATGCTCTTAAAGGCGTAGACATACCTGTGCTTGTTAAGAACCCAGTAAATCCTGATCTTGAACTTTGGATTGGTGCGCTCGAGAGATTAAACAACGCCGGTATAACTCGTCTTGGCGCGATACACCGTGGTTTTTCTACTTACGACAAACGTATTTACAGAAACCTCCCTATGTGGCATATTGCAATAGAACTTCATCGTCGCGTTCCCAATCTTCCGATGATTTGCGACCCGAGTCATATTGGCGGCAAGCGTGAACTTATTGCTCCTCTTTGCCAGCAGGCGATGGATCTTGGTTTTGATGGACTTATTATCGAGAGTCATTGCAAACCCGACGAGGCTTGGAGCGATGCAAGCCAGCAGGTAACGCCCGAGGTGCTTGATTTTATTCTCGATCGCCTTGTGGTGCGTTCCACTACTCAGTCTACAGAAAGTTTGCATGCGTTGCGTTTTCAAATAGATGAGTGCGACAACAATATTCTCGACATTCTTGCCAAGCGTATGAGGATTTCGCGCGAAATTGCAGTTTATAAGCGTGAGCACAATATGACTGTGGTTCAGCCTACGCGCTACAACGAAATTCTTGACAAGCGTGTGGCTCAGGGGGGACTTTGTGGAATGAGTGCAGACTTTGTGAAAACTATTTTTGAAGCTATTCACGAGGAAAGCGTGCACCAGCAACTTGATGTGATAAACAAGTAACGATGAGAATTCTTATACTTGGTGCGGGCAAAATGGGGTCGTTTTTTGTCGACCTGCTTAGTTTCGACCACGAGACGGCTGTTTTTGATACCGATCCCAAACGTTTGCGGTTTATGTACAACACGCAGCGGTTTACTAAATACGAAGAAATCGATGCTTTTCGCCCTGAAATGGTGATTAATGCGGTTACGCTTAAAGCAACCGTGTCGGCGTTCGAAAAAGTTATACCACATATTCCCGAGAGTTGCATTTTGAGCGACATTGCTTCGGTAAAGACGGGAATGAAAGAGTTTTACGACAAATGTGGTTTCAAATTTGTTTCCACCCACCCAATGTTCGGACCTACGTTTGCCAATCTTGGAGCTTTGAGTAGCGAGAATGCCATAATCATAAGGGAGGGCGACTATATGGGACGCATTTTCTTTCGCGATCTTTACAATCGTCTTGGACTAAATGTGCGTGAGTATACGTTTAAGGAGCATGATGAAACGGTGGCTTATTCGTTGAGCATTCCTTTTGTTTCTACATTTGTATTTGCAGCCGTGATGAAGCACCAAGACGCTCCGGGAACAACGTTCAAACGTCATATGGCGATTGCGCGAGGTGTACTTGGCGAAGACGACACGTTGCTTCGCGAAATTCTTTTTAACCCTCTCACATCGGGACAAGTTGAGAAAATTCGCACGGAACTCTCTGAACTCATCGATATAATCGACACCAAAGATGAACAACGCCTTGGAGCGTATCTTACAAAGATAAGAGGAAATATAGAATAAGCCTTCTAAAAAAAGGTGTTGCAAGCAAAGCGGCTGCCGTTGCTCTATGGAGTGATAGCAGCCGTTTGTTTTTCTGTTAGTAACGTTTGGTGCGTAAACAATGTGGCGTGTGCAAAAAACGAGGTCTGATTTCAGTGAAAATTCCAAGGCGTATAATTTAAATTTCGTCGCATCTAATTTAAATTAGGTCGGACCTTGTTTTAACAAGATGCCTTGTTGTTTTTGCCATGTAGAATATCGGGAAAAACTCATGCGTATTTCGGGTGAACAACATACGGAAACGCATTAAAAATCCCCGTGCGTAAAACCGCGCACAGGGATTTCTGATTTCTTGTTAAGCGAAGCTGGTTATTCTACTTCGTTCAATTTCTTTATCAAATCAACTTCCTCTTGGCTAAACGGAGTCTTGTCCTGACGCAATATGTCGTGAAACCACAAAGGCGGCTCTTTTACATCGGGAAGCGGAGTGTCCCACGCAAAAATAGTATTCGTCTTTCCTGCTACAAAGCCCCAATTTATAGCCACAACCTTGTTCTTTTTAAGCATAGGCATCACCGTTTGAAAAGTGCTGCCGCTGCGGCGCGCCATATACTCTGTGCATATCAAAGGACGGTTCAACATTTTGAGATAATTGATTTCGTGTTTATGAACATCAGGAGTTTTGTAGTTGTGATAGGATATAACATCGGAATTTTCAAGCGAAAATGCGCTAAGCTCGCGAAACTCATCGCCAACATTCCATACTCCCACCGTGAGAGGCTGTGAAGGTTTTGCGCTGCGTGCCCATTGAAAAACTTTCTTCAATAGCGGCAGAGAATTGTTGAGATGTTTGCGGTTTCCCGGCTCGTTGTAGAGATCCCAGAGCAGTATGCGATCATCGTTGGCGAAAGTTGAAACGATATCTGTTACATATTTTTCGAGCGTTTCATACATCTTGGTCGTATCGGCACGCATGCTCGCCGAAGGATCTTGCACCCACCCCGAATTATGTACCCCAGGTTTCGGCTCGGGTTGCTTGCCGTATTTTGATTCTGGGTTCCAGCAGTCGTCAAAAAAGACAAACATCGGGCGAATGCCGTGATTGGAACAAATTGTAAGGAACTTGTCGATGCGTTTCTTGAAACCATTGGCGTCATTAACGTAAACAATCGAACTTAGAAACACACGCATAGTTTTGAATCCCAACTCCTGTGCCCAAGAAAGTTCCTTGTCAATCTGCTTGGCGTCGAAAGTGGATTTGCTCCACATCTCAATTTGATTGATAGCCGTGGCAGGAGTATAATTACAGCCGGAAAGCCACGGTTGTTTGGCATACCATTCGTTAGCTTTGGCTTCGCTCCACCGCATATTGCTTTTGCCGCCGCAGCAACCTCCTGCAGTTTGCGCGGCAACCTGTATTGCAAACAATGCAACCGCACAAAACGCGAAACTTCTCAATATATTTGTCTTCATTGCTTTTATTTCTTTTCCAAAGCCTTTTCAATGGCCGGTTTAATGATTTCGTTGCCGGGATATCCGCCTTCTGTTAAGTTTGTAAACGCAGTTGTTCCGTCTTTTCCCACAAGTTTGTAGCACGGAATGCCGCGTACTTCCTGCTCTTTACACAAAGTGTTCCACTGATCTTTGGTAAGGCGATAATGATCTCCGTCGATTTTCTGAATCATCTCGCTCCAAGTTTTTTCGGGCGAGGTTTCGCCGGTGATATAAACAAACTTCGCGCCTTTTTTCATGAGTTCCGGTTTGATGGAGTCCACCGAAAGCATTGCATGACGGCATGGTCCGCACCAGGTAGCCCACAAGTCAATGAATACAACCTTTCCTTTGTAATCGCTTTGAATTGTTTCGAGAATTTTGTCCTTTACTGCGAGCGGCAAAGTCTTTACCTTGTAATTTTTCTTCTCGTTAACGTTGTTTTCCATCGAGTTTTCGTTCATCGATGGTGCGTTGTCTGCATTTTTGCGTGCGCACGACGGCAATGTCATAACCATTGCGAGTGCTGCCAAAAGAATTATCTTTTTCATGTTATGCTTTTTATGTGAGTTTATTATGGTTGCAAACTTACGCAAAATATTCCATTTTCGATTGGCTACGCATATTAATATGGCAATGTGCTTTTTCGTGGTGCCACAAACCCTCTTGCCTTGACACTCATAAGGCATATTTTCGCGCCTTTCAAAGGCTGATGTCAAATAAAAGCGTTAATTTTGCAATATATGGCGAACAGCGCCGAACGTATAGATTGACAAAAGCATGAAATCATTTCTCTATCCCGAAGATTTGGGTAATTTTGACGCGGCACTCCAACAAGCTGCAGAAGTAAAGCAGAACCGGTATGCTTATGAGCATCTCGGAAAACATCGCACGGCTTTGCTTATTTTCTTCAACAATAGTTTGCGCACACGTCTCAGTACTCAAAAGGCGGCAATGAACCTTGGTATGAACGTGATAGTACTTGATGTGAACCAGGGGGCGTGGAAACTCGAAACCGAGCGCGGAGTGATTATGGACGGTGATAAAAGCGAACATTTGCTTGAGGCAATACCGGTAATGGGTAGCTATTGCGATGTGATAGGTGTGAGAACTTTTGCGCGTTTTGAGAGTCGCGAGGACGATTATACCGAGAAAATCTTGCAACAATTCATTAAATATAGCGGGCGTCCCGTGTTTTCAATGGAAAGTGCCACTGTGCACCCCCTACAAGCGTTTGCCGATTTGATAACGATTGAGGAATACAAAAAGACAAGGCGTCCTAAGGTTGTGATGACTTGGGCTCCTCACCCCAAAGCCCTTCCGCAGGCTGTGCCCAATAGTTTTGCGCAATGGATGAACGCTGCCGATGTAGATTTTGTGGTAACCCATCCTCATGGCTATGAACTTGACCCGCAGTTTGTGGGAGATGCCAAGGTGGAATACGATCAGATGAAAGCCCTTGAGGGAGCAGATTTTGTGTATGCCAAGAATTGGAGTTGCCCTGGTGTAACTCGTCCGGAAGATTACGGAAAGGTGATTTCTAAGGATATGAGTTGGACGGTTGATGCCGCACATATGGCGGTTACAAACAATGCTCATTTCATGCATTGCCTGCCTGTGCGCCGCAATATGGTTGTTACCGATGATGTTATCGAAGCTCCTACATCGCTTGTGATACCTGAGGCTGCCAATCGCGAGATTTCGGCAACTGTGGTGCTCAAACAATTCCTCGAAGAACTTTGACATAATAATTATGGTCATTATTTGACAACTTAAATAACTCTTTTTTCATAAAGCCAAGAGCGGACCACTTGTGAAAGTCGTCCGTTTTTTATTTGTTTTTGGTCGTTGTTTTGGCACTTCGGCATTAGAAACTTTAGAGAATGGTTTTCTGAAACTCTATTGATATGAAAATCAGAATGTAAAATGATTTGCGCGCTGCGATAAACGTTTTGCAAAAACAACCGTCGTATATGCGTTGAACAATGTCTGACCTTTTTTAAAAAATATCGGACATTGTTTGAAAAATATCAGACATTATTTTTACGAGATGCCTTGTTGTTTTTGTGATATCCAATCAATGGTTTTTGGACATCAAACTTTGTGTTGCCGTTTGGCTTTTTTGATAGTTGCAAAACTCATTATAGCGTGTTTGCTCAAGTTCTAAGCCGATTTATGTGCGTTAGAAAAGAGTTATTGAAGTTTTATGATTAAAAAGAATAGGCTTATAGTGAAAAAATGTAATTTTGTATTGAACTAACTCTAAGCATAAACTACATGAAGGAAAGATCCATTCTCTTGATGGGCTTGCTTTGTATATTGTCTATAGTGGGCGTAGTGCCCAAGGCAGTTGCGGCAAGCACGCTGAATGCAACTCGTGTGGCGGTTGTAAACGATGATAAATCGGATTTGCAGACCTACTACAACGAAGTTGAATCAAATTATTTGTTGATGACCGATCCGTCCTACGACGATGCGGCTTTTACTGCAGAGCAAAAGGAAGCATTGGCGGCAGAATTGGAAAAGGTTAAAACCGCATTAGACAGTGGAACGGGCGATTACGCTACTCTTCTTGCCGAACTCAAAGCGGTGTATGAGAAAGTGCCTTACGTGGAGGGCGGTAAGAAATGGTGGGCAATCACTATCGACGCTGTGAAAGACGGGGCGCAGATGATGTTTGAATGCGGTCCTACAAGTTATCACAATCGCTTTATAAAGGCGTATCCGGGAAACCTTAACGGAAATTCTGTGATGTGTGATGACGAAGGAAAAAGCAAGGCCGTGATCTGGGAACTTGTTGCTACTGGCGAAAACGACGCCATCTACACTACCAAGCCTACATATTATTTGAAAGACGTTACTTCTGGAAAATATATAGGCGTATCCGATGTTCTCACTTCCTTAGCCCCCGATCACAAACGTATGGTTGACAGCACAGATATGGCATTTCCTTTCTGCTTTCTCAGTGCGTCAGACATCAGTGCCCAAGAAGGTGTGAGCATAAACGTTTATGGCAACAACGATGCCGTATTTATACACCATTCCAACGCTGATGGCACATGGTTCAGGCTATCACGTTTCGGTGGATACAAGCACGTTTTTTATATAAGCACAACCGCTTATCCCACAAACCGAGATTGGCAGGCGTGGAACCTTTATACTTCGGAAACCAACCTAAGTATGAAAGAAGAACTCGAACAAGCAATCGAACAATACACTAACCTTGAACTTCCCGCGGGAGAAACTCCGGGATATTACAACAAGGAGCAGGTGGAAATCTATAACAATGCAGTGGCTAAGGCAAAGGGAATGACCGAAGCCAATAGCCGACAGGAAATGCGCGATGCTATTGATAGCCTTGCCGCAGCTTATGAGGTTGCTAAAGCCCTTACTCCTATACCACTCAAGGAAGGGTATTACAGAATTAAGAGCGTTTATTCAAACTTTACGTCGCAAGGCAAGACAATGTGCGCTTTCGACCACGGAGATGGCTATCTTGGTTGGCACACAATGGACGCAAGTTTGCCGGTGAACGTATTCAAGATTATAAAAACCGACGGAGGCTGGTATGTGCAGAATGCCGCTACCGACAAATACGTTGGCGTGGCAACCGATGACAACAAGATTACGATGACCGACGCACCTTCGAGTGTACAAACCTTCACTTCGCAAAAATCTGCACAATGGAAATGGAGCAACAAATCCACATCGTTAACATATTATGTGAACGGCAGCGATCCAGGATACATGGGACGTTACTACAGTCAAGGACTTAATGCTTTTGATTCCTGGCAATTTGAAAACGTTGACTCAGCGTGGGTAGAAAGTGTAACTATTGGCGTTGCCAAAGACTCACTTCAAGTATACTACAATACTATTAAAGCAAATGTTTACCCGTATGTTGACTCCGTGAAATATGCTGCTGCAAAAGTAGAGGCCTTTCAAAATGCCTATGCTGCTGCAGAGCAAGCCCTCAATGGTACAGAGAAACATACAAGTTCAGAACTGAAAAATATACTTGCTGATTTGAAAGACGCATTTACCGCTCTCGGATTTGCAGAAGGCGGTGGCGTGAAGAGAACAACCCGTGTGAAATGTAATGAAATAGTTGACGGTTCTGTGATAGCTATCGAAGCAGCATCCTCGCCCAGTTTGAAAGGGTATTTCCTCAAAGGACAGACAGAATATAGGCACGAACTTTACGCTTGGGTGTTTAAGTCGGGACTTGATAAGGACGGTGCGTGGATTGTAGAGAAATCTCCGTTGCTCGATAAGAAGAACGGTAAGCCTACATACTATCTGAAACAACAATCTACCGGACTTTATATAGGTAAAAACGGCACCGGCACCGATGCATACCAAACACGCGCTCTCGTAGCAACCACTGATTCTGCTTACAACTTCTCTTTGTCTACAGCAATCGAAGCAGGTTGTACAACATATTACGGTCAGAAAAATTGGGACGAGAATTCTATCACATTCCAATACGCTAATACTGCCGATCATGCGATGAATCTCAGCAACTATCCAGGCAGTCCTACATTTGTATGGCTTTTTGAAGGTTCTACCGACGTTATTGCTTGGAACGTATATAATGTTGAAGTTTCAAACGACCTTTACGAGGAATACGAAAAGACAATGGCACGCTGTGCAAGCTTCCAACCCGAAACTACAGACGGTTATGGTTTCTATGATGCCGAACTCGTGAAAGCCTACAACAAGGCTTACGAATTTGCCAAGACAATCACTACCGATAATAGCCGTTTGGAAATTCGCAGTGCGATAGATAGTCTTGACGCTGCCTATAACAATATTATTTCGACAGGTATTTCGCCAGTTTCTTCAGGCTATTTCTATATCACCAATCGTTCTGAATCCTACACTACGGCTAATGGTAGCTACGCTGCCCTTGCTATAAACAACGACAGTGTGGTTTCAAAGAATTTCGATGCGGATAGCTACGAATCTGTGTTCCATGTAACCGGAAATCAAGGCAAATGGTATGTACAAAGTTTTGCAACCGATAAATATATTACCAGCAAAGACGGAAATACCCTCGGTGTATCCGATTCAAAAGACAAAACGTTTGCAATGAATCTGCTTGACCTTTACAAAGCAAGCATGTCGCTTAGCAATGGTGAAGGTTTCTTTGCTATTTCGTCCGACCTGAATGGAACAGTAACAACCATTGCTGACAGCGAAACCGATGGCGCTGCGTGGACTTTTGTTAGAGTGAGCGACGAAAAGCTTGCAGAGATTCAAAAGTTCCGTGCTTGCGATATTCTTGCCGCATTAGTTGGGGACGCTTCGCTATATAGCGAGAATATTGGCAAAGGAAAATATGATGCCGCTAAGGAAAACGCTTTCAACGCAAGTTATAATATTGCCAAGAAAGTACTCGACGACATTTCTTCCACTAAGAATGATTACGACACCGCATACAATTCGCTCTACAACGCGATAGATTCGTTGAAAGCAAGTCGTATTTACGAAGAAAATTCTCCTATCGAGAACCTTGCCAAATATGTGGCAAGCATCAAAGAAAATATTCCGCACATTTCGGCACAATATTACGATGCTACAGCAGTTGATAGTCTCGCTAATGCTTGGACGGTGGCAATAACGGCGCTCGACAAAGAAAATCTCGACTCTGTTGGCTATGTAAATACTCTTGAGAATTTGCGCAAGGCGTATGATGCCGTCAATTACGTGTATGGTGGATATTATCCGCGCATCAATCCCGAACAACTTGCCGATGGCGATGTTATAATGTTGGAGGCTGCGTCTTCACAATACAATCTTGACATGTATATGAAGCAGCCTGTTGATGGGAATACAAACGACATTCAATACACGAGCGGTCGAGACAGTCGGAGTCTTTGGAAACTTGTAGACGCAGGCAAACTCGACAAAATGAACTCAAAGACTACATATTATTTGCAGAATGTAGAAACGGGACAATACATTGGCTACGGAAATAAATATACTAACAAAACAATGGTATCGTCTCTTGAAAAAGCGATGAACTTTTCTATTCTTACAACAAAGGACATTACTTTCACAGGATACCTTGACGGAACGACTGGAAGCGATGAAAATTCCGTAACGTTCCAGTTCTCGTATTCAAACAAGGATTTTGTACGCCTCGGAAACTTTATAGCTTATGGTACTGGCGTATATTATGTAACCGACAACAATTGGAAGCACGTCATAGCCTGGAATGTTTATTCCGGTAAGTTTGAAGATGACATTGTTGGGGAATACAATGAGGCTATGAAAACTTATCGTACGTTCCGTGTAGATAATAATGATAGTCCAGGCAGTTATTCTGCTGATGTTGCGAAATCTTATGCCGATGCTCTCGCTTATGCTGAAACTGCGGAGGGAAGTGATGCTCGCATTGACTATCGTCTTGCCATCGATTCCATTACAAATATGTATAAGTTGGTGAACAATTCCAATGCAAACGAAATCACCGAAGGAACATATTATTTGCTGAGCAATTTCTCTTCGTTTGAAGATGCAGGACTCTCGATGGGAGTTTACGCAAAAGACGCCGCGCTTAAATGGCGTGAGGTAGATTTAAACAACAAAGACTTCATGTATACCTTTACCAAGGGTAGCAATGGTGGTTGGATTGTAAAAAGTCTAAGCACAGGTAAATATGTTGGAAATTATAACGGCAGTGCAGTGGCACTTATTGGAAGTTCGAGCGTGGAGCAGAAGTTCGCTTACATTGGAGGCGGAGAATATATGTGGTCGAACGCAAACAATGCCAACACATACTATCCTGACAACTATTCGGGCGATAATGGAAACATCAAGACCGGTAACGCACACAATACTTATCGTGGAGTTGATGCATGGCAGCTTCTCAGAGTGCCGCAGGACGTTCTCGACAGTATTACTATTGCCGACAATGCAAAACTTTTGAATCGTACTCTTGTTGTGGAGGGTAAAACTAAAATCAATTGGATTAAGGCGCAGGCAAGAAACGTAGGTCAGCTGAATATTATGGCTATTGACACGAGGAACGCCGAACTTGACGAAGATGTTACCTATGAAACTCTCTCCAAAGTTAGTTCCAATGCCAATTGCCTCTACTATGTGGCAGATAGTTCCAATATTTCTGGTTACAATGTGGTTAAGCAAGGTGTTTGCGAGAACTTGCAGTTGGTTGATGCTCCGTTCTATTGTCCCGAACCTTTTGTTGCTAAAAACGCAAGCTATAGTTTGAATCCTGCATATGCGAGCAAGACTGGCGGCTGGCAGACCATAGCTGTTCCGTTTGAGGTAAGCAGTGTAAAAGCATCGGGTAGTGGAGAAATTTCAATGGAGACTGTAAATGCAAACGGCAATATCTTCGTAAGAGAATTTGTTGGAATTGAAGACAGTGTGATTAATTTCAGTAAACTTTCCGAAGCAAAGATGGCTGCAAACACTCCTTATGCGCTTGCAGTGCCTGGTGAGGAATTCGGTAACAGGAGTCTTGCTAACGAAACCATTACATTCGAAGGAACAGATGTATCAATCGATAGTTTGTCAGCAGATGCTGGAGTAAAACAAGGCAACTATTCCTTTGTTCCTACCTATGAAAATTCTCCGGTAAGCAGAGCGTGGATTATCAACTACGAGGGCAATGGATTCGACTCGTGGATTAATGGTTCGCCGCTTTGTTTCCGTGGCTACTTTACCTCGGTTGATTCGGCTGCATACGCTCAGAGTGCGTTTGCGTTCAGTCTTGATACCGATGAAAGCGCCGGGAGCAAAAAACTTCTGCGTGTTGTAGGTCTTTCGTTCGACAGTGAAATCACCGACATAAATTCTGTGAAAAAGATAGCCGCAGAGTTTGAGGTTACCAAGGGTGGCATTTCGGTGAATGTGGCTACTCCTACAAAAATCACGGTATTCGATTCCGAAGGCAAGCTAATATTCCAAGACACTGTTGCGGGCAGCAAAACCATCAGCCTTTCCAAGGGCGTCTATGTGGTGAACAACCGCAAGGTTTTGGTAAACAAATAACATAACATCAAATCATAAATTCGTAACAATAAAAAAACAATCACTAATATGAAATCTATTAAATTAACCATCGTGGCACTTTTATTAGGCTCTGCCGCTTCGGCACAAAGTTTCACCATACACCAGGGAACAAAAGCCACGGGATACAACGCGGCTGCCGTTGACAGCGTAACATTCAGTTCCGAAGACGTACAAACCGAGGAGAAATCCGACGCACGAGTGGTTGACGCCACATGGTGTGCCCTTGGAACTTCAATCACATGGTATAACGATCACCCCAATGGCTTCAAAGAGGGATACGAAACCCGTCTTCTCAAAAAGTTGAAGTTTACGAAATGGTATAACCAGGGTATTAGCGGCGGCACATTGTCGTCTGCGATCAACCAGGTGAAGAAAGCCGACTATTACACCATAGAGCATGGCATTAACGACTGGGGTCATTCTACTCCCGTGGGAACTATCGACGATTATATCAACAATACCAAGAATGGTACCTTTGCTGCAATTTATCGCCAGCTTATTGAGAAAATCTTCGAGGTAAATCCCAACGCCAAGGTGGTGCTTTGCACTCCGCGCAAGGGGTATGGCTTTGGCGGATATTTGCCCGACAACTGCAACTCTCCGCTCAACGGGATTTATCTTAAGGACTATGCCAAACTCATTCGCGAGATTGCCGAATACGAAGGCTTCCCCGTGGCTGACTTCTTTGCTGAATGTGGCGGACAACACAATCTCGCAAAACTTTCTATCGATGTGGCTCTCCACCCAAACGATGCTGGTCATCAGTTGATGGCTAACGTGTTGCTTAGAGCGTTTGAAAAGGTGATAGTAGAATAATAAATTCTAAGACAAATGAAATTGAGAACATTGTTTCTTGCGTTGTTTCTTGCAACAGCGTTTCTCGCCAAAGCCGAAATCATTACCGTGGTGTTTTATACCAACGACGGGCAGAAAATAGGCTATTCCATTAGCGAGAAACCCGTTTGCAAATACACCGAGAACAACACACGGTTGCTCGTTACCACTACGTCGACAGAAATGGAATACGAAGTGGCAAACTTGCAGAAGTTTGTGTTTTCCGATGAATTGATAAACAAAATCGCCGGTGCACAAATGCAGCAAGGCAGACTTCAAACCCAAAGTGGAGTACTCACTTTTGAAGGATACAAAAAGGGTGTGGTTTGTGCCGTATATACTCCCGACGGAGTGTTGGTTGCCAAAACCGCTACCGACAACGTTGGAAAAGCGCAATTGTCGTTGCAAAATCAGCCCAAAGGCATTTATATTGTAAAGGCAGGCAAAACCAGCATGAAGATAACCAAGCAATAGCATCGCGCGGGGCAAACCGCACGTCTGCAATTGCAGAATGATTTGTAAAAACGTGCCATCGCAAACATGCGGTGGCACGTTTTTGTTCCCTTTACCCAAGGCTTTTTTGCAAGAGCAAATCTTTGCCTAAGAATGTGGACTGTGATTGTTGGTATATAAGATTGCTTTGAAATAAAAACAGACTTATTTTTCCCTCGTCTTTTGTGCCGCAGAAATTCCAAGGCATATAATTTTAATTAGGTCAGACCTCGTTTCAGACTACATCTGACATCGTAAAAATAATATCCGACCTTTTTTAAAAAAGGTCGGACATTGTTTAAAAAATATCGGTTATTATTTTTGTGATATCCTATATGTTTATTTTGGGGTGGGGTAACAACTTTTTCTTTCGGCATTTTCTTAGTGCCAAGTGCTGGCAAAAGAGTGTGAGGTTGGACATGAAAACCAATGTTTTTGACGACTTAATAAACATTTACCATTGTGCAAAGCCGTTGTTTTGTTTGAAAATACGTAAATTTGAAAACGAAATTCGAATAATAGTGATTTAAGGTAGAAAATACCATTGAAACCATGAACAAAAGCATAGTAAAAATATTTTTGTTGAGTAGTGCGGCACTTTTGGCGTTTACGGCACAAGCCAAAAGCTATGTTGTGAAATCACCATCGGGAAAACTTGTGCTTACAGTCAACACCAGTCAAACACTTACTTGGCAAGTGAGTTTCAAAGGGCAGGAAATAACCACCCCGTCAGCCGTTGCGCTGAAAGTGAGAGGTGGCGGCACATGGGGAACCGATGAACTGGCTGGAAAAATCACCAAGGTGAGCCGCACATTAGATGGTGTGAACTACAAAAAAGCGAAAATTGACGATACATACACCAAACTCACGCTCAAAGGCGGCGGATATGAATTGGAATTCCGTGCCTATGACGACGCTGCGGCATATCGTTTTGTGGCAAACACAAGAGATTCGCTCACGGTGGAGAACGAAACTGTGGAATACAATTTCAAAAACGACCATACGGCATGGGTGCCCTATGTTAACGACGAACGCCACGGCGAAAGATATTCAAATTCGTTTGAAGCCTATTATGATGTGCAGAAAGTATCGCAAATACTTCCGCGCAAGCTATGCCTTATGCCCTTTGTTATGGACATAGGCAACGGAATGAAGGTGGCGCTCACCACAGTAGGCGAAGTAGATTATCCAGGAATGTATCTCCATTCTTCGTTTTCAAAAGGTTTTTCTCTCGTAGGCGAATTTCCCGGATATCCCGACCTTAAGAATATGGTTCCCGGTGATAAGGCAACCGAAAACTTCAAGACTCTTTTTCGCAAAAACTATATAGCCCGCATAGGTGGCAGACAAGAAATGCCGTGGAGGGCAATAATTGTGAGCGAAAACGATGCACAACTTGCCAATTGTGATTTGGCGCAGAAACTTTCGAGACCTGTGGCAAAAGGCGATTGGTCATGGGTGAAACCAGGTAAGGTGGCGTGGGAATGGTGGAGCGCAGCAAATATCACAGGTGTGGATTTCGTTTCGGGCATAAACACCAATACTTATAAATACTACGTTGACTTTGCTGCCAAATACAATTTGGAATACATTATTCTCGATGGCGGTTGGAGCGGAAAAGATATCTGCGAAAGCAACTCGAATATCAATATGCCCGAACTCCTTGCCTATGCAAAACAAAAAGGAGTAGGCGTTATAGTGTGGGCTTCGTGGAAAAATGTAATGGAAAAAATGCACGAAGCATTCCCCCTTTATGAAAAATGGGGCGTTAAAGGCATGAAGATAGACTTTGTAGACGCCAACGATCAGTATGTTATGAAATCGATGAGAGATATCACCGAACTCGCAGCCAAGCACCATTTGATGATAGACTATCACGGCATGCAACTAAACGGCCTGCAAGTAATGTATCCCAATATCGTAAACATCGAAGGCGTTCGTGGATTGGAACAATGCAAGTGGACGCCAAACCAAAAAGGAACACTCGGAAGCGATATGCCGCGCTACGATGTAACAATACCATTTGCGCGAATGCTCACGGCACCAATCGACTACACTCCCGGAGCAATGCGCAACGCCACGCGAGATGAATATCGCCCCAACAACAATAATCCCATGAGTCAGGGCACAAGAGTTCACCAAATGGCTATGTACACCGTTTTTGACGCACCTCTGCAAATGCTTTCCGATAAACCGTCGCTATATTATCAGTTCCCCGAATGCACAGAATTCATTTCAAAAGTTCCGACAACCTTTGACGATTGCCGAGTGGTGCAAGGAAAAATGGGAGAATACATTGTTACAGCAAAACAAAAAGGCTCTACGTGGTTTGTGGGCGCAATGACGAACTGGGACGAGCGGGATCTGGAAATTTCTCTCGATTTCCTTGGCGACGGAACATACAAAGCAATAATTTTTCGCGACGGAATAAATGCTTCGAAAAGCGCCGAAGATTATATGAAAGAAGAGAAAAACGTGAAGAAAACCGACCGCATTAAGATTTCAATGAAAAGCGGCGGCGGTTGGACAGCACGATTCGAAAAGATATGAAACAAAATCAAAAATACAACAGTATGAAAACAAAACTAATCAATGCGATGTTCGCGTCGGCCGCAATGCTTTTGAGCGGAACGGCATATGCGGGAAATTTTGTCGCAAAATCGCCTTCGGGAAAACTTACTTTGACAGTAAACTCAGGCAGCAAACTTACATGGAAAGTGGACTTGAAAGGACGGGAAATCATTAAACCGTCAACACTATCGGTTACTCTCACCGACGGAAGCGTCTGGGGACCGGGAGCATCGGGTGGAAAAGCGCAGAAAGTAAGTAGAAAAATCACGACGGTAGACTATACCAATTCGCAAATCGACGATGTTTATACAAAGTTGTTTCTCAAAGGCGGTCAATACACTGTAGAATTTCGCGTATATGACGATGCGGTGGCTTATCGCTTTTGTGGAACGCGCAAAGACTCTGTAAATATACAAAACGAGGTAGTTGAGTATAACTTTGCGGGAGATCCTAAAACCTGGACGCCGTGGGTGAACGACAATGCCGGAGGAGAGAAATATTCTTGCTCTTTTGAATCGTATTATACCAAGACTTCTATTTCGCAGATGCCGTCCAACCAGCTTAGTATCCTTCCGCTTCTTGCCGATATGGGCGATGGTGTGAAAGTTGCGGTTACTGATGTGGGCGATCTCAATTATCCGGGAATGTATGTCAGTTCAAATTTCTCAAATGGCAATGGTTTGAAAGGCGAGTTCGCAGGTTATCCCGATCTTAAGAATTCTGATCTAAATGGTCAGGGCTATTCCAATTTCGTTACCCTTTTCCGCAAAAACTATATTGCACGTGTGGGCGGCAGCCAGCCACTTACGTGGAAAGTTGCGGTGATTACCGACAACGATACGCAGCTTGCTGATTGCGATATCGTGCGCAAACTTTGCGATGGCACTTCAAAGGGCGATTTCTCTTGGGTTAAACCGGGCAAGGTGGCTTGGGACTGGTGGAATGCGCTTAACATTACGGGCGTTGACTTTGAAAGTGGAATGAATACGCCTACATATAAGCATTACATCGACTTTGCTGCTGCCAATAAGTTGGAATATATTATTATAGACGACGGTTGGGACAGCCCAAATGTGCTTCAATACAAAAAAGACTGCGATATTCCCGAAATCGTGAGATATGGCAACGAAAAGGGCGTAGGTGTAATCATTTGGTTGAAGTGGAAAGATTGCATGAAATATATGGAGCGTGCTTTTCCTCTCTATAAGAGTTGGGGTGTGAAGGGTTTGAAAATAGACTTCATCAATGCGAACGACCAATTCGTTATGTCGTCGTTGCGCAAGATTACCCAGAAAGCTGCCGACAATCATCTCACGGTGGATTATCACGGCATGCAGCTCAAAGGTTTGCAAGTTACTTATCCCAATATCCTAAGTTGCGAAGGCGTGAGAGGCTTGGAGCAGTGCAAATGGACTCCCAATACAAAAGGAACTCTTGGTGCCGACATGCCGGGATATGACGTAATGATTCCGTATATCCGTCAGATAATTGCGCCTATGGACTATACTCCTGGTGCAATGATTAATGGCACGCGCTCAAACTATCGCCCGATAAACAATCAGCCTATGAGCCAAGGCACGAGGGTACATCAGATGGCTATGTACACTGTGTTTTATTCCCCGCTCCAGATGCTTTCGGACGCTCCTTCAAATTATACGAAAAACCAGGAGTGCACGGATTTCATAGCCAAGGTTCCAACTACTTTTGACGAGAGCAAAACCATAGCCGGTGAGGTTGGAAAATACGTGGTAACGGCACGCCGTAAAGGAAATACGTGGTTTGTTGGCGCAATGACAAATTGGGACGGCACGAATGTGGAAATTCCACTTTCGTTCCTTGGTAGCGGTAAGTACAAAGCCGAAATCTTTGCCGATGGTTTCAATGCTAATCGAAATGCAGAGGACTACAAACGCACCACTCAGGAGGTGAGTGCCGGCGAAACGCTCAAGGTTTCGATGAAGAGCGGCGGCGGTTGGACTGCAAGGTTTGAAAAACTATAAGCAACTGAAAATATAAAAGCAATGTGCGGCGGGAAATGAAAAAATCCCGCCGCATTTTTTTGTGTAAAGGCATATTGTTTTGCTAAAATCCCGCATCGAAAAAACGTTGTGGTTTTTGTGTTTTGTCATAAAGAGTTGCTAATATATGTATGTAGGCAAGAAATTACCAGCGTGTCAATGCAAAATATTGCTTTTCAATGCAGAAAGATTAATGCAGAGAGAGAAATAAATAGTAATTTTGCGCCGGATTAAAGGAAACTATAAAATAAAGACATAACAATCATGGCAAAGAAAGCACTACTGATGATTCTCGATGGTTGGGGAATCGGCAAACACGACAAAGGTGATGTGATTTTCAACACTCCGACTCCCGAACTCGACTACTTGAACGCCAACTATCCCCATTCGCAACTTTTGGCTTGCGGCGAAAACGTGGGACTTCCCGATGGACAAATGGGAAATTCCGAAGTGGGACACCTTAATATAGGCGCAGGGCGTGTGGTTTACCAAGACCTCGTGAAAATCAACCATGCCATTGCCGACGGTAGCATATTGAAAAACGCTGAAGTGGTATCTGCATTCGAATATGCTAAGACCACGGGTAAAAATCTCCACATCATGGGACTTACCTCAACAGGTGGCGTTCACTCCGAACTGTCTCATATTCTAGCATTCCTCGATATAGCCAAAAGCTATGGCTTGGAGAATGTGTTTGTTCACTGTTTTCTTGATGGCCGTGATACAGATCCGCGTAGCGGCAAGGGATTTGTTAAGACTGTAATCGACCATTGTGCCGAAACAACCGGTAGCGTGGCCTCGGTAATAGGACGTTTCTACGCTATGGACCGCGACAATCGTTGGAATCGCGTAAAAGTGGCATACGATCAGCTTGTTCATGGCAAAGGAAAGGCAGTTGACAATCTTGTTGAGGCAATTCAAGACTGTTACGACAGCGATACGCCCGAGCACAAGGATACTGACGAATTTATGGAGCCATTGGTTAACGCCAATGTGGACGGAAGAATAAAAGAAGGCGATGTAGTGGTGTTTGTAAACTATCGCAACGACCGCGCCCGCGAGATAACTTCTATTCTTACCCAGAAGGATATGCCCGAAGAAGGCATGACAACAATTCCAAATCTGCAATACTATTGCATGACTCCTTATGATGCCGATTTCAAAGGCGTGCATGTGTTGTTCCCCAAAGAAAATGTGCAAAACACTCTTGGAGAATATCTCGCAGAAAAGGGACTCAAACAACTCCATACCGCAGAAACCGAAAAGTATGCGCATGTAACGTTCTTCTTCAATGGTGGTCGTGAAGAACCTTTCAAAGGAGAAGACCGCACCCTCGTACCTTCGCCAAAAGTTGCCACATATGATTTGAAACCCGAGATGAGTGCTTACGAGGTGAAGGACAAATTGGTGGATTCTATCAAGAAAAACGAATACGATTTCATTGTGGTGAATTTCGCAAACGGCGATATGGTGGGACATACCGGTATTTACAGCGCAATAGAAAAGGCTGTGGTGGCAGTTGATGCCTGTGTGAAAGAAGTAGTAAACGCTGCATGTGAAACAGGATACGAAACAATCATAATTGCAGACCATGGCAACGCCGATTATGCAATCAACGAAGACGGCACTCCTAATACGCAGCATTCTTTGAACCCCGTACCGTTTATATATATCACAGAAAATAAGAACGCAACGGTAGAAAACGGAATACTCGCTGATGTGGCTCCAAGCATTCTTCATATCATGGGACTGGAACAGCCCAAAGAAATGACCGGACACTGCTTGATAAAAGACTGAAGTCCGGTTGGCTGAAAACCGACAAACATAACTTAGACGTGCACAGATGGTAAATGCCGTTTGTGCACGTCTGTTTTTGCAAAAACCACAGTCGGTACTATGCAAAAGCATTGCGCATCGCCGTCAAGCTTCATTATAACCATAGCGATGCGTCTGCTTGAAAAAGTAATTTATTATCTTTGCAAACATAACCATAAGGCACAAAAGAAACCAAATTCCGCCGCCGTTAAGATAAACTTCGCAATGGCAAAACACTATCTGCTTTTCGCTTCGCTCAATTACGCATTTCCGATACTTCGACCATTGGAAACGGAAATACTACGTAGGGGAGACAAAGTGGCGTGGTTTTTGGAAGACGAATGCGATGATATGCTCGAAGACGGAGAAGTGAGCCTCAAAACCTTTGAAGAGGTAAAACAATTCAATCCCATTGCCGTTTTTGCACCGGGGAATTATATATACGACTTTTTCCCGGGAGTAAAAGTGGAAGTGTTTCACGGCTATCCCATAAATAAACGTATGGACAAGCACGATGACCATTTCAATATTCGCGGTTGGTTTGATATATATTGTACCCAGGGAGAATCGAGTACGTTGCCGTTCAAACAAATAGAGCAACAAAAAAAGTTTTTCAAGGTTTACGAAACCGGGTGGTGCAAGATAGATCCGCTGTTTACCCAAATGGTAAAGCCACGGCAAGAACATGAGCAAAAAACAATTCTTTACGCCTCAACATTTACTAAGGGCATTAGTTCTGCATGGGATTTGCGCGAAATAATAGACCGCATTGCTGGCGAGAAGCCCTGGCGTTGGATTCTTACTTTACACCCTAAAATCCACGATGAACAGTTGTTGGAAGATTTCCGCCAAATAGCTGCGCGACACGAAAACGTGGAATTTCATCGCACAATCGACCTTGTGGAAGCATTCAACGATAGCGACGTGATGTTGTGCGACACTTCTTCGATAATAGTGGAATATATGTTGCTCGGCAAGCCTGTGGTAACATTTCGCAATACAAATCCGGGAAAACATCTCGTAGATGTTACCGAAACCGCCCAAATAGCACCGGCTATAGAGCATGCTCTTTCACGTCCGGACGAACTTCTCAAAAATATTAGCGAATATACTGCTCGCCACGAGGCTCATCGCGACGGCAAAAACTCGGCAAGAGTGATTGATGCCGTTGATGATTTTATTGATAACTACAAAGGACGAATACGAAAAAAGCCATTGAATTTACTGAGAAAAATGAAACTTCGCTGGCGTCTCAAAAAGTTTGTGATATGATAGACAATACTGTAATAATGTCGCGTCAGGCGGCTGTAGAAATAGATAGAGTTATAAATGAAATAAAGCCCGACAAAATTTTCGTGCTTTATGATACTACCACAATAGAGTTGTGTGCTCCAATATTGAAAGACAGCGCAGGATTAAAGCACGCCGGACAAATTGTAATAGGCGCGACCGATGCCAACAAGACTCTTGAAACATTGGCAAGCGTATGGACGGCACTCAGCAACGGAGGTGCGTCGCGTCATTCCCTGCTTGTAAACGTTGGAGGCGGCATGGTTTCTGATTTGGGTGGCTTCGCAGCGTCAACATTCAAGCGCGGAATAGCTTATGTAAACATTCCTACAACGCTATTGTCGATGGTTGACGCATCAGTAGGCGGAAAGACTGCAATAAACTTCAATGGTTTGAAAAATGAAATAGGTGTGTTTAATGCTCCGCACCGTGTAATTGTCGATACGGAGTTTTTGCGTTCGCTCGATATCCATAATCTACTTTCGGGATACGCAGAGATGATAAAACATGGGCTTATAAGTAACAATAAAACATGGGCTCAGTTGATGAATTTCAGTTTTAACGACAGTGATATAGCAGAACTTCACGACATGGTGGCTGACAGTATTGACATAAAAGCCAATATTGTTGAACAAGACCCGCATGAACACGGAATACGAAAGGCTTTGAACGTTGGGCATACCGCAGGACATGCGCTTGAAAGCTTTGCGCTCGCACAAGGCAGCCCGGTGCTTCATGGATATGCCGTTGCGTGGGGATTGGTATGCGAGTTGTTTTTGAGCAGAACAAAGAAAAATTTCCCCTCTACACAAATGCAACAAACTATAAGTTATATTCGCGAAAATTATGGAGCGATGGCTTATAACTGCAAGGATTACGACAGACTTTTTGAGTTTATGTGCCACGATAAGAAGAATGTTGGCGGTGTTATAAACTTTACTCTTCTTTCCGGAATAGGAAATATTGAACTCGATTGCACAGCTTCGAAAGACGAAATATGGGTAATGCTTGATTTCTACCGCGATGCAATGGATTAAAAGCCTTTTCAATGAAAACTTATAGTGTTCGCACCTTTTTTGCTTTGTCAATAATTGCAGCAATAGCCTTGTTGGGCGTTTCTTCGTGCAAATATTCCAAATACAAACGCTCTTTCACTCGCCCTGATACGCTTTGCATTGATTCTGCAACGTACAGTCGAGTCGATACAATTCAAGGCAGAAAAATTACAGTGAAGATTAGGGCGGATTATCCAACTCCAATTACAAGCAAATTGAGTGCAAACATCGCTGCGTGGGTTAGGGGAAATCTTGGAAATGGTGTGCCCGTCGATACAATGGATGCGCAAAAAGTGGTGGACTATTTCGGTGATGCTAAGTTTGACAATTACACGAACACATTGACTTTCCTGCCGAATGCATACTATAATGCCGAATGTAGAATGGAGAGTAACCGGCGCAACTATGTGAGTTTTAAATTTACGCTTGCCGAATGTGCCGGCGCAACTCATGGCGTTACTTCTATATCTGGTATCACGCTGCGCAAAAGCGATGGTGTGGCGTTTGGCTGGAATATGCTCAAAGATACAACCGCTGAGGATTTCCACAAGATGCTTCGCGAAGGTGTGCGCTCTTATTTCAAAGAAACGCTTGGCGAATATGAGGTGAGTAACGAGAACCTTTGCAGCCTACTTGTTTATGATAGGGAGAAAAGCCTTGTAGATTATAATCCGTTGCACAAATTCCCGATTCCTAAGACGCAGCCCTATCTTTCCCAAAGCGGAATGACTTTTGTTTACCAGCCATACGAAATTGCGCCTTATTCACTTGGAACGCCTACTTTCACGATTCCTTTTTCTGAAATCAAATGTTTTATGACTGCTGAGGCGCTACGTTTGATCAAGAAGCCCAAACAATGAATTCATAATAATCTTTTCATACAACTATGCTACTCGAAGAACTTTACAAGATTTATCTTGAACACCCTACGATAACCACCGATAGCCGTGCATGCCCCAAAGATTCCATTTTCTTTGCTCTGCGCGGAGAGAACTTCGATGGCAACGTTTATGCCTCAAAGGCTTTGGGCGAGGGGTGCGCTTATGCCGTGATCGACAGGCGTGAATTTGCTGCCAAAGGCGATGAACGTTATATTGTGGTTGATGATGCGCTGCAAACAATGCAGGATTTGGCACGTATGCATCGCGAAAAACTTGCGCTTCCGGTTATACAAATCACGGGAACGAATGGTAAGACTACGACCAAGGAATTAGTTTCGGCTGTGTTGACTAAGAAATACAATGTACTTCACACCGAGGGTAACTTCAATAATCATATTGGTGTGCCAAAGACTTTGCTTCGATTGAAGAAGGAGCACGAAATTGCGGTGATTGAAACTGGTGCAAACCATAAGGGCGAAATAGCGCAGCTTACGGCTATCGTGCACCCTGACTATGGTATTATCACAAATGTGGGGCGTGCGCATCTCGAAGGGTTCGGCTCTTTTGAAGGGGTGGTGCATACCAAGGCGGAACTTTACGATTATTTGCGCCAAAAGCAGGGCATGATTTTTCTGAACAACGATTCTGATATTCTTTGTAGTGTGAGCGAGGGGATAAAGTCCTATCGCTATGGAACGAAAGCCGATGAACGTTTGAATGTATGTGGCGAAATAGTGGATTGCAGTCCTTTTCTTTCGTTCAAATGGCAGGAGAAAGGCGGTGAGTGGCATGAGGTGAAAACCAAACTTATTGGCGATTACAATATTGCCAATTTGCTTGCAGCGGTAAGCGTGGGACGTAAGTTTGGCGTGGCAGATGCTGATATTTGTGCGGCGCTTGAGGAATACACGCCTTCGAACAATCGTTCGCAGCTCAAACAAACTGAGAAAAACACGCTGATAATAGATGCTTATAATGCCAATCCAACGAGCATGCATGCGGCGTTGAAGAATTTTGCCGACCTCCATGCAGCCAACAAGATGGTTATTCTCGGCGAAATGCGCGAACTGGGTGCCGAGAGTGAGGAAGAACATCAAAAGTTGCTCGATTTTCTTGCGCGGGCAGGCTTTGAAAAGGTTTGGCTGATAGGAGAATGTTTCGAGAATATGCAGTCGGCGTTCCCGGTGTTTCATACCGTGGACGATGTGATTGAGGAAATCAAACGAAATCCTGTAAGCGGATACACCATATTGATTAAAGGAAGCAACAGCAACAAGTTGTTTAGGCTGCCCGAGTTTCTTTGAAAAGCCAATGCCTTGATGAAATGAATTTCATGGCGTTGAGAGTTTCCGCTTGGCGGAAATAATTGATATAATACAGACATTGTTGACCAATAACGGGTTCACGTTTCAACGATGTCTGTATTGTTTTTGCGAAAGGTTTGATGGTTATTGCATTTACGTGTATCAAAAATCCCATTCGTCTTTTTCTGCGCGCTGGTTTTGCGGCCAATTCACGAGATATAGCTTTCCTGTGGTGCGGGTAAAGGCAGTGTAGAGCCAACGCAAGTAGTTGGTCGAAAGCATATCGGGCGGGGTAAATCCCTGGTCGAGAAATACGCGGTTCCACTGCCCACCCTGCGCTTTGTGGCAGGTTACGGCGTAGGCATACTTTATTTGCATGGCGTTGTAATGTGGATCTTCGCGAAGTTTCTTCAACTTGGTGCGCCTGGAACGGTAGTTGGAATATTTTTCGAGCACAGCATTGTAGAGCCTTGTAGACTCTTCGTGAGTGAGTGCGGGCGATTCGCTCGTGAGAGTATCTATCAGCAAGCGAGTGTCGAGTTCCATGTTGTTGTAGTCGGGAAAACTCAGCGTGGCGTCGGCAAAGCGAAAGCCTCCCATCTCGTGAAAATTGAATAGTCGTTCCACTATGGCAATATCGCCATTGGCAATAAAGTCTACTTCTGCCGCCTCGCGCGAACTTTGAGTAGCGGCGGCTTGTTCGGTCCAGTGGTAATTGTTTTTTGCTACCATTATGCGGTCGCCCACTGTGATTTCTTCGTCGCGTTCGTATATACGGGCGCGAATGCCCATGTTGTAGACTATCGCTCGTTTGTTGGAGCGGGTAACTACTATGGTTTCGTCGCTTCCTACATCGTCGTAGCAACTTTCAAGTTCTTCTATAATTTCGCCGCCGTTGATATAGCGCAAATCGTCATAGTCTTTCTGGTGTATGATGGGAAATTCCGTAGGTTCGCCCTGCAATATCATATTGCGCAGCATTGTCGCATTTGTAAGTACTCCCGTATCTTTTCCCTGCCTCATTACTTGTCGCAGCTCCACTGCCGCAGCGCGTAAACCATATGCAGAGAGGCAATCTTCTGAAAGTGCCATGCTGTTGGCTTCGCCCACGGGCGGAAGTTGTGCTGTGTCGCCCACAAGCAGAAGTTTGCAGTTTGTGCCGTTGTAAACATACTTCACCAGGTCGTCCAAAAGGCACCCCGTTCCAAATAGACTGTTCCCGCCTTCGTTTGAAATCATTGATGCTTCGTCAACAATGAATATAGCGTTTTTTCGCTTGTTGAAATTTAGTGTGAACTTCGTATCCTCGCCCTCGAATGTCTTTTGGCGGTAGATTACTTTGTGGATAGTATACGCCTTTTCGCCCGAATATTTCGCAAACACTTTGGCAGCGCGCCCCGTAGGTGCGAGCAAAACGGGCTCTGTGCCATATTGTTTCAGGCTTTTTACTAATGCGCTCACGAGCGAAGTCTTTCCTGTGCCGGCATATCCGCGCAGAATGAGCGCGGCGCGGCTTACGGTGGTTTCCACAAAGCGCACCAACACGGCGAGAACCCTGTATTGTTCCTCGTTGGGAGTGAACGGAAGATTTTTGGAAAGAAGTGTGAGTATATCGTCCATAATCGAAAACACGCAATGGTTTATGGTGTTTATCCGACTTCAAAATTACCACTTTATTTCGGTAACGGCGGCAGTTTGTAGGCTTTTTGTCCCCAAATCATGGCTTTTAAGATGCAGCATTTTGCTTTCATATATTGTAATTCCCTAAGTTCTGAAATAGAAGAAGAATTAAAAAAACGCTTCCGGAATTTAAGATTTTAGTGTATTTACCAAGAGAAAATTCTTGATGAAGACAGACTGTTGGCTTGCTATAATTCGTCGAATTTGCGTTAGAAAATTTTGATGCGCATCTCCCACTCCGTTACACCGTGGTCTAAATCTTTTTACACCGTGGTCTAAACAAATTTACACCACGGTCTAAATTTATTTACACCAGCATCATATTGCAAGGACACCATGGTCTCTTTCCAAAACGGTGCCTTCGTTTTTAAAACTCGTGCCATTAGTTACCCCAACTCTTGGCACGATAAATTATTTTGCTGCCTTGAAAAATGTTATTCCTCGGACAGTAATTGCTTTATAGCCAAAACGTCAAACTTCGCAAAGCCTTTGTGGGCGCGGCAAAAGGCTTGTGGGATTGCCCGAAAACGAATTTCGCCACGAAGCAAATGCTCCGTGGCGAAATTATGATGGGTAGGTATTGACCGGTTTGTTAGTTTGCCGGTGCAATAGGATTGATTACGAATGTAAAGTTGTGGTCGGCATATGGCATCTGAACCTCTGGCTCTGGCCATTGTCCCCAACTGTCGATGCCGCCTACGCCAAATTGATGCTCTTGAATCTTCACAACCGTGAATTTGCGAGGAGTGAGATCGCCGCTGTGGCTTTGGTGAGCATATTTGTCGGGACCATCGTCGAGATCTTCGGTGAGATAGTTGAGCGATGAGCATTCCATGGGGATATTTGAATAGAATTCAAGTCCCGCACCTTTATTTGAAAGCACTTTCCACCAACGAATGTCGGTATGGTTGCCGCTTTCCTGCGGACGAACATAGCCCCAGTATTGATCGGCTACGTTTTGGTTGTAAACGCCTATGCGATCACCCCAATGACGGTCGGCATAGTTTTCGCCCGGTCCACGTCCGTAGTATTGAAGTTTCGAGAATTCCTGCGGCATTACCAACTGCATGCCAAAACGGAACATCATAGGTTTCTCCTTTGCATTGGGATCGGTAGTAAGTTTCTCGTTAACTACCAATTGTCCATCGGTGCGCAAAGTATAGGTCATCACGAGTTTCGAAGATACCGAGGGTAATTCGTATTCTGCTACAACTTGTTTTGCTTCTCCTACTTCTTTGCACTCAAATTTCTTGAGATTCATTTCGGGGTCTTTCCAAGCTGCAAATTTAGTCTGCAAGTTAGCTCCGTAGTCGTTGTCGGTCGGTGCACGCCAGAATTCGGGTTTCAAAGAGTAGCCTTTCTTGAAAGCAGGTGCTCCGTTGATGTCGAGATAGTCAATCCAACCGGTTTTCTTGTTGAAAGTAACCGTGGTTTGTGCTGCTTGGAGCGAGAGACAAGCTATCTGCTCCTCTTTTACAACCTTCTCCTCGGTAGCTTTATTCTTGCTTTGCGCTGCAACTTCGGCTTTCGGCATTATTTCGTCAAGTGTCGGGAATTTGTAGCTGCTTATTTCCAATTGCTGACGAGCTACCGAATAACCAGCGTCAAGCAATGGTTCTACACTCTTGAGCTTGTAGTCAACGTTGAGCATAACTTCTTTGCCATTTGTCGATTCGGGCAAAGAATATCCTTTGAGGGAAATTTGCTTTTTCTCCTGCGGATTTACATTCAATGCCTCTTCAGTTCCATTGGCAACGGTTTTGCCTTCGCAAACTACCTCCCAAACCAAACGAATATTTGAGATGTCCTTAAAGAAATTCTCATTGTAGATTTCCACAATGCCTTTCTTTAAATCAATAGGCGTTGTCCAAATGTTTTGCATGAAGTAGCGGTATTCGTTAGCCTCAGGATTGGGCTCGCGGTCGGGACGAATAAATCCGTTGCAGTTAAAGTTGTGGTCGCTTGCCGGATAACGTCCGTAGTCTCCGCCGTATGTAAAGATTTGTTTGCCTTCTTCGTTGAAACCACGAAGTCCTTGGTCAACAAAATCCCAGATATATCCGCCTTGATAGTTGGGATATTTGCGGATAAGATCCCAGTATTTTTTGAAGAAACCGCCGCAGTTTCCCATAGCATGGGCGTATTCGCATTGGATAAGCGGTCTTGGATCGTTTTTCTCGCAATATTTCTCGCAATCCTTGTAGGGATAATACATAGGGCAGTATATGTCGCTTTTTCCATCTTCCCAAATTGCGCGTTCGTAGTGTATTGGGCGAGAAGGATCGTATGCACGCACATAATCATAGGCTTTCTCGAAGTTTATACCGTATCCGGCTTCGTTTCCAAGGCTCCATACGATAATACTCGGGTGATTCTTGTAGATTTTAACGTTATGATCATTGCGCTCAATGTGTGCTTGTTGATAAGAAAGGTTTTTTGCCAAAGTTTTCTCTCCGTAATACATTCCGTGGCTCTCGATATTTGCTTCGGCTGTGAGATATAATCCGTATTTGTCGCAGAGTTCATACCAGCGTGGGTCGTCGGGATAGTGGCAAGTTCTGACAGCGTTTATATTATGTTCCTTCATGATTTTAATATCTTGTATCATGCGTGAAACAGGAACCACATATCCGCCGTCGGGATCCATTTCGTGGCGATTTGCTCCCTTGATAAGAATTGGTTTACCGTTTACGAGCAATTGGGAATTCTTGATTTCTACCTTACGGAAGCCTGCTTTTTGCGGAATAACCTCGATTTCTTTGCTGCCATCTACAAGAGTTACGTAAACATCGTAGAGATTTGGCGTTTCTGCCGTCCATTTTTGAGGATTTTCAACAGAAATTTCTGTGGTAGCCTTGCCGTTTGAACCAATTGCCACTTCTGCGTTTTTCACTTCGTTTCCGCGGGCATCACATAGCTTAACTTTTACTTTGCAACCCTTGGCTTTGGGGGCAGTTACAACAACGTTGAGTTTTCCGTCGCGATAATTGTTTGTGAGGTCGGGAGTGATGAAAACGTCGTCGATATGTTTTTTAGGGCGAGCATAGAAATAAACTTCGCGAGCTATACCTGTGAGTCTCCAAAAGTCTTGGTCTTCGAGATATGAGCCGTCGCACCAACGCATTATCTGCATTGCAACAAGATTTTTCTTTCCGGGAACGAGATATTTGGTAACGTTGAATTCTGCAGCTGTCTTGCTGTCTTCGCTATATCCCACGAATTTTCCGTTTACCCATACTTCGAGGTTTGAAGTTGCGCTGCCGACGTGGAAATATATGTCGTCGCCTTTCCACGATGCGGGTATTTCAAACTCACGACGATAAGAACCGGTGTAATTGTTTTTCTCTTCTACGTAGGGTGGGTTGGGTTCGAATTGTGTAGCCCAAGCGTAGCCGATATTCTTGTAAGTTGCATCGCCGTATCCGTGAACTTCAAAAAGTCCGGGTACTTCAAAATCCACCCATTTTGAATCATCAAATCCCGGTTGTTGGAAATTGAGCGGACGTTTGTTGTGGTCTTTCACGAAGTTGAATTTCCATTTTCCTTCGGCGTTCAGGTAAAGGCTTGAGGCAGCCTTGTCGGCACCTTTTGCCAACTGCGCGTTTTCAAAGGCAAAGAAATTTGCACGCGATGGTTCCACGTTTACGCGATTTACACTTGGGTCGAGCCAACGTTCCTTTTTAACGTTTTCGCCCCATGCAGTTATCGCAGCGAGACATAGGCACGCTGCAATGGCTGTCTTGATTTTTTTCATGTTGCAGTATTGTTTATGTATTTTGTTTGAAATGATTAGTTTTCTAATGATTGTTTTTCACGGCAATACTCTCTGCTTCTACAAGCCAGCCCGGTCTGCACACTTTGGCGTGGGTGAAAACCATTGGCACATCGGGCAGCAGTTTTTCTGCCACCTTCATCACGCTATATTTGTCGGCTGCGTCGCGCAAATAGAATATCATCATTTTTATATCGTCGGTTGTTGCATCGTCGTCATTCAACAATGCTTCGGTATTCTCGATTAGTCTTTCGGTTTGCTTGGCTGCATCGTTGAGGTAAATGCAATTTCCATGTTTGTCAATGCTTGCCGTTCCCGAAATAAGGCTCACTCTGTTGTCTCCGACGGTAAATGCAGTGCCTCTTTCAAAGGCCACGCCATATTGTGTAGTAGGATTGAGATAATCCAAAGCCTGCAAATATTTTACGTCGGCGTTGCCGCCTTCGCGCGACAGAAATCCCACGCCCACTATGGCATTAGGGCTTTCGGTATAGCCGCCTATTCCAGTCGAAGCTATGAAATGCGTAGAACTTGTCAGTCCGTTTTGGGCAAAGAAGTCGTTGCGTCCCTTAACAACGCCCGAATATGTGTGGTCGATGTCGCGGCAGAAAAACCATGTGCGCAGGGTGTTGTCCTTTATGGTCATTCCGCGCTCTGCGAGCAGTTGCTTGTGGATTTCAAACGCCTTGACAGTTTGGTCGTGAGCGTCAACGCCTTTAACGTCTTCGTTGTTGAACCTTATTGTTTGGTAAACAAAGCAGTCGTTGCCCACCTTGATGTTCCAACTATTGGGCGACACGCGTTCCACTTCGGAATCTTTCAAATAACACGCCATTATCGTGATTTTTGTATCGTCCAACGGCGGTTGTTCTACTATAGAAACGGCACAACCCTCTGTAATATTGTTTAATGTATGCTTTATTTGTGGCAATTGGTTGATTATATCGCTTAGAAAAACCCTTATCCAAACAAGAGTCTCCTGGCTTTTGCGGCGATTGTCGCTTTCTGCTTCAAGGTTTGCGAATGCTTTTTCGGCACGCGCGGCAAAACTTCCTTCGATATCTCCTTTTATTACTGCAAACATACTGTGTAGATTGTTGCTCATTCCTTTTTCCATATATGCAAATATACGATTTTAAAGTTTCTTGCCCTTGGGAGTTTAGTCTTTATATGGAAAAAGTTGACAAAATACCCTTTTATGGTGAGAAAATCCCATAGTGTTAGTGTTTTTCGTAGTATATTCCCAGGTATAAAAACTATCGAAAAAACGTTTCGCCTTATGCTCAAAATAATGTCAGACATTATTTAAACAATGTCAGACATTTTTCAAATAATATCAGACATTATTTTTTCAATATACGCATATGCTTTTTTGCCACATTTGGCGGGGAAATAATGGTAAGGCGACGAAAAATGCAGAAATGCGAATTTTTGCGAAAGAAAAAGCCTATAAAATTTGGTTGTTTGAAATAAACCACTTACTTTTGCACCGCATTTCGCAGAAAGCAGCACACGGGTAAGTGCTGCACGGCTAGCTCCCTCTGAATCCTCCAGGGCGTGATTGCAGCAAAGGTAGGCTGGTTGTAGCGGCGCGATGCAGTGAGCTTACCCACCCGCCTCTTTAGCTCAGTTGGCCAGAGCACGTGATTTGTAATCTCGGGGTCGTTGGT
>CAVIQL010000002.1:0-142306 GCA_963644855.1 Clostridiaceae bacterium Marseille-Q4149 | reverse complement strand
CGTAGGAAAAGCCTTGAGAAATAGACGAGAGAGTGTCTGCCCACGCCGGTATTTGTACGTATCTCCAGAAAAAGTGTGCATGAGGATTACAACTAACCCTCGCTACACACTCCGGGATACAGCTATTCCATACCCGTAGCAGTCACTTCTAGTATTGTCTTTGATTTCTCTGATTGAATTTCCTACGTTCAAACGACCAAAAGACAAAGCATTGATGACGCTTTAACATTAAGTAGTGCCCACCCACGACCATAGGGTCAAACTCTGTCTTTGCAAAGTCCCACCATCTTTGTTTATATAAAATGGTAGATGGTACGGCGTGGGTATACGCGTTACAAATATAATAAATATCTCTTATAATTGGTGGGTTTTCGCTGTAAAAACGCAGAGAAAGATTGTTTTTAATAGCTATTTTCTATAAAAATAATGGAGTATGTTTTTTATTACATCGGACTTCGTTTTCACGAATCGGTATATTTGAAAAAACGCCTGCCGTGCAGGGCGTTTTGGGAGTACAAAAATCCCCGTCCTTTCAAAGAAAGAGCGGGGAAAGCTTATGAAAAGAAATTTTGTGGTATCTTATTTCACACGGTTAACGTATGAACCGTCGCGGGTATCAACTTCAATGCTCTCGCCTTCGTTGATAAAAAGAGGTACACGCACTTCGGCACCAGTTTCAACCTTTGCAGGTTTCGTAGCGTTGGTTGCTGTGTCGCCTTTGAGGCCCGGTTCTGTGTATGTAATCTTCAAAATAGTTTTTACAGGCATCTCTGCATAGAGAATGGTCTCTGTTGAAGCGTCGCTTACAACGTCTACAACGTCGCCTTCTTTCATGTAGTCAACGCCGGTGATAAGATTGTGGTCGATAACTACATCGTCCCATGTTTCTTGATTTAGGAAATGATATTGATCTCCGTCTGCGTATGAAAATTGAAAGGGACGGCGTTCCACTCTAACGTCTTCGAGAGCTTCACCAATGTTGAAACGTTTTTCGAGTACGCGTCCGGAAACTACATCTTTAAGTGTGGTACGCATAATAGTGTTTCCCTTTCCTGGTTTAACATGTAGGAAGTCGATGCAGAAGTAAAGCTTGCCGTCCATACGGATACAAGTGCCTTTCTTGATGTCTTGTGATTTAATCATATTTAATTTGCAAATTATTATATTCTGAAACTTTGTCTCCCTAAGCGGGTGTTTCTTTTGAAAAACGGTGCAAAGTTATGATTTTCTTATTGATTGAGCATCTAAACAGGTAGAAAAATGCACGTTTACAGCAATATTATTGTCTATGCTTTGTATGATTGGGAAAAAATATCTAAATTTGCAGCCCGAAAGTGTGCCGTTCTGTATAGGGTGGTGCATTAGCGCATTATCCGTTGAATTAGAAATAAAAATAATAAGAAAATGAAACGTACTTTTCAACCTCACAATCGTAAGAGAAATAACAAGCATGGCTTCCGCAAACGTATGCAGACAGCCAACGGACGTCGCGTGCTCGCTGCACGTCGTGCAAAAGGCCGTAAGAAACTGACTGTTTCGGACGAAGTGCACGGCAAGAACTAATCTTGCGATTAGCTTCTCGATTAAAACAACGAAGAAGTAGAGGTTTGGCATTGCCGGTCTTTACTTCTTTTGCGTTTTATGCGTATCTTTGTGAACGGCAATTGTAGCTTGATTCCTGAAAATCCGTACAAAGATGAAACTGAAAGAACTATTCGCCAAACTCACAAGCAACTATGTGTGGGGCAATTTGCTTGCCATGGTTTTGGTTGTGGCGCTTTTGATATTCCTTACCTTCAAAGGTCTTGACATATATTCCAAACATGGCGAGGAAATAACGGTGCCTCAACTCAAAGGCCTCTCATATGCGGCAGCACAAAAGAAACTTGTGAACGCCGGACTTGAATGTGTGGTGAACGACTCGGGATATGTTACCCGCTATCCCGCAGGCGCAGTGCTCGATCAGTCGGTTGAGGCTGGCATGAAAGTAAAGCCTGGACGCGAAGTGGCACTTACTATCAACGCCTCGGCACCTCCTACAATAGTTATTCCCGACCTTGTGGACAACAGTTCGTTGCGCGAGGCACGTTCGAGGCTTGAGGCTCTCGGTTTCTATCTTAATCCGCCCGAATATATAAATGGAGAAAAAGAATGGGTGTATGGAGTGAAAAGCAACGGCAAAAACATTGCGGCAGGAACCAGAGTATCGGTAAATGCAAGGCTTACGCTCGTTGTGGGAAACGGTTTTACCGACGATGATATGAGCGACGAAGATTCGCTCGACAATGTTTGGAACTACGGCGAGGACGTGATTTTTGATGAGGACTCACATGATGGAGAAATTGTGGCGGAATAGGCTTTTTGAAGAGTTCAAGGGAGACGATATCCTTGAAGACGATGGCGATGACAACGAACAACTGTACGAACATTTCAGAATTGTTGCCGACAAAGGGCAACAATTGCTGAGAATCGACAAATTTCTTTTCGTTCATCTGCCCGGAACTTCGCGCAATCGCATACAACTGGCAGCCAAAGCCGGTTTTGTGCATGTTAATGAGCAGCCTGTAAAAAGCAACTACCGTGTGAAACCGGGCGATGTGGTTACGTTGCTGCTCAATAGGCCGCATTACGACAATTCCATAGAACCCGAAAATATTCCTCTCGATATAGTTTACGAAGACAACGACGTTGTGGTGGTAAATAAGCCCGCGGGAATGGTTGTTCACCCGGGACATGGAAATTATACGGGAACTCTTGTGAATGCAATAGCCTGGCATTTGAAAGACAATCCGGGCTACGACCCTAACGACCCAGCTGTGGGGCTCGTTCACCGCATAGACAAAGACACTTCCGGACTTTTGGTGATAGCAAAAACGCCGGAAGCAAAGACAAGTTTGGGAGTGCAGTTTTTCAATAAGACAACACGCCGCCTATACGAGGCTCTCGTTTGGGGAGACCCAGGTCAAGACGAAGGAAGAATAGAGGGAAACATCGCGAGAAACCCTAAAAATCGCTTGCAAATGACAGTGTTTCCTCCTGAAAGCGAAATAGGAAAGCCTGCAGTTACACACTACAAAGTTCTAAAACGTTTTGGCTATACCACATTCGTACAGTGTCGTCTCGAAACGGGTCGTACCCATCAAATCAGGGCACATTTTACTCACATAGGGCACCCTCTTTTCAATGACGAGCGGTATGGCGGTTCTCAAATCATTCGTGGTAAAACTTCCGGCTCATACAAACAGTTTATTCAGAATTGTTTTTCAGTCTGCCCGCGACAAGCACTGCATGCAGCTACACTTGGTTTTTATCACCCCGTACTAAAAAAAGAAATGGACTTTGCTGCGCCGATGCCCGAGGATTTGCGTTTGCTTATCGACAGATGGGAACGTTTTTCTGAGGCTTCTGCAAGATAATGTTCGGCACAACATTCAAAAATAACTTGATATAAAAACAATGTTTGCAGACAAAGAAAGTCTGTAACGCAGAAAAATCAACGATATATGAAACGTGTAATAGCAATTGTGGCAGGAGGAGATTCTTCCGAGCATGATGTTTCGATGCGTAGCGCACAGGGAATTAAATCATTCCTTGAAAATCAACCCTATGATACATATATTATAGAAATCCGTGGGAAAGAATGGAACGCTCACCTTAACGATGGCACTTCTTCCAAAGTAGATCGCAACGATTTCTCGTTTGTAGAGAACAATAAGCGTGTTCGTCCGGATTTTGCATACATAACGATTCACGGAACTCCTGGAGAAAACGGAATTATTGAGGGGTATTTTGATTTAATAGAGATGCCTTATTCCACGAGTGATGTTCTTGTTGAGGCGATGACGTTTAATAAATACGCGCTCAACCAATTCCTTCGTTCCATGGGCGTTAATGTTTCAGATAGCGTGCTTCTGCGTCAAAACCAAAAGCGTCGCATTACAAACGAGCAGATTATTGAGAGATTGGGCTTGCCTTGTTTTGTGAAACCAAACGCTGGCGGCAGTAGTTTTGGCGTTACCAAAGTAAAAGAAGCTGATGAACTTGAGCCTGCAATTCAGAAAGCTATGGCAGAAAGCCCCGAAGTTATGGTGGAGGCCTATATGAAAGGTACGGAAATTACTTGTGGCTGCTACAAAACGAGTAAGACGAGTTGTGTGTTCCCTATTACCGAAGTTGTAACCGAGAATGAATTTTTCGACTACAATGCAAAATACAACGGACAGGTTCGCGAAATTACTCCCGCCCGTCTTTCTACGGAAACAACGGAGCGCGTAAAGAACGAAACGCTCAATATCTACGAAATACTTGGTTGCCGCGGAATTATTCGCATTGATTATATTCTTACGGGCGATAAGGGCTGCGAGAAAATCAATATGCTTGAAATCAATACCACTCCCGGTATGACGGCTACGAGTTTCATTCCGCAGCAGGTCAAGGCAGCCGGAAAGGATATTGGTTGTGTGCTTGCCGAAATTATAGAAGATGCTTTTGAAAATTGATTTTGCGTGATGGAAATCCCAAAAGAATTTGACGAGATAAGACCTTATTCTCCCGAGGAACTGCCTGCGGTGTTTGATGCTTTGCTTGCCGACCCGCAATTTACGTCCGTGGTGGCGCAACTTTACCCCGGAATGGATATGACAAGGTTTGGTGAAGTTTTACGCTCTTGTAAGACTAACCAGGAGGTGCAGGAAAAACTTGTTTACGACCTTGTTGGGCGTATTGAAGACAAATGTACTGATGGCGTTGATATGGATTGTAGTAATATTAGTCCGGATTGTCGCTACACTTTCGTATCTAATCATCGCGATATCGTGGCAGATCCTTCTTTTCTCTCCAAAAAACTTATTGAAAACCGTTTCCCTTGTACGGTAGAGATAGCTATCGGGGATAATTTGCTTATTTATCCGTGGATAAGGCGGCTTGTGAGGGTAAACAAATCGTTTATCGTGCAGCGTTCGGCGCAGATGCGCGAGATGCTTGCAAGTTCGGCGCGAATGAGTCGCTACATGCATTTTGCCATAGGCTGCAAGAACGAAAATATATGGATTGCGCAGCGCGAGGGACGCGCAAAAGATTCGAACGACCGCACACAAGATTCTATTTTAAAGATGATGGCGATGGGCGGCGAGGGAGATGCGATAGACAGATTGCTACAACTTCACATCGTGCCTTTGTGTATTTCATACGAATACGACCCTTGCGATTATCTAAAGGCGGCGGAGTTTCAACTGAAGCGTGATAATCCCGACTATGTCAAGACTCGCGAAAACGATTTGCTGAACATGCGCACCGGAATATTCGGATACAAAGGGCGGGTGCACTATGCTCCGGCAATGTGTATTGACGAATGGCTTTCGAAACTTGACCGTGGAATGAAGAAGGGCGTGCTTTTTGAAACCATAGCGCGGTATATCGACAAACAAATATATCTCAACTATCGGCTTTACCCTGGAAATTATGTAGCTGCCGATATGCTTCGCGGCACTGCCGATTTTGCCGAAAACTATACCGATGCCGACAAGCAGAAGTTTGAAACTTATCTTGCGTCGCGCCTCGAAAAAATAGACGTTCCCAACAAGGACGATGATTTTCTGCGCGAGCGTTTGCTCACAATGTATGCAAATCCTGCGCTGAACCATTGCAGTGTGATTGCTAACAAATAAGGATTTTCGCAAAATGCGCTGTTTGCGAACCATATTGCTTCCCGTTGTTCCGCTATTGGTTGTGGCGTTGCTTGTATGCTGCGAAAACGAAAGCCCAAGCAATTTGTCGTCGCAACGAATGGAACTCGTGAACTTGATAAGCGACAGCGCTGGAAATTGCTCGCTTATGGCTCTCGACAATGGCGATACGCTCATGTTGTCGAAGCCTCTCGGCGATTTCAAATGCGATACCGTGGCGCGCTACATGGTTGTCTACACCACAAGAAAGTCTGTGCCTTATACCACGGCTGTTATTTCGTCGATGGGAGCCCCTGTTACTTCGTGGATAATGCGTTATTCTTCGATTCCTGCCGATACTGTCTACACTCAGTCGGTATGGATTGGGGGAGGGTGCTTGAACATGCAGATAAAAGTTGACGATTTTGGTGGGGCCCACTATTATGGTTTTGCTTGGCTGGGTTGGTGTTTCAATGCCGACAGTTCCCGCACTGCCAATATGGCTTTGTATCACAACGCACGTGAGTATAAGGGATATTACAATCGTACCTCCGTTGTGTGTTGCCCGCTATCGCAGGTTTCATCAATGCTTCGCAGCGGGAAAGATAGCGTGGCATTGCTTACCAATGAGCGTGGAAAAGGCATGACGTGGCATATACTTGCGTATTGATGCCGTAGCGGTAAATGGATAGGCAGATAAATTGGCGTGAATACAAACAAGGCGCATCGCTGTTGCGGTGCGCCTTGTTTGTTATAGTAAGTCGGTAGACTGAAGTCTTATTTCTCTCCGAAATAGCGGTCGAGCAAACCTTTGAATCCGCGTCCGTGGCGTGCTTCGTCCTTTGCCATTTCGTGAACTGTGTCGTGAATTGCGTCGAGGTTAAGCTCTTTTGCACGTTTTGCGATGCGGAATTTGTCGGAGCAGGCACCCGATTCGGCTGCTGTGCGTTTTTCGAGATTTGTCTTGGTGTCCCAAACCACATCGCCAAGCAGTTCGGCAAATTTTGCAGCATGTTCAGCTTCCTCCCAGGCGTAGCGTTTGAAAGCCTCTGCAATTTCGGGATATCCTTCGCGGTCGGCTTGACGGCTCATTGCGAGATACATTCCCACTTCTCCGCATTCGCCCTGCCAATGTGCGTTGAGGTCTTTAATCATCTCCTCGTCGCAACCTTTTGCTGCGCCAAGAGTATGCTCTGTTTCGAATTTGAGTTCACCTTCTTCTACCTCGTTGAATTTCGAAGCGGGTGCGTGGCAAATCGGGCATTCTTTGGGTGCTTCGGTTCCCTCGTAAACGTAACCACATACTGTGCAAATAAATTTCTTTTTCATGACGTTTGATGTTTAATTGTTATGTATTATGTTATGTTTTTCTCCGCCCCGCTCGCGTCGGGTGAAGATGCGAAGATACGACAAAGTTTTTAATGACCAAGTGTTTCGAGAAGAAATTTTGAGGTTTTTGCAATAATCTTCTCGCGAATGACACGAAAAAGGCTTGAAAAAGGATTTTTGAGTAGGGTTTGTGTGGAAATGAATAGAGAAATAGACAACCTTTAAAGGGAATATGTTTTGCAAAAAATGCCGTTCGAAGAAAAGCTGTTCAAATAGTAATTTTACGATATCGTATATCAGAAAAATAATATCGGACCTTTTTTAAAAAAGGTCCGATATTATTTAAAAAAGGTCTGACATTAGTTTTTCTATGTCATACCACCATGTCGGTGAGAATGCGTTCCAACTCTTCGCCAGTGAGATTGAGATGGAATTTGCCGTTGTATGCCACAGATATATGCCCAGTTTCTTCCGACACAGTTACTGCCAGAGCATCGCTGTTTTGAGTGATTCCCATTGCAGCGCGGTGGCGCAACCCAAGATTGCGCGGAATGTCTTCGTCGTGGGACACGGGTAGAATGCAACCTGCCGCAACTATTTTTTTGTGGGATATCACCATTGCGCCATCGTGGAGCGGACTGTTTTTGAAGAATATGTTTTCGATGAGTCGCTGTTTGATTTCTGCGTTGATTATTTCTCCCGTTTTTTCAATGTCTTTCAGTCCGATGTAACGCTCAAAAACAATTAGCGCACCCACTTTTTGTGAACTCATAGACATACACGCGCGCACCACGGGGATTATAGTGTCTTCGCTCACTGGGGTGTCGTTGAGATTTTGGCGTGAGAAGAACTTCAATATCCTGCCTATGGAATGGTGTGTGCCGAGCGAGGAGAAAAATTTGCGTATATCCTCTTGAAAAATTATGATCAAAGCAATGGCACCTATGTTTACCATTTTGTCCATAATAGAGCCGAGCAGACTCATATTAAATATCTTGGAAACAAAAATCCATACGATTACGAATATGAGTATTCCCATGAACACATTGCCCGAGCGCGACTCTTTCATTAGGCGGTAGATGTAGTAGAGAAGCATCGCCACCAGCAATATGTCTATTATGTCTTTTATCGAGAACGATAGCATTTTTCGTAGAGTTTATATTTGCGCCAAAGTTTGCTTCACAATCTTCACGGCCTCGCATGCGGCTTTCACATCGTGCACCCTCAGAATAGAAGCTCCTTTCATAAGCGCGATGGTGTTGCATATCGTGGTGCCGTTGAGGGCGTTTGCGGCATCGGTGTCGAGCAATTTATATATCATCGACTTTCTTGAAACGCCTACAAGCAGAGGTAATTGCCACACTTTGAGATATTCGAGGCGCGCAAGCAGTTCATAGTTTTGCTCCATCGATTTTCCGAAACCATAGCCCGGATCTATAATGATATCTTTCGCACCAAGGCTGTGCAAGATGTTGATGCGCTTCGTAAGAAAGTTCATTACCTCGGTCATGTAAGGCATATTGTCTGCCGAATGTGAGGTTAGCGGTGCGTCGGAATGCATGTTGCCAATCGTGCCTCCTATATGCATTAATATATAAGGTACACCAAGCGCAGCAACTGTGGAAAACATTTCTTTGTCTCCCTCGCCGCCCGAAACATCATTGATAATATTTGCGCCATATTCCTCTACGCACATCTTTGAAACGCTGGCGCGAAAAGTGTCAATGCTTATCGGAATGCCGGGAGTTGCTTTTGCCACAACCGTTAGCGCACGCCGCAGACGCGACATCTCTTCGCGTTCGTCTACATCGGCAGAGCCGGGGCGTGTAGAGTAAGCTCCGATGTCGATAATCGTACCTCCTTCGTCTACAATCTGTCGGGCGCGTGAGGCAATGGCATCTTCGTCAAACGTTCTCGAAGCTGCGTAAAACGAGTCGGGCGTAACGTTTAAAATTCCCATGACCTGCGGTTCGCTGAGGTCCATCAGTTTTCCGCCAATATTCAATGTGTATGGCACAAGACCCTTCATCGCCTTATTTTGTAGCCACGATTTCGTAACGACCTTGCAGAGTTTCAACCGTAAATCCTTCGGCAGTTTTCTCGATAGCCTTCACGGTTTTCACATCTTTCGCCGATTTCCCATTGATTAGAATATTGTTGAAACCAGGTGCGGGTACATAAATCGTAGAACTTGACCCTACGGGAACGTCAACAATTATCCTTACTTTTCCATCGGCATGGCTTACGTTTGATGATACTTTTCCGTAGGGCGACATGCGCGAATAGGTTACGCTTTCAAGGCTGTCGGCCAAAACAGGACGTACAATGAGATGTTTGTATGCCGGAGCTTCGGGATCAGAATTCACACCAGCGAGTTTACGATAGAACCACGTGAGACCACAACCCAAGAACGGGTGGTTTTCGGAGTTTTTCCCGTCAAACTGTTCCCACATTGTTGTTGCGCCGTCCTTTATCATCTTTCCGAAAGAAGGATAATCCGTTTTGTTCATGGCTGTGAAAGCCACATTGTTTGCTCCTATTTTTGCAAGGTTCTCAAACAATACTTCTACAGCAAGGAAACCACCGTTTAGGTGCCCTTGATGGCGCACCGCAATCTCATCTTTCAAAATATTCTTGAGTTCCGGACGAGTTTTGTCAAGCCCCATTTCCACGGCAAACGCATTACATCCAAAATCGCCGTAACCTTCTTGCGCATTAATGAAGAATACTTTGTCGTAGGCTGCGGCAGTTTTTTGCGCAAGTTCGGCGTAATGCTTTTCATCGGCCTCGTTGCCCAAAACTTTAGCCATACGGCTCATTCTGTCAGCGCAGCGCCACAAAATATATGTGTGCACTTTTTCGTCAGCTGGGAATTGATATGCTGGAACCCAGTCGCCGAGATTCATCCAATAGCAATCGCTGTTATTAAGAGCGTTCTTGCGTTGCTGATGCATGGTTCCATCTTCTCTAACCCACGTCATCATGTATTCCACTTGGCGTTTTGCGGCGTTGTAGTTCTCTTCTATTACTTTTTTGTCGCCGTAGTTCATATAATATTCCCAAGGCATTAATGTCATTGCGGCACCCCATGCAACTCCTCCGCCTGCTCCAGGACACCAAGGTGCGGCATTGGGCACATAACCAGTGTCTTTGTCTTGGGCATCTCGCATTGTGTGGAACCAGCTACGGAAGAAAGCTGCGCCATCAAAGTTATGCATCACAGTAGAACAGACAGCTTGTCCATCACCTGTGTATGGAATTCGTTCGCGATGCGGGCAGTCGCTTTCTACACCGCTATGAATATTGTCTTTCTCGCTTCTGCGCCAAATGTGGTTTATTTTGTTGAAAAGTTCGTTTGATGTTGTGAACACGGCGTTCTCTTTCAAATCGGTATTGACGGCTTCTGCCACTATTTGGTCGGCTTTGGGCATCACGCCACTGATTGTTACTTTGCGGAAAACGTACCATGTGAATTGCGGAGCGTAGTTTATCGGGGCGTTGTCCTTGAAAGTGTAGCTTACTTCCTGTGGATATTCGCTTTCATACTTTATCCTTATAACCTTGCCCTTTTCTCCGCAAACTCCGTTGAGTCTTACGTGTCCCGAAATCATTTCTCCGAAGTCTATTGTGTAGCTTCCGTCGTCGTTGTGTTTGTATGAAATTGGTTTAAATGTATCTGTAATTCTGTCGGGTGTGCTGTCAAACGCCAGAAGTTTGCCTTCGGGTGCTTTGCGTGCCACTGCGTTTTTCCAAGATGCGTCATCGTATTCGGGATTGCACCAATCGGTGATTTCTTTTTGCGCATCGTAGCTTTCTCCGTTGTATATATCGCAAGCAACTATGCCACTTTCGTGCGCTTTCCAGGTTGGGTCGCTCACTACTACCTGTTTGCTGCCGTCGTTATAGGTAATTTCTATTTGGCATAGGAAACGTGGTGAACCGAATGCAGCAAGGCGATCCACACGTGTGTCGAAATATCCACTTCCTATCATTGCGCCAACAGCATTCTTGCCAGTGCGCAAAAGTTTTGTGATATCGTATTGCAAGTATGAGACTCTGAATCCCGAAGATTTCTCATCGAGCGAAATGCCTTGGCGATATATCAAGTCGGGACGCCTTGTGTAGTTTGTGAAATTGGGTACGAGTAGATCGTTGCCCACTTTTTTGCCGTTGAGAAAGAATTCGAAGTATCCGAGTCCGGTTACGAATACTTTTGCTGAGCGTATTCCGGTTTTCACATCGAATGCTTTGCGCAGGTAAGGCACTGGTGGAAAGTATCCGATGCATTGTCCGGTTTTTAGGTTGAATTGTGCTTCTTCGCCTTGCCATGGTGAGCCTATCCATTGGGCTTTCCAGCTTGCGGGGTTGAGTCCTGTTGTAAATTTCTGGGGTTTGCTCCATGCCGAGGCTTTTCCTTTTGCGTTCCATACTCTTACTCGCCAAAAGTAGTCGGTTGCTTCGGTGAGTTTGCTGCCTTTGTAGTTTACGAGATATGAGTCTGATGATTTCACCTTCTTACTATTCCACACATCGGCTTTACCTTGTAGCAATGCTTCCTGAGATGTTGCCACGCATATTTGGTAGGCTTTTTGTGCTTCTCCCATCACGCCGGGCGCGGGTGTGTTTATCCACGAAAAGCGTGGGTTGTCGTTGTTGCCGCTTGGGGTGTTGATTAGAATGTTTTCGCTTAGTTGTTCCACTCTCAGGCTTTCCGGTGTAATTTGACCGTTTGCCGCGAGAGCAACGACTGTTATTGTTGCGATGCCGATGCGCTTTAAAGTTTGAAGGTTCATTTTGATTTTCGTGATATTTAGGATTACCTATATATTAATAGTACAAATATAGTAATTTCCTTGTTGCGAACGATGTGTGTGGGTTGTTTTTTGTAAAAGGTTGGCGGTTGGTGGATTTTGTTGCGTGTTTGTGTGGGTGGCAATGCTTGGCGGGGAATGAAAATAAGCAAGGCGGCATACTGTTTGGTATACCGCCTTGCTTATGTTGGTTTTCTTGAAAATTAGGCCTTGTTGATGTTGGTCTTCTTTTCGCGAATACGTGCTTTCTTACCTGTGAGTGCACGCAAGTAGTAGAGTTTCGCACGGCGAACCTTACCACGCTTGTTTACTTCTATGCTCTCGATGTTTGGAGAACTGATGGGGAAGATACGTTCTACGCCTACGGTTCCGCTCATTTTGCGAACTGTGAAACGGCGCTGGCTGAGATGACCGGAAATCTTGATTACGATTCCGCGGAACAACTGGATACGCTCTTTGTTACCCTCGACGATTTTGTATGCTACGGTGATGGTGTCGCCCGGACGGAATGCGGGAAATTCCTTGCCAGTAGCAAATGCTTCTTCAGCAACTTTAATTAAATCAATCATTGTGTTTGAATAAAATTGTTTGTTCGTCCCCAACGCAGCATCAACAAGCCACTCGATTTTTCTTGCCAGCGGCTACGCGGAAAGCGGTGCAAAGGAACAAAAAAAAATGGAAATGACCAACTTGTGCGGTGATTTTTTGATGGTTTGCGTATGTGGTGTGGCGGTTTTGGCTTGTGGTAGTGTTGAAACGCCGTTGCTTTTGTTTGGCAAGCTTGGTTGGGGTGGCAAAATAGCTTGCAGGATACATGTGGTGCAGTGGTGTGTGAATGTATCGGGAGGTAGTAAAAACGAAGTCCGACCTAATTTAAATTAGATGCGTAGGAATTCAAATTAGGTGCCTTGGATTTTTTACGAGATGCCTTGTAGTTTTTGCGATACAGAATGTGGGGTGAAAGGTGTGCCGAGATGATGTTGGGATTAGGGTTTTGTGGAATTGTTTTTTGCCCATCGGCTGGGCGTTTCGCCCGTGATTTTCTTGAAAACTCTGATGAAATATGTCATGCTGCTGAAATTGTTTTCCGTACATACGTCTTGCAGGGTGTATTTGCCCGTGCTGAGCATGCGGCATGCCCCGGAAACCTTGCGGTTGTTCATGTAGTCGATAAAAGTAATGCCTTGGGTTTTCTTGAAAAAGTTGCAAAAAGTTGTGCGGTTCATCTTCATTTGTGCCGAAACCGTGTCGAGCGAAAGAGTGTGGAGCGGAGTGTGTTGCAGATAGTCGGCAAGTTGTGCGGCACGCTCTTCTTCTATTGCTTTGTAGCGTGTAGTGCCTGCCACAACGGGGTTTATCGTTCCGGCTATGCGTGTAAGAATTTCAACGAGGCTTGCGGCGCGCATTGCTTCGCTTTCGTGGCGCATGCTGAGCATTATGCTGCCAATGATGCTGGCTTGGGTTTTCTTGAAATCCCATGCTTTTGTGCGGGTGGCAAAGAATGTTGCCACGCTTTCCCATTCGGGTAGCGCGGCAGCGAGTTTTTGGGGAATATTGTCGGAGAAGCGCAGGCTTGCAACCGCTGTGCCGCTACCAAAATACCATGTGCTCGGCATGTCGGGCGGTATAAGTGTTAGCGTTCCGGCTTGCATGCGTTGCGGAGTGCCAGAGATTTCGCGCATTGCTTCACCTTCGGCCACGAATATCAGTTCCCAGTCCTTGTATCTGCGTTGTAAACCGAAATACAACGGGGTTTCTTCTTCCGGGATAGGGGGGTGTTTGAAAAAGTCGTATTTGAAGGATTGCATGATGCGCCGTGGTTCTGCCGCGCTGCTATTTGCAGTATTTTTTGAAGAACTTCCAGATTTCTTCGCCCGTATTAATGTCGCCGTTGTGCCAGCAGTGGGGCGCACCAACCACTTCGTAAAGTTGCACGTCGCATTTGCTTGTTCCGCCGGTATAGAAATGGCGTATTATATAATGCTTACTGTTGGGATCTTTGCTCTTAACGGTGTCGCTTTTCTCGATAGTGCAGCCGTTGTGTGCCACCCAATAGTTCACAGCCAGGGGTACGGAAATATAAGGTCCCCAACCGCCGTCGCCATTAGGGTCTCCTGTCCACTCTGAAACCCTATCTTCTGTACCGTGTATCTCGAAAATTGGAATAGGGTGGGGATTGGTGAGCGCATATTTCTTGTAAAACCACGTGAAAGCCAGTCCCGCCACCGGAGCAAGGGCTTTGAATGTGGTTTGTCCCTCAAGGGCGGCAAGATAACAGATGTCTCCGCCATTTGACATGCCTGTTAGGAAAGCGTTGTCTTTGCTCAGAGAATATTTCTTTTGTACAAATTGTGTCATCTTGCACAACATTTTCACATCGTCTACATTCATATCTTTCTGATTGGGATATCCAACGAAAAAGCCCGTATGTCCGCTCGGATCTTTCAAGCCTTGCGGATACAATACTGCGAACCCTTCTTTTTCAGCTACGTCGTCGAGATCAAAATGTTTGGGATTGGCACTTCCGCCATAGCCATGAACGCAAGTAACAATGGGTGCGTTTTTGCTGATGTTCGACGGCATGAAAAGTATGCCCGTTCTTGTTTTGCCGTCAACCTTGCATGTGATTTGGAAATGCTTTCCGTTTGCAGCAAAGCTTGATGTTGACGATACGATAATCAATGAAAATAAGATGAGAAAGAGTTTTTTCATGATGTTATGCCTTTAAGTTTCAAATTTTTCTGATAAAATCGCGGCGATGAAGCCTTGCGCGCAGTTTCCAAAGCGGATAGTATAGCGGACGTACCGTTTCGTACCACAGAAGTGAGAATATAAAAGTTCTTTCGCCAAACATTCGCGAAACGCGGCGCATCATAATAATGTCGATAATGGTTATTGCGAGCGCGGCGAGGCATACTGCTGCTCCCGCAATCCATTTTGCCGAAACAAAGAGCGTTGTCGCCATCGCAATCCAGCCTGCGAGCCATACAAAATGCCCTATGTTTGCGATGTGTAGCGTTGTGGTTGCTATGCTGCGGCTTCTTGGAAATTGCATAAGCGATGCCGTGCGTGCGAGTTTTGAGTTGCGCCATTTTCTGCGCAGGTTCTGATTAAATTCGCGCACTGTGGCTGTGCGGGCATTGCATATTGTGGCGTTGCCGTCGAGTGAAATTGCGTTTACAAGCAGATCGTCTTCGCCGAACAACCTGTCGAGTGAATCTGCATAGCCGTCTGCGTCGAGAAATGCGGCACGCCGGAATGCCAAGTTGGCTCCGTCGCCGCCTATGGCGCGTTTTTGTGCGGACAAGAACCATAGCAAATTGTATTGCAGCCGTTCAAAAATTGCGCGGCGTGCGGGAAGCGTTCCATTGTCAGCGTAGTTGGCGTATCCTATAACGATATCTGTGTGGTCGTTAAAGCGCGAAGCCAAAGTTTTGAGCCATAAGTCGGTTACGGGAATGCACGACGGTCGTGTGAGAACTACCCAATTGTTGCGCGCGGCCTTTACTCCGAGCGAGATGGCGAGTTTTGTGTGGCTCACATAGCGTGCTGTTTTTGGCACGAACGTATGTCGTATGTTTGGGTAGCGGTTCTCAAAGCGTTTCAATACGTCGTGGGTTGAATCATTCGAGCAATCGTCTACCACCACAACCTCGAATTTTATGCCGCGTTGCTCCATGATTTTGGGGAGGTTGGTTTCAAGATAATCTCCCTCGTTGTGGCAGCAAATCACTACGGTTATCGCGTCGGCGGTAGGCGGGTTTGTAATGCCTTGCTGCGGTTTGCCGGCGGCGCGATAGAGTTTCAGACGAAAGACAAGGAATGCCGCCAGCCCGATAACCATTAGTGTGCCGGCTGCGATGAGTATTGTTTGAAAGTGTAAGGAAACGAATTGAATCATTTGCCTATTTGTTTTTACTGTAAGTGTTTCCGCGAAATGCGGCAAGCGTTATTGCTGTGGCTATGCTGGCATTTAGGCTTTCCACGGTGGCTCGGTTTTGTGGATAGGGTGGAATGAAAATGCGTCGTGTTATGGTTTTCTCCACTTCTTTCGAGATGCCGTTGCCCTCGTTGCCTATCACGATTATTCCGCGTTGCTCAAGATTTGCGGTGAATATGTTTTCGCCGTCGAGGAATGTGCCCCAAACGGGAGCGTTGCACGATGTGAGCGTTTCGGGAAGGTTTATGTATGAAACCTTAACCCTTGCAGCCGAACCCATGGTGGCTTGTAGGGCTTTTGGTGAGTATATGTCGGCTGTGTTTTTTGAGCAAAAAACGTGTTGTATGCCCATCCAGTCGGCAGTGCGTACTATGGTGCCGAGATTTCCGGGGTTTTGTATTTCGTCGAGTGCGATGCAGAGTTCGCGCCCTGCTATTTCGGCAATACTTTCCGGTTTAATGTCGGCGGGTTTCTCGAATATGGCGAGCACTTGGTGGGGTGTTGTGAGCAGCGTGGCACGTTCCAGCAATGCGCGACCCACATATTCTACTTCTATATACGGGGGAGTTTTCCCGAAGTCGAACCCTTCTTCTACCACAAGCCTTCGGCAGCGGAATGTCCCGAGCAATTCGCCCACGAGTTTGGGACCTTCGGCAACAAACAGTCCCTCCTCGTCGCGACGCTTTTTGAGAGCGAGAGAATGGATAAACTTTATTTCGTTTTTGCTGAGCATTGTGCAGAGTCTATGTTTTATAGCGCAAAGTTAATAAGTAATGCCAAACCCGCAAAACCTTTTAGGGGCAGAGCTGAATTATACCCCGTAAAACTAATGCGGCATATCGCAAAAATAATGTCAGACATTTTTTAAAAAAGGTCGGACATTATTTAAAAAATATCAGACATTAGAAAAACCATATCCCTACTGCGTTTTAAGGCATCGATACACGAGTCGTAAATGTGGCGTATTGGTTATTTTTTCAGGGGCAAGAGAGTGTAGGTGTAAAGTTTTTCGTTACTTTGCAGCATATTAATGTGCATGACGCACTTTGGCAATATTGCAATGCAGGAAGAGGAATGGAAAGAACGCACCGTGCTTCTGCTCGGAAGCGAAGCCGTTGAACGGCTTGCGCAAAGCCGTGTGTTGATAGCCGGTGTGGGCGGAGTGGGAGCCTATGCCGCCGAAATGGTGTGTCGCGCCGGAGTGGGACATATCACTGTGGTCGATGCCGATTGCGTGGCTCTGTCAAACATTAACCGCCAACTGCCTGCCACAACCTCTACCGTGGGAAAGAAAAAGGCGGAGCTTGTGGCTGCACGCCTGCGCGACATCAATCCAAGCCTTGAACTTAGCGCCATTGACGTTTTTCTTGACCAGGAAAACATTCCCGCACTGCTCGAAGAGGGTGGTTTTGATTTCATAATCGATGCCATCGATACCATAAAGCCCAAGGTTACGCTGATATGCGAGGCGCTTAAACGGCATATCAATATTGTTTCGTCGATGGGCGCAGGGGCTAAAACCGATATCACTAAAATTCGGTTTGCCAACATATGGGATACGTTTAACTGTGGGCTTAGTCGTGCCGTGAGACAGGCTTTGAAAAAGCAACATATGAGATCGCGCAAACTGCCCGTGGTGTTCTCCGAAGAAACTCCAAATATGAACGCCGTGAAAGCGGTGGAGGGCGAACGAAACAAGAAAACAACCGCAGGAACAGTGGCTTATATGCCGGCAACATTCGGCTGTTTTCTTGCCGAATACGTTATCACGCACATCATATCCGACAAAAAGCAAAAACAATAATGATAAATCTGAAAGACGTACATAAAAGTTTCGGCAACCTTGAGGTATTGCGCGGAATTGATCTGCATATCGCAAAAGGAGAAATAGTAAGTATTGTGGGACCGAGCGGTGCCGGAAAAACTACATTGCTTCAAATCATGGGCACACTCGACCATGCTACTTCGGGAACCGTGGAACTTTGCGGCAAAGACGCGGGAAAAATGAAGCAGAAGGAACTTGCGCGTTTTCGCAACCGAAATATTGGATTTGTTTTCCAACAGCATCAATTGCTCAACGAGTTTACGGCGATTGAAAACGTACTTATTCCGGCTTTCATAGCCAAGACGGGACGCAAGGAGGCTGAGGCGCGTGCCAACGAGCTACTCGAATTTGTGGGGCTCGCCGATAGAAAAGACCATAAGCCGCTTGAACTTTCGGGAGGTGAGCAGCAAAGGGTTGCGGTAGCCCGTGCGCTGATAAACAATCCCGATATAATTTTTGCAGACGAGCCTTCGGGAAGCCTTGACACGAAGAACAAACAAGAACTTCACGGTTTGTTTTTCCAATTACGCGAGAGATACGGACAGACATTTGTTATCGTAACCCACGATGAGGCTCTTGCCGCGCAAACCGACCGCACTATTCATATGCGCGACGGACTTATTGTGCAGCCCGAGCCATTGAGCGAAGCCACTGTTTGACAACGGCGGAACGATGGCTTGGCTGGTTGCAATACAAGTAGAAAAAGATACTCTAACCCCCTATATGGCATAGACCATATTGGGGGGTGTTTTTATGGAGTTTGACGTGCCGAAAAACAAGATGCGACATCGTAAAAATAATATCCGACATTTTTTAAAAAAGGTCCGATATTATTTAAATAATGTCTGACATTGTTTTTGCGAAATGCGGTGAAATTTCAATGTAGTCTCTACAGCTGCCTACGCTTTGCGCATTTGGATTGCAAGTTGTGGGGAAAGCAAGGGCGCAAGACTTTTATTTTTCGTATTTTTACACCCAAATTTCCGATATTAAATGGTGAAGAAAATTCTACGTGTCATTCTCATTGCAATAGGTGCGGTGGTAGCATTGTTTCTATTGCTTGCAGTGGCACTATATATACCCCCTGTGCAGAACTTTGCAGTTCATAAGGTTGCCGAATACGCATCTCAGAAAACCGGAATGACGCTTAGGGTAGAGAGAGTGAGGTTGGCTTTTCCGCTCGACCTTGCTCTGCTCAACACTTTTGCGAGCCAAAAGGGCGATACCGTGGTTGATGCGCGCAGTGTGAGAGTGAACGTTGCGCTGCTGCCGTTGTTGAAGAGCCGTGTGGACATAGAGGGGCTCGAAATCTATGACAGTAAAATAAATACCGTAGACTTTATAAGCGATACGCAGATAAAAGGGCGAGTGGGAGCGTTGAAAGTAAAAAGCCACGGCATAGATTTGAAAAACTCACTCGTAAACATCGACGGCGGAAGCCTCGACAATTCAAACGTAACCGTATTGCTTAGCGACACTGCCCAGGAAGACACCACACCAAAGCAACCCACAGTTTGGAGAATAGGCATAAAGAAATTTAGTATAAGCAATTCGGCGGTCAAGATACGCTTTCCCGGCGACTCTATGCGCATATCAGCCAATGTGGGACGCATAGGGGTGGAAAAAGGATACCTCGATTTGGAAAAAAGTATATACAACGTGGGGCACATAGGCGTTAGAAACACAAGCGCAACCTATGACATTCCCTATGAAGCCTATGTCAAAAAACTTGATCCCAATCATATTGCCGTGAAAAACTTCAATACCGATATCGACAGCCTTTGTTATTCCGCGGGAACCGTGAGGGCGCGAATTAGAAACCTTGGTGTGGAAGAAAAATGCGGACTGGCGGTAAACGGAATAAGTGGTGGTTTGTATGTTGACTCGTCAAAAGTGGAACTTAGCGGGTTTAAGGTTAAAACCAAGTATTCCACTCTCGACGCCACGGGCATATTCTCGTTCAACGCTCTGAAAGCCGGGGGCGAGGGAGGCATAAAAATGAGAGTAAGCGGCAATGTTGACAAACGAGATATAACATCGGTTGTTCCAGGAGGGCTTGACAAAGACGTGGAAAAGCTATTGCCCCAAAAAACAATAGGCATCGTTGCCACACTGAGCGGCGAAAAAGGAAACTTGCGCATTGAAGACGGAAAAGTGAGCGTGCCGGGAACAATGCAACTGCGTGTGGACGGACGCTTGAAGAATATCACCGAAAACAATCGCAGCGGAAATTTGCGCTACTCCCTGAAAACGCAAAACATAACCTATCTGAAAGAAGCCCTGGGGCTTGACGCAAAAAGCGGAATTAATATCCCTTACGGCACATCGGCTTATGGTTTGCTGAAATTCTATGGCGACCGCTACGAAACAAACTCCAAACTTTCGATGGGGCAGGGCAACGCAAACATAAACGGCTGGTTTGATGCCAAACGCCTTGCATATTCCGCGAAAATCTCTACAAAACAACTGCAATTGGGCAAAATCATAGAGGGAAGCGGTCTGCACAATCTCACATCGCAAATCTCTGCCGCGGGACACGGTTTCGACCCGTTTGGAAAGAACATGCAAATGGCGGCAAAGGCAAATTTTGTGAATTTTGGCGTTGCGAACTACGATTTGAGCAATACCAAAATCACGGCATCGCTTCGCGGCGGAGCGGGAACGGTGGATTTCAACGCGGGAAACAACACCCTGCAAGGAAAAGGTCGGATTGACGCACAGTTTACCAAAACTTTCGTGAAAGGAAACCTAAACGCAATACTCGCAAGCCTTGACATTCAAAAACTAACGGGCAGCGCAAAACCTTTGAAGCTTTCTACACGCTCAAAAGCAAGTTTCTATGCTAACAGCAAGCTAAGCGTTTACGGAATAGACGCTAAGGTAGACAGCATAATGTTTCACGTTGACAGTGCAAAGTCTTATCGCGCAAAAGATTTGCTCGTAAAACTCGACAATCACCGCGACTCTCTGTTTGCAAAAGTATCTGCCGGCGATTTGAACCTTATTGCACACAGCAAAAACAATATCGACCGAATTTCTTCGCAAGCGTCGCGCTTTATTGCCATGCTCGAAAAACAAATAAAGGCAAATCAACTCGACCAGGAAGCATTACGTCAACAACTTCCCGAACTTAATCTGATGATAGACGCAGGAAAAGATAACCCGTTAAGCAATCTGTTGCGATTTCGTCAGGGATATTCGTTTACGCAACTGTTCCTAAATCTCCAATCTTCGCCACAAAAAGGAATAGACGGCACAGGATACATTCATAGTCTTAATACCGGTTCGCTTTTGCTCGATACCGTAAATATTTCGCTTTATCAAGACACCACAGGATTGCGTTTCAAAGGATTTGTACACAATTCCACGAAACATAATCCCTATATCTTTACCGCTAATCTCAATGGTTATTTGCTTAACGACGGAGCTGGGGTAGAACTTGTGTATAAAGACAAAAAAGGACGCGAGGGAATGAACCTCGGACTGCGTGCTTTGCTTACTGATAGCGGGACAACGGTACATTTATATCCGGAAAACCCTGTAATTGCATACCGTAAATTTAAAGTAAACAAGGATAATTATTTTACGCTGCTTGATGACAATACAATTCTCTCGGATATCGATTTGTTGGGAGACGATGGCACGGGATTGAAAGTTTATGGCGACCGTACAGATAGCATTAGCGACATAACGGTGAGCGTTAACAAAGTAAATTTGCAGGAGTTGAGTTCTTCGATACCGTTTATGCCTTTGATTTCGGGCTTTATGTCGGGCGATTTACACGTTATGAAAGAAGATGAAAAGCTTACCGCCGCTTATGATATCAATGTAAAGGATATGAAATACGAGGGTGCTCCGCTTGGAGACATTGGTTTGGTGGGAACTTACTTTCCTATGTTGCAAACAGAAGACCATTTCATAAATACGTCGGTAACTAGGGGAAACGAAGAAATTGCTAATATAGACGGAACATATCATGGCAAAACAGATTCGCTTGTTGCGTGTCTTCAACTCAAAGAGTTCCCTGCCGATATGCTTAATGCGTTTACCGGAGAAACGTTAAGCCTTGGCGGATATTTGGGTGGCGATCTCGATCTTACGGGAACTGTTGCCAAACCGATGCTTAACGGTAAGATGTTGCTTGATTCCGTGAGGGTTTATTCGGACATCTATGGTTTCAACATGCGTATTGGTAATGATTCGGCGCGTGTTGACAATAGTGTGCTTCATTTTGATACTCTTAATTTCTATTCTTCAAACAATAATCCGCTTGTGGTTGATGGAAATGTTGATTTCAGTGATTTCGACAACGTAAATATGGCGGTGAAGGTGCAGGGTAAGAATTTCCGTATTATTGATGCGAAACAAACTGCCAAGTCGGAGGTTTACGGTAGTGTATATTCCGATATAGATGTAACTATACAGGGAACGCTTGCCAAACTTTTTGTTTACGGCAATCTTAATGTCTTGCCAAAGACAGATGTTTCGTATGTTTTGAAAGATAGTCCGTTGTCGGCGGAAAATGATTTGAATTCGCTTGTGTCATTTGTGGATTTCAGCGATACAGCAACCGTGGCGCCGCAAAAAGAGGAGGCTATGGGTGTAACGATGCTTTTGAACGTGAATATTAATGACGCTGCCCATTTGCATTGCGACATTAATGACGACAATCAGAGCTATATTGATGTAGAGGGTGGCGGAAACATGACGTTTAAGTATATGCCTACGGGCGAGATGTATCTTACCGGGCGTTATACTATCAACAATGGCGAAATGAAGTATGCTTTGCCGGTGATTCCGCTTCGCACTTTTTATCTTACAGAGGGAAGTTACATAGAGTTTACCGGTGAGCCGATGAATCCTACTCTTAATATTGCGGCAAAGGAGAAGGTTAAGGCTTCGGTGAACGACGAGAATAATCCGCGTTCGGTGAATTTCGAGGTGGGTTTGAAGCTTACGCAGCCGCTCAACCGAATGGGGCTTGAGTTTACCATAGAAGCGCCCGATGATCAGACTATTCAAAACCAGCTTGCCTCGATGTCGGCAGAACAGAAGAACAAACTTGCGATTTCGATGCTTGCTACGGGGCTTTATCTCGAGGAAAGCAATGCGTCGAACGGATTGAAGACGAGCAATGCGCTCAATGCGTTTTTGCAAAACCAGGTGCAGCAGATTGCGGGCAAGGCTTTGAAGTCGGTTGATTTGAGCGTGAGCGTGGAAGACGGCACTTCGTCTACTGGAATGTCAAACACCGACTATTCGTTTCGCTTTGCCAAGAAATTTTGGGGCAATAGAGTGAACATTGTGATAGGCGGACATGTGTCGACGGGTGAGGATGCGCGCAACGATGCAAGTAGTTTTATCGACAATGTGTCGGTGGAATATCGCATTGACAATAGTGCGAAGCGCTATGTGCGTTTGTTCTACGACCACAACTCGCAAGATCCGCTCGAGGGTCAGATGATCGAGGCGGGTGCCGGTCTTGTGTTGCGACGCAAGGTTGAGAAATTCGGAGAAGTCTTCACGTTCTGGAAAAGCAGTTCCACCGAAAAGAGTTCAAAGAAGAGTAAAAAGAAAAAGAGTGAGAAACAGCAGCCCGCTGCCGAAACAAAGCGCGAAAATAGCGGCAAGGCTGACAGTACAGACAGCACAAAATGAAAAAATACTGGCATATAATATATATGGTTTCCGCATTTTGCGGAGGCGTGAAACTTGGCTGTAAAAACAATATGCGACTTTGTAAAAACAATGTCCGACCTTTTTTAAAAAATATCGGTTATTGTTTGAAAAATATCGGTTATTGTTTTTGGGGTAAAACGTATACTGAAAATCAGATGCTTAACAAAGGCTCAAAAAATGCCTTGCTGGCAACCGCCGGACGCATGTGGTGTTTGCTCATAATGCTTGTGGGATTGGCAGCTTGCTCTACGGTTTCGAATATTCCCGAGGACGAACAACTCTATACCGGCATTAAGTCGATTGACTATAAGGGCGTGAAAAAAACTATCAAGAGCGACAAGGATTCGGCGGGAGTGATAAAGTCGATAGCCGATGCCGCGCGCACGGTTGACGACTTGCTCAATTCAAAAAACGGAGTGGGGGTGAAAGATTTGCTCGACCTCACAAATACCTCCGACACATTGAACGACAAAGAGCGTCGTGCTGCCGAGAAAGCCCAACGTGCCGCCGACGCCAAGGCATGGGAAACGGCGCAGGAAGAGGTTGACGGAGTGCTTGCCTATCCTCCAAACGCGTCTCTCTTTGGCAGTTCTTCTCTAAGGCATCCTCTGCCCATGGGTCTTTGGTTCTACAACGGTTTTGTGAATTCAAAAAATGCCGTTGGCAAATGGATTTTCAAAAACTTCTCTCAGAAACCCAAATACATCTCGATGGTAAATCCCCAACTGCGCGCCCGGGTGGCTACCAACACTCTCCACAACTACGGTTACTTTCATGGCGAGGTGGGTTACGACATTCTGCCCTACAACAACAACCGCAAGGCAAAAGTGAAGTATTATGTTACGCCGCGCGAAGTGTTCCGTTTCGACTCCATAGCATATCTGGGTTATCCCGAGGCTGCCGATTCGCTCATTCATAGCAAAAAAGAATGGCCAAAACGCTTGTTGCACCGCGGCGATCAGTTTAGCGCAACAAAAATAAGCGAGGAAAAAACGCGCATTCGAGACCTCTTTCGCAACAACGGCTATTATTATTTCAATTCCGACTATACCGTTTTCACAGCCGACACATTTGCCGTGCCCGGCAAGGTGCAACTGCGCATTCAGCCCGCGAAGAATATTCCCGAAAAGGCAAAACATAAATGGTATTACGGACGAAAACACGTTTATATCAATACCAGTTATGGCGATACCGCAGTAAAACATGTTACCAACGGCGACTTCGACTTCTATTATCCCGGACGCCGCATTCCACTACGCTCCAGAGTTTGGAAACACAACGTTTTCTCGCGGCGCGGAAGGCCTTATAGTTATCTCGAACAGAGTTTCACAACGTCCAAGCTTAGCAGTCTGCAAGTTTTTAGCTCGATAGACATGAATTATGTACCGCGCGATTCAACCGACAACTGTGATACTCTCGACGTTTACCTGTTTGCACAGCTCGACAAGCCCTACGAAACGGAATTCAATATGAATGTAACCGCCAAAAGCAACGATTTGGTAGGTCCCGGAGCATCGTTTGAAATCGCAAAGCGCAATGCGTTTCGCGCAGGTGAGCGATTGAGTTTCCGAATATACGGCTCCTATGAATGGGAAACCCAAAACAGTCATCGCAAAAGAAACGACCTTTTGAATTCATACGAACTTGGCAACTCGCTGAGCGTTGAATTCCCCACACTGTTCATGCCGTGGATAGACAATAGCAAGATGTTTTTCCCCTCATCAACAAAGTTTACACTCAGTAGCGACTGGCTAAATCGCTCGGGCTATTTCAATATGGTGAAGTGGGGACTCGATATGACCTATAACTGGCGTCCTTCGCGCCATGTTACTCATGCGCTCTCGATTTTCTCGCTCGATTACAACCGCATCTTCAAGAAATCGGCGAGCTTCGACTCTGTTATGAATGCCAACCCGGCACTTTTCGTCAGTATGCGAAACCAATTTATCCCCGCCGTGAGCTATAGTTTTACTTACAGTTCCACGCGCAAAGCTACCAATCCCATTTGGTGGCAGACCACTATAAAAGAGTCGGGCAACCTGGTGTCGGGAATCTATGCCCTTAGCGGCAGAAAATTCAACGAGCAAAACAAAAGCCTAATGGGTAATCCGTTTGCCCAATTCCTGAAACTCACAACCGAAGTGCACAAAACATTTACAATAAATCCGACTTTCAAATTCGCCACAAGGCTTTTCGCCGGAGTGATATACTCCTACGGCAATAGCACAGTGGCTCCTTATAGCGAACAATTCAGCTCGGGCGGCGCAAACTCCATTCGCGCATTTACGGTACGCTCCATCGGACCGGGAAGATTTCATTCCGACGAATCAAAATACTCCTACATCGATCAGACAGGCGATATAAAACTCGAGGCAAACGCCGAACTTCGTTTCAAACTCTTTGGTTCGCTCTACGGGGCCGCTTTTCTTGACGCCGGAAACATTTGGCTTATGCGCAAAGACGAGAAACGTCCGGAGGGTAGGCTTAATGGTTCGGATTTTCTCAAATCTCTCGCGCTCGGAACGGGAGCCGGTTTGCGCTACGACATGGAATTTTTGGTTTTGCGCCTTGATCTCGGCGTTGCTCTCCATGCTCCTTATGAAACTTCGCGGAAAGGTTATTACAATATAGAGAAGTTTGCCGATGGACTCTCGCTTAATTTCGCCATTGGCTATCCGTTTTGATACAGGAACTAATTCTAAAAAATATATACGTATGAAAATTGCAATCATCTCAGCATTCTTACTGCTTGCTTCAAACATCGCGGCAACAGCAAGGGACTTAACAATTCCTTCGCCCGACAAAAAACTCCTGGTGGAGGTTAACGACAACGGCGGAACGGCAAACTATTCGGTAACATACGACGGCAAATGTTTTTTGCGCAACTCCCGCCTCGGAATAAACACCAACGCGGGAAATTTCTCGGACAACCTTACGCTAACAACCGTTGTGGCAAACAAAATAGACGAGACCTATTCAATGACTCGCACCAAAACCACAACGGCACACTATGTTGCCAATCAAGTGTGCCTTGATTTTGAAAATGCACAGAAGCAAAAAATCACGATAACCATAAATGTTTCTGACAACAACGTAGCGTTTCGTTATTCGTTGCCTATCTTGGGCGGCTGGTATAGCATTCGCGTTGACGAAGAAGCCACATCGTTCAACCTTCCAACGCATTCCACAGCTTTCATAGCGCCACAAAGTGCTCCGTCGTCGGGTTGGTGCAGAACGCATCCGGCATACGAGGAAAAATATTCCTTAGATGCTCCGCTCAATACCAAGTCGGAATATGGCGAAGGCTTCACATTCCCCGCATTGTTCCGCGTGGGCGATGACGGTTGGGTGCTTTTGAGCGAAACGGGAACCGATGGAAATTATCCGGGGTGCCAACTTTCGGAATACGATGCGGCAAAAGGTTATACCGTTAAGTATCCTTCGGCAAACCAAAACAGTGGATTGGGCTCGGCATGTGGGGCATTCGCGCTCCCGGGAAGCACTCCGTGGCGCACAATTACGGTTGGCAGTTCGTTGAAACCCATTGTTGAAACCACGATTCCTTTTGATGTGGTGAAACCCAAGTATGATGCTTCGCAGGAATACAAGCCTGGACGATATGTGTGGAGTTGGATTTTGTGGCAGGACGAATCTATTAATTATGCCGACCAGAAAGCGTTTGTTGATCTGGCTTCAAAAATGGGCTATGAGTATAGTTTGATTGATGCAAATTGGGACGACGATGCCAAGATTGGGCGCAAACGTATGGCAGAACTGAGTAAATACGCTCAGGAAAAGGGTGTGAGATTGATTTTGTGGTATAATTCCAACGGACATTGGAATGATGCGCCGCAGACACCGCGAAATCTTATGAACACTACGCTTGCGCGCCGCAAAGAAATGAAATGGCTCAAAGATATAGGCGTTGCTGGAATAAAGGTTGACTTTTTTGGTGGCGACAAACAGGAAACCATGCAACTTTACGAGGATATTCTTGCCGATGCAAACGATTTCGGGATTTTTGTAATCTTTCATGGTTGCACATTGCCGCGTGGTTGGGAGCGAATGTACCCCAATTTTGTTGCGTCGGAGGGTGTGAGAGCGTCCGAAAACGTTTATTTCACCGACGAGAGCGCTACAAGCGAGGCGCAGGAGCTTTCGGTTTTTGCTTTCACGCGCAACGCTGTGGCTTCGATGGATTACGGAGGCACACTACTCAATAAATATCTTTCAAGAGACAACAAGAGCCGACACAAACGCCATACTTCGGATATTTTGGAGATTGCTGCGGCATATTTCACGCAGACTAATGTGCAGTGTGTGGGTATCATGCCTAACAATCTTGACGAAGTTCCCGCGTTTGAGCTTGATATGTTGCGCGAAATTCCTGTGGCGTGGGACGAAACGCGTTTTATCGACGGATATCCCGGAAAGTATTATATTGTGGCGCGCAGAAAAGGCGATAAATGGTATGTGGCTGGATTGAATGCCGATGCCAAGGAGATGAAGCTTGAAATTAGTCTGCCTATGTTTGCCGGCAAACAGGTTACATACTACAACGACAGCCCGGCAAAGAATGGTGAACTGCCGCAACCGCAGATGCAGAAACTTAAAGTTAATTCCAAGGGATTGGCAAAGGTTACAATGCAGCCCAACGGGGGATTGATTATTAAGCAATAAATTAAAAGGAGGCGCAAATGCGTCTCCTTTTTGTTTTTCCTTGCTCTGCGTATTGTGTCGTCAGAGATTTTTGTGATGGGCGTGCGAGGTTAGTCGTTTATTCCGAGAAATTCCTTGACTCTTGCGAGCGGAATGCCGAAGTTGAACGATGTTGTGCCCTGCAGTTTCGCGAAGTTTACGCTCACTACGTCGCCATACATATTTAGCACCGGACTTCCGCTTGAGCCTTCAAGTATGGGAATGGTGTACATCAGTCGGCGAGAATCTGGCTCCTGCAATATGTTGCCCGTTGCAATTTGTGCTTTAAGTCCCGAGGTGGTTTGTGCAAGTTGCGGACCATGATTGAAACCTATCAAGCAAAGTTGTGTGCCGGGTTTGAGCTTTCTGCCTTTGTAGTCTCGGCGTGCGCGTTGCCAATATGTTTCGAGCAGGGTGCGTTTCCCTTTTGTGCCACTTGCAAAATGGAAAATATATTTGTCTTTGGGCGTTTTTTTGTTGTTGAGTTGGATTACAGCCAAATCCACGTCGTCGATTCCCGAAACTTTTTCCACCGTACACTCGTGCATTTCGGAAGAAGAAATTTCGCCCGAGGAATTTCCGTTTGAACCATTGTAGACAATCGAAATGCGGCACAAGGAAGTTATTTTTATGTTGTCAATATCTGCAAATCCTATGTCTTCAAGTTCTTTTACCTTGCCGTCGTATTCTTCATAAGTTTCTTTCAATTCAGCAAGCTTTTGCTGCACTTCGTCATAGTTGGCATCACTGCCGTTCATCATGCAGTAGTAATAATAGTCGTTGTATTGCTCCTCGGCATTGTCGCGAAGTCCTGCAAAGTAGCGTTTCATAGACTGCACTTGCTTGTAAACAACGTTTTTCAAATTGTCTTTGTCGATTTCCGGACGCACCACATGGCGATTGGTCATGATTTCGCCGTTGCGCGATATGAAAAATCCCGTTCCAAAAGCCGTGGCTGCATTTTGTGTAGCCTCGGCAGCGTTTTCGGTGATGTTTTCCAAATTGCCTTCTTCGTCAATGCCCGTAAAGTATATCACTTCGCCGAGACAATTCATGGCGTAGTAAAAACGGTTTACTATCAACACCACGCCCGAAGCGTCTTTCTGGTAAATTTCATCGGCTGTCATAGGTTTTTCCTTGCATGCCGACAGGTTGATAAGCCCCGCCACACACATTATATATATAAAGGCTTTGAACAATCGATTTTTCATTTTAAGGAAATGCTTGTAATTCATGGTGCAAAAGTAAAACTTTTTGGCGATTTCAAGGTTTGAAATTTTCAATATGCGCCATGCCGATTTTGATGTGCAGAAACGGTTTTTCTAATGTCCGATATTTTTTAAATAATGTCAGACCTTTTTTAAAAAAGGTCTGACATTGTTTTTGCGATATGCCGTGTTGTTTTTTCGGGGTCTGACCTAAGTTGAATTTTGGGGCTTGGAATTTAAATTAGATGCGTCGGAGTTTTTATGATGTACAGATTGTAAAACCGGGAATTTGTTTTAGCAAAGACAAGTTCCCACGTTTTGGCAATTCGTATAATTATCCGTCAAACGAGACGATATGCCGTGTTTTTGCAATGTGGAATTATTATTTTTATTTACCTTTGCACGTCAAAATTTCAGACAATTAAAAATACAAATAATGGAATGGTTTTATAATCTGTTTACCAACACCAACTCGGTTGCGCATATCATGATAATGTTCGCAATTGTGATATCCGTAGGCGTGTGGCTCGGTAAAATGAAAGTGGGCGGCATTTCGCTCGGCGTGGCGTTTGTGCTCTTTGCAGGCATTCTGCTCGGACACATATACAAGGTGCTCTTGCCAGGAAGCGATTATGCGTGCCCGGTAGAGGTTCTAAGTTTTATGCAAGACTTTGGACTAATGCTCTTTGTGTATTGTGTGGGTTTGCAAGTAGGTCCTTCGTTTTTTGAGAGCTTCAAGAAAGGCGGTCTAAGGCTTAATATGTTTGCCGTGGGGCTTGTGCTTCTCAACGTAGCCGTAATGCTCGTTCTCTATTACCTTTGCTTCGACACCACCGACCCCAACAATCTCCCCATGATGGTAGGCGTTTTGTTTGGAGCCGTAACCAATACTCCTGGTCTCGGAGCTGCCAACGAAGCTCTCTCAACTTCTTTCCACGGCACGATACCTCAGATTGCCAACGGCTATGCTTGCGCATATCCACTCGGCGTTTTGGGCATCATTGGAGCCACGGTGATGATAAGATATATATGCCATGTGAACCTGAAAAAGGAAAACGACAATTTTGAACACGAAAGCAACGACAATGAAAACGTTAAACCACATTCAATGTCGCTCGTCGTTACAAACCATGCGCTTTCGGGCAAAAACATGGAGACTGTGCGCACATTCTTGGGCAGAAACCTTGTGTGTACAACCATTCTTCGCGACAACGAATTCATAATTCCCGACCGCAGTATCAAGATTCAGGACGGCGATAAGCTTAATATTGTGTGTGCTGAGGAAGATGCCGAAGCCATTGAAGCATTTATCGGAAACGAAGTGGAAGTTGATTGGGAACCCAAGGACGAACCGGTAATTTCTCGCAGAATTGTTGTAACGCGTCCCGAAGTTAACGGTAAAACTCTCGGACAACTCAATTTCAATATGCTCTTCGGTGTGAACATCACCCGTATTACCCGTTCAGGTCTCGAATTTTTTGCAAAAAGCGGACTTCGTCTTCAAATCGGCGACCGTGTGAATGTGGTTGGTCCGCAAGATGCGGTGCGCCAAGTGGCAGATCGTCTCGGCAACTCGCTTAAACGTCTCGACCACCCCAATGTAAGTGCACTTTTCATCGGAATACTTCTTGGCGTATTGCTTGGTAGTCTTCCCATTGCCCTTCCAGGTATGCCCGCCCCGGTACGTCTTGGTCTCGCCGGCGGTCCTCTTATCGTTGCAATCCTTATAGGAAGCGTGGGATATAAGGTGCACATCGTGTCGTATACCACAACGAGTGCAAACCTCTTCTTGCGCGAAGTAGGACTCGTGTTGTTCCTTGCAGCCGTAGGTATTAAAGCCGGCGCAGGGTTCTGGCAAACGGTTGTGGCAGGCGACGGAGTGAAATATGTGTGGACAGGTTTCTTGATAACAGTAATTCCTATTCTTATAATAGGCGTGATAGCACGAGTGAAATACAAGGTAAACTACTTTGTGCTTGCCGGTGTGATTTCGGGTGCGACTACCGACCCCCCAGCATTGGCATTCGCCAACGCGACAGCCGGAAACGATGCCCCCGCAATAGGATATTCCACCGTTTATCCGCTGACAATGTTCCTACGAATACTCACCGCGCAGATACTAATACTGTTTTTCTGCGCATAGCAAAGGATTTTTTCAAAATACAACCCGCCCTATTTCGGAACCGCTCCGAATTGGGCGGTTTTTTTGTTGCAGCCGTTTTTGCGATATCCCATGCCGGAGAAGCATCAATAGTCAAGGAAAAAACAAGCTGGCTTGATTTTTTTGTCTTGTGCAATTAAATAATGTTCTTCTTTCGCACGATATAATATAATATGTATATTTGTAAAACCTTAATAGCTAAAAAATAATGTTTTACCATAACGAAAGAGACCATGAAGAAAACTGCTTTTTATATATCATCGATTTTATTTCTGTTCGCCTTGACAGGTTGTTCAACTATTGTCAATACGTCTGACATCACCGATGCGTATGAAATAATATATGATATGGAACACCCTATGGACATTCAGAAAAGCAGACTGATAGAGAGTGTATCTTTGATTTCGCTTCAAGACACATCAGTTTACATTGGGGAGATTTCTAAGATAGAGGCTCTTGATACACTGATTTGCATTCAAGATAGAAACAACAAATATGTTTATATATTCTCAGACAAAGGCAAGCACATTAGCACTATTTCTGGTCAGGGACATGGTGCGGGCGAGTATTTGGAGGTTACAGATTTCTTTGTTGACGCGGAGAAAAAGACCATAAATATACTAAGTAGACTGAACAAGAAACTATATGTTTACGACATCAATGGTAACGGAATACAGACGATAAGCCTTCCAAAAACATTCAGCAGGATAGCAAAATATGCGGACGGATTTATAGGGTATATGGCCAACTACAGCGAAGACAGGTCGCAGCCGCACAACTATTGGATAATGGACGGCAACGGCAAGGTAGTAAACCACTTCGGGGCGATAAAAGGCTGTATAGAAAGCCGCACTAGCGAAAGCTTCCGCCCCTTTTCTTCCCATAAGGGCGATTTGAGCATTTCGTCAGAATACGATAGAAGTATAATGACGCTAAACAATGGAAGCAATGAGGCGCAAACCACATATATGCTGGATTTCGGGAAATACAACTGGCCGGATATCCCCGACAAAGATTACAATAATGACGAAAAGATGTTCGGGCTTGTGAACACGCACATATCCAATCCCAAACAGTTTCAGGAAACGGATGGGTATCTGCTTAGCCTTGTCCATATGAACGGGCAGCCCATAATCGCGGCATACGACAAGGAAAGTGGCAAAGGGAAGGCTCTGTCGCTGGCGAACTACATTGACGACTGCCTGTTAGGATTTGGGAAGCCCATAAGCATTAGTGAGAATGAGATTTTTGCAATACAAGATGCTTCGGGGATGTACGATGTTTGGAAAGGCGGCAACGAATACAACGATTTTGAGAAAGACCGCCCCACGCAGGTAAAGAACCTCCGCAAACGCTTCAAGAATATCGATGAGGACGGCAATCCTTTTATTGTGAGATATCGCATACGCTAAAAACTCGCGCAAAGCGATGATATCCGGACGAAGTATGATAAACGAATAATTAATAAACCACATTGCCGTAGGAAGCATTACCTACACTTGTATTGTCCAGAGTTTGTGATGTCGTTGCAGCGTTTTTGTGTTTTGTGATTGAATTTTTACGTGGTATATAGGGCGGTTGTCGCCGTCCCTACAATTAACACATAAATAATACTAATGAATTTTCCGAAACATTCTCGGGAACTACATAGGATATGGGAAAAATCACGTCTGATGTAGTTTGAATCATATCAGAAATTAACTACATCAGACCTTTTTTCGCCTCTTCCAACCCATGGAAAAAACTAAATGCTAAGCAAAATTTTTATAGGATCTTTCTTTTAGTAATCAGTAGATGACATTTTTCTTTGTACAATACGCAATTCCGCGAAGTTTTAGCCTACGTCATAAATATGGAAACAATTAGATAGACACCATGGGCTTACTTCTTTGAGGCAGGCTGGTCGCCTCCGGTATGGGAGAAACAGAGCAACTATAATTTGGGGGCTCACCCCGCCGCCGCATCTCCCGAATTCTTGCCGTTTGACAAATCAAGGAATTCAATTCCTTTGTCAAACAAACTGGTATCGTCAATGCCCATGCGTTCCTTGGTCACGCTTATAGCCAACTCCGACTTGTCTATTCCTATCCATTTTCGTCCGTTCCTTTCTGCTACTTCAAGAGTTGTACCAGAGCCGCAAAAGGGGTCAAGTACAATGCTGCCAGGATTAGAGGAAGTCCTCACTATAAGGTCTATGAAATCTGCATTCTTCTCCGTGGGGTATCTCGGATATTGTGGGTCCTTGCACTCGCTCCAGATATCCTGCACCCTTTTGCCTTCGCGAGTGTCAGCATAGACAATCTTTCTTGGATTTCCCTTTGAAGACCATTCTATAAGTCCCTCTCTATCCCATCTTTCAAGTGTTTCTACGTCGGTTCTCCAATGACGACCTGGTGGCGGAAGCTTTCCTTTGAATTTTTTTGAGTTTTGCGATTCTCCTGGAGCATGAATAGGGACTGTGGTGTATCGTTTCCCATTGGAATCCGTTTTCTTGAACAATTTCTCAATGTCGTTCGCTGTATAATGTTCTTTCGGTTCGTACCAAATAGGGTTGGAGGATTTTGTGTAAAATAAAATCATGTCTTTAATGTTGCCATAGCCTATTCGACAAAAATTTTTGGGATTACATTTAATCCTAGTAATGTCGTTTCTAAAATTCTCCATGCCGAATACTTCGTCCATCATAACTTTAACGTAATGTCCGATTTTGCAATCAGTATGAAGGTAAATTGAACCTTGGGGGGAAAGAAGTTCATGCATTAGTATTATGCGCTTTCGTAGGTATTCTATAAAGTCGCATCCGAGCATTCTGTCGGAATAAGCAAGTCTACCTTTGGCTGAATTACTTATAGTAGTAGCTCTCCCGTTGGTAATTGTGAAATTACAATTGGTAGCAAATGGAGGGTCAGTGTAAATTAAGTCTACTTTTCCTGCAAGTTCTCGCTCTTCCGCCAAATATTTCATCACATTTATATTGTCTCCCTTTATAAGAATGTCCATGCTAATCAAATAGTATTTAAAAAAGTGGAGAGTATCAAAGCACTCATTATATTAGAATTTTTATACTCATCCATAATCCCTTTGTGCATTTTACTTCGACCATTTATGTAAAGCACCCCATCTAGTATCGCTATTTTTATCGCGTTCGCATGACAATTTAGTGTGGCCATTGCGTCATTGAATTGCGCGTCTTGATGACCACCAAAATCCGTCAGAAATTTAGCTTCACCGATAATATATTTTCCTCTTATGCGCGCAAGAAAATCAAGTCCTTTGTCATGAGTGTAGCTAAGTCTTTCTTCTGCAAAACATTTCATTTCAGCATCCGAGGCTACTAATATAGCATCTTCATCGTTTTTAGCAAAATCTTTAATTTCTTTCAAAGGGAATCCTAGTACGCCTGTATTTACCCACTTCTTGAACATGGGGCCTATTTGACGATTAGTTTCTTTGGGCTCGGAGCATCTTTTATACAAATCATCCAAATTCATCTGCATTATTTGGCTAGCTATCCTGTTAACAGTTCTCGGATTTCTTTTTACTGAACTATTATCCCTTTTCATATAAGCAACATAACTATCTTTTATTGGGAATAATTTCAATTTCAACATAGCATTTACAAGTGCAAAGTTGTCTTTTGCTTCATATGCCGATTGTACTTTTTCCCATGTGGTTTGGTCAATCTCGCGTATCCCATTGGGTATAGTTGGATAAACACTAAACAAATCATCTAAATAGGAGCGTTGCGATGCATACTCTAAACTCATTTCTAAAAATCGGTTCATAAATCCTACAATAAAACAAGTGCAAATATAACGTTTTTTGTTTCCATGCAAATCTGTGGTGTGCGAATTAAAGGTAGGTTATATTGTTTTTTAAAAGGTTTTTTTTAACTTTGCGCTCGTAACTCCAGACCTTCCTCAATGGAATATCTTTATTTAGGTGTAATAATCTTTATTTTTTCATTGGCGTGCTATGACCTCACGGCAGGTGTATCAACCGATGCGGGTAACTTTCTTAGCGCTGCCATAGGTTCAAAGGCTTCAAAACTGCCGTTGGTTTTTGCGGTAGCCGCAGTAGGAATTTTCGTAGGCGCGATAACGTCAAACGGAATGATGGATATTGCGCGGCACGGCATACTCAATCCCGATTACTACTACTTCAACGAAGTGATATGTATCTTTCTTGCCGTCGGGGTGAGTGATGTTATTCTTCTCGACATATTTAATACGTTGGGAATGCCCACTTCGTCTACCGTATCAATGGTTTTCGAACTTTTGGGAGGCAGCACTGCGCTCGCAATAGTGAAAATTCTGCACGATCCAACGCTTAGTTATGCCAATTTGATAAATACCGACAAAGCATTGTCGATTATCCTCGGAATTTTTCTTTCTGTGGCCATCGCGTTTGTCTTTGGTTTGGTTGTGATGTGGCTCACACGTTTGATTTTCACGTTTAAGTATCGCAACAAAAGCCGTTGGGCGGTGGGCATATTCGGTGGAATTTCCATTACGGCAATTATGTATTTCCTATTGGTTGCCGGTTTTGGAAAATCATCGTTTATGACTCCGGAATTGCGCGATACAATTGAGACAAACAAGATGACAATTATGTGGGGAAGCCTTATAATTTTTGCGGTAATCTCACAAATTCTCGACCTTTTGCGGGTAAATATTTTCCGTGTCATAGTATTGTTTGGCACTTTTGCCTTGGCAATGGCTTTTGCAGGCAACGATCTTGTAAACTTCATCGGAGTGCCGCTCGCAGCTTTGTCGTCATATCAATATTATTTGGAAGCGGGTGCGGGAGATCCGTCGCAATTTTGCGTAAGCCGCCTCCACGAAACTGCACATACCCCTATTTATTTTCTCTTTGCCGCCGGCGCGATAATGGTGTTTGCTCTCATCACGTCGAAAAAGGCGCGCAAAGTGATAAATACCTCTGTCAGCCTTTCAAGACAAGATGCCGGCGAAGAGATATTCAGTTCTTCAAAAATAGCACGCTCCACAGTGCGCAGCGCAATGAATATTTCGAATACGGTAAGCAATTGGGTGCCGGCGAAAATAAAGAATTGGCTAAACAAACGCTTTTACAACGACGATGTAGTGCTTCCCGAAGGTGCGGCATTCGACATGGTGCGTGCGGCAGTTAATCTTGTGCTTGCGGGATTGCTTATCATTATCGGCACATCGCTTCAACTTCCGCTTTCCACCACATATGTTGCGTTTATGGTGGCTATGGGTAGCTCGCTTGCCGATAGAGCGTGGGGACGAGATACCGCGGTTTATCGCATTACGGGCGTAATATCTGTAATAGGTGGCTGGTTTATCACGGCAGGTGCGGCATTCATTCTCTGTTTCTGCATGTCGTTGTTCATGTTCTACGTTGGTCCGGTGGCGATGGTTATTGCCGTTACGCTTGTGGTGCTTATCATCATAAGAAACAACCGTGTTTTCAAAAAGCGTGAGGCTAACGAGAATAAAGACCAAGTTTTCCGTCGCCTCATAAAGGCTACCGACAAAGCGGAAATACGTGAACTTCTTGGCGAACACATTAAAACCAATCAGGTAGAAGTTCTTGATTTTGCGAGAAACAATTATTTGCAGATTATAAATGGTCTTACAAACAATGATTACAAGACTATTCACCGTGCAGCAAACGATCTCGACCAGGAAAAGAGTCTTTGGAAGAAGATGCGCCGCAAGGAACTTATAGGAATGCGCAAAATTGATTATCTCACGGCTGTGGAGAAAAACACGTGGTTTCATCTCGGCAGCAATAGCATTTCGCAGATTATCTATTGCTTGAAACGTATTTCCGATCCCTGTCTTGAGCATGTTGACAATAACTTTACGCCGCTTCCGCAGGTGTTGATCGATGAATTTGAACCGGTGAAAAAGGTGGCCATCGAGACTATAGACGAGGCGCGTCGCATGATTTACAACCGTGATTTCGAAAAAGCCGATTTGTTTATGGTTAAGGCCAACGAGGCTCGGCATATTCTTTCGGCACTTCGCGACCGACAGATGTTGAGAATGCAGAGCGAGGAGGGCAACTTGCATATCGAAATTCTTTACCTCAATACATTGCAGGAAACTCAGGAACTTATTTCCACTGTGCGCCATTTGCTACGCGCGAGCCGCCATTTCTTTGCGGTGTAACCTGTTTTTGAAAACAATATAGCGATGATCAGACAGCACGCAAGGCTCATTGCCGCGATGATAAAGTATGACGAGGGTGATGCACCCCGTATACAGCATTTCATGAAGGTTCACGATTTTGCAATAACCATAGCCCGCCTCGAAAATGTGGACGATGTTACGGCCTATGTGCTCGAAGCGGCGGCAATTCTCCATGATGTGGGAATACATGCAAGTGAACAGAAATACGGCAATTGCAGCGGGAAACACCAAGAGGAACTTGGCCCTGCCGAGGCACGCAAGATTTTTGAAGAAGTGGGTGGATATTCTGCCGATGTGGTGGAGCGTGTTTGCTTTCTCATAGCCCATCATCACACTTACGACAATGTTGAAGGCATTGACTGGCAGATTTTGCTCGAAGCCGATTTCCTTGTAAATTCTTTCGAAGACAATCTCTCGCCCGATGGTATACGCAAATTTCGCGACAAGGTGTTCAAAACTCCAACGGGCATAAAATTGCTTAACGATATGTTCGCGTTATAAGCATTTTGGACTTCGAAAAAACAACACGGCATATCCTAAGATTTCCAAGGCTTGGAATGGCGCAGCGTCCTATTCCGTTTCCACTCCTTTCGTATCTTCTATTTCGTGTAGGCGTTTGTTGATTTGTATCAACGTACCTACGGCGGGCGTGAACGGGGGTTGACCGCGTTCTCCATTGACAAGGGCGCTTTTTAGATTGAGATACATTGTTTTTACGTTGTTTTGCATCACATGTTCTACCGCTTCGGGCGAAAGTTCTATGAGCGAAATTCTCGGAGGACAGGCAAGGGCTTTTTGCGAACTCGTTATCATGGCGTAGGCTCCGAGATGTTGCATGTCGTAAGGGTCGGCAAGAAACGAACTTATGGTATCGGTTATGAGTTTAATGTTGTTGCGTTTGCAAAACTGCGATATGCGTTCGAGATTTTAGAGCACACCGCGCGATGTTTCGTCTACGTTCACGAGAAATTCCGTGTAGCCTTTTCCGTCTAGGTATTCGTGTTTTTGGTCTGTGATGTAGTGCCATTGTCGGGGTTTCTTAGAGCGCTTTGTAAGTGTCTGTTTTTCGCAAAGTTGTGCACGATTTGAACAAAGCGCATTTTTGCTCTAAACAATATCGGTTATTTTTTAAACGATAACCGATATTTTTTAAAAAAGGTGCCTTATTATTTTTGCAATATCCCATATGGCTTTTGAGGTGAAGCATTCGGAACACTATGTATCAAACCTCAAAACAAATTCGTACCTTTGCTTAATTTAAGAAACCCAATATGGAGCGACTACTTCACTATACTTGGCAAAACAAACTCTATCCCGTTGGGAAACTGACAACCACCGACGGAATGCCGCTCGAAATAATCACGCCCGGAGTGCACAACCACGATGCCGGGCCCGACTTCATAGGAAGCATAGTGAAGATAGGAGGCACGGAATTTGCCGGAAACGTGGAAATTCACGAACGCAGCAGCGACTGGAACCGACATCGGCACGATGGAGACGCAAAATACCGCAACATTGTGCTGCATGTGGTGGCTGAAGCCGATACCGAAGTTTTTTGTATGGGAAGGAAACTCCCGCAATTCGTTATGCCAGTGCCAAAATATGTGGAGGAGAATTATTCTGTGCTGCAAAGCGAGGAACGTTTCCCGCCATGCTGGAGAAAAGTTCCGCTTATCGAACATATAAAAGTGGAGAACTGGCTATCGGCATTGCATGTGAAACGCCTTGAAACCAAGATAGCACGCATATTCGAGTGTCTCGAACGATGCGAACACGATTGGGAACGTGTGTGTTTCATTACCGTGGCACGCAACTTTGGTTTTGGCATAAACGGCGACGCTTTTGAGGAATGGGCTTACAATATTCCGCTCAACGCTGCGGCAAAGCATCGCGACAGTCTCTTTCAGATTGAAGCCCTTTTCCTGGGACAGGCGGGACTTCTGCAACCTTCGGCCGTGCCCGACAAATATCGTGAAACCGCCGAGGCTGAACAATGGTTCGGAAAACTGGCTGCCGAATACGCTTTCCTTGCCCATAAATTTTCTCTCACCCCCATGCCGGTAGAACATTGGAAACTGTTGCGCACACGACCGCAGAACTTCCCGCATATCCGCCTTTCGCAACTCGCAGGTATGTTCGTGAAAAACACAATATCGCTTGCCGCGCTTACTGCACCGGGTACGCTGCGCGAAGTAAGAAAGCGTGTGCAGACCGAAGCCACCGAATATTGGCACACTCACTATCTCTTTGGCTGCCCAAGCCCGCAGGGCGATAAAAATCTCTCGTCTCGTTCGCTCAATCTGCTTGTGCTCAATTCCGTGGTGCCGCTACTTTTTGCCTACGGACGTTATCGTGGCGAAACCGACTATGAGGAGCGTTCGCTACAACTGTTCTCGTCAATTCCGCCCGAGGACAACTTTATAACCAGAACCTGGAAAGAACTCGGGATCACAGCACGTTCTGCCGCCGATTCCCAAGCTCTGATACATCTTAAAACCAATTATTGCGATAGAAGAGACTGTCTGAGGTGCAGTTTCGGACATGAATATCTTAAAGTGCCGCATGGCGCAGAAATAATATAACTTGAAGTTTTGATTATGAAAAAGAAACCCGAATATATCTATGAGTATAAGATGGAGGTGCGCGACTATGAATGCGACCTGCAGGGAATTGTAAACAATGCCAATTACCAACACTACACCGAGCACACTCGCCACATGTTTTTGCATGCTTTGGGAATGAGTTTTGCGGAAATGCATAATAGCGGAACCGATGCCGTGGTGGCGCAAATCAATATGCGTTTCAAATCGCCGCTTCATAGCGATGACGAATTCGTAAATCGTCTGGCTTTTGAGCGTGATGGGTTGCGCTATGTGTTTTATCAGGATATTTTCCGCCTGCCCGATAACAAAATGGTCTTTAGCAGCAAAGTCGATGTGGTATGTTTGGTAAACGGAAAACTTGGCGAGTGTAGCGAACTCGATGAAAAAATTGCCGAATTCTGTAAAGCAAAATGATTTCGCAGGACACATTATGTAATATGGCGATTGCCATCGCCTTGAAATACGCACCCGCAAATGCGCTCGACCTTTGGCGTGCTGCCGGGAGCGGAAAAGCGGTGTGGGATAACCGACGTAATATTTCCGATATTATACCTTCGGCATCGCGAAAACTGATTGAAACGATGCAAAGCCTCGAAAGCACGATGCAAAAAGCCGAAACCGAAGCCGAATATGCCGAAAGCAAAGGAATAAAGTGCCTTTCAATTGGCGACAAATCCTATCCCTCGCGTTTGAAAAGCTGTTGTGATGCGCCGCTTGTGCTTTTCGCGCTCGGCAAATGCGATCTCAATGCGCGCAGAATAGTTTCGGTTGTAGGCACAAGGCATTGCACCGAATATGGAAAGGATATTTGCGCCACATTTACCCGCGAACTTTCTGCAATAGCTCCCGGAACTTTAATAATAAGCGGTCTTGCTTACGGAATAGACATTAACGCGCATCGAGGAGCGCTTGCCGCCGGATTGCCAACGGTTGGTGTGCTGGCGCATGGGCTTGACAGAATTTATCCAACGCTTCACCGCGAAACGGCAAGGCAGATGCTCGAAAAGGGAGGACTTGTTACGGAGTTTACTACGGGCACAAATCCTGACAAACAGAACTTCGTGCGGCGCAACCGCATTATCGCCGGGCTTGCCGACGTTACTGTTGTGGTGGAAAGCGCTGCAAAAGGCGGAGGACTTATTACGGCATCGGTGGCAGATAGTTACGGACGAGAAGTATGCGCTTTCCCGGGAAGAATAAGAGATGAGTTTTCAACGGGGTGCAATAGACTGATTATGGAAAACAAGGCGCGCATGATTACATCGGCTGAAGATTTGGTGAAAGCCCTTGGCTGGGAAGACAAATCAAATCCTGCCGCAACTGTTCCCGTTGAACTCGAACTATTTCCTGATCTTAATGCCGAGGAACGGAAAATTGTTGATGCGTTGGAGGGTTGCGATGGAAAACAAATAAATCTTCTCACGGTGGAAACCAATATCCCGGTGAGCAAACTCATGTCGGTGCTTTTTGAATTGGAGATGCGGGGAATAGTGAAGAGTCTCAACGGGGCGAGATACCGCTTGAACCGTTGAACATCGGAATACGAAAAAACGGCAGCAGGAAAGTTTTTCCCGTTGCCGTTTCTTGTTTTTGTGTATAGGGTTACGCTCCGTGGAAGAGGTATTCTGCTTGAATGTCTTTCGTGAGTTGCGTGAAAAGTTTCTCGATAAGTGCGTCGGTAACTTCGAGAGCGTGCGTTAGAAGTTTGTCGGAAAATTCCTGAAGCATGTCTTGCGCGTGCAGAGGTTGCGACTTCACAGTTTTCATATACTCTTCCTCAAATTCTTTTTGGCGTTTGTCGTTTTCGTCTTCGAGTTTCGCATAGGTTTCCTTTATTATCGGCGCGTAAGCGTTGTAGTTTACCATTCCGAGAGCCTGAACTTTGCGGAATTTCCAGTATGCCGAATCTTCGCTTGACGTTCCGTTGCCAATATTATAGGCTTTGGGGAACGACTTAACGCCTTCGTAGAGCGGGAGAAAGACTCCGAGGTCAGCCATTCCCTCTGCAACATAGTTTACACAGCCTATTGCCTGGGGCAACCACGGTTTCACTTGAAGGATATGCGTTTGGGTGGTGCGGAATATCGACACGGGGCGGAATGGTTCCTTTGGATTGCTGTGCAGATAGGGGTCGTGTTCGCTATTGTCGTAGTGAAAACGAAAAGCATTGCGCACCATTGCCAAACTTATTGGTCGGTCGGCTTTTGCAAACACGGGGAATGTGTTTTTTGTTACATCTTGTTTGAGCGATGGGGTGAATAGTCCTTGCAGCCCCCATACTCGCGGATAATCATAAGTAACATCGCCGCCGCCATCGTGGGAGTAAGCTTCATGAAAGTCGAATGCTCCGTCTTTGGGGTCGTAAAGTTTGTTTTTTACGGCAAATTCTATCAGGTCGGCCGAGGCGAGGAAATTTTCTTTGTCGGCAGGGTCGTATTCGCGAAAGCGGCTTTGATTTCCCGTTACGAAATATTTGTCTTCGGGCATGCGACAAGCGAGCCAACGATGTCCCGCGGCGGTTTCAAGATACCATTGTTCCTTGGAGTCGACAAAGCTTATGCCGTAGCCTTCGGCTGAACCGTATTTTTCGATTAGGCTTCCCAGACGTTCCACTCCCTCTCTCGCGGTGCTGATATACGGGAGTACAATGTTGAATACGCTATTTTCTGCTACGCCCGACTCTACAAGTGGGTCGGCTTTCAAGGCTTCGTCGCTGCTGAATATGCTTTCGGTAGAACTCATACCTACACCGCGGGTATTGAAACCTGCACTTCCCCAATGATTGGGCAGATGATAGGGGGCAAGTGCCTTGTAGCCGAACATCTTCTTGGGCAGCGGACAACGGAAACTGCTATCGCGAGCAACAAACTCCTCTGGACCGTTGTCGGTGTCCTCGTAAACTTCAAAATTCTTTGCAAACAATGCGTCCCAGTCTTCGGAACGCGAACATATCATCGAACCGTCGTCGGTTTGTTTCCTGCCTACGAGTATCGATGTACATTCTGATGGGGCGCATGCCTCGATTCCTGTTTTGTTAATGCTTTTCATGATGAAATGACATTTGAATTCCTTACAAAGTTACCAAATATATTTCAACCATGTTTTCTGTCTTGAAAAAAACACATGGCTTGTTGTGAAAACTATGTCCGCTGTAAATTAAATTTCAAGGCATCTAATTTAAAAAAGATGCCTTGGAATTTTTTTGTAAACCGCGTGTTGAAAATCAATACGTTGAAAATGCCGAAAAATCACTTTCCCACTTCTTCAAGCCATATCTGTGGTTTAAACAAATTGCGTCCGAATGTGATGTAATAGGGTAGTAATACTCCGTCCCACGGGGTATCGCCTGCGGGATTGGGAGATGTGTAAGTTTTTGTGATTAGCGAATTGGTGTGGAGCACTTCTTTGTCGTAGCTGTTGCCGAATGCTGCTGCCGAATCAAAGTATGTTTTGTTGCCACGGCTTTCATACGTATATAATATAGGGCCTTCCTGCACTGCAAAACTGCCCGAAGTCTTTCCCGCGGGACGTATGCGCCTCACTGCGGTTTGCATCGAAAATCTTATCACATCGTCGCTCTGCCAAATGCGGTCTATCGTAATATATCCGTCGCTTGAAGCGCGCAACGCCAGGTTTTTGCCGTTCAATACCACCTGATAGAATTCGCGTGTCTTGTTATAATTGAATTCTCCCGAGGGCGTAACTTCCCCTCTCAGCCAGGCAGGCAAACGAAGGTGCAGACGCATGTGGGGATTGTCGTTGTTGAATTTCATAGATATAAACACGTTGGCATTCCACGGCGAACTCGTGTTTTGCAAAACCACCATGTCGAGCGAATCGTTCTTGATATACGCCCGGTTGCGGTAGTAAAGATTTATCCAAAGGTCGCTGCCGCGATAAGCATAGGCTGTGGCAGGAGCATCAAGCACAGCCTGCGCCGCATTGCGCCAACTCTTGTTCCCGCTACGCAGAGAGTCGATTTCTGCAAGCACACCGTTGTAAAGAGCACGCTCGGCAATGTCGGCATATACTGCCTTGGGGTTTTTTAGAAACATTCTTACGGCAGCATTATAGGTATCAACCGCATTCTCTTTGCTCGCGCCCCAAAGACTAAGCGTCTTGAAATTCTTTTCCCAACTTTCGGCGTTGAGCTTCGGGGTATATTCCACACGCTGGGCGTGCATCGTGGAATCTACATGGTAGATAAATTCGTCGAAACGCGAGAAAAACACATCTTCAATGCTTACATCCTGCGGCGAAGCGTATCTTATGGTGTCGCCGTCAAACTGTGCGGCAATACATTCCGCAAGGCAAACAAACGATAACGCGAGGCAGGCAAACAATTTGCGTATCATAGTGCAGATAGATCAACTTCGATTTGAGCGGTATATATACGTCGTGGGTCGCCAAAGGCTGCACAACTGTTCACCATCGAAGATAGATTTTCCGAAACCTTTCCGCTGAACGCCACCTTGCCGTTTGCAATGAGCGTGATGCGCTTGTTGAGATTTACAAGACTGCGATTGAGATAAACAATCACCTTGCCGCTCGAAACAGGACTGTAATCGCGTTTGAATTTCAGCTCAATGCCCCAAACTTTGTCCTTTTCAGTGGTGGAATATGCCACGTTTTTTACATTCAAACTGATGGTGTCGCCGCTTATTACCTCTTCGTAGAACACACGTGCGTCTTCGTCTTTGCAAGGACTCTCGCTTACAAAAAGATTATAAAACCCTTCGCGCCTACAACCGTCCATGGCAAAATCTTCCCACGCTACATATTTAGGATAAGGGTTTCGCGTTTGTTTTATGAGCCATGGAGTAGTGGTGGTATAGTCAATGCTGTGTCCGCGGCCCGGTATGAGTTGCACGTTATGCTTGTAAAGACTGTCGCCATGGCTTTTGCTTTCGGCGGCAAGCTTGTTGAGAGCGTCGAGAGTGTATGTTGTAAGTTGATTGCGGTAGAATCCCGTGTCGTGGTCGCCTGTCAGCAGTGAGAAAGCGGTATTTGCGTAATTTTCGGCGGGAGCGTTTTTAAGCGGTTCACCTCCTGCCATCGCTCCTCCGCCTGCAAGATAATCTGCAAAGAAAGCTGTGAGGCGTTGGGTGCCGTATGCTCCTTCGGATATGCCGGTGAAATATATTTTGTCGGGGTTAATGTCGCCCGATACCAAAGCCAGTCGCAACGCTTTGCGCCAAGCCCAGATTTTTGCCTTTTGCCACCAACGATAATATCCGCCTTCGTTTGGAATTTGCGGCACGAAATATACCGAAGGTGCGTCGTTGAATGCGTGGGTAAGCTTTAAGCCGTTGGCATATTCCTGCTCTTTTGGTCCAGAACCGTGAAGATAAATAAACATTGGGTATCCCGTCGACGGACGGTTGCCTTTGCTGAACCATGTAAAGTTCATTGTGGCATCGTTTTCCAACTCTGGCGGGAGTCTCCACTTTCCTGTAAAATTGAGACTGTCTTTTTTCATTGCGGCGAGTGTATCTGGTTCGATTTTTTTCACTGCTCGTCGCCACGTTTTCCACACATAGGTTGTGTTTTGTTGTACTTCTTTGAGCGACAGTTTCTTCTTGGTTGCAGGATATGCGGTGGCTGTGCCGCGAAGATAGGCTTTGAAAAAGTCGTAAACGTCGTCGGCGCTCGCGTGGCAGAATGTCGTGAGTGCGATGACCGATGCAATGCAAATTTTTCTCATTTTCATAATGCAAAGTTAAGAGTATTTACAACACGGGGCTGTTAATAATTGTATCTTATCGGCTAAGTGCCAATAAAATATGTAATTTTGTAATCATCAATTTGCTAACAATCAGATTTATGACAGATAATAAAGAGTTGGGGTTTGAGATAAACGACACGGCTATTGACAGCCAGATAATGATGCGCCGCAAGGCGCGATATAATTGCGCTGCTGCCACTCTTTGTGGCATACTTGCTGCGGTGGGCAACGAGGTTGACGACGATACGCTCAAACATCTTTGTGCCGGTTTCGCGGGAGGAATTGGCAAAACCCATGCCGAGGGTACTTGTGGTGCTTTGACGGGCGCGGTGTTTGCGTTGGGGTTGCTCTCTGAGGGCGATGACAACAAAACGGCACGCTTTTCAGCCGAATTGTTCAATGGTTTTCGCGAAAGGCTCGGCTCTACGGCGTGTAGGGATTTGAAAAGCCGCGAAAAACTCACGCCTTGCGATTTGTGTTGTCTCACGGCGGGACGATTGGTGTACGATATGATGGAACGCGAAGGCCTTGTGCATCATTGCCATTGCCATCATGAGCATTGAGCAACCGGTTTTGAAGTTTTGAAACGGCAATTTGTGTGGCATTAGTGCGGTTTCATACGCTGCTTATGCCGCGCCGTTTTTGTGATATAGGATATGGCAAAAATAATGTCTGACATTATTTAAAAAATATCGGACATTGTTTAAAAAATATCCGATATTAGAAAAGCCATGTTTTGAGGCAGAAAAACAGGGCGGAATTACCGTTTGTTTTTTCTTGGTTGTATGCTCATTCTATACTCTCCCGGAGTCATTCCAAGGAGCTTTTTTGAATATCTGCAAAAGTACGACAGCGAAGTAAAGTTCATCTTGTCGGCAATCTGCGTGAGCGACAGTTTTTCATCGTCAAGATAATGTTTGATTATCGGCACAGTGTAGCGGTCGACAAACGATGTGGCGCTGCTGCCCGTTGTGCGTTTCACGGTTTTCGACAAATATTGTGGCGTAACGTTCATCTGTGCCGCGTAATACGCTACGCTTCTCTCGGTGGCGCATTTGCCTGCACGCAAAAGCCGCAGCAACTCTTTTACAACGTAGGCGCAGCGGTCGGTGGCGGTTTGCATATCGTCGCGGCGGGAATGAAACGAAAACAAGTCGTACATCATCATCAGACAAAGGCTACCCAAAAGCTCGCGACGGAATGGGTGGGAAGTTTCGTCCATTCTCTCCTTTATAAGATTGATATCCGTCAAAAAACGCTGCGCATCTCTTTCGCTCGTGTGTATTATGGGGTCGTTGAAAAGGCTTATGCTTCCGCCGATACCGAAATTGTTTGACGGCAAAAGGCTGTTGAGAAATTTCATTGGCGCAGCAAAGTATTCCACTTTCAAATCATCGCTCGCCTCAAGTTGGTCAATTTTGTCGGGAAGAACGAGTATTGCAATATCGTTTACCTGCATGCGAAAACTGCGGCCGTTAAACCGAAAACTACATTCGCCTTCAATACAAACCATATGGGAACACCAACCCTGGAAACGCGGATTGTTTACCTGGGAAAAGTCTGTGGAAAACACATAGTCGGGACTGTTGTTTGCATTCATGCAACAAATTTAGAAAACACTCTTTGTTGCCGCAAACATTACGCGCAAAAAAATGCCTACAAGCAGGGTGGGGGATAAACCTGCAAACAAAAACGGCCTGTCGACCGACAGACCGTTTCGCCACACCGATGTGGCTGCTTTAATAAGCACTTCCAATCAATAGCCTAAGCCTTTGAGCCATTTTTCAACCTTGGCTTTTCCCTTGCGCACCTCATGGCCGTAGATTGAAAAAGCACCTTTTATCTCTGCCTTGGGATAAAGCGCTTTCAAATCCTCAACCACGCTTCCCAAACCGCTCCCTTCGTGGGTGGAAAAGGGAATTATTGTTTTGCCGTCAAGATTATATTTTTTGAAGAACGTGAACATTACCCTCGGATACGTACCCCACCAAATAGGTCCGCCCACAAAAATTGTGGAATATTCGTCGAGATTTTTGATTTCTCCCTTAAACGGGGGAAACTCTCCGTCTTCGCTCTCTTTTTTCGCGATTTCCGTGAGTTCCTTGTAGGGCTTTGCGTAATCCTTGTCGGCAACTATTTCAAATTCGTCGGCACCAATGGCTTTAATATAGTCTGCAACGATTTTTGTATTGCCAACTTTGATATTGCCAACGGCATAGTTCTCGCCGGCATGCGAGAAAAACACAACCAACACCTTTCCTTTTTCCATTTTTCCTGTTTTTTGTTTCGCGCCATTGCAGCCCGCCGAAACGAGCAGGCACAATGTTGCACACACAATCCTTAGTAATTTCATAATGATTTAGTTGATGATAAAAATATCAGTCTTAAAGTTTATCATATTCCTCGTCGCTCACCGGCTCGAGCCACTCGTTGCTCGCATCTTGGGCGGGAACGGCAATAGCTATGTGCTGAAACCAACAATCTTTGGCAGCGCCATGCCAATGTTTCACCTCGGCAGGAATATTCACCACATCGCCCGGTTTTAATGGCTGCGCCGGTTTACCATATTCCTGATACCAGCCGCGACCTCCCACACAAATCAAAATCTGACCGCCTTTGTGATGAATATGCCAATTGTTGCGGCAACGAGGTTCGAAAGTAACATTCGACATAGGCAGCGCGCCGTTTTTTAAAAGCGGGGCAAGATAACTGTTGCCTATGAAATATTGGGCATAAGCCGTGTTGGGCTCCCCTTTTGGGAAAACCATTTCTTCAATCGGTTCGCCCTCTTCAAAAGGTTCGTTATAATGTTCGCTTATAGCCTTTGCGGCACGCCAGGCTTCAATATCGCCCACTTTTTCTTTGAGCACGCCAGGAATAGCGTGTATCTCGTCGTAGGAAAGTCCCATGTTGCGCGCGCCATATACGTGAGCTTTCAATTGCGCTCCCACACCTTTCATTCCCGAAAGCGCACAAACCGTAACAAGTTCGCGCTCGGCAAACGTAAGATTGTCGCGGGCAAAAATATCTCCGAACAAATGTGCTTTAAGATAGTAATCGGTGGAAGGAGAAAAGGTGTAGTTGAAAGGTTTTCCCCCGCAAAGGCGCGTTTGTACCTCGGAGCCTTGCGCAAGTGCGTTGTAATTTGCCGGCAATGCGTTTGCGTCTGTCCCTTCTGCGTCGGAAATTCCCTGGGATTGGCGTTCTTTCAAAACATTCTGCAATGCCGTCAAACCATTAAGGCTTCGCGGGAAACCTGTATAGGCATAAAGTTGCGCCAAAGCTTCTTTTATTTGATTTATGGTGAGTTTGCTGTCGAGTCCGGCGCTTATCGCTTTTTCAAGGTTCGTTATGTCGCCCTTGGCTTCCAAACATGCGATAGCTGCCATGCATTGTTGTTTTTCGGTTAATGCGTTTTCCATTTTTTTTGTCGTTTTTGCAGTTAATTTGTGGCCATTTCCTTCTTGCATAACTTGTGCTTGTATGAAAGATATCTGTAATGTTAGTGCCAATGTCAGCACTGCGGTAAAGATTTTAGCCATATCGGTTGATTATTTTAGGTTCTTGCGCAGAAAATCTTCTATTTCGTCAAAAGGAATAACGTCTTTGCGGTCATAAAGGTCAGTATGTGTTGCTCCAGGAACGATGTAGAGTTTTTTGTTATCGCCTTTGAGTTTCTTGAATGCGTCTTCGCCGAAATAACGACTGTGGGCTTTTTCTCCATGTACCACAAGCACCGCACTACGTATCTCGTCGCTGCGCAAAAGTATGGAACTATTGATGAACGCAAGTAAAGAAACCATGCTCCAGCCGTTGTTGGAATTAAGTGAACGCACATGGTAACCACGTTTGGTTTTGTAGTAGTCCACATATTCCTTTACAAATTGCGGTTCTTTGCCAGTAAGTTGTTCGGGTGCGGGCAAACCGCCGGCAAGTTTGTGGTTACCGTTTTTAAAGTCATCGGTGCGTTGTGCGCAAAGCCTTTCGCGTGTGGCATATCGTTTTTCGGCGCTATTGTCTGCGTCGAAATATCCATTAGCTCTGAAACGAGTCATATCATACATGGTTGACGCTACGGTAACTTTTATTCTTGTGTCAACAGCAGCGGCATTTATTGCCATTCCTCCCCAACCGCAAATTCCCAAGATGCCTATTCGTGAAGCATCAACTGCGGGATTGGTAGAAAGAAAGTCAACTGCGGCGCAAAAATCTTCGGTATTTATGTCGGGCGAAGCCATATAGCGCGGTTCTCCTCCGCTCTCGCCTATAAACGAAGGGTCAAAGGCAAGCGCAATAAAGCCGCGCTCGGCCAATTCTTGGGCATAAAGTCCTGAAGATTGCTCCTTGACTGCACCAAATGGCCCGGAAACGGCTATTGCCGGCATCTTGTCTTGTTGTTTTATGGGAATGTAAAGATCGGCTGCGAGTGTTATGCCATAGATGTTGGGAAATTGCACTTTGCTATGCTTTACATTTGCACTTTGCGGGAATGTTTTGTCCCACACTTCGGTCATTTCGATTTTTTGCTTTTCCATCGTCATTTTTATGTCTTAATAGTTTAAGAGAGTTTCCCATACCGTGAACAATTGCTCTGTTTTGGGTGCGGGATAATCAGATGATACGCTCTTTTTCTTTTAGTTTTTTCGTTGAACGTTTCTGATTGCAAAAATACGGTGCGCCATTGTTTTCGTAGTTTCACAAATTGCTGTGATTGTTTCACATTTATCCTCAAAAATGTGCGGCTTGTGTTGCGTTGTAACGCGTGGAGTTTCCGTGTGAAGCAATCAAATTTTGTCGGCAGGCACTATTCCATGCATCACGGCGTAGATTGCGAGTGTGGCAACCGATTTGGCATGGAGCTTTTCCATTATGTTTTTGCGATGGGTGATTACTGTTGTGAGACTAATGTTTAAATGGTCGGCAATCTCCTTGTTTATATTTCCGAGCACCAATTCGCGCAGCACTTCAATCTCTCTCGGCGTGAGTTCTTGGGGTTTGGTTTCGCCCGCATGCTTCGACGCCATTTCGGCAGGCAATTTGCGTCCGCCCGAATGCGCCAACTCGGCGAGTTTAAGGAATTCGCGCAAAAGCGAACGGCTGTCGAGCGTGGCATCAAGCGTGCGAAAACACGCAGGAATGGTTGCTGGGCGTGCGCCGTCGGTTATAACGATGGTTTTGTGGCTTAGCGAAGCAAAAATGTCGGGATTTTCCAACAGAGTCTTCGTTGAAATAAAGAAATGCACGAATTTCACCATCTCGCTCTCGTGTATTTCGGTCATGGCATTAAACACTCTCACCTCGGCCATGGGCATTACGCTCTCGATAAGCGACGCCAGTCCGCTGGCAGCAAGAGTGTTGCGGCTCACAACGGCTATCTGTGGCTTATGTCCCATTTGGGAGTGGTGAATGTCCATTTTTGTGTTGCTGATATACCGACTGCAAAGTTAGACAATTCTTTATGCGCACAAATTCTTACCGCAGTTTTTGTTTCACACGGCATGATATTTTTGCATCAAAACATATGGTTTTCACGACATGGGATATCGTGAAAACTCCGAGCCATGTAATTTAAATTCCGTCGCATCTGATTTAAACAAGATGCCTTGGAGTTTTTTTAACTATAAATACTATGGTTTCAATGACGTATTGCGCGGAAAATTCGTACCTTAGCCATCACAACAAAAACTAATCTAAAAATGAAACCAAGCATTCTACGCAAGCTGCCGCTTGTTGCGGCAATGTTTTTATCTGTTTCTTGCGCCGCGCAAGACAATATTGCTTTGCCCAAACCCGACAAATCGTTGAAAACTACGCTTATCGCGGCTCTGCAAAACCGACATTCCGAACGCGAAACGGCTGACAAGGAATTTTCTAACAAAGATTTGTCTACTCTGCTTTGGGCTGCAAACGGCATTAACCGTAAAGACGGAAAACGCACCGCACCTTCGGCTATGAACAGGCAGGATGTGGAAATCTATGTGGTGCGCAAGGACGGCGCATACTATTGGAATCCTGAAACCAACACTCTTGAACGCCGCTCAAACAAGGATCTGCGCTCTGCTGTGGCAAAAGGACAGGAATTTACGGCAAAAGCTCCGCTCTCGCTCGTGCTTGTGAGCAACGGCGACAAGTTTGGAGATATGCCAAACAAGTTTGGACTCGCCGATGCTGGCTATGTGAGCCAAAACATTTGCTTGATTTGCTCCGCCGAGGGTTGGGCGTGCTGCCCAAGGGCAACTATGGACAACGAAACCCTGACAAAGGAACTTAATCTCGGAGCAAAACAAATTCCTATGCTCAACAATGTGGTGGGATATAGCGCGAAAAAATAAAGGCGTGGTATTACCTTAAAATATATATGAGAACGGCGCGAATTTTCGCGCCGTTTTTATTCGTAATCGTCTACCGTGAAATTTACAAAGTCGAGCATCGGTTTCATTTTGCGGAATATTTCAACCACATGTTCCTCCCAACCTTGGGCAAGCACTTCGGCGTCGCGCAAGGGTGTGCTTACGGAATAATCTTTTGGCTTGAGGTATTCCATATGCGGGAAATCTTTTGGAAAACCTTTGGGCGCAGTTTTCAGACGTTCCTCTCCAATCACCGGAAAAAGGCTTTTGAATTCCGGATTCTCTACAATGTTCTCAAATTCTTCTACATTGTCGGCAATGCTTTCCCTTACGGCTTTGAGCACCTTGGGTTCAAGACAGTAGCAACCGCCTGCCGCTAAGCAGTTTTGCGGTTGTAGATGAAAATAGTAGCCACCGTGCATGGATTTCTTGCCGTGGGGATTGATGTATGCCCCCATGTGGATTTTAAAGGGCCGTTTGTCGTTTGAAAAACGTATGTCGCGGTAGATGCGATAGGTGCAATCGTTGGGCGACAAACGCTCCACTTCCGGCTCAAACTCTGAGATGCGCACAATAAGTCCCGCCGTGATATCCTTGAAAGCCTCTGCCGCCTCGTCGTATAGGGCACGGTTTGCCTTAAACCAATCGCGGTCGTTGTTTGCCGCTATTTCATTCAAAAACTTCAGCACTGTGGCGCAGCGCTTGTCCACCGGTTTCATTGCCATATGTCTTAAATTAATGCCTAAATCCTTGTCGGCATCATTCGGTGCGGAATGATGCGATGCAAATTTAGCAAAAAGCCCGTTACCATGCGCCTTTCCACGCCCTGCATTGCAGATGGTTTTTCGTCGTCGGGATATGGTTTTTCTAATGTCGGATATATTTAAAAAAATATCGGTTATCGTTTAAAAAATATCGGTTATTATTTTCGCGATATCGTATATTGTTTTTGCCACACCTCAAAGCCCTTTTGCGGCAACCCATAAAAGACTTGCGAAAAATGGCATTAACTGTTCTGAAATAGGGCAAATACACGGGAAATGCATTAGATTTTTTATAATTTTGTAGGCAACAACACTATTAACTCACAAAAAATCTGGATAGAGGCACAGCTCCCCGCATGTGTCCCGGATATATTGAAAAAGGGACTGCTTTTAGAAAATAATGAACAACAGAATTTTGACAGTGGGAGTTTACGACCTCCTTCATTGGGGACATGTTGCCCTGTTTAAGAAATGCAAATGCTTTGGCGAGGGAGAAAACCACGTGATTGTCGCAGTGCAAGACTCCGACATGGTATTGAAGTTTAAACCCGAAGCACATCTTGTGGGCTCCACCCAAGAACGTGTTTACATGGTGGAGAGCATAAGATACGTAGACGAGGTGGTGGTTTATTCTTCTGTGGACGACATTGTAACAAAAGTGGACTTTGATATTCTGGCAGTGGGACCCGACCAAAATCATGAAGCATTTCAAAGAGCATTCAACTGGTGTGAGGCGCATGGAAAACGAGTGGTGGTGCTGCCAAGAACCGAAGGAATTTCTTCATCAGAGTTGAAGAAGGAAATAAAAGGACAATGAAATAAACTACAATATAAAATAAACACCCGGCAATATCATGAAAGAAATCAAAATCAAATCTCTTTTGGGCAGTTGCGCAATGTTGGCAACCATTTTGGCATGCAGCAACGCCAAGGCCGACAATGTGGCTATCGTGGAACGACCACAAACATCGCCCGTGCACACATCGTATGTGGCAAGTAAAGCACCGCTCGTTTCGGCTCCGTTCATAAAACTGCCAACTGGCAGCGTGAAGCCCTGCGGGTGGCTTCTCACTCAACTGAATCTTCAAGCCGACGGACTTTGTGGGCGTCTTGGCGAGATAAGTGCATGGCTTCAGAAAAACGACAACGCTTGGCTTATGGCCGGAGGCAAATGGGGGTGGGAAGAAGTGCCCTATTGGCTGCGCGGATACTCGAGCATGGCGTGGGTTTTGGGGAGAAAAGATTTGCAACAAGAGAGCAAATTCTGGATAGAAGCCATATTGAAAGGACAAAAAGCCGACGGAAGTTTCGGACCAGGCATCGATATGTGGGCAAATATGATTGTGCTTTGGCTCTTGCAAGACTATTACGATTATACAAGCGATGCAAGAGTGATAGAGTTCATGACAAAATATTTTCATTACCAACTCACGGTGCCCGACGACAAGTTTATAAAACAATATTGGGAGAATAGTCGCGGCGGAGACAATTTGTGGAGCGTGTTGTGGCTTTACAATCGCACGGGAGACCAGGAACTTTTGAAACTTGCCGACAAACTTCACCGCTGCACGGCAAACTGGACGCAGGAACAGAGTCTTCCTAATTGGCATAACGTAAACATTGCGCAGGGCGTGAGAGAACCGGCAGAATACTTCATGTTTAAAAAAGACAGTTCCCTGCTTGCGGCAACCTATAACGACCAATTTCTGATTCGCCGCCTATTTGGGCAAGTTCCTGGCGGAATGTTTGGCGCCGACGAGAATGCTCGTATGGGTTATATCGACCCTCGTCAAGGCGCCGAGACTTGTGGTTTTGCCGAACAGATGGCTACGGACGAAATAATGCTGCTTCTTACGGGCGATCAGTATTGGGCGGAAAATTGCGAGGACGTTGCTTTCAACAGTTACCCGGCTGCTTTCACTCCCGACTATAAAGCGCTGCGCTACATCACTTGTCCAAACATGGTAATCAGTGATGATAAAAACCATGCGCCCGGCATTCAGAACAACGGTCCGTTTCTTTGCATGAATCCCTTTAGCAGTCGTTGCTGTCAGCACAATCATGGTTTTGCCTGGCCATATTACGCGCAGCATCTCGTATTGGCTACACCCGATGGCGGACTTGCTGCGGTGCTTTACGGAGCTTGTGAAGCCAATGCCAAAGTTGGTGCCGATTTTCGCGAAGTAAAATTGATTGAAGAGACAGATTATCCGTTTGACGGCAAAATAAAATTCACCGTTTCGGCTAAGAAGAAAGTGGAGTTCCCGTTGTATCTGCGCATTCCACGATGGACGAAAAACGCCAAGGCGAGTGTGAACGGCAATAAGGTGGATTGTGAGTTGGAGAGCGGTAAGTATTTGAAGATAGAGCGCGAGTGGAAAAACGGCGACCGCGTGGAACTTGAATTTCCTATGACTATAAGTTTCCGACATTGGCAAGTGAACAAAAACTCTGTGAGCGTGGATTACGGACCTCTGACATTGTCGTTGCGAATAGGCGAGAAAAACGAAAAACTTGAGAATAGCGACAAAACAGCAATCGGAGATTCAAAATGGCAAAAGGACGCCGACCCAACACAATGGCCTACCTGGATAATCACTCCTACATCTGAATGGAATTATGCCCTATGTACCGACGAGCCTATACAACTTATTAAAAAGGATGCGGTGAAAGAGGACGAAAATCCCTATACTTCGACCGACGTGCCTTTGGTATTTAAAGCAAAAGGTAGGAAAGTGCCGGCATGGAAAGTGGATCAATACGGATTATGCGCCCCATTGCCCGATGAAAGTGCGGCACAAAGCAAAGAGAAATACGATATCGAACTTATACCAATGGGTGCTGCAAGATTGAGAATATCTTCTTTTCCCCAAGGAAAGTAGAATGGAGTATTGATATGTATAATAAGAAAGTCGGGGTATGGGTGTCCCGACTTTTTTGTTGGTTCAAGATTTTGCCGATATAGGTTTCGAAAATTAGCCAAAAAACATATTTCACGGCAGAAAGTGTACAAAAATTTATATATTTGCCATTTATAAAATTAAGTATCGAAGAATTATGGCACTTATAAAGGAATTTAAGGGCAAAAGCCCCAAGTGGGGAAAGAATTGCTACTTTTCGGAAAACGCAACACTTATCGGCGATATAACAATGGGTGATGATTGCAGCGTATGGTTTTCGGCTGTGATTCGCGCCGATGTTGACTATGTAAAAATGGGCAACCGCGTGAATGTGCAGGACAATGCTTGCATTCATCAGGCTGGAGGATATCCCGTAATACTTGAAGACGATGTAACACTCGGACACGGAGCAATTGTTCACGCATGCACAGTGCGCAAGGGCGCTCTCATTGGAATGAATGCCGTAGTTCTCGACGGCGCAGAGATAGGTGAGGGGGCTGTTGTGGCTGCCGGGGCAGTTGTTCTTGGGAAAACAAAAGTGGGAGCCCATGAAATTTGGGCCGGTGTGCCTGCCAAGAAAATGAACAAGGCTGCTGATCCCGGCGAAGCCGAATGGTTTGCCGACGAATACGTGAAACTCAAAGAATTTTATAAATAAAGAGGTGGCAAGATGCCTATATAAACAAATATAAAGCAATGAAACCACGCAACTTTCTGAGAATTAGGCAATACTATGCGTTGATATTTGTGCTGCCTTTGTTGTTGGGCGAAACACATGCGAGAGTCTTAAAACAAGAAGCCTTATCGCAAAAACAATATCAGACCTTTTTTAAAAAAGGTCCGATATTATTTAAAAAAGATCCGACATTATTTTCGCGAGATGCGGAGCCTGCTGAAAACATAACAATCAAGAGTGCGCAGAAGATAAACAATGCCGCTGTGGAAATCTGTTATTCCAACGGCAAACGCCTTACAGTTGATTTCTATGACGCAAATATTTTTCGTTTGTTCCGTGATGACAACGGCGGAATAGTGCGCGATCCGCAAGCCAAGCCGGAAGCTAAAATCCTTGTGCCGTCTGCGCGTCATTGCGTGGGCAAACTGGATTTGCAAACCACCGGCAACAATATAGAAATAAGCACTTCAAGGATAAAACTGTCGCTTGAAAAAGCCACAGGACTAATCACCGTTTTCGACAAGACCACCGAAAAAACCGTAATGGAGAGTGTAAGGCCCGTGGTGTTTGACAAATCGAGCACCACACTCACCCTCCGCGCTCACGAAAACGAATATTTTTATGGCGGAGGCGTTCAAAACGGACGTTTCAGCCATAGAGGGAAAACCATAGCCATCGAAAACACAAACAACTGGGTTGACGGAGGCGTGGCATCGCCTACTCCCTTCTTTTGGAGTACAAAAGGTTACGGCATGCTATGGCATACTTTCAAGCCCGGCCATTATGATTTTGGCGAAACCAACAAGAATGAAGTTTCTCTCATGCATGGCGAGGATTATCTTGATGTGTTTGTAATGGTTGACCCATATCCCGTGGAACTTCTCAATGATTTCTACAAACTCACGGGAAACCCTGTGCTTCTTCCCAAGTTTGGTTTCTACGAAGGGCATCTCAATGCTTACAATCGCGACTATTGGACCGAAGCAAACGAAGGGTTTATGCTCTATGAGGACGGAAAACGATACAACGAAAGCCAAAAAGACAACGGCGGCATAAAAGAGAGTCTTAATGGCGAGAAAAACAATTACCAATTCTCGGCTCGTGCAGCCATTGACCGATATCTTAAAAACGATATGCCGCTTGGGTGGTTTCTTCCCAATGATGGTTACGGCGCAGGCTATGGTCAAACAAATTCGCTCGACGGAAATATAAAAAACCTCAAGGAATTTGGCGATTATGCCCGCTCAAAAGGCGTGGAAATCGGACTGTGGACACAAAGCGACCTACACCCGAAAGAAGGAATTGAACCATTGTTGCAACGAGATATTGTGAAAGAAGTACGCGATGCCGGAGTGAGGGTGCTGAAAACCGATGTGGCCTGGGTGGGCTGGGGTTATAGCTTCGGACTTAACGGCGTTAGCGATGTGGGAAGCATTATGCCATACTACGGCTCAAACGCCCGTCCATTTATAATCTCTCTCGACGGTTGGGCAGGCACACAACGTTACGCCGGAATTTGGAGTGGAGACCAAACTGGCGGAGATTGGGAATACATTCGCTTTCATATTCCAACGTTTATAGGTTCCGGACTTTCTGGTCAGCCTAATATTACATCAGATGTCGACGGAATTTTTGGCGGAAAGAATATTCCCGTAAACATTCGCGAATTTCAATGGAAAACATTCACTCCCATGGAACTCAATATGGACGGGTGGGGCAGCAATCCCAAATATCCGCAAGTTCTTGGCGAACCTGCTACAACCATCAACCGCTCCTATTTGAAACTCAAGGCGATGCTTTTGCCTTATACCTATAGTGTGGCGCACGAAGCCGTGAACGGAAAACCCATAATACGTGCAATGTTCCTCGACTATCCCAACGAATTTACATTAGGTACGGCAACGCAATACCAATTTATGTATGGCGAAAATTTTCTTGTAGCTCCTATTTACAAGGAAACCAATATGGATAAGGACGGAAACGACATTCGCAACAACATTTACCTGCCCGAGGGAAAATGGGTGGACTATTATAACGGCGATACCTATGATGGCGGACGCGTGGTCAATTGTTTTGACGCGCCTATTTGGAAACTGCCCGTTTTTGTCAAGGCTGATGCAATTATTCCCTTTACAAATCCCAACAACAACCCTTCGGAAATTCGCAAAGACTATCGTGCTTACGAAATCTACGCATCTGCCGGCAACGAATCGGCATTCAAAGAGTATGATGACGATGGAAAAACTCAGGCTTACCTGAATGGCGAAAGCACAAACACTTTGATTTCCTCCAAGGCCGACAATAAAAAATCGCTTGTGGTAGATATAAAAGCCACGGAGGGAAATTACGACGGTTTTGTGCCCGAAAAACAAACCGAATTGCGGATAAACGTGAGCCAGGACGTAAAGAAAGTTACGGCAAAGGTGGGAAATAAAAACGTGAAGCTTACTCGTGTAGATTCTGAGGCAGAATATGCCAAAGGAAACGATGTATATTTCTACGACAAGGCTCCAAATCTCAACCGTTTTGCCTCGAAAGATTCAAAACTTGCCGACATAGCAATAAACAAAAACCCGCAATTATGCGTAAAACTCGGCAAAATCGACGTAACAAAGAATGCTGTGAGCGTGAAAGTCGATGGATTTGAATTTGCAATGCCCAACAGGCTTGCCATTCACGGCGGAGCGCTTGCTACTCCCAATGCTGTGGTAACCGAAACCAATACGGGGTGTTTCACACTCACTCCTTCGTGGCAGAAAGTGGACAACGCCGATTTTTATGAGGTTGAATACGACGGCATGCTTTATTCCACGATTCGTGCCACGGAGTTTGAATTCGACGGACTGGTTCCCGAACACACATATTCCATGAAGGTGCGCGCGGTAAACAAGGACGGACATTCGCAATGGGCTACCGTTACTGCCACAACCAAGGCAAATCCTCTGGAATTTGCCATCAGTGGAATCAAGGCGCAAACTTCGTGTGAGAATCAGGCTGGAAATGGCGTGAGCAAGCTTTTCGATTTCGACGAAAAGACTATCTGGCACACCAAATGGGGCAAGGGCGAAGCCGTTCCCTCTGACATTACGATAGACCTGCGCTCGGTTAACAAACTTGACCGTTTGGAATATATGCCACGCGAGGACGCTGCCAACGGAACGCTTCTCGGCGGAACGGTATCGGTGAGTGTTGACAGACAAACGTGGAGTGAGCCGGTGAAATTCGAATGGAAACGCGACGCAATGGTCAAGACTTTCGCTTTCGAGGGTAATCCTTCGGCAAGATACGTGCGTGTTCATATCGACAACGCAGTTGGTAATTTCGGTTCGGGACGAGAAATGTATGTATTCAAGTTGCCTGGCAGCGAAAGTGTATATCAAGGCGATATCAACCACGACAAGCGCATCGACGAAAACGACCTTACGTCGTATATGAACTATACCGGATTGCGCAAAGGCGACAGCGATTTCGACTACGTGAGCTCCGGAGATATAAATGGCAATGGTTTAATCGATGCATACGACATTTCGTGCGTAACAACCGAGTTGGACGGCGGTGTGAGCCTATCGAACGACAAGGTTGCGGGTTCGCTCGTACTTACGCCCAACAAGAAAACTTATGCAGCGGGCGACACGGTTGAAATAACGGTTAGCGGAAAAGCTCTGCACTATGTAAATGCGCTGAGTTTCGCAATTCCTTACGACACCAAGGAATTAGAATATGCCGGTGTGAAACTTTTGGGAATGAAAGATATGGTAAATCTCACCTACGACCGCTTGCACACCAACGGACAAAAGGCTTTGTATCCCACATTCGTGAACCGAGGCAACAACTTCCTGCTCGACGACGGCGACCATGAACTGTTCGTAATAAAGTTCTGCGCCAAGAAAGCTGGCAAGTTCAATCTCAAGGCTCAAGACGGGCTTCTCGTCGACCGCAATCTCGGCACTGTGAAGTTCTGACCTAAGAATTACCACCCTTAAAAGCAATCCCCGGAGCCAAGGCTTCGGGGATTATTTCTTGTTGCGCATGTCGTAAGAAATCAAAGGCATCTAAATTGAGTTCCAAGCCTCGGAATTTAATTGGGTCGAACCTCGTTTCAGACCACATTTGACATCGTAAAACTAATATCCGACCTTTTTTAAAAAAGGTCGGATATTGTTTAAAAAATATCGGTTATTATTTTTGCGATAAGCCATGTTGTTTTTTTGCAAGCGCAAAGTTTTGCAGCAACACGGCATCTTATTTGTGCGTTAACCTTTACGGTTGAAATTATAATGCTTAATTTTGCATCAGAAACTTATTTGACCCATATAATGAAAAAGACTCTAAAACCAGCCACGCTTTGTGTGCAAGCAGGCTGGCAACCCAAAAACGGCGAGCCGCGTGTGCTCCCAATTATTCAAAGCACAACTTTCAAATACGACAACTCTGAAGAGATGGCAATGCTCTTCGACCTTAAAAAGGAGGGGTATTTCTACACCCGTTTGCAAAATCCTACAAACGATGCGGTGGCTGCAAAAATCGCTGCCCTGGAAGGCGGAGTTGGAGCCGTACTTACTTCGAGCGGACAGGCTGCAAATCTCTACGCAGTGTTTAATATTTGCCAAGCAGGCGACCATGTTGTGGCATCAAACGAGATATACGGCGGCACATTCAACCTCTTTGGCGTTACACTCAAGAAACTCGGAATAGAATGTACATTCGTAAATCCCGAAGCTACCGAAGAGGAAATACAAAAAGCCTTTCGTCCTAACACCAAAGCTCTATTTGGAGAAACCATTTCAAACCCCGGATGCAATGTGTTGGACATCGAAAAATTTGCACGCATCGCACACAAAAACGGAGTGCCACTTATTGTAGACAATACCTTTGCCACACCTATAAACTGCCGCCCATTTGAATGGGGATGCGACATCGTTACACATTCAACCACAAAATATATGGACGGACATGCTACTCAAGTTGGCGGAGTGGTAGTTGATAGCGGCAATTTCGATTGGGAAGCAAACAAAGACAAGTTCCCCGGACTCTGCACGCCCGATGAATCGTATCACGGACTGACATACACCAAAGCATTCGGCAAACTCGGATACATTACAAAGATTGTGGCACAACTGCAAAGAGACCTCGGAGCTGTGCCAGCCCCACAAAATTCATTCTTGCTCAACCTTGGTTTGGAAACATTGCCTTTGCGCATGGCGCAACACTGCAAGAATGCACAGCAAGTAGCAGAATTTTTGCACAACGACCCACGTGTGGCGTGGGTTCACTATTGTGGACTAAACGACGACAAGAATCATGAACTCGCAAAGAAATATCTTCCAAACGGTTCCTGTGGAGTAATGGCTTTTGGTCTGAAAGGAAACCGCGAAACTGCGATAAAATTCATGGACTCTCTCGAAATGATTGCAATAGTAACCCATGTTGCCGACGCACGTTCCTGTGTGCTCCACCCGGCAAGCCATACCCATCGTCAGTTGAGCGACGAACAATTGCGCGAAGCCGGCATCGCGCCCGACTTAATTCGACTTTCTGTGGGAATAGAGGATTGTGAAGATATTCTCGACGACATTAAGCAGGCGTTGAACAAGATCTAAAAACAGAAGATGGATATCATACAAAACAGAACCGTTAAGGATTGGGTGGTAGCCGTTCGCCCGTGGTCGTTTACCACTTCTTCGGTGGCGGTACTGGTTACGGTTGCCTATTTGTTCTATATCAGTCGTGCGGAAAGCTTTGCCGTTTCGGTAAACTGGCTCAACGCTGCGCTTTGCTTGCCTTTGCTTATGATTCTTCACGCCGGAGGAAATTTGGTGAGCGACTATTATGATTTCAAGCGCGGTGTAGATGGTCCGGATTGCGTGAATGGCGTTACCTGGATACGTTCGGGAATGTTCAAGCCCAAAGAAATTTTGTATTATGGTTGGACCTTGCTCGCCGTAGGTTGCGTTATAGGCGCCGTTATACTGATGCGCTCCGATTTCTCGGCTATATGGCTTGGCGCATTAGGGCTTTTGTTGCCACTATATTACTATGTGCTGAAAGCAAATGTGCTTGGCGATTTAGACATATTGCTTTGTTTTGCATTGTTGCCGGGTATTGGTACGTGCTATGTGGCTACGGGAAATTATCATATGGAGATGTTGCTGTTTTGCCTGCCTTTTGGTTTGCACATAGTGGCTATTCTTCATGCCAACAACACTCGTGATATTGCTGCCGACCGCAATGCTGGGCTCAAAACCATTTGTGGGAAGGTGGGGGAGCGTGCTTCGCAATGGATTTACCTATTTGAGATTGCTTTGCCCTATTTGTTGGTAGTTTTGTTCTGTTTGTTTGCAGGACTAAGCTGGTGGATTATGATTACTTTCCTTTCTCTTCCGATAGGTATCGGTAATGTGAAGCAGATGATGCGCAAATTGAATGACGGCAAAGGGGGAATAACCCGCCTTGACCAAAGCACAGCGCAATTTCAGTTCCTTTTCGGCATACTGTATGCCTTGGGCTTTGTGTTGGGAGGCTTGTTTTGATGATTGCAAAGGTTTGTGGTAGCCGGGCAGTGGTTTGTGGCATTGCGATAGCCGCTGTTTTATGGTTCATAATGTTTTCGCCATGGACAGCTCCCTATCTGAATTTCTGGATAGCCATGACTTGTTCGGCAATAGTGCTTACTACAACTGCCACTGTGCTTTGTAGGGAATGGACAAAGGACATAAGGATAACTTGGAGGCAGATAGTTTTTGGACTGTTGATAGCATTTTTGCTATGGTGGGCGTTTTTTGTCGGCGATAAACTGTCGCAGATGATTTTCAACTTCGCCCGGCCGCAAGTAGACTTGATATATTCCATGCGCGACGGCACCAATTCCACACTCATTGCGCTTTTGCTATTGTTTATAATAGGTCCTGCCGAAGAAATATTCTGGCGCGGATTTGTGCAACGCCGTCTCATGCAAAAGTTCAGCCCCAACGTAGGTTTTTTGCTCGCCACGGCATGCTATACGCTGGTTCATATTTGGTCGTTCAACTTTATGCTCGTGATGGCAGCCCTTGTGGTAGGCTTTTGCTGGGGATTGATATATAGAATATTCCCCAAAAGTCTTACGGCACTCATTATCTCCCATGCAGTGTGGGACGCATGTGCTTTCGTGGTGTTTGCCTTTTGAAAAAAGAAGCATTCAAAGCAGATTGAAACCGATGTTTTCACCTCTCTCTGAGGATAGGAAAAACTAATGTCGTATATCGTAAAAACAATGTCTGATATTATTTAAATAATGTCAGACATTGTTTGAAAAATGTCTGACATTAGAAAACGCGGTTTTTACATCGTTTTTTACGGTGTGGAATCTCGTAAAAATTAGATGCGTCGGAATTAAAATTTGGTGGCTTGGAATTCAAATTAGATGAGGTGGAATTTTTACGAGGAGCCTCATTGTTTTTTCGAAGTGCGGAGTCGTAAAACAACAAGCGCACCGGCATTATGCCGGTGCGCTTGTTGTTTGTATTCTTAGACTTTTAAGCCGGAATAATCAGCTTGTAGCCTTTGCCGTGTATGTTGATAATTTCAACATCTGGGTCGGCACGCAAATGTTTGCGGAGCTTGGTGATATAAACGTCCATGCTGCGCGCATTGAAATAGTTGTCGTCCACCCAAATAGTCTTCAGCGCAAAATCACGCTGCAAAATCTCGTTGGCATGCTCGCACAAAAGTTTCAGCAAGTCGCATTCTTTGGTTGTGAGCTTGGTTGTCTCTTCGCCAATCTTGAGCGTCTGTTTCTGAGTGTCGAATGCAAATTTTCCAATCTGGTAGTTGGTTTGCTCGTTTGTCTTTTTGCCGTGAACGCGACGTAGTATTGCTTCGATACGGAATACGAGTTCTTCCATCGAGAACGGTTTTGTGATATAATCGTCGCCGCCTATTTTGAACCCGTTTAGGATATCGGCTTTCAAAGTCTTGGCAGTAAGGAAAATTATAGGCACTTCCGAATTCACCTGACGTATTTCCTTTGCAAGAGTAAAGCCGTCTTTTTTCGGCATCATCACATCGAGTACGCAAATGTCAAATTTGTTTTTCATGAAAGAGCGGAAACCTGCTTCGCCGTCTTGGCAAAGTTCGGTGTCAAAACCTTTTGCTTGCAAATATTCGCGCAGAAGCATTCCCAAATTCTCATCGTCTTCGCAAAGAAGAATGTGCATTTGTTCGTCCATAGTTAATTTTTTATTATTGGTAAAGTTATTACGAAATTAGTGCCTTTGCCGTATTGGCTTTCGGCATGAATGTTGCCGTCATGAAGCTCCACGATTTGTTTTACATAGGCAAGACCGAGTCCAAAGCCTTTTACGTCGTGGCGGTCGCCTGTGTGAACGCGATAGAAACGGGTGAAGATTTTGTGAATGTCCTCGCGTTTTATTCCAATACCGTTGTCTTCTACATTTATATAGAGATGGTTGTTGTCGTTGCGCGTGGAAATTTGCAGTTTTAGCGGAGTTTCTTCGCTGCGATACTTAAGCGCGTTGTCAAGCAGGTTGAAGATTACATTTGTAAGGTGTATCTCGTCGCCATAAACCATAGCGTTTTCAGCGCAAAGCTCGGTAGTTAGATCTCCTCCCACATTTTTCACTTTGATAAAGTAGGTGTGAGCCACATCTTCGATAAGTTTGTTCATATCAAGCTCGCGTTTGTTGTAGCGTGCCTTGTTGTGCTCGTAAAGCGAAACCTGCAACACTTTTTCTACCTGGAAGCGCAAACGTTTAGTCTCGTCGTTGATAACTCCTGAGAGATGCTGGAACATTTTCTCGTTTTTGCCCACCGAGGGGTCCGACAACATTTGTGCAGCGAGGGATATCGTTGAAATGGGAGTCTTGAATTCGTGGGTCATGTTGTTTATGAAATCGTTTTTCATCTCTGTATATTTGCGCTGACGCAATATGAGATAAATGATAAACACATACATCACGAGCAGGATTATTGTAAACATGAGCGCGGGCACCATAAAGCGAATGCTTTGGAATATGTAGCGGTTCATGTCGGGGAAATGTAGCTTGATGATGGTCATGTTTTCGGGCGAGTCGTTCGGGAAAAGAATTCTTGCCACTGCGTGATCTTCACCATCGGGCTTGTAGTCGGTGCAACGGTATATTTCCTTGCCTTTGTGGTCGAGCAAACGGAAATGATAGGTTATGTTGATGCCGTTGTTGGCTAATTCAAATTTTAGATTGCGGTCAAGGTCGCGGAAGTCAATTCGTTTGTTGATTGGCTTGGAGCTTGATTCGGAGAGAAGCAGATAGATTACGTCGTTGAGCGTATTTGATTGATACACGTAACGCTTCTTTATCACATCTTTCATCTCCTTGGTGATATTGTTTCGGGGGAACGGCGGCTGATGTAGCATTTCCACAGGCAGTTTCTCCGATTGTATTCCGGGCATAGTCTCCAAAAGAGGGAATGGAGCCGTTGCGGTGTCTTTTTTGAGGTGTGTGTTTTCGTCTTTGCCTTTGTTGAGCTGCGGCACAATGGTATCGCGCACGGCTATGTCGGCATTGGGGCGGATAAAACGCTTTGCGTCGCTTATGAGACCGCGACGTGTTTCTTCGAATTCCATATTGTGGCTCACGCGAGTGATACTTCGGTTTACCGATTCGCTGAATTGCTCGCGGCGAATGTCGATAACTTCGCGCAGATAGCTAAGCTGCAGGAAAAACAATATGACGAAGCAAATGCCCATCAGTATTGCAACTATTATGATCGTTGACTTTTTCATATGGCAAATGTAGAAATACTCCCGTTAAGTGTATTCAATTTTTCTTTGTCTTTATTTTATTTTTTAACTATATTGGCTTAATTTCAAAAGTTAGTTGTTAAAATAGTAACTAACGGCGCAAATTTGCGCCATAAGGCATTTGCTTTGTAAAAATATAGTTGGTTTTTTAGCTATGTTTTGCGTAGGAAAAACTAATGTCGTATATCGTAAAAACAATGTCTGATATTATTTAAATAATGTCTGACATTGTTTAAAAAATGTCTGACATTAGAAAACGCGGTTTTTACATCATTTTTTACGCTATGGAATCTCGTAAAATTAGATGCGTCGGAATTTAAATTTGGGGGCTTGGAATTTAAATTAGATGCCTTGGAATTTTTACGAGAAGCCTTGTGTTTTTGGGAATATCCCCAAACCTTTCGAGAGGGGCGTTGGCTGCTTATGGCAATGGCTTTGGATTTTGCCACATCATGCAAATATTCTAACTTTGCACTATTATATAATAAGGTAATGGAAGACTGCACAAAATATCCTCTCTTGTCAACAATAAACTATCCCGACGACCTTCGCCGACTAAGGATAGAGCAGCTTCCGCAATTGTGCAGGGAGTTGCGAGGGTTCTTGATAGATTGTCTTTCAACCAATCCCGGACATTTCGCATCAAGTCTTGGAGTGGTGGAACTCACTGTGGCGCTCCACTATGTGTTTAATACTCCCTACGATCGCCTTGTGTGGGACGTGGGACACCAGGCTTATCCTCACAAAATACTTACCGGACGGCGCGAACGCTTTTCTACTAACCGCAAATTGGGAGGCTTGCGCCCGTTTCCCACTCCTTTTGAAAGCGAATACGACACCTTTACGTGCGGACACGCTTCAAATTCTATCTCCGCCGCACTTGGAATGGCTGTGGCGGCAGAACGGAAAGGCGAAAATCAGAGACATGTGGTTGCAATCATAGGCGATGGAGCAATGAGTGGCGGATTAGCTTTCGAAGGACTCAACAACGTTTCGTCAACTCCCAACAACATGCTCATTATTCTCAACGACAATGGAATGAGCATTGACCGAAGTGTGGGCGGAATGAAACAATATTTGCGCCATTTACACACATCGACGGGATACAACCGCTTGCGCTTCAAACTATCTCAGAAACTAATGAAATTAGGGTTTCTCAACGATTCGCGTAGAAACACTATCATTCGTTTCAACAACTCAATAAAATCGATTCTTGCCAATCAGCAAAACATCTTCGAGGGACTAAACATACGCTATTTCGGACCTATGTACGGGCACGACGTAATAGAACTCGTGCGCACGCTTAGCGAAATAAAAGATATGAAAGGTCCGAAACTCCTTCACATACATACAACAAAAGGAAAAGGCTATCGCCCTGCCGAACTCGAAGCTGCTGCATGGCATTACCCGGGAAAATTTGAACGGAAAACCGGAAAGTTCATAAAAGAAGACATCTCGGACGAAGGACCAAAGTATCAAGACGTATTTGGCGAAACATTGTTGGAACTCGCCCGCAACAACGCAAGAATAGTAGGCATCACGCCCGCAATGCCAACGGGCTGTTCGATGAGCATAATGCAGAAAGTTATGCCCGATAGGGTTTTCGATGTGGGAATAGCCGAGGGACACGCCGTAACATTCTCTGCCGGTTTGGCAAAAGACGGAATGATGCCGTTTTGTAACATTTATTCTTCGTTTGCACAGCGTGCCTACGATAATATAATCCACGACGCTGCAATATTAAACGTCAACATGTGTCTGTGTCTTGACAGAGCAGGACTCGTGGGGCACGATGGACCAACACATCACGGTGCTTTTGATCTCGCATACCTTCGTCCCATTCCGCATATCACTATTGCTTCGCCCTATGACGAACATGAATTGCGCAATCTCATGTATACGGCGCAAATACCCGGACACGGATTGTTTGTGATACGTTATCCGCGCGGAAATGGCAATCTTAAAGAGTGGCACAACGAGATGCAGGAAATCGCTGTGGGCAAAGGACGAAAAATACGTGAGGGAAAAGATATCGCAATACTGAGCATCGGTCCTGTGGGGCAGGTTGTGGAAGACGCGATAAACGACATAGCTTCGACAAATCCCGATATCGCCCCCGCACACTACGACATGCGTTTCCTAAAACCCATAGATACCGAAATTCTTGACTATGTAGGAACTTTCAAACGGGTTATAACCATTGAAGACGGGGTAAGAAAAGGCGGACTTGGCTCAGAAGTTGCCGAATATTTCGCAGCCCGGGCAATGAATCCGCAAATCGTTTCGCTGGGATTGCCTGATGAATTTGTGGAACACGGAAGTCCGGCAGAACTTTACCGACTTACCGGGCTTGACAAGCAATCTGTAATAGACGAGATACTAAAACCATTGCCATGAAAATCTTAATCGGAGGCGCGGGAGCCGTGGGAGTGCATCTTGCAAAGCTTCTCTCGCGCGAAAACCACGACATCGTGCTTATAGATACCAATGAGGCGCGGCTTGCAAACCTGCAAAACGATTTCGATCTCATGACTGTGAATGCTTCGCCCACTTCTATTGCTGCGCTCGAGGAAGCTGGGGCGCAGAATGCCGACCTTGCCGTGGGAGTAATGGAGAACGAGGCAAGCAATATGGCTTTCTGCATGTTTGCCCACAGTCTTGGCGCAAAAAAGACCGTGGCGCGGGTGGATTCCTACGAATATATTGCGCCGCGTTACAAGGACTTTTTCAAGGACATCGGCATAGATTCCAAAATATATCCCGAGGCTCTCGCCGCGCAAGAGATTGTGGATTCAATGAAACGCAGTTGGATTCGCCAGTGGTGGGAAGTAAAAGGAGGAGAACTCGTATTGATTGGAGTGAAAATACGCAAAGGGTCAAGAATACTCAACATTCCGCTAAAAAAACTCTGCGGACCCGATGCGCCCTACCATATCGTGGCTGTGAAACGCAAGATGGAAACGATTATTCCCCATGGCGATGACGAAATAAAGAGTCAAGATGTGGTTTATTTCATGACTACGCAAAAATATATCCCATACATTCGCGAAATATCCGATAAAGGGGATTATCCAGATGTGAGAAACGCAATAATTTCGGGCGGCGGAAACACGGCAATGTGTGTTGTGAGACAAATGCCCGACTATATGCGCGTTAAGATAATAGAACAAGACGAACAACGGTGCCGATATCTCACAGAACAGTTGGACATTAGCAAGCACGCAATGGTTATCCACGGCGACGGAAGCGATATCTCTCTGCTGCAATCCGAGGGAATTCATACCACAGAGGCTTTTCTCGCACTTACAAACGATACGGAGTCAAACATATTGAGTTGTCTTGCCGCAAAACGAATGGGCGTGAGAAAAACTATTGCTATCGTTGAAAACACCGACTATATCCCAATGGCGGAAAGCCTTGACATCGGTACGATAATCAACAAGCAAACCGTGGCAGCAAGTCATATATATCAGATGATGCTCAATGCCGATGTAACAAACGTGAAATGCCTCACGGTGTCGAATGCCGATGTGGCAGAATTTGTTGTAAAGAAAGATTCAAAGGTTACGCGCAAACCGGTTAAGGACCTCGGGCTGCCGGCAAGCCTCAATCTTGGTGGACTTGTGAGAAATGGTAAAGGAATGCTCGTAAATGGTAACACGCAGATACAAGAAGGCGACGAAGTGGTGGCTTTCTGCATCGGCAATATCCAGAAAATAGAGAAGTATTTCATATAAAAATCCTCTGTAATCCCTAATCGTTTTTGTGTAATTCCTAAGCGTTTCAACAATGTCGGTTATTATTTCAACAATGTCGGATATTTTTTAAAAAATATCGGTTATCGTTTAAAAAATATCGGTTATCGTTTTTAATATATCCCATAAGATGAACACGAAACTTATAGCCAGGCTCACAGGCACGCTTTTATTTATTGAAAGTGTGGCATTTGCGATGTGTTTTGTGGTTTCGATTATATACCACGACTCAGATATTGCAGCCTTTGCCGTTTCGTTTTTAACCGCAATCACGTTGGGATTTTTGTTGCGGCGGTTTGGGCGCGGAGCAAAACTGGCATTTACTCGATATGATAGCTTCGTAATTGTAACAGCGTCGTGGTTGGCGAGCACACTCGTGGGAACGTTACCATATATATTGAGTGGAACTTTGCCAACTCTCACCGATGCTTTTTTTGAAACCATGTCGGGATTTACAACTACCGGAGCAACCGTAATAAACGATATTGATTCGCAGCCCCACGGCATATTGTTTTGGCGATCTATCACCAACTGGGTAGGAGGATTAGGTATCGTTTTGTTTACACTTGCCATACTTCCGTCGAATGGTACTGGCGAAATTAAACTATTTGCCGCCGAAATGACGGGACCAAACAAAAGCAAACTCCACCCACGGCTTAAAACCACAATACATTGGCTTTGGTCGATTTATTTACTGCTAACAATCTTCTGCGCCCTGGCTTTGTATTTCGCAGGAATGGGAAAGTTCGACAGCATATGCCACGCCTTTTCCACCACAGCCACAGGCGGTTTTTCCACCCACTCACAAAGCATAGCTTATTTCAACTCTCCGGCAATCGAATACGTGGAAGTAGTTTTCATGTTCCTGTCTGGAATAAATTTCTCTCTGCTCTACGCCCTCTTTTTCCGCCGCAAGTTCAAAATGTTCTTCCACAATTCCGAACTAAAACTGTATGTATTTTCGGTATTGTCGGCAACCGCGTTCATAACAACCTGCTTGTATTCATACCGGAACCTACCTTGGGGCGACGCCATACGTCAAGCTCTGTTCAGCGTGGTATCTATTGGAACGAGCACCGGTTTTGTTTCAGCCAACTTCATGGAATGGTTGCCCGCAACTTGGATAGTTTTGCTCGCACTAATGTTTGCGGGAGCCTGTGCCGGGTCAACGAGCGGAGGATTCAAGATGGTGCGCATCGTAGCTTTCCTAAAAATCACGGCAAATGAGTTCAAATACATTCTCCACCCCAATGCCGTGATACCAGTGCGCATCAACCGGCAAACAATGAACTATTCCATGGAACACACACTCATTGCTTTTGGCACACTCTACGTTCTCACACTTGTGGCGGGCGTTCTCGCGTTCAACATAATGGGCATTCCGTTGATTGACTCCGTAGGAATTTCGCTCACTTCCATAGGAAATTCCGGTCCCGACGTAGGTCGTGCATACGGTATGCTTTCTTCGTGGAACGGTATACCTATGGCGGCAAAATGGCTCAGCTCTCTGATGATGCTAATGGGACGTCTGGAATTGTTTTCCGTGTTTATTCTGTTTACTCCGCGGTTCTGGAAAGATTATTAAAGCAAAGTTTTCCGCCATATGCCAAGGGCGGATACTAATACGTTTACACAAATACATTCAAATACTTATAGACATGAAAGTAAGAAAGATTTTTTTCAATGCAGCTATTGTAGCTATTGCAATGGCTTTGTTTTTGGGTTTGTCGGCTTGCAAGGAAGAAAGCAAGGCTATTGTTACCGACAGCATCTGCGTTAAGAGTGATTCCAACAAGGTTGCCGACGTAAAGATAAGCGTGGATTATCCCCTGGAAGGCAAGAGTGAAGTGGTTGATTCGATTAGAGCGTATATCAACAACACTTTACACAACGGTTTTATGGAACTCGACGAGAATGGAAAGCCTGTTGCCGAAAATCCTTTGTATAATGGCGATATGAAAGACGGCAAAGCTCTTTTGGCATACTATTGCGAGGCTTACAAGAAGGAGGCTGTGAAACTTCATAGCGAAGAGAGTATACCACCAGTCCCCGCACCGTTTGTACACTATACCGATATAAAATTGTGTTGTGATACTTTGACGTTCGTAAGTTATACTGTGAACAATTATATATACTTTGGCGGAGCCCACGGAACGGATATCGTTGATATGGTAACGTTCAGCAAAGCCGACGGACACGTTTTGGGCTATCCTGTCGACACTGTTAAGGTAAAGGAACTTCAAACCATATTGCGCAAATACGTTGCAAAATTTATGGTGGAGTATGATAATACTATTAACGAGAAGAATGTTACGGATTATCTCTTTATTGATAACAACATTATCCCGCTTCCTGTAACCAAGCCCTATTTCACTCCCGCGGGCGTGGCTTTTGTTTACCAGCAATACGAGATTGCGCCCTATGCTGCGGGACACCCGTCGTTTACTGTGCCGTATAGTGAGATTGCTCCCTGGCTTACCGACGAGGCCAAGGCAATTGCCGCGCCTTTCCTGAAATAACGGCGTTGCGGCATGGCGTTAGGGCAATGCTCTAAGGCTATTCGTGTATGGTGGTGAGGATTTCGTTTGCCAAGCGTTCCTTGCGCGGCAGTTTCTTCACCACCTCGCTGTAGCTATGGCGCACAAGTCCTTGTATAAATGCGTTCTCGAGCTTCCCTTCAAGGTTCACGTAGTTCCAATATTTCTTGTTCATGTGCCAGGCTCCCGTTATTTCGTCATGGCTGTCGCGCAAAACGAGCGCGTAGTCGGGATTGCATTTCAGCGAAACCCATTCGGGGCGTTCCAGGTTTATCATAGCAAAAATTTTGCCCGATATGCGGAACACCAAGGTGGTTTCGTCGAAAGGGAAGTCCTCGGTTACCAGCGGCAGCGACAGACAATAGTCTCTCAGTGATTCGATGTTCATTGTTGTCGACGGTTTAATGTCTTCGCAAAGTTAGGCAAATTCTTGCGCATAGCCTATGCCGCACCCTTGGCGAAGCATAGTGTTTTTGGCTTTCGCGATACCATAAAAACTCTAAGCCATATGGTTTTTTCGGCACCCCAAACCACTCTCCCAACAAGGCACGGCAGCCGATTTTTGCGAATTTGTAAAGATAAAAAGCCCATAAAGGCACATTTTCTTGCATTTGTAAATTAAAAAGTAGCGCAAGCCGCTTTTCTAACATCGTTTTTTTTTATATTTGCATCTGCGGCAAAAGCAACAATGCCGTATTGAAGAGAAACCCGTTATGATAAATCGAGATTTAATACGTATAAAAATCGTTCAATTAGTATATTCCTATTATCAGAATTCCGACAAGACAATTGCGTCTACCGAGAAGGAATTGTTGTTCAGCCTTTCAAAATCATACGATATGTACCGTTATTTGCTGATGCTCATTGGCAAAGTCTACGAATACGGAGTGAAAGACACCGAAGTGCAGCAAAACCGCGCAAAACGCCTGCATCTTGACATGGATATCGATACACGGTTTGCCGACAACCGCTTTGCAAAACAATTGGTGGAGAACAAAATGCTCATCGACTTTGCAAAAAATGCGGGAGCCGATATAATGGACGAAGTTCTCGTAAAAAAACTCTACAAGGCCGTAAAGGAGAGCGACGCTTTCCGTGAATACATGAGTCTTAAAAAGCCTGAGTATGACGACGACCGCACATTTTGGCGCAGAGCCTACAAGGCTTGCTTTGTTCCCTGTGAAGATATCGACAGTCTCTTCGAAGAAAAAAGCCTTTACTGGAACGACGACCGCGAGATAGTAGATACATTTGTTATCAAGACTATCAAACGGTTTGAAGAGGCGAATGGCGCCGACCAGGAACTGCTTCCCGAATACGATAACGACGAAGATCGACAATTTGCCATAAAATTAATTCACGAAACCCTGGCAAACGAAGAGGAATACCGCAACATTATCGATGCAAACGCTAAGAATTGGCAACTATCACGCATGGCGTTGATGGATGTAGTGATTATGCAGATAGCAATTGCCGAAATCTTGAATTTCCCTACCATTCCCGCCACAGTTTCAATCAATGAATATTTGGAACTGTCCAAGGTTTACAGCACACCCAAGAGTTATGTCTACATCAACGGGCTTCTCGATTTTGTGGTAAAGAAACTCCGCAACGAAGGAACCCTAATGAAATAACCCGCAACGTGTGGCACAAATAACGCAACATATATAATATCAACAATAACTAACATCTAAGAAAATGACTCAAATGATTTCAATCCTTCAAGCAGCTCCGCAAGGACAAGGAGGTTTCGATGCCACTTTCCTTATAATGATTGTGGCAATTTTCGCAATCATGTATTTCTTCATGATACGTCCGCAGCAGAAAAAACAGAAGGAAATACAAAAGTTCCGCAATTCTCTTGAACCGGGAATGGAAGTAGTAACCTACGGAGGCGTTCACGGAACTATCAAAGAGATTGACGACGTAAAGAATACCGTGGTGCTCGAAATTGCACGCGATGTTAAGATTAAGGTAGAGAAAACCCACATTTTTGCAAACGCTGCTGCCACACAGCAAACGCGCTAAATTCTGCTCGCAAGGGCTGCCGCCCCAACTATTGGGCACGCTGTAAAAACTACAAGGCATATTGTTTGAACAATGTCCGGTGTTTTTTAAAATATATCTGGTATTGTTTGAAAAATATCCGATATCGTTTTTACGAAAAGGCATGTCGTTTTCACGACACTCCGCAATGCCCCTCTCATAAGGCACGCCCTGTTTCCCACGCGCATTATAAACCGCACACCCACGCAAGGCGGGCGGTGAATATCGGTTGCGATGAAAATCAAAATACACGGAAAAAACTTAAGGAGACTGTTTGCCAGATTTTGGAACAAGCAGTTCCTTAAGTTCTTGTTTTTTGTAGCCCTTTCTACCTGTTTCTGGCTTTTCCAAAACCTTAGTTCAAGCTACGAAATGGAGTTTGAAATTCCGGTGCGCCTTACCAACGTGCCCGAAAGGGTTGTGGTTACTTCGCCGCCGCAGGAAAAAATGCGCGTAATGCTCAAAGACCACGGCTCGATGCTTTTGCAGTATCGCTATTTGGTGGATTTTTCGCCCGTGGTCATAGATTTTTCGCAATACGACCAACGCAGCGGACACGTTACCATACTTACGCGCGAGTTGATAAAGCAAGTTTCAAAACAACTCTCGTCTTCTACCCACATCAGCTCTTATCGTCCCGACACGCTCGAATATTATTACAACTACGGGGCATACAAGCGCGTTCCGGTGAGGCTTCGCGGACATTTCAAGGCGGGTGGACAAATGCGTGTATCGAGTGTTTCGGTTATTCCCGACTCTGTGAGCGTTTACGCCCTGCAAAGTGTGCTCGACACCATATCTGCGGCATACACCACGGCTTTCGAGGTGAACGATTTGCGTACCGACACCGAATTTGTAGTGCCCGTTCACGGCGTAAGGGGCGCAAAATTCATACCATCTCAAATCAAAGCCAAAGCATATGTTGACATGATTACGGAGAAAACCGTTCAAGTGCCCGTGGAGATGGTCAATTTTCCCGCAACAAAGATTTTGCGCACATTCCCGCCCAAGGTCAACGTAACGTTTCAGGTTGGTGCGTCGAAATACAACACTATAAATGCCGACAACTTCGTTATAGTGGTGAGCTACGACGAACTTCTCGACAACACCACGGGCAAGTTTGTGCCCAAGTTGAAGACTATTCCCAACGGTGCTTCGCATGTGAGAATTTCGCCCGCCGAGGTGGAGTTTGTTATCGAAGATATTTTGTCGTCGGAGTGATATGGGCGGCAGGATAAGGGTTGGAATTACCGGCGGTATAGGCAGTGGCAAAAGCTATGTCTGTGATATTCTGAAACGCGAGGGGTTTCCGGTTTTCGATACCGACACGTCGGCACGCAACGAAATGTTGCACAACGAAGCATTGCGCTCGCGGCTCAGAGCATTAGTGTCGCCCGACGTTTTTCGTGCCGACGGAGCGTTAAACAAACCTGTTATCCGAAGATTTCTTCACAGTTCTCCCCAAAATGCAGCCCTTTTCGACGGCGAGGTTCACCCTTGCGTTAGGCTTAGGTGGCGGGAATGGGCTGATGACCAGACTTCTGAGATTGTCTTCATGGAGTGTGCGCTGCTCTATGAGGCTTGTTTCGACAACGAGGTTGATTTCTCGTTGCTTGTTTCCGCGCCCGAGGATTTGAGGGTGCAGCGTGTGATGCAGCGCGACGGTATTCCCGAACAAACCGTGAGGAAATGGATTGGCATGCAGCTTTCGGAGCAAGACAAGATGCGACGTGCCGATTACATGATATACAACGATGGCTGCCAGGACCTTAAAGCGCAAATTATCCAAGCCTTGGCAGCTATGCGGCAGCGCATGCAGTAGGTTTTTCGTAGGCTGTTTCCCCTTTTCTTTGGCGTTTGAAAATCACAGTGTTTGATATGCCCAAAATTGCGAGGCATATCGTAGAAAATACGCCGCACCTAATTTGAATTCCAAGCCCTCAAATCTGAATTCCGACGCATCTGATTTTTACGATATCTGACGCCGTAAAAACGATGTAAAAACCGCGTTTTCTAATGTCAGACCTTTTTTAAATAATATCGGACTTTGTTTAAATAATATCAGACATTATTTTTGCAATATCCCGTATGTTTTTTACGACATCAAATGTGGGGCGTGAAACAAGGCGGTTCACACGTTTTTTGCACCGCAAAACGGACACGTTCCCTTATGTCGGAGTTTGTGCCCGCACCTTCCGCAAATATATTTGTACATTCGCTTTTTGCGATATTCCTTAAAGGCAAAAACAATATAGACCACAAACAGCGCGTAGCCGATATAAATCATCGTTGAAACGGCAAAAACCAAATAAACCACCATCATCATTCCCCCAAGCGAAACAAGGTAGGGCACGGCGTCGCTCTTGCCCATTTTGTGGCGCGCATCGTCGGCAGAGGCAAGCATAAGCAAAATCATAGACCACACTCCCGTAATCATAAGAGCGAGTATCGGGGGCACGATAAACGGATTTAGGGTGGGGTGAAAGTAATATTCTTGCCACGTTTGCGGCACAAAATGCTGTATCGACGCATATACCATTGCCACCACAGCCACATTCACGCAAAGCAAAGGGGGATAAATGCTGTCGATATCGTTGAAGTGAACGATTTTTGCCTTCTTGCGGCGAATAATTCGCATCAACACCACAGCCACGGCTATTATCGCCACGCAGCAAAGCGCCACTGTGCGGCGGTTTCCGAATGCGTGGATAAATTCAGAGATTGGATCGTCGGGCACAACGCTTTTCATTAAATCCTTCTCGCGTAGCCAACCTATGGTATACTGATCGCGGGCAATTTTAATCCACATGCTGTCAACGGTGTCGGTAGTTGCTTTTGCAATGTCAGCCACCACCACGCAATCGTCCCTATACACCCACGCCGTGTCGCCAAGCGATTCCATGAGGTCGGCAGGCGATTGCGGCAAAAGCAGGAGGCTATCGACCGTTACCTTGAAATTAAAATTTTCTGTGTAGTGGTGTGTGTAGGAAAACTCGATAGAGTCGCGCTGACGAGGGGTATAGTCCCATTTCAAATCCACCTTGGGGCGCGGATATTCACACCCTGCGACAACCAGAAGCGTTGCCGCAATAATTACAAGGCGAATCAAATGTTTATTTTTCGGCATAAATCTTCATGATGCAGCTTTTGCAATCGAAATCAAGGCGAAACCGCCGTCCGTCGCCCAATCTTAGGAACAGATAGGAGCGGTCGCTGCCCTTTTTTTTCAGACACATTCCTATTTCGTGGCGCAAACAATAGCGGCATGTCATGATTGGTGCATCGGTTGGTGGCTTTATTTCCCACGCAGGTGCCACCTTGGTTGCGCCGCAACGCTTATAGAAATCCTCGGCAGCCTTGTTGGCTATATTATATGAGTAGTCGGGGTTTTCGTTTATGCTCACCGTTTGTAGCTTCACGCTTGGCGTTTGTCGCTTGCGGCTTTCCGCCACAATGGCATCGGTTACCTTGCGCCGCGCTTCGGCAAGCAGGGACGACGGAATGAAGAGTTCTTCGTCGGCTATCGCCGTTTCGCCAATACAAAAAGGAGTACCGCCGAGTTTCGACAGTTGTGCCACGATATTCTCGCGTTGTGGTTTGCGCGCTTTCTCGTGTGGGAAATCTATTGTGGCTTCTCCCCGTCGCTGCAACTCGTCTGTGCCGGTCAACACAAAGCCTCCGTCCTTTAATGTGAGGTTGAAGTCCAGTTTCATGCGCCTTTCGGCTGACGGTTTGGCGAGCAGTTGCGAAAACTGTTCGTCGTGGTTGCGAAAAAGCGGCGTATGGTTGTGAATATCCTGCGGCATGGCGGCGGGAAATAGCTTGCTGCCCTCCGCACGGTTCACCCTGAAACCGCGAAGTTCGTCATTGTCGTTAAAATAGCACAGCCCGTCGCCGTTGTTAAACTTCTTGTGCCCCGAAACTATGATATAGCGCGCACCACATTCGCGAATTTCTCCCACAGGTTCGCCAATGCTTTTAGGAGTAGCCGGACAAGCGAGGCGCATAGTCCTTCCGTTCATAAAATAGTCGGTAAACCCGCGATTAAAACTCTTTTCGGGCTTGGGATTAAACGTCAGTGTGGTTTTTCCAGCCGATGCGCGCACAAACTCCGGGCGTCTTGCAAGAATTTCGTCGAGCTTGGTGCGATACCAGGCGGTTATGTTTTTTACGTATTCCGCATCTTTTAACCGTCCTTCGATTTTCAGCGAACTCACACCCGCATCGAGCAAATTTTCGAGCCATTCCGTGCGGTTGAGGTCGCGAAGCGAAAGCAGATGTTTCTGTTTCAGAATTTTTTGTCCGTTTTCGGTTTCAAGGTCAAAGGGCAGTCGGCAAAACTGTGCGCACTCTCCGCGGTTTGCGCTGCGGTTAAAACAAAATTGCGAGGCATAACATCGTCCGCTATAACTCACACAGAGCGCGCCATGTACGAAAGCTTCGAGCCGCATTGCGGGACATTCACGATGTATCGCCTTTATTTCTTCGATTGAAAGCTCGCGCGCCAAAACAGCCGTGTCGAAACCTTCGTCAAAAAGCCTTTGGATTTTCTCGGGAGTGCGATTGTCGCATTGAGTGCTGGCATGGAGCGGAATAGGCGGCATGTCGTTGCCAAGGAGTGCCGCGTCTTGAATAAGCAAAGCGTCAACGCCTGCGTCATATAGCTCGTGGGCAATGCGATGTGCCTCTTCGAGTTCGTCGTTATAGAGAATGGTATTGAGAGTAGCGTAAACCTTTGCGCCGTAAACGTGTGCCGTGTCGGCGAGTCGCCTTATGTCGTCGATGCTGTTGGCTGCCGCTTCGCGCGCGCCAAACTTCGGCGCGCCGATATACACTGCGTCGGCTCCGTGGGTGATTGCTGCTATCCCGATGTCGGCATTGCGGGCGGGCGAGAGCAGTTCGATTTTGCGCGGTGATGGGTTGTTCATTTTTTGTTTACGTAATAGTTCAGCCAATTCGAGTAGAACGCGTCGGCAGCTCCGCGCCACGAATCGTTGATGCCCATTGCCGGATTGTTTTCAACGTAATAGTTTTCGGGCGGGTCGATTTCCATTCCTCTACCAAGGTCTCTGCGATATTCGGTGTCGAGAGTGGTGGGGGAGTATTCCAGGTGTCCCATCACGAAAAACTCGCTTCGGTTTTTCGGTTTTACTATACCAACGCCCGACTCTGCGCCCTCGGCAAAGATTTCAAGGTCTTCCACCTGGTCGATGTCGCTTCTCCTCACTTCGGTATACCTACTGTGGGGCATATTAAACCGTTCTGGAATATTTCGGAATATAGGAAGATGCTGTTTCATCAGTTTTTGTTCATACACTCCGAAGAGTTTTTTCTCCAACGCATATTTCTTTACGTGGTAGTGGTGGTAAAGTCCCACCTGTGCGCCCCAGCAAAGATACACCGCCGAACCTATCTCTGTGCGCGACCAGTCAAAAATCTCCGTCAGCTCTTTCCAGTATCTCACTTCCTCAAACTCTATTCTCTCCACCGGTGCTCCGGTAACTATCATGCCCTCGTATTGCCGCGAAGCCAGTTCGTCGAAGTTACGATAAAAGGCGTCCATGTGCTCCTGAGGCGTGTTTTTATACCTCTGCCCGCGTATCTTGACCGGCACAAGCTCTATGGGCAACTCGGTTTTCGACAACTGCCGCGCAATGTCGTTTTCTGTTACCTTTTTGATGGGCATCAGGTTGAGCAAGAGTATTTTTAAAGTCTTCACTCCCTGTGGAATTTCAGAGGCAGGGTAGATGGTAATTCCCTCGTTGGCGAGTTCGGAAATCGCCGGCAGGTTTTGGGGCACATACAGAGGCATAACGCATAGAGATTTTCGGGCTTCGCGCCAAGACCAATGCTTTGCGCAAAAGCAATGTTGATGTATCGTTGCAAATTTACGCAAAATTCCCGTTTCGCCGCCGCAAGTGAAGCGCGTTTTTGCGCTTTAAGCCCCGCATAGTGCCCCGCGCCTCGCACTATTGCCCGCGCCCGGTTTGCTACATGGCTTATCTCAAAATTGCCAAGCCGTTTCGCCGCTATACAATATATATATGAGTGGGGCAAAATGCCGCTTTTATACTGGCTTTTTTGATGCCCGAAAAACGATATGGGAAATGGTTTTTCTAATGTCAGATATTTTTTAAATAATGTCCGACCTTTTTTAAAAAAGGTCGGATATCGTTTTTCTCATTTGCGCATATCATAAAAACCATGTGTTGCGGGCTTTTTGCGCCATATATATATTGCGTGGCGCATAGCCTTTTTTAGTGTCTCGCAGATGCCTTGTCGGAGATTTTTCAATGCTTTGTTTGTGTTTTGCTAAGCATCGTTTGCAAAATACAACGTTTTGGTTGTTAAGTTTTTGTTTCAACGCAAAAAAACTTTGTAAATGTTTTGCGTCTTTTATAGAATGTACTTATCTTTGCACCTAAATAGAATGGTGAAAAATAGGGTTTCATCGCATTCTTGCAGTAATGTATGTCTGTGAAAAACCATGCAATCGGGCTAAAAACCATGTTGCAACAACTGTTCTGAACAAGAATTTTGAAAAAGACAGAAGAAGTAGAAGATTTGGCGTTTAAACTGAACGATTCCACCCGAAAATAGGGGGGGGGGCAATGCCTCGGAAGTCAAGAAAAAAAAGAATTCGAACAAACACAAAATTAGCATTAGGAAATGAATTACGCAGCATTTCAGAAATTCTCAAACCCTGCACACTGTGCGTGGGCAACAGATTTTTGCGGCTGCAAAGAGTTGAACGGAAAATTCGCCAATGCCAACAAAAAAAAAGAGTACTAACAATTAATATGACTAAATAAAAAGATGATGAAGACTATTACAAGTTTTTTATCTAAGGCTGTTCTCGCGATAGCGGGAGTAGTAGCATTTTCGTCCTCGGCTTATGCACAAACTCAGGCGACTGCTGTGCGTTGGACGGGAACTGCGTATGGTTCTATCGGGTCTCAAACCTTTTATCTGTACAATATAGGTGCAGGTAAGTTTGTTAAGGCGGACGCAGAATGGGGTATACAGGCTGTGTTGAAGTTTCAGGGCTTTGGTACAGGTCTTACCCTTGAAGGTTCTTCCAATGGTAGCTATGTTGTAAACACGGGTGTGTCTACAACATCTACAGGTACGCAATCCAAATATCTTGGTATAAACCTTCCGGGCAAGACAGAGGGTAGCTCAAGCACTAAATGGAATGATTCAGAGAAAACCTTTGGCTTGATATGCGATGCTACAAAATCAGGTACAGCTTCCTCAAGTTATTCTCGTGCTCTTACCTTTGAAGCAGTTGCAGGATATGATGGCGCAACCGTGTATAGAATAAAGGAAACTATAACGACAGGTTCTAGTTATTCTACTAAGACAAGTTATTATTGGGGTGCTAAATATGGTATTGATTATTCTACGGGTAAAGCTTCTGCGAATACAGGAGATGTTGCTACTTTCTGTAATGCGAGCAATAGTAGTGTGAATGATACTATTAATGGTGATTACAAGGATTATTACTCTTGGATTCTTGTTCCAGAGAGCGAGCTTTCTGATTCTCACATTAGCGATGTTTCAAAAGGCGGCGGACTTACAGCAAATATGTCGTATCTTTTGAAGGACCCATATTTTGATCGCAACAGAACAGAGTTCGAGAGTGCTTGGAAAGTTTATAGCACAGGTGAAACAAGTAGTACTTATCGTTACGATTGGCTAAGTTCCAAAACGACCTCAGACTCTCCTTGGTCTACTCCTGTACTGCAAAAAATCACAGTGGACAATAAAGAAAACGGTAAGTATTCGTTTGCTTCGATTGAGGGACAAGGCGTAATGTATACCACTTTTGAAGCTCCGGCAGAGGGATATTACGAAGTTGAATTGCGCGGCTTTAGCCAGGGTGCCAACGATGCGTGGCTTTATGTATCGACCGACCCAACTGTGGGCCCGACAAATATTGGAACTAAGATTGCACTTCCCAAGATTGCCGATGGCACTTTCTCAAAAACAAATTTGACAAACGACAAACTTGCTGCACCGGGGAAATTGCTTTACGAAAACGAAGACAATAAATACACCATAAGCATGCAGGTGCATGCTACAAAAGGCCAAACTGTTTACATTGGTATTTACAAGGCTGGCGCAACTCAAAGTTCTAGACAAAGTACTTCCTCCCGCAACAACTACTACTACGATACTGATTATATAGGCATCGACAACGTGCAGTTGTATTATGTAGGTCAGATTCCTTTCGTTCTTGACGAAGAATTTACGAGCGACGATTATATGAGAAGTGCAGACTATCAAGGCGAGACCTATGCTACTGTTTATCTCAAACGTAATTTCACTTTAAACAAATGGAATACTCTCGTAATGCCGATAGATATGACTTCTGCTCAAGTAAAAGAGGCATTCGGCGAAGGAACACAACTTGCAGAACTCAAAGGTGTGGGCTCTGTAACAGGCAGACCGAGCATCGATTTCGCAACAGTTTCTTTGGATAAAGACGCAACGGTGATAGAAAAGAGCAAGATGTATCTTATCAAGCCTGTAAACGATGGCGCAGCTAAGACACTCGTTGTTACAAACGCAGACAAAACTACTAAAGTTTACGACAATGTCAAGATGTACACCATTGGTCGCCGTAATTTGGATGGGTCTCAACTTGTAGACCCGACTGAAACTAAAGGACAATGCGATAAGTATCCTGATGGTCAAGTTAAGTTTGTTGGTACATATGTAGCAAAAGAAGATGGTCCGAAAGAAGGTAATTATGTATTCAGCGGAGGAAATATGTATCACCTCACAAAAGCAATGTCAATAAAAGGATTCCGTGGCTGGTTTGAAGATATGACAGGGGCTAACTCTATTAAGTTCAATATAAGCGATGGCGAAATTACAAGCATAGACGAAGTTATCTCAAACGACAAAGGCAAGACAAGCGGTGCAGTTTATACTGTAGATGGTGTGCAGGTTCGCGCCAACGCTTCCTCTCTTGACGATCTGCCTGCAGGTATCTATATCTTTAATGGCAAAAAACATTTGGTAAAATAACTTCTAAAACAGACAATACAATGAAAAAAATATATATTAAGCCTGAAGTGGCTGAAGTAAAAATGTCTGCGAGTGCTGTAATGGCAGGAAGTTGGACAGTTGACGGAAAGAAAGACCCTTCTACAGGGGACGGAGGAGATATCATTGAAGGTAATCCTGACGAGATAGACTCTCGTAAGAACGAATCTGGTTGGAATTTCGATTGGTAAGATCGGTTTCCTACTGAGATAAGAAACTACACGCAAACACCTCTGCGCGCTCGCAAAAAGAGCGCGTGGGGGTGTTTTGGTATAAGACACTATTCGAAAATCGCGATAAAATCACCCAAAAAGGTGATAAATTCCGCGGTTTGCATCTCTTGGTGGTGAGCCCGTATTCCACCGCGTTGCTATGATGCTTCAAGCAAGCTGCCGCAAGTGGTATTGTATGCCGCCAAAGCAGCACCTCGCTCTAACGAAACTTTGCCCCGTTGAAACTACAAAGCATCTTGGCGAAATTCCAAGGCATCTTGTAAAAACAATAAGGCATCTTGTTTTGGGCGTGTGAATTGCCATAATATTTAGGATATTAACCAAAAATATAAGATATGAGAAAAAGACTACTAACTATGAGCTTCCTCGGGCTGTTTGCCTTCCCGTTGGGATTGTCGGCACAGCTCACTTTGGAAACTCAGGAAATTGCAAACTCCGACAACGAGCCTGCACCCGTACACCCAGTGCCGAGTGAAAGGCAATTGTTATGGAACGAAACAGAATTCTACGCCTTTTTCCATTACGGCATGAACACCTACACAGGATTGGAATGGGGCTACGGAAACGAGAGCGAAACAAAATTTGCTCCCACTCAAGTTCCCAATCCCAAACAATGGCTCACGGCATGTAAGAAGGCGGGAATGAAAGGCGGCATAGCGGTGGTGAAACACCACGACGGCTTTTGTCTTTGGCCCACTTCGACCACGACGCACAGCGTATCGAGTAGTTCAAACTACGGAAAGCAGACAAATATTCCCCAAACATTTGCCGCTGCTGCCAAGGAACTCGATATGAAATACGGCTTCTATGTTTCGCCCTGGGATAGAAACAGTAGCAAATACGGCACCCAAAGCTACATTGACGATGTGTTTATCAAACAGTGCGAGGAACTCGCGCAATATGGCGACGACCAATTTGAAATGTGGTTTGACGGAGCAAACGGAGGCAATGGATATTACGGCGGCAAGAACTCCACGATAAGCATCGACCGTTATGTTTACTACGATGTGCCTAACCTGCGTTACAAGGTGCACAGCCTTGCAAAAAACTGTGTGATGTGGGGCGTGGGAGGCGAAGCACGCTGGATAGGAAACGAGGACGGAAAAGCCGGAGAAACCAACTGGGGAATGCATCCTTGGGAGGAAAGTACAAGCACATGCCCTTATGGTGTGGAGGATTACTGGCTTTGGAATGCTGGCGAGAGCGATGCTAAGGCTACAACAGGCGGTTGGTTCTGGCATAGCAACGAAAGCGTGAAATCTGCATCCGACTTGTTTAAAATTTACCTTGAAACCGTGGGGCGCAACTCCACACTGATTCTTAACTTCCCGCCCAATCAGGCAGGCGTTCTGCCTGATGCCGACGTAGAGGTGCTTACAGAATTGGGAGAGATGATGGAACAACGCTTGGGAACCGATTTGGCTCTTAACAAAACCGCTACCGCTACCGCCACAAGGCAGGCGGGGGCAAACAAGACCTATGAGGCTTCGAACGTTTGCAACGGCGACAAGGATTCTTACTGGGCTACCGACGACGATGTTACTTCGGCTTCGATTACCGTGGACCTTGGCAGTTCGCAAACCATACACTACGTAACCTTGCAGGAATATATCAAGAAAGGACAGCGCGTAAAAGGTTTCAATATCCAATACAGCACCGACAACTCCTCGTGGAAAACACTCGGCAGCGGCGTTGAAATGACTACCATAGGATACAAACGCATCATTCCCGCCAATGGAAGCACTTCGAACAGCTATTCCAGCGGCGTGAACGCACGTTACGTAAAAGTTAATATCACTTCGAGCAAGGCTTGCCCGCTGCTCCATACCATATCAATCTATTAAAAGGAGGACAAAGCATGAAAAACAAGATATTGACCTTGGTATTCGCAACGGCATCGCTTACAGTGGCGGCGCAAACTACTATCACTTTCGATAGCAACGACTATAAAAGCGTTGGTGTGTATGATACGTGGGAGGAATCCCCATTTCGCACAGGCGTACTCGCCGGAAATGCAAAAGTGTTGAAGAATCCTTTTACCGAAACTACGGGCGTGAAAAACTCTACCGACAGTATTCTCGGCGTTCAGCGTTCACGTTTCGGCAGCAATACGTTTGGTGTGCGCGTAGACCTGAACACCGCAATTTCTACCTCGGAAACCACGCAGTATGTGCACGCTCTTGTGTATAAACCCAACACTTCGCCCGTAATGCTTGTGGGACTTGGTAAACGAGAGTCGTTTACCGACGAACCAACAACGGTAGAACAATTCTGGGTAACCTCAAACTTCACACCAAAGGCAAACCAATGGTGCGACATGGTGTTCCCGATAAAAACGGTAACGGGCGTGAAAATCTACAGTTGGGTTATCGTTCCCGACTTGGCGTCTCCCCACACGCTGACAAGCGACTTTGCATGCTATGTTGACCAAATAGCTGTAACGTCAAGTTCTTCGCAGCGCACAGGACCGTTTACTTCGAGCACGGTAACGCCCGACCCCGATACAGAAGACACTACCGCAATCTATGGAGTGAACTTCGACAAAACTCAAACCAATACCCGCGAAACCGATAACGGCAACGGCATTCGCTATCTCAAGGGAATTAGCCTGGCAGGCGACGAAGGAACACAATCCTACACTCCTGATACAACCGATACGCGTTATCATTTGGTTTATAAAGACGCTACGGATACGATAACGTTCAACGTTAAACCCGGAAGTACTTATACGCCGTCGGTAAGCTATCAAGGCAATTGGATGCACGCTTATGCTTACATCGACTACGACAATGACGGACAATTTACTCCCGTGTTGTCGGACGGAAAGAACGCAAGCGGCAGCGAAGCTGTGTCGTATTCAGGATACAACCCATCTTCGGAGAGCACAGTGTATAACAGCAGCGGAACAACATTGACTGGAAGCAACCGCAATACCCTTAGCATGCCATCGTTTACCATACCTTCGTCAACCAAGCCCGGTATTTATCGCATGAGATTCAAGGTTGATTGGAACTGTATCGATGCTGGCGGCGGCGATGGAAGCAATTCTACAAACATGCAAAGCATCATCGACAACGGAGGAGGCATTATCGACATTCTCTTAAACGTTCACGACGACAACGTTGCCGTATCTGCGCAGCACCGCAATGGTTCGATTACCGAATCAGATGGTTCTGAACTTCGCACTACTACTACATTCAACCAATCGTTTGGCATTGTGGTAAGCCCGGCTCCCGGTTTCGAAAACAAAGATATCGTTGTGAAACACGGCTACAACCTTAGCGGTGCGCAGTATGTCAACAATAATCGCCAATGGCAGGAGATTACTTATACCGCCGATCAGTTTGGAAGCGACGGCTCTGTTACCATTCCGGCTACAGCCGTTGACGGCGAGGTTAACATACTCGGAAATTTTGCGCAGAAGCAATATGTTTCGCTCAACGATACCGAAGAAATGCCTACCGACGAGTATGGAGAGAATTGTGTGATTTTCTCGCGCACGTTCAGCACGAAATATTACAACACTGTGTGTCTCCCGTTCTCTCTTACCGAAGCTCAATACAAGGCAGCCTTTGGCAATGACACCAAGGTTTATTTGTATGACAACAATAACAGTGAAGGAAACGTTTACTTCTATTCATCAAAGAAAATAGAAGCCAATGTGCCGTTTCTGATGACCACTTCTACAACGTCGAATACGTTTCTCTTCGACAATGTAACCATTGTTGAAGGCACGCCTAAGGTAAATGGAACAGACTATGACTATGTAGGAAACTACGAAGGTCAGATATTGCTGCCCTATGGCACGTATTTCATCAGTTCAAACGTGCTTTACCGCTCCATAGGTTTGAGCAAGATGAAAGGATACCGCGCATATATACAGCCGCATAGCGACAGTGCCAACAGCCGACTCAATTTGTTTGTCGACGGAATGCCTACGAGTATAGACCAAGTGGTAATGTCGGACGACGACCCCGCTTCGGTTTACACCACCGAGGGAATAGAACTGTCATCTAAGGCAAATCTCCAAAAGGGTGTGTATATCAAAGGCGGCAAGAAAGTGTTTACAAAATAAACCGGACTACAAAATTTAGAATTATGAGCAAAAAGAAATATACCATTCCCTCTGTGAGCACCATAAAGATAGATTCCGCGTTTATGTTGCTGGGCGGAGTGAAAGTTACAAGCGGCGACGGAATTTCGTCAGGAGGTGATGATAAAGACGGTACAAAAGAGGCCGATTCCCGCAAAAACGAAGTAAGCGATTCCTGGAATTGGGAATAACAAACTAACTATAGTTTGAAATGCAACGGTAAACCTTCCTGCGCCAAGCCATGGCGTGGGGAGGTTTATTGTTTTCCGCCCCTTGTCGTAGCCGTATTGATGGCGGCAAATGGCATGCTGTAACCATGAAATAGTATGCAGAAAACCCCACATCGCGTACCGTGAAAATAATATCGGTTATTTTTTAAACAATGTCGGATATTATTTAAACAAAGTCTGACATTATTTTTGCGATAAGCCATGTTGTTTTTTGCATGCCTTTTGAGCGGTTTTTTTACTGCTCTAAAAATGGAGAGAAAGAGGAGCATTTTACCCAGGCAGCAATAAAAATTAAAACCATAAACCACTACAAAAATAAGTCTTCGGTAACCAGTATATCAAACGAAGACATCTTTTAGTTTTACCTCAAGCTACATGCAAACAAAACCGAAAACCAGGCGGATTATATGCTCCGTGTGGCAGAAACAATGCGCTATCGCGAAGCGGATATACAAATGCGGCTCATTTGGAGCGAGAATGTGCAAAAACTAAACCTTTTTTCTGCTCGTCTTAATGAATTTTGTTACCTTTGCAGCCGTTAAAAACTAGTTTTCATTTTAATAAATTATTAACATACTACAATGAACTTCACCATGCTTGTAACGGCTGCCCTCACGGGTCTGTTGTTCGTGCCTTTGGTAGTAACGATAGCAGTGCTAATCGGCCCAAGGTCGTTCAATGCCCAAAAGGAAGAGCCTTACGAATGCGGTATTCCTACACGCGGCAAGACTTGGATGCAATTTCGTATAGGTTATTATCTCTACGCAATTCTCTTTCTCATGTTCGACGTTGAAACCATGTTTCTCTTTCCGTGGGCGGTGGTTTTGCGCACCCTCGGAGGCGTAGGAATAGTCAGCGTATTGTTTTTCTTGTTCATCTTGGTATTAGGCTTGGCATACGCCTGGCGGAAAGGAGCTTTGGAATGGAAATAAAGAAGCGTGCCAAAATCAAGTCTATTCCTTACAATGACTTCAAGGACAACGAGACTTACGAAAAATTAGTTGCGGAACTCAACGCCGGTGGCGTTAACGTTCTCGTGAAACCCTTAGACGACCTGATTGACTGGGGACGAAGCAATTCGTTGTGGCCTCTCACTTTTGCCACAAGCTGCTGCGGTATCGAGTTTATGGCTGTATGCGCAGCCCGCTACGATATCGCTCGTTTTGGTTTTGAGGTAACCCGAAACAGTCCTCGTCAAGCCGATGTAATCTTGGTGTGCGGAACAATCACCACCAAGATGGCTCCTGTATTGAAACGACTCTATGATGAAATGGCAGACCCCAAATATGTAGTAGCCATAGGCGGCTGTTCTATCTCGGGCGGACCATTCACTAAGAGCTATCACGTGGTGCAAGGCGTTGACCAAATTATTCCCGTTGACGTTTACGTGCCGGGTTGCCCCCCACGTCCCGAAAGTTTCCTCTATGGCATGATGCAGCTACAGCGCATTGTGAAAATAGAAAACTTCTTCGGTACTACAAACCGCAAACAAAAAAGACCTAAGGAGGACAAGGCATGAAAATAGATATAAGAACTGTAGAACCCTCACAGCTTAAGGCTGAAATGCTCCGCCTGCGCAACGAGGAGAAAATGGATTTCCTTGAAAACCTTATCGGAATGGATTGGGGCGAGGAAGGCGGATTAGGCGTGGTATACATGCTTATGTCTACCGTAACTGGTAAGCGCGAAAACATTCGCTGCGCAACCACCGACCGCAACCAGCCTGTAATTCCGAGCGTGAGCGACCTTTGGGACATTGCCAATATATATGAGCGCGAAGCCTATGACTTTTACGGCATAATATTCGCCGGACACCCCGATATGCGTCGCATTTTCCTGCGCGAAGATTGGGTGGGCTATCCCATGCGTAAGGATAACGACCCCATCAAGGACAATCCGTTTGACCCGAAACACATGACCAACGAGCCGCTTGCCGATACAACGAAAGAGTATGAACTTTTGCCCGACGGCACACTCAAAACCAAGGAAAATGTGATTTTCGGCGATGACGACTATGTGGTGAACATCGGTCCGCAGCACCCCTCAACCCATGGTGTGCTTCATTTTCGTGTGGCATTGAACGGTGAGTTAATCAAACGCATTGATCCCGTTTTGGGATACATTCATCGCGGCGTGGAGAAACTTAACGAAGTACTTACGTATCCGCAGACACTTGCGCTCACTGATCGTCTCGACTATATCTCGGCACAGCAAAGCCGCCACGCCCTTTGTGCTTGCATAGAGCAGGCTATGGAAATCGAGGTGAGCGATCGCGTGAAAGTTATCCGTACCATAATGGACGAACTTCAACGTATCGACTCCCACCTTTTGTTCTTCGGCTGCCTTTGCCAGGATCTCGGCGCTACCACAGCGTTCCTTTACGCTTTCCGCGACCGCGAAAAAATTCTCGATATCTTTGAGGAAACTTGCGGCGGACGTCTTATTATCAACTACAATATGATAGGCGGCGTGCAGTATGATTTGCACCCCAATTTCCAAAACAGAGTGAAGGAATTCATTACGATAATGCGCAAGAACATTCAGGAATACTACGATATATTTGCCGACAACGTAATCGCCCATAACCGTCTCGATGGAGTGGGAACGCTTACAAAGGAGCAGATGATTTCGTATGGTTGCACTGGTGGTAGCGGTAGAGCTTCGGGTTGGAGCAACGATGTGCGCAAGCACGAACCATACGGCGCTTACGATCGTGTAAAATTCAATGAAATCGTGCTTGAAGACGGCGACAGCTATGCACGTCTGATTGTTCGTTTGCGTGAAATATTGGAAAGCCTTTCGATTATCGAGCAGCTCGTAGACAATATACCCGATGGTAATTTCCGCGAGAAAACAAAGCCTATAATCAAAGTGCCCGAAGGTACATATTATAATGCGGTAGAGGCTTCGCGTGGACGCTTCGGTGTGTTCCTCGAAAGCCATGGCGACAAATCGCCCTATCGTTTGCATTATCGCGCCACAGGTCTTCCGCTCGTGGCAATTATGGATACAGCTTGCAGAGGCGAGAAGATTGCCGATTTGATTTCTATCGGTGGTACGCTCGACTATGTGGTGCCAGATATCGACCGCTAACATATTAATTAAAGAAAAGATATGTTTGACTTTAGTATAATAACAAACTGGTTCGACGGACTTTTGCGTTCGGTGCTTCCCGGGTGGGGCGCACTGCTCGTGGAGTGTGTCGTTGTGGCGTTGGCAGTAATTACTCTTTACGCCCTCTTTGCAATATTCCTTATATATTTTGAACGTAAACTCTGCGCATTCTTCCAGTGCCGTCTCGGACCTAACCGTGTGGGTAAATGGGGACTTCTGCAAGTATTTTCCGATGTGTTCAAAATGCTTACAAAGGAAATTATCTTCTTGAAAAACACCGACAGATTGGCTTATTCCATTGCTCCAATCATGGTGATTCTCGCCTCGTTCCTAACATTCTCTTGCATTCCTTGGAACAAAGGTGCGCAGGTGTTGGATTTCAATGTAGGTGTATTCTTCTTCCTTGCAGCTTCATCTCTTGGAATCGTAGGTATTCTGCTTGCCGGTATCGGTAGCCAGAACAAATATTCGCTTATCGGTGCAATGCGTGCCGGTGCTCAGATTATAAGCTACGAACTTTCAATAGGAATGACTATGCTCACAGTAATCGCGCTTACTGGTACAATGCAGTTCTCAGGAATTGTGGAGAGCCAGGCTGATTGTTGGAATATAGTTAAAGGACATGTGCCTGCAATTATCGCATTCATAATATATCTGATTGCTGGTAACGCTGAATGTAATCGTGGTCCGTTTGATCAACCCGAGGCAGAAAGTGAACTTACTGCAGGATATCACACAGAATATTCTGGTATGAACTTCGGCTTCTATTATCTTGCCGAGTATCTCAACCTATTTATTTGCGCAAGCATCGCGGCTACAATATTCCTTGGCGGTTGGATGCCTTTGCATATAGGTGTTGAGGGCTTTGACAGTGTGATGGATATGATTCCCGGTGTAGTTTGGTTCGTGGCTAAGGCCGTGTTTGTAACGTTCCTCCTAATGTGGGAACGCTGGACTTTCCCGCGTTTGCGTATTGACCAATTGCTTAATCTTGAGTGGAAGTATCTTATTCCCATCTCCATGGCAAATCTTGTGTTGATGGCACTCGTGTCGCAGTTCGGACTTCATTTTTAATTCCTATAAAATGATTTGATATGATGCAAAATAGAAGTTATATAGGAGGAATTGTTTGGGGTGTAAAGACTCTTTGCGTGGGATTGAAGACCACAATGAGAGAACTTTTCACGAAGAAAATAACGGAACAGTATCCGGAGAATCGTAAAGAACTCAAGATGTTCGACCGTTTTCGTGGAAGCCTCACAATGCCTCACAATGAAAAAAACGAACACAAGTGTGTAGCGTGTCATCTTTGTGAAATGGCGTGCCCCAACGATTCGATACATATCGTTCACGAAATGGTGGAAACCGAGGACGGTAAGAAAAAACGCGTTCTCAAAGAATATGATTACAATTTGGGCAAATGTATGTTTTGTATGCTTTGTGTAAATGCTTGTGCTCACCACGCGATAACATTTGACCAAAGTTTCGAAAACGCAGTGTTCGACCGCAATAAATTGAACCTTCGTCTCAACCACGAAGGTAGCAGATTGGAAGAACGTCCTGCGCCTGTTCGTCCGGTAGTTGCCAAGCCTGCTGCTGATAACGCCGACAACAAACAGCAACCAGTTGCCAATAGCTAAAACAATATTGATCATGAATGCAGAAAATGTAATATTTTATATTCTTGCCTTTGCGATTTTAGCTTTCTCCGTACTCACGGTTACCACAAAGCGAATAATTCGTTCGGCAATGTTCTTGTTCTTTACCCTATTGGGTACGGCAGGATTGTATTTCCTCTTGGGATATACATTCTTGGGTTCTGTTCAGATGATGGTTTATGCTGGTGGTATCGTAGTGCTTTTCGTATTTTCGATACTGCTTACAAGTGCCAACAATGAAAAATTACAGAAGCTAAAATTCGGTAAACTCTTTGCGGCAGCTATTACAAGTCTTCTTGGAGCTGTTATTGTGCTTTTCATAATCATCACTCACAACTTTAAAGACGCAATTACTACTTTGGTTCCCGATGAGAATACCACATCGATAGCAACAATTGGTCAGAACATGCTTTCTTTTGATAAATATGGCTATGTGCTCCCGTTCGAAGCTGTCAGCATTTTGCTCTTGGCATGTATTGTTGGCGGACTGATAATTGCGCGTAAAAGATAATTAGGAGGATTTATAATGGTACACTTGGAATATTTTTTGATACTTTCAGCCATTATGCTTTTCATAGGCATTTATGGCTTTCTCACACGGCGTAGTACGCTTGCCGTGTTGATTTCGGTGGAACTCATGCTTAACGCCTCCGATATCAATTTCGCGGTATTCAATCGTCTTCTCTATCCCACAGGTCATGAAGGATATTTCTTTGCCCTGTTCTCGATTGCCATATCTGCAGCAGAGACTGCTGTCGCAATAGCGATAATGATTGCAATTTATCGTAACGTGCGTAGCATTCAACTCAACCATATTAAAAACTTGAAATGGTAGTATTAATCTAAAAGTTTATAATTCTCATGGAATATTCGTATACATTCTTGATTTTACTACTACCTTTCCTGTCTTTCCTCTTTCTTGGATTGTTAGGAAAATATCTCAGCCATCGTACTGCGGGACTTGTAGGAACAGCAGTACTTACAGTGGTTGCGCTGCTTTGCTACTATACGGCATATAGTTATTTCACAACTCCACGTACAGATGCGGGAATTTACGAAACGATCATAGCATTTAATTTCCCATGGCTTCCGTTCTTCTACAACGGTTTGTCCTTTGACATTGGTTTTATGATCGATCCAATTTCGGCGATGATGCTTGTGGTTGTTGGTACTGTGTCTCTTGGCGTTCATATATACTCTTTCGGATATATGCATGGTGAACGTGGATTTCAACGTTTCTACGCCTATTTGAGTCTCTTTACGATGTCAATGCTTGGGCTTGTAGTTGCTACCAATATCTTCCAGATGTATTTGTTTTGGGAGCTTGTAGGTGTGTCTTCTTATTTGCTCATTGGTTTCTATTATACTCAGCCAGCTGCGGTTGCAGCTTCGAAAAAGGCGTTTATCGTAACACGTTTTGCAGACCTTGGTTTCTTGATAGGTATTCTTATCTATGGTTACTATTGTCAAACATTCAGTTTCGATTTTACAGCCAATTCCGACAAAATTGCTGCAGGGGCGTTTATGCTTCCAGCTGCACTACTACTCATGTTTGTTGGTGGCGCTGGTAAGAGTGCAATGTTTCCTTTGCACATTTGGTTGCCAGACGCAATGGAAGGTCCAACGCCTGTTAGTGCATTGATTCATGCTGCAACCATGGTTGTCGCTGGTGTATTCCAAGTGGCACGTATGTATCCGCTTTGGATTAATTATGCTCCCGATGCGCTTCATATCGTAGCTTATGTAGGTGCGTTTACTGCGTTTTATGCAGCAGCTGTAGCTTGTGCTCAATCAGATATAAAACGCGTGCTTGCTTTTTCTACAATATCTCAGATAGCGTTTATGATGGTAGCTCTCGGTGTTTGCACAGAATATGTAACAGGACATGAACATCCGGGTAGTGTGGGTTATATGGCGGCGATGTTCCATCTATTTACCCATGCAATGTTTAAGGCTTGTCTTTTCCTTTGTGCTGGTGCAATTATCCATGTGGTTCATAGCAACGAGATGTCTGCAATGGGCGGAATGCGCAAGTACATGCCTTTTACTCATATCACATTCTTGATTTCCTGCCTTGCTATTTCAGGTATTCCTCCGTTTTCAGGATTCTTTTCCAAGGACGAGATTCTTGCAGGGTGTTTTGCTTTCAGCCCGGTGATGGGTTGGATTATGACTGTGATAGCTGCGATGACTGCGTTCTATATGTTCCGTCTCTACTACGGAATATTCTGGGGTACGGAAAATAAAAAGCTCCATGGAGAAATTCATATGCACGAGGCTCCGAAAGTAATGACATTCCCGCTTATTTTCCTTGCGGTTGTAACATGTGTTGCCGGGTTTATTCCTTTCGGCCACTTTGTGAGTGCCGATGGAATGTCCTACGACATTCATCTCAATTGGACTGTGGCAGGCACAAGTATTGTAATAGCTGTTGTATCGATTCTTCTTGCTACTTATATATACAAGGGGGAGAAACAACCTATTGCCGAAGCTCTTGCTACGAAATTCTCTTCGCTTCATAAATGGGCGTACCATCGTTTCTATATGGACGAAGTTTACCAATTTGTTACCCATCGCATTATTTTCGCCCATATCTCCAAACCGTTTGCGTGGTTTGACAAACATGTCGTAGATGGTGTACTAAATGGTCTTGCCACCGGTTCTCATCGTGTTAGTTACCTTATACGTGGCTTCCAAAGTGGCGAGATACAGCAATACGCTTATGTATTTTTGATAGGTGCACTCGTTCTTGTGTTGATACTAATACTCTAACCCTGATAAAACGTTAATATAGATATGTTTCCATTACATTTATTTATAATAATACCTGTTCTGATGCTTCTGTTCCTTTGGTTGGCCAAGGGAGTGAAGGCTGTCAGAGGTGTTATGGTTACAGGTGCGAGTGCATTGCTTGTCAGTGCCATCACCTTGGTAGTGATGTATCTCAAGGCGCGCCAGGCTGGTGCAACCGAGGAGATGCTCTATACAATGAACTATACATGGTTCGCACCGCTCCACATCAACTATTCTGTTGGCGTTGACGGAATTTCAGTAGCAATGTTGTTGCTGTCATCGATAATAGTATTTACAGGAACATTTGCGTCGTGGCGAATGAAACCTCTTACCAAGGAATATTTTCTTTGGTTCACCCTACTTTCTTTGGGTGTGTTTGGATTCTTCGTGTCTATTGACCTCTTTATGATGTTTATGTTCTATGAAATAGCGCTTATTCCCATGTATCTTCTCATTGGCTACTGGGGATCGGGACACAAAGAATATTCTGCGATGAAACTAACTCTTATGCTGATGGGTGCTTCCGCACTTTTGATGTGTGGTATCTTTGGAATATTCTATGGTGCAGGCGGTCAGACATTCAATGTTCTTGATTTGGCAAACCATACAAATGGCGCACACGCTATTCCTGTTGGTCAGCAGTACATTTGGTTCCCGCTTACTTTTGTAGGTTTTGGTGTGCTTGGTGCAATGTTCCCATTCCATACCTGGAGTCCCGATGGTCATGCTTCTGCGCCTACTGCTGTCTCAATGCTTCATGCTGGTGTGCTTATGAAACTTGGAGGTTATGGTTGTTTCCGTATAGCTATGTTCCTTATGCCCGAGGCTGCTCAGACTCTTGGGTGGATTTTCTTGATCGTTATCTGCACAGGCGTGGTCTATGGAGCATTTTCAGCTTGCGTGCAAACCGACCTCAAGTATATCAATGCTTACTCTTCGGTTTCCCACTGCGGTCTTGTGCTTTTCGCAATACTAATGATTAATCGTACTGCTGCAACGGGCGCTATACTCCAGATGCTTTCCCACGGATTGCTCACGGCATTGTTCTTTGCATGTATCGGTATGATTTACCATCGTGCCCATACTCGCGACATTCGTGAATTGAGCGGTCTTATCCGCATCATGCCATTCATCTGCGTTTGCTTCGTAATTGCCGGTCTTGGCAATCTTGGACTTCCCGGATTCAGTGGTTTTGTTGCCGAGATGACAATCTTTGTTGGTTCGTTCCAACAGGCTGACACGCTCCATCGCGTGCTTACAATTCTTGCCACTACAAGTATTGTGATTACAGCAGTGTTCGTTCTCCGAATGGTTGGTAAGGTGATGTATGGTGTATGCACCAACGAAAACCACCTCAAGCTTCACGATGCTTCATGGGACGAAAAAGTTGCAATCACCGTTCTTGTGGTTTGCATTGCAGGTCTTGGTTTTGCTCCATTGTGGATGAGCAATATGATAAGCGACAGTGTTGAACCTATTGTAAACCATATACAATCGGCCACCACTCAATTAACATCGATAACATCTCTATTGATACCGTAAAGATATGAACTACACTCAATTTCTCTTTATGCACGAGGAACTTGCCTTGTTGGCAGTTATCGTGATAATGTTCATCTACGACCTCATAGTATGTACAGACCGCAAGGGTAGTAAGCCCGTGCTAAATACAGCTGTTCCTGTTGTGTTGATGGCGGCTCTCACAATTTTCAATGCTATTCCCTGCATGCCGGCGGGCGAAGTGTTTGGCGGAATGTATCAAACCACTTCCATGACTACAATCATGAAAACGGTGTTGAATATTGGTACGCTCATCGTGTTCCTTATGGCAAAAGGTTATTTGAGCCGCGATGAAAATCATGTAAAACAAGGTGAGTTCTACATACTTACTCTGTCCACCCTTCTTGGTATGTATTTCATGATTTCAGCAGGGCATTTCATTATGTTCTTCATTGGTTTGGAACTTGCTTCTGTTCCGATGACAGCACTCGTGGCATTCGACAAATGGCGTTCTACTTCGGCTGAAGCTGGAGCGAAATATATTCTCGTGGCATTGTTCTCGAGTTCGCTTTTGCTCTATGGCATTTCTATGATATATGGTGCCACTGGAACAATGTATTTCAACGATCTTGCTTGCAAGCTTGATGGTGGAATGCTCAACATTCTTGGTCTCGTGTTCTTCTTTACTGGCATGGGCTTTAAGATTTCGCTTGTTCCTTTTCATCTTTGGACAGCCGATGTATACGAAGGTGCGCCTACGGTAATCACCAGTTATCTAAGCGTAATCTCCAAAGGAGCTGCGGGCTTTGTTCTCCTCACCACGCTTGTCAAGGTATTTGCTCCGATGATTGGCGACTGGCAGGAAATCTTGTTCTGGATTATCATCGTGTCAATAACAATAGCCAACCTCTTTGCTCTTCGTCAGCAGAATCTTAAACGATTCATGGCGTTCTCGGCAATCTCTCAGGCGGGCTACCTTGTGCTCGGTGTAATTCCTGGAACTGCTCAGGGTATGACGTCTTTGGTATTCTACCTTTTGGTTTATCTTGCAGCCAACCTTGGTGCATTTGCAGTGATAAATGTGATAGAACAAAAGAGTGGCAAGATAAATCTCGATGAGTACAATGGTTTGTATCAGACAAACCCCAAACTCTCGTTCCTCATGACTCTCTGCTTGTTCTCACTTGCCGGAATACCGCCGTTTGCAGGTTTCTTCTCGAAGTTCTTCGTATTTATGGCAGCGTTCCACCAGGGATTCCATTTGTTGGTGTTCATTGCATTGGTCAACACCATTATTTCCCTTTACTACTATCTCAAGATTGTAAAGGCAATGTATATCTGCCCCAACGAAAGCCCCATAGCTACGTTCCGCAGCGACAATTATACTCGCGTTGCTCTCGTGCTTTGCATTGCGGGAGTTTTGCTTCTTGGAGTAATCAGTAGTGTTTACGGAATTATCGATGCCAGCAGTTATGGCATTGATGTTCCTGCAATGGCTTCTTGCTGTTGCGGCAAGTAATCCCGACGTATATTATAAAAACACGTCCGCTATCTATTTGATGGCGGACGTGTTTGTTTTTTAGAAGTCTTCGTTTCTATAACTGAAGTCGGGAAAATCTTTTTCGTCAATCAGTTTTATTTTGTATTTGGCTTTAAGACGTTCCGACTTGGGTTTCGAGCCGTCGTATTTTAGTTTCGTTTTTACGGCAAGGTATTTCCCCTTTTCAGCGAGCACTCCTATATACTTTCCGTTCCAACTATTGTAGTCTCTTCTTTTTTGGTTGTCTATAGCTGTTAATCTAAATGTCTTTTTCCCCTTTACGGGTATAGTGTCTTTGATAACGAATCTATCTCCCGCAAAACATTTTTCCCCTCCAGGTGAAGAATTGTATACGAAATTCACCATTATCATAGGACGGAAAGACAAAGAGTCTTTGCTATAGCCTAACGCAATCTGTGAAAGGCACAATACGGAAAATTTTTCCCCATACACAATTTCCCATGGGGTACATACGGTTTGCCAACCTTTGGCGTGAACATGCATAGTCGCAAATGCGAGAATTACAGGAAGTAATTTCTTAAAGATTCCTACAATAACAGTATACATTCCCTGGTTCTGCTTTAATTGTTTCATCTTTTCTATTATAATCAATGCTACATGAGGCTGAAATATTTACCGTTACTTGTTTCTCTTTCTTGTTAGAGTAATATCTAACAACTACATCTTTATTAAAGCTACAACCGAGAGAGTCATATCTCCCACTAAATACACCATTTTCATCCATATTGTGAAAATCAGCACCATCGCTGTAAATACCAGTGATTTTATAAGACAAATTACTTGTTATTTGCAAATTTTCTTGTCCTGCATTTCTTGTCGCAAATATTGTCACAAAACAACCAAGTTTAACTCCAGGTACAATATCATTGCATTCTATATCAGGAAATTCACAGCCACACATTCCTTTAAAGCCTTTATCTTCTTCATCTCCGTCGTCTCCTGAGCCAGAACCGCAACCCGAGCCACAGCCAGATCCCGAGCCACAGCCAGATCCAGAACCGCAGCCAGAGCCGCTCCCCCAAGGATAGCCGCTTCCACTTCCCGAACCGCTTCCACTTCCCGAACCGCTTCCGCTTCCGGAACCACTGCCGCTACCGCAGCCGTAACTTGTTATACTTTCTTCGCCGTGTATGATTTTTTCCACCAGTTCATTGCTGATGGGGCGAAGTTTTTTTTCGTTTTCTTTTTTCATTGTAAATAATTTAATTTGTTAGACATTATGCCTGCAATTAGGCGTTGTTGGTTTTACTTAGTTGCGGCTGTAGATGTACCTGTGTTTGTAATTGGCAGCCGAACCTCAATCAGATACCGACAATGCGATATTGGTCGTCAATGCCGAGTGCTAAGCCTGTTTCTTGGCTTTCTCAATGTTTTTTCATGGCAGACTTTTGTTTTTTTGTTGTGATGGTCTGTCTGCATCGACTTTTCTGCTGACAAATATACGGAAAGTTTTTGTAAGTAGGTTGGAAAATAGCGAGTTTCTTTGAAAAATAATTTAGTTAAATTGGCAAAGTGTTTCTTCTTCTCCTTGTTTTCGGGGGCTTTGTGTCGTGTTTGTTTCGTTGGCGTGGCTTGTGTTTTTAGCCAAGTCTGATGCCGTTAAAACAATATCGGACTTTGTTTAAATAATATCCGACCTTTTTTAAAAAATATCGGATATTATTTAAACGATATCCCATATTGTTTTTTGCAGTCGGTATTTGCTCCGTGTGGAATGTGCGGAGCGTTATTTTATATACCGGTTGCCGTGGTTTTCGAGCATAGGGGTGTTGACCAAACGAAACAGTGATGCACTTTCGGGGGCAGTGGAGTTGCGCACAATGTTGTTGGTGAAAGATATGCCGTTTGAATTTGTGGCTGTAACCAATGCCACTCCGTCGGGGAGGCTGAATGTGCAGTTTTTTATTACAAGTTGTGGCGTGCCTTTTTGGTTGTAGTTGTGCGACGGGCAGTTTATGTTGAACGCTCCCCAGGAAAGGTTTTTCATAATACAGTTTTCCACCGTAAGTTTCTGCGTGGGCGGTCCTTCTATTCCGTTGCTCATTAGTGCAAGTTCAAATCCCAGCCCGTTGTCTTCTATCACGCAATTTTCTACTCTTGTGGGCTGATGGGTGAGAATGCCTCTTTGCAGTTGCGTGCCCAATGTGCAGTGGGAAATCACGGCTTCTTCGTCGCTTTGCAGGTATATGCACGTATTTTTGTCGGCTTTCGCCACGTCTTTGTCAAGGGTTACGATGCCTTCGCGGTAGTTTATAGGCTGGTAATGCTGTATGGTGCATTCGGCAAGCTGTGTGTTTTTCTTAAGGTCAAACATCATCACTTTTTTGCCCGTTGCAAGATTGGTGTTGTCCCATAGAATATCTTTGTGGAGTATACGGAATTTGCGCGGCGACAGTATTTCGGTAATCGCATCTCCCGACATTTTTATATGAATTGCGTCGTCCATCGTGCGTTCTATGTGGCAATTTTCGATACGTGGCTGAAAGTCGTTGCCTTTAAGGTGAATGCCGTCGCTGCAACCTGCTACAATTCTGTCGCCGAGGGGAACGATCGAAAGGTTGCGGATTGTGTGATGCGAACAACCCTTCATTACCACCGTCATAAGCGGCGCGGCATACGAAGTAATGTTTTCCAGCACAATGCTGTCGCATTGTTGCGCGGCTATGTTGGCTGTGTTGGTATATACATACTCGTCTTTTTCGGCAAGGTTTGTTGTGGTTTTGTTTTGAAGGAGTGTTGCCTCGGGAAAGCTTATCTTCATACAAAAGAAATCGCCTGTTTTGAGTTGTTCTTGCTTTCTTAGGGCATACGTAATGCCGTATGTTTCGTTGCCCAGGCTTTCTACTTTTTTCACCCACGAATGTCCTTGATAGAATTTGCGGTTTTCGCCGTTCGCAAATATACAGTCCACCATTTTCCCGCCTTTATAGTATGACTCATCTCCCACAACGGGCGGCGCATAACCGCTGTCTACTTTGAATTCAAGGTAATAGTTTGCGGCATCTACCTTGGTAATCCTCCCTTGTGTGTAGGGCAGCGGCGAATAGTCTATCTTGAAATTCCTAATGGTGATGTTGCGCGAACGATATAGCGCAAAAGCGCGTGAAGACGGGTGAACGAGCAGCGTGGAGCCGTTACCTTCAACCACCATGTGGCTTGCGCGGCTTATGAGAATGCGTCCGTTGTAATCGTCAAGGTGTTGCGCAATGCGGTAAACCTTTCCCGGAGCAAACACCACCTTTACCGGGCGTTTTTGGGCGCATGCCTTTTGAAATAGACGCGTCAGCGAGGGCAGGGCATCGGTTTTGCCATCGCCGCGAACGCCAAACTTTTCAACGTTGTAGTATATGGTGTCGCGCGAAGGTGATTTGGCGTGGCAAAGAAGTGGTATAAGTGCAATGAAGATTGCAATTGTGATGCGAAACATGCTTTATGTAGTTGTAAGATGGTATTATAAAAGCCTGATATGCCAAGGCATTTACAAAAATAGTAATTTTGCACAACTAAAAACAGGAAGTGATGGAATTTAAGTTGAAGGGCCACGCAGCAATGTTGAGCGCAAACGCAATGTGGGGGCTTATGTCGCCCGTTTCAAAGGTTGTGATGGCTACGGGAATGGTTACTCCCTTGGTGGTAACCGATCTTAGAATTGGCGGAGCGATGATATTATTCTGGATTGTCTCATTGTTTCAAAAGCCCGAGCATGTAAATCACAAAGACATGATGACATTGTTTTTTGCATCTCTGTTTGCGATAGTATTAAATCAGGGGAGTTTTATTTTTGGTGTGAGTTTGACGTCTCCGGGTGAGGCTTCTATCATCACCACAAGCATGCCTTTGTGGGCAATGGTGCTTGCCGCGTTTATTCTCAAGGAGCCAGTTACGGGCAAAAAGGTTCTCGGCATAGCTTTCGGGGCAGGCGGCGCGCTGATGCTCATTCTGGGCAGCAATCAAAACGCTCCCATGCATTCGTCGTCGGGAAACCTTGCGCGCATTGGCGATATGCTCGTATTGTTTGCCCAGTTCTGCTACGCCTTCTATATTGTAAAATTCAAGAACTTTGTCAACAAATATTCGCTTATTACCATAATGAAGTGGATGTTTACTTACGCCTTTGTCTGCACCATTCCTTTTTCGGCAAACGACCTTATGAATGTGGATTGGGGCAACATTCCGCTTCGGCAAATAGGTGCGCTCGCGTTTATAGTGGTAGGCGGCACGTTTTTTAGCTATATGCTGATAATTGTAGGGCAGAAATTTTTGCGCCCCACCGTTGCAGGAATGTACAATTACGTACAACCGGTTGTGGCGTGCGCCGTGGCAGTTTATTGGGGCATGGATTCTTTTAATTTGGTAAAGATTATAGCCGTTGCCTTTATCTTTGGCGGCGTTTATCTCGTAACAATAAGCCGCAGTCGCAAGGATTTGGAAAACTACCAACAAGCCGCGGAAAAACAATAAAGGTTGTCGGAAAAATAATGTCAGACCTTTTTTAAAAAAGGTCTGACATTATTTGAAAAAGGTCTGACATTGTTTTTGCAATATGCCATATGCTTTTTGCGGAGTGGGGAAGCACTTTCCATAAATGCCGCGAAAACTGACATTTTGAGGCTGTTTTTGCCGTTTTTCCAACAAAAAGATATATTTTTGCAGATGCTGGAAGAAAGTGCATCGTTGTGCTTTTGAAAAAGCATGATTTTATAACAACGAACAAAGGAACTTTAAATATGAATGTAGCAATAGTAGGCGCAAGTGGCGCTGTGGGACAAGAATTCTTGAAGGTGCTTGACCAAAGAAACTTTCCAATCGACAATCTTAGGCTTTTCGGCTCGCAAAGAAGTGCGGGCAGCAAATATGTTTTCCGTGGCAAGGAATACGAAGTGGAACTTCTGCAACACAACGACGCTTTTAAAGACGTAGACATAGCCTTTACTTCGGCAGGCGGCGGAGTTTCAAAAGATTTTGCGGCCGACATTACAAAATTCGGCGCAGTGATGATCGACAATTCAAGCGCTTTTCGCATGGACAACGATGTGCCTTTGGTTGTTCCCGAATGTAATGCCGAAGATGCCTTGAATCGTTCGCGCGGCATCATAGCAAATCCTAATTGTACTACTATAATGATGGTCGTAGTACTGAAACCATTGGAAAAAATAAGCCACATCAAACGAATACATGTCGCTACTTATCAAGCAGCAAGCGGTGCCGGAGCTGCGGCAATGAAAGAACTCGAACAGCAATACCGTCAGGCTTTGAACGGTGAGCCTATTGAGGTGAAGAAGTTCCCACATCAGTTGGCTTTCAACATGATTCCGCAGGTTGATGTGTTCCAGGAAAACGACTATACCAAAGAGGAAATGAAAATGTACAACGAAACGCGCAAAATAATGCACAGCGACGTTGTAACAAGTGCCACCTGCGTGAGAGTACCATCGCTTCGCTCGCATAGCGAAAGCATTTGGATAGAAACCGAAAAGCCAATAAGCGTGGCAGAAGCCCGCGAGGCTGTGGCAGTAGCGCCCGGAGTTACGCTGATAGACAATCCCGGAAACGGCGAATACCCAATGCCGTTGTTTACAGCCGATAAAGACGATGTTTATGTGGGACGTTTCCGCGCTGATCTCGCAAATCCCAACGGCCTTACCTTTTGGCTTTCGGGCGATCAGATACGCAAGGGAGCCGCTCTCAATGCTGTTCAGATTGGCGAGTACTTAATAGAATCGGGAAATCTGAAATGATAAGAATATAATCAACGGTTTACAGGCGGCGGAAGGATATCGTTTCTTTCCGCCGCTTTTGCGTGAAAAATCCAAGGCGTCTAAATTAAATTAGATGCCTTGGATTTTAAATTAGGTCGGACCTCGTCTTTACGAGATGCGATGTTGTAGAAAAGGGAAAGTTTCTTGTAAAATCCAAGACAATAGCCCAAAATTCCGAAGTCTGTTTTGATGCCCCGGAAATGGCGGATAAAAGTCCGTGGAAAGCCCTAAGATTTATTCGAAATAAAACGACAGTATCACCATATTGCTCTTTGCCGAGCTCAAACCCTCGGTATATACTGCCTTAGTCTTGTCTATAAGGTCTTTGCGGTCTTTGTTGAGAATATTGTTGAGACCTATGCAAAATTTAATTTCGGGAATGAGTTTGAAAAACGGCATATAGAAATCGCAGCCCAAACCAAATTCGGCGTAAAGCGTGAGTGGTTTGGTTAAAATGGCATCTTGTTTGTGTCCTGCCAAGTCGTACATCGCATTAATTCCCGTAAGAAGATAAGGACGATGGTTGTTGAATCGCAGCGCACTGAACTTTATGTCGACGGGAACGGATATGTAGGTGGATTTGATAGACTCCGATGTTTCTTTGCCCGATACCTGTTCGCGGAAAGTGAAGTGGCGCTGGCCGAAATGTATAGTTGGAGTAGTGCGCAAGGCAAAATATTTGTTCAGTCTCCACTCGCCGAGCACACCAAAACTGAACCCGAAATCACCACGGTCGTTAACCGAATACCATTGCTCGCCGTTTTCGTTTATATATCCGCTGTTTTCAAGACTAAGCCCTTGTGAATGCACGGCACACAGAAATCCGTAGTGAAACATGCGGTTGTCGATGTACGGTTTGTTCTGCACTTTGCGCGTTTGTGCACTGGCCGTTGCAGCAAATGCCGTAACGGTTGCCAAAATAAGCACAATATGTTTGAGTTTAGCGTTCATAACCTATCAAAGATAACGCTCAAAGCCGCTCTTTATTGTTTGTTTGCGCCGAATGTATAACGCAAAATTTGCTATCTTTGCAAAGATTTGCAAGAAAACGAGCAAAACCGAAAGAATATGTCCGACGAAAACAACGAAATAGAACTCCATTCGAAATACGTACCCGAAACCAACGACGACAACGGAAATGTGAAAAGACTTCCGGGAATGTACGAACGCTGGTTCCTGGATTATGCAAGCTATGTGATACTCGAACGCGCCGTGCCGCATATCGGCGACGGCTTGAAGCCGGTGCAGCGACGCATACTCTACACTATGAAACGCATGGACGACGGGCGGTATAACAAAGTGGCAAATATCGTGGGCAAGACAATGGAGTTTCACCCCCATGGCGACGCTTCGATTTATGGAGCGCTCGTACAACTCGGACAAAAAAACTTGCTTGTAGATACCCAAGGCAACTGGGGAAATATCCTTACCGATGATTCGGCGGCAGCTGGGCGTTATATCGAAGCACGTCTCTCGAAATTTGCACTCGATGTGCTTTTCAACGCCAAAACTACAGAGTGGAAACTTTCCTATGACGGACGTAATGAAGAGCCAGTATGCTTTCCGGTGAAATTCCCTTTGCTATTGGCGCAAGGAGCCGAAGGAATAGCCGTAGGACTTTCGTCGAAAATTCTGCCGCACAACTTCAACGAACTTTGCGATGCCACATTGAAATATTTGCGCGGTGAAGAATTTTGCTTGTATCCCGATTTCCCGACCGGCGGACTTGTTGACGTTTCAAAATACAACGATGGCGCACGCGGCGGAAACGTAAAAGTGAGAGCAAGAATAGAGAAACTCGACAACAAGACGCTCGTGATAACTGAAATACCTTTTGGCAGAACCACCCAGAGCCTGATTGATTCGATTCTTAAGGCAAATGAGAAAGGCAAAATCAAGATAAAGAGCGTAAACGATATGACATCGGCAAACGTAGAAATACGTATAAATCTCGCACCAGGCACAAGCGGCGACAAAACAATTGATGCCCTTTATGCGTTTACCGATTGTGAAGTAAGCATATCGCCAAACTGCTGCGTGGTAGAGGACAACAAACCGCGCTTCCTTACCGTGGGAGATGTGTTGCGTATTAGCGTTGACCGTACAAAGCACTTACTGCAATGGGAACTTGAAAATCGGCGTAGCGAACTTGAAGAACAATTGTTCTTTGCCTCGCTCGAGAAAATCTTTATCGAAAAACGTATCTACAAAGAGCGTCAATACGAACAGGCAACCGATAGTGATACGGCTGTAAAGTTCATAGATTCAAAACTTGAGCCTTACAAAAAAGATTTCATTAGAGAAGTAACGCGCGACGACATACTCCGTCTGTATGAAATCAAAATGAAACGCATTCCAAAGTTCAACAAGGAACAAGCAGATGAACTTATCGCGCGGATAAAAGAAGATATCGCCAAAATAAATCGCGATCTCGGAAATATGACAGAGGTTACGAGCAATTGGTATTCCATGATTAAGGCAAAATATGGCGAAGATCACCCGCGACTTACCGAAATTCGTTCGTTTGATACCATAGAGGCAACAAAAGTAGTTGAGGCAAACGAAAAACTATATATCAACCGCGCCGACGGATTTATAGGAACAAGACTGAAACATGACGAGTTTGTAGAAAATTGCTCGGATATAGATGATGTAATATTGTTCTATCGCGACGGTACATACAAGGTTACTCGCATTGCCGACAAACTTTTTGTGGGTGAGACCGAACGTTCGAAAAAAGAAAAGCGCAAGGCTGAAATAATACATCTGGCAGTGTTCCGCAAAAATGATAAACGAACTACTTATAATGTGGTGTATCGCGATGGGAAAGCCGGGACGTATTTTTACAAACGCTTCAATGTAACCTCGATGACCCATGACAGAGAATACGATCTCACCCAGGGAAAACCCGGAAGCCGTGTGGTTTATTTTACAGCTAATTCAAATGGTGAGGCAGAGGTAATAAGAGTGGCGCTGAAGCCGAATCCTAAAATCAAGAAGCTTGTTTTTGAATGTGATTTCGGAGACCTGCAAATCAAGGGACGGCAGAGTCGTGGCAATACCCTTACTAAAAGCGACGTTTATCGCATTACGCTAAAAAGCCACGGCGTTTCGACGCTCGGAGGGTGCAAGATTTGGTTTGACAAGGACATAAATCGTTTGAACATTGACGGACGCGGGGAATATATAGGCGAGTATCGTGGCGACGACAGGATACTTGTTGTGCTTGACGACGGAACTTTTTATACCACTGACTTTGATTTGAACAATCATTACGAACCTGGAATTGTCAAGATGGAGAAGTTTGACGAGGCAAAGGTATGGACGGCACTTCTTTACGATGCCACACAAAATGATTTCCTATATCTCAAACGCTTCAACTTTGAACGTTCCGCAAAGAGGCAGAATTTCTTGGGCGAGGAGGCGAAGTCGCAACTTGTTTGTTTGACGTCGGACGAATTTTCACGTTTCCGCATCACTTTCGGAGGCACCGACGAGTATCGTGAACCGTTGGAAATCGAAGCTACCGAGTTTGTGGGAGTAAAGAGTTTCAAAGCGCGTGGAAAACGTGTAACTACGTTCAATGTCGGGGGCGTGGAGCAGATTCCTTCTTTGTTGAAGCCCGAAGAAAAAACGGCGGAGGATACCGAAAATAGTTTGCCGGAGGAAAACGATGGCGTGGCAGACGAACCTGATACCGATGTGCCCGACGAAGATGCCGACAACAGCCCTACATTGTTTGAATAGAATGAATGTGCAAGGCGCATGGGGCGAAAAATATGGTTTCCTGTATTGCGAAAGTCAAACAAACGGCAATTAAAAGCCGGTAAAAATATAATTTTGTAACTTTGCGAAAGTAATCGGTGGCTTTTTGTCGCAATGATTAAGGTTGCCGGTGGTAAACATTCGAATTAAAATATCACGGCAAAGGGGTATGCATGTTTTTTTGCAGCCCGGAGTCGAAAACAACACTAAGCAGAATATGACTCAGAAGCTTTTGATCTACAACACACGCACCCGAATGAAGCAGGAATTCAAACCGCTCACTCCGGGAAGGGTAGGAATGTATGTTTGCGGTCCTACGGTTTATGGCGATCCTCATCTCGGACACGCGCGTTCCGCAATCACTTTCGACGTGGTGTTTCGTTATTTGCAACATATAGGATACAAGGTGCGCTATGTGAGGAATATTACCGACGTGGGGCATCTTGAACACGACGCTGACGAAGGCGAGGACAAAATAGCCAAGAAAGCGCGTCTCGAACAGCTTGAACCGATGGAAGTGGCGCAGTATTTTACAAATCGTTTCCATGATGCAATGCACGACCTCAATGTTCTGCCGCCGAGCATCGAGCCTCATGCCACCGGCCACATTATTGAGCAGGTGCAGTTGGTAAAGCAAATTCTTGACAACGGTTTTGCTTACGAGAGCAACGGTAGTGTTTATTTTGATATCGAAAAATATAATAAGGTACACCATTACGGCATACTTTCGGGCAGAAATCTTGACGATATAATCAACGAGAGTCGCGACCTTGCCGGTATTGGCGAAAAGCACAATCAGGTGGATTTTGCCCTATGGAAGAAAGCGCAGCCCGAACATATAATGCGATGGCCTTCGCCATGGAGCGACGGATTTCCGGGGTGGCATGCTGAATGCACGGCAATGGGCAGAAAATATCTTGGCGAACATTTCGATATCCACGGAGGCGGTCTCGACCTTGTGTTTCCTCATCACGAATGCGAGATAGCCCAGGCTGTGGCGTCGCAAGGCGATGAAATGGTACACTATTGGATGCATAATAATATGGTAACGGTTAACGGGCAAAAAATGGGCAAGAGTCTTGGAAACTTCATTACTCTCGAAGAGTTTTTCACGGGTAGTCACGAAAAGCTCACGCAGGCTTACACGCCTATGACCATACGTTTCTTTATTTTGCAGGCACACTATCGCAGCACGGTAGATTTTTCGAACGAGGCTCTAATATCAAGCAGAAAAGGTCTCGATAGATTGATGGACGCATATGCCAGCTTGCAGAAAATCTCAGGCGTTGCCGACGGAAAGATTACCATGAACGAGGTGGAGGATTTGAAGAACAAGTGCTACGAAGCCATGAACGATGACTTCAATACGCCTATATTGATAAGCCACTTGTTTGATGCGTGCCACACAATTAATCAAATCGTCGACGGAAAGAATACCATTACGCCCGATGCGCTCGAAGAATTGCGGAAAACGTTTGCCGTATTTGCATTCGACGTTCTTGGGTTGCGCAAGGAGGTATCTTCGAACGAGGGTAGAGAAAAGGCTTTCGGCAGCGCGGTAGACCTTTTGCTCGAAACCCGTCAGAAAGCCAAGGCAGCCAAAGATTGGGCAACGAGCGACCGTATTCGCGACGAATTGGCTCGGTTGGGATTTGAAGTAAAAGATACCAAAGACGGTGCAACTTGGAAACTCAACAAATAATATAGCGGAAAGAATTTAGCGAGGGCGTTGGCGTTGTTGCGCAACGCGATGAGGTGCCGAAACCAAGGCATGAGCCAACGGGCTTTCGCGAAGTTTTTCGGAAACCAAGGCGTTTTGTATTGCAGGCAAAGGTTTTGCCCAGTACAAAACGCTTGTTTTTGTATGTGGCTCATGCGCAGATTTTCATACTATTGCATAGGGATTAAATACCAAGGCAACTAATTTAAATTAGATGCCTTGGTATTTAAATTATGTCGAACATAGTTTTTACGAGATGCGATGTAAGAAATTGTGGTCGGCAAACTGTTTTCGCCAAATAGGGATAGGAAAAATGAAGATTGTATTAAACTTTTCGAAATTCCTCCTTATATCATATACAATTAGGTGCGGATTTATATAAAACCGCTATCTTTGCACGGATTGCGTGAAATTCAGCGCGTTTTGCATATTTTTTTGAAGAATGAACGGACACAAAAACAATGCAACCTTTTCTTTCGGGTGGTTGAAGCCCGGAATGCACGCGTTGTGCATGCTGCTGAACATTGTGATAATACTTTGGTTTCTGCGCACGCGCTCCGGAGAAGTTATCCATAATATTCACGTGATTGATATGCTTACCATGGTGGGCGCAAACTTTCATGGTCCCAAATATGCTGACTATCTTTTCTACAATCTGTCGAGCAAACTAATTTGGGCGCCGCTTATAGTGTCGATAATCTATGTGATTTTGAAAGGCAGTAAGAACAAGCGGCAGGCAATCGTGCTCATTCTCGTAAGTGTAGCAATCGTGGCTCTTTGTGATCAGGTTTCGGGAGTGATAAAGCGCGTTGTAGAACGTCCGCGACCCTCTCATAACGACGAGATAAGCTATTTGCTTCATTATGTAAACAACTACCACGGCGGACGGTTTGGTTTTGTTTCGAGTCATGCCGCCAATTGTTTCGGCGAAAGCGTCTGGCTCATGCTATTGTTGCGCCGCCGTGCCGTAAATGTGGTTCTGTTCTGTTTCTCAATACTTGTATGCTATTCGCGCATCTATCTTGGTGTGCACTATCCCGTTGATGTGCTTGCCGGAGCTGTTTTGGGGAATATCATAGGCGCATTGGTTTATGCGATATGCGTGAAGTTTATGGGACAAACCGCATGTATCATTCCCGATCGCCACAATCTTGTTCCGGCAGCCGCAATAGCCACGCTCATAATCATAGCTGTGATAAGCATGTTCAGCGTGTTTATCTGACTCTCCGCTATAACCCCCACAATCCCCAAATAGTTTTTTGTCAATCGCTATCAAGGCAAAATAAAAAAGGTACAAAACAAAAAAAGGCTGCATCGCGGTTTCCCGCATGCAGCCTTTGCTTTTATTCTGTTATCGTAAAACTTAGTCGCAGTTTGCAAGTTTGTTTTCCGAACCAAGAACGTCTTTAATTTTGTGCTTGTAAAGCTCAACCATATATTCGCGAGCTTTGCCGCAATACTGACGAGGATCGAAGTATTCGGGGTGAGTTGCGAAAGTTTCGCGTACACCTGCTGTGAAAGCAAGGCGAGAGTCAGAGTCAATGTTGATTTTGCAAACAGCGCTCTGTGAAGCTTTGCGAAGTTGCTCCTCGGGAATACCAACAGCGTCGGGAAGATTGCCGCCGTATTTGTTGATAATGTCAACATACTCCTGCGGAACAGAAGATGAACCGTGAAGCACGATGGGGAAGCCCGGAAGTTGTTTTTCAATCTCGGCAAGAATATCAAATGCCAATGGAGGAGGAACAAGACGACCAGTTTTCGGATCACGAGTGCACTGTTCGGGTTTGAACTTGTAGGCTCCGTGAGAAGTACCAATCGAAATAGCAAGAGAGTCAACGCCCGAACGAGTAGAGAAGTCGATAACTTCTTCAGGACGGGTGTAGTGGCTTTCTTCAGAAGCAACTTCGTCTTCTACACCTGCGAGCACACCGAGTTCGCCTTCTACTGTTACATCGTATTGGTGAGCATAGTCAACAACTTTCTTGGTAAGGGCGATATTCTCCTCGTAAGGAAGCGCACTACCATCGATCATAACTGAAGAGAAACCGAGATCTACGCAACTCTTGCAGAGTTCGAAGCTATCTCCGTGGTCAAGGTGAAGAACTATTTCGGGGTGGTTGCAGCCAAGTTCCTTTGCAAACTGAACAGCTCCCTCTGCCATGTAGCGAAGAAGGGTTGCATTTGCGTATTTACGTGCGCCTTTCGATACCTGAAGTATTACCGGCGAACGGAGTTCTGAAGATGCTGTGATGATAGCCTGAAGTTGTTCGAGGTTATTGAAGTTGAATGCGGGAACAGCCCAGCCGCTTTTTACAGCTCTTTTGAACATCTCGCGGGTGTTTACCAAGCCGATTTCTTTGTAGTTTACCATAATCTTAACGTTTTAGATACTTGATATGTAAATTATTATTTTCACCGCAAAGATACTTATTCTTTGTTATTTGGCGAACTTGAGAGGTTGTTTTTTGGCTTGTTGTCAATGCGGTGTGCTTAATTTTTTGTCTGTGGTTTTGTTATGTCCTCAAACTATAAACTCTGCATTGCATAGCCATGTGTTTTGTTGTTCAGAAGTTTATATTCTGTTTGTTTGTTGTGGGGCCTTCTACGGTTAGTATGCCGTCTTTTATGTTTAGTTTGTCGATAAAGACCACGCGTTTGTCGGGGTTTTGTTTCATGCGTCCGTGATAAACGCAGTAGCGTGTGCCGTCGGGCATGCGTATTACCATGTTGTGTCCCGTGCCCATCACTTCGCCGCCTTTTGATACGTTTTCTTGCAACACGGGGTTGTTGTCGGCTTTTTTGAATGGTCCGAGCGGATTATCAGATGTGGCATAGCCAACGGCGTAGTGCTTGCCTTCGAACGAGTTGGCGGAATACATCATGTAGTATGTGTTGCCGTCTTTGAATATAAAGGAACCTTCGGTCCAGCGTCGGTTTACTTCGCCCGATGTTACGGAGCGGCTTTCCCATTCTGCCTGACGGTCGGAAATCTTTGAGGGTGGGGCGAGCAATAGTTTGGGTTCGCCTATTATGCCCGAGAAGTCGTTTTTGAGTTCCACGCCGTAAACCCAACTTTCTTCCACTTCTTTGAATTTTCCTTGGTTGCGTGCTTGGGTAGCTACCTCGCTTTCAACGGGGTGTTTGTAGCAGCAGCGCGAATAATACAGATAGAATTTGCCGGTTGTCTCGTCGTGCAGAATGTTTGCGTCTATTATGGGATAATCGGGGTTGAAAATAGGACGATTGTAGAGATCTTTAAACGGACCTGCGGCTGAATCTGCCACGGCTACTCCTATTTTGAAATTTTCTCCCTCGTTGGTTGGATTTTCGCGGTAGTTTGCGCTATAAAACATGTAGTATTTTCCGTTTATTTCGTATACTTCGGGTGCCCAAAAGCAGCTTACGTTCCATTGATCGGGGTTTGCGCCTTTGTATACTTGTCCGCATTTTTCCCATGTTTTCATATCGGTCGAAACGTATGCTTCGAATCCATCGCCGAGCGAGGTGCCATACATATAATATTTGCCGTCGGAGGAATGGAGTAGGAATGGATCGCCAAAGTTCATGGGCAACGGATTACTGATTTGGGTTGTTTGGAATTTTGGTGTGCTTGTGCAAGCAGCCAATACTGTTACAGCCGCGAGGAGTAGGGCAGCAAAGAGTGTTTTTTTCATGATTTTATTCTTAGGTGTTTGATGTCTTGGGTTGTAGGTGGTTTTTATTGCCTTGCAAAGCGTTTGCCGTTCCAAGTGTAGGTAATTGTTGGGGCGATAAAAGGCTTTGCGGTTTTCTGTTCATCGGTCGAGAGCCCTTCGGTTGAGAGATTGAACGAAACGTTGCTGTTTTGTTTGTCGATGTTGGCGCATACAAAAGCGGAACAGATGAGCTTTTTTGCTTTTTCGGCGGTATCTTCGTTTGTCGTGTCGTTTTTCGTTACAAAATCTTCGGCTTGGGGCATCGTGATATAGTCGGAAGTTTTAAGGCGTTCCCATTGCGGAGTATAGAAAGCTATTGTGGTTTCTTTACCCGGGGCTGAAAACGTGTAGGCTACCATTATCAGTTTTTCTCCGCTGCTTGTGGCGAGTATTTTAATCTCTGTTTGCGAACTGGTAGTGGGCGAAAGATTTATATAGTCGTCTGTCAACTCGTTGATTCTACTTTTTCCGCCCAGCAGGTTCTGCACGTTTGATTTCATGTTGCTCTGGAAGAAATCTATGCAGTCGAGCCGGTTGTTTTTCGACATTACCGGCACAATGCTATCGGGCATGGTAGAAAACAGTTTCTCCATTGTTTGTGCGCCTGCGGATATCGTTCCCGCGGTGAGCGCAAATATATATGTGATAATACGTTTCATTGCGTTTGCGAAAATACAAAAATCTGCCGAAATGGGTTTTATTTTCCCCCGAAAGCAAGGCGCAAAAAACAACATGGCTTATTGCAAAAATAATATCCGATATTTTTTAAAAAAGGTCTGACATTATTTAAAAAAGGTCGGATATTAGAAAAGCGAAGTTTTATGCCGGGTGCGCGACATGAAAACTTCGCCTTAAAACACACTTCCTAATAAGTATGGCGTATGGTTTTGAGAACTAAAAAAACAGTTTGTTTTACGGGCTTAGGCTGCATTCCCTTGCGGAAACACAGCCTGATTTGGGGATAAATTGATGTGCTTTAAACCTTCTCAGTCTGTTTTTGTTGAAAACAACCTATTGCTTTAAGCTTGTCTGCTTATTTTACGGTAACGGTGAATGTGCCCGTTGTTTTGTTCTTGTCGGCAACAGTGATAGTGGTTGTGCCGGCTTTAAGACCCTTTACCGTGATTTTTGCATCCTTTACGGTTGCGCTCGCAATGCTTTGGTCTTTAACGGTGGCAGTGTAGGGAGCTGTGCCGCTCTTTACTGTTACAACATCTTCTTTGCCGTTTTCGATGCTTACCGACGATTTGTCGAAACTGAGCGCTTGGGCTGCCTCTTTCACGCTTACTACGATTTTCCCGCTGAGATTGTTGGCGTCGGTAACGGTAACCAATGCGCTGCCAACCTTTACGCCCGTGATGATAATGGTTTTTGAGTCAACCTTTGCGGTTGCAATATTGGCATCGCTTGATGTAGCCTTGTAGGGAGCGGTTCCGTTGCCCACCACGATTGATGCGCTTTGCCCGGGAGCGACTGTTGCCGTGCTGGCACTTAGTTTCAGCCCGCTCTTCTTTGTGTCGTTGTCGTTGTCGCACGATGTAAATACAACGGCACCCAAGCAGCATGCAGCTGCCAGCATTGTCTTGAAAATGTTTTTTGTTCTCATAATTTTTTTAGTTTAAATTGTTTGTAATTTGTTGTACGAATCTTTTTCGTTGTTCCGAATAGTAAATCCTTCATGCGGTGAAATCTTGCCTATGTGCCGAAACTTTTTTGAGTTTCCTGGATTGTGCCCGCCGAAATGGTGAAAAATCACCATCACAACAACCATGTTTAGTGTGTTGTATGATTTCAGCCTACCAATTGTGGAAAACGCTTGCCACAAAACAAATCCGAGGCTTAAAACATGCCGCGCCCTAAAAAACAAACCCAATTCGCGAAAAATGAAAAACGTTATGTTTACCCCAAAATGCTTTCTTTTGAGCAGGAAATAATGCGTTTCACCTATCAAAAAGCTACTGTTTTTACTATATAGGTTGCAAAAATGTATATAATTTCCTTTTGTGATGCAAAATACCTATATGTGGGTATCACTATAAAGACAAAAGCAGGTAACTTTGCAGTCAAAATTATTGCAAGCCTACATCAACATGGTAAGAAAAGAAAAAACATCGAACATTCGCCTCGTTTTCTCCCTGTTATTCATCTTCGTTTTGCTTTTCTGCAATTTTGCCAATGCGCAAACTGCAGCAACGGCAAAAATCGAGGGAACTGTTACCGATACCGATGGGAAACCGGTGGAAGTTGCCACAGTGATTTTCAACAATTCTCTGTTTACTCTCACCGATGAGAAAGGACATTTCAAAATTATCAATGTTCCTACCGGCGAACTCGATTACTATGTGTCGTGTCTCGGCTGCAAAGAAGTGCGCGGCAAAGTAAGTGTGAAAAACGGCGCACAAAATCGCCTCGATATAAAGTTGCAGCGACTTTCGCTCAGTTTGAAAGGCGTTACTGTTACTGCAAAACAACAGGCAATGGGCTCTAAATCGATAATCGACCAAGACGCCGTGCGCCATATACAGCCCAAAAGCCTCGCAGATATGTTGCAGTTAATGCCAGGTGCGCTAACCACAAATCCATCACTCAACAACCTCGCGCAAGCAAACGTTCGCGAAATAGGAAGCAACGACAATAATGCGCTCGGAACGGCTGTGATTATCGACGGAACGCCTATAAGCAACGATGCAAACCTGCAAGCAATAGCTCCAACGCGCAATGGAAAAAGCGCAGCAACTACCAGCGATGGAGCAGACGACCAAATTACCGCAGGAAGAGGCGCGGATTTGCGAACAGTCTCGGCCGACAACATCGAAAGCGTAGAAGTAATTCGCGGTATCCCATCTGTGGAATACGGAAACCTTACATCGGGCGTCGTAGTAGTAAAAACAAAAGCCGGAAGAAGCCCTCTCGAAGCAAAATTCAAGGCCGATCCGTTTTCAAAACTCGCTTACGCCGGAAAAGGATTTGGTGTGGGAAGCGGAACAATGAATATCGGTGTGGATTGGTCGCAGTCTTACGCTGATACACGCCGTAAATATATGGGATATGACCGTATCACAGGAACGATAGGCTATTCAAATGTTTTTGGAAAGAACAGTGATCGCCCGGTAACCTTTAATGTCAACGGTTCGTTCTATAGTAATGTAAACAATTACAAGTATGACAAGCAAATGAGCGAGCTAAGTTTGACTTATAAGAACAAAAATACCGGCGGAAGGCTCGCAATTCACGGACATGCCCAACTAAATGGCTGGCTAACCGGACTTGATTACGATCTTTCCGGACAAGTGGCGCGCACTCTCGACACTCATCACGACAGAATATCCACTCCCGACGGCGTAATATCGGGAAGTATGGAAACCGGAGAGCATGTTGCAAAAATGCTCACCAAGGTTTATTACAGCGACTACCGTATTGAGGGAATTCCAATCAATGTTTTTGCGCAGGTAAAGGCTAATAAATATATACAATTGAATGGCCGCGATTTTACAAACATCAAAACCGGTTTGGAATACCGTCTTGATGATAACCAAGGCTATGGTTTGAAATTTAATCTTGATCTCCCGCCAAAAGCAGGCGAGGCGCAATCGTATCGTCCCCGTAAATTCACCGACATACCTGCTCTCCACAATCTTTCGTGGTTTGTGAACGATGTGTCGTCGTTTAATATCGGCAAGACAAACCTGCAATTCGATGCCGGAGTGCGTCTTACCAATCTTTTCCTTGACAAGGAGAAATCAAAGCGCGGTGATATTTTCGTGGCAGAGCCTCGTGTGAACACGGAGTTTACTTTCCTTACAAAGGAAAACAACAGTATGTTCGACAAGTTGAGTATCAGCGGCGGTTTCGGACTTTCCAACAAAATGCCGACGCTTCTTTATCTCTATCCCGACAAAGCTTATTTCGACAACGTGAGTGTTAGCGCGATTGGAACAGACAATTCTCGTTTGGCAGTGATGACTACTCAAGTTGTAAGCAATACTCAAAATTCTAATCTCAAACCTGCGCGCAGTTTGAAGTGGGAAATAGGATTGAATGCCCGTATCGGTCAGATGAAAGGCTATGTGAATTTCTTCAGCGAGCGTCATCGCGACGAATTCGGCTTTAACTCGCAATTCATTGCCTTGAACTATACAAAATATTCGGTGCCCGGCGGCGCGTCAAACCTTGCTTATGCCGACAAGAAGGTAACTTATACCTACGAAGGTAAACAACAGACGGCTGAAACCTCTGCTGGTAACGAAATAACTACTTGGAGCCGCCCCGGAAATACTTCGCGCACCGACAAGTATGGTATAGAATATTCATGGGATTTCGGAACATGGCAGGCTCTCCGCACTTCGCTCGTGGTAGACGGAGCTTGGTTTCATATCAAACGCAAGAGAGACGCCACAAGTTTGGGTTTCATACAATATAATTACGACTACATTCCCATGCTTCCCGCCGGTAGCGGAACGATTAACGACCGTGTGAATTCAAACTTTCGCTTCATTACCCACATTCCTGCCGTAAACCTCGTGTTTACTACTACTGTGCAAGTGGTGTGGTATGAAAACGAACGCAGTATATACGAAAGCAAAAACGGAACGAAACTTTATCACACTTCTTCAGATGGTACGAGATATATTGTCTCTCCAATAGGATTCTATGACCGTCAAGGAAATTTCACAGAGTGGAAACCGGAATTCGAAGACAAGAGCGAATACTATTTGATGAACGATAGATATCTGTTGTATGCTTTCAAGAGCGACCATGTAAAGCCTTGGGCTTTGCTAAACTTCCGTCTTACAAAAGAACTTGGCAAGATTGCCGAAGTTTCATTCATGGCAAACAATTTCCTCGGGCTCAAAAAATATCACGTAAACAAGAACTCACAATCAAAACGCCAGTTGTATCCTGACCAATACTTTGGCGCAGAGTTGAAATTGAAGTTCTGAAAACGAAATTAGGCAATGAAAAAACAATAAGGCATATCGTAAAAATAATATCCGACCTTTTTTAAAAAATGTCTGACATTATTTGAAAAATATCCGACATTAGTTTTAGCAATAAAAAGACACTACAAAACAACAAATAAACAACTTCAAAAAACAACAAACAAAATGAAGAAATTTATCAACAAACTTTTCGCAGCAACGCTGTTCATCGGCGCAGCAGTGGCTTTCTCAGCCTGCAGCTCTGACAACGGAGGATTGAAATCCTATCCCGTAACCGTGAGCCTCAACTCTGTTGACGGTGTAGCGTTCGACAACATTTCCGATCTCAAGATTGTTGCAACGAGCGACAAAGGCATTTCCGACACAGTGGCTGTTACTGGCAACACTGCCTCTTTTGTGCTTAAGCAGGGCGTATATACATTCTCTGCAAACGGCAAAGTAATCGACGAAGCTACGGCATCGGTAAGCGGTCTCGCAAAGGCAAACGTTTATGCTCAGACCAACGTTACAATCGATCTCAGCAAAGTTAATCAGTCTACCCTCATCTTCAAGACCATTTACAATGCTGGTGGTAAACTCTACTACATCAAAGATTCCTACTTTGAAATCGTGAACAACAGCGACGAAGTTCAATATCTCGACAACTTGATTCTCGCTTCCGCACTCGCTGGACAAACAACACAAAATGCATGGCAAGCAAACGGAATTACCGACCTTTATCCAATGGCAAACGGTGCTGTGCTCGCATTCCCCGGAAGCGGCAAAGACTATCCCATTCAGCCGGGTGAGAGCGTGCTTATCGCAAACGATGCAACCAATCATGCTGATGCCGATCACGCTAACGATCCCGCTTGCCCCGATTTGAGCAACGCCGATTGGGAAGTATATCTCGACTACAACTCACAAGAAGTTGACTATCCCGCAAAGAACCTCAAAGTTATCTTTACAAACAATAAATACATGCCTATGTGGGGCTTCGGTGTGCAGTCTATCGCACTTGCACTCGTGAAACTTCCCGACGGAATTACTCCTGAAGCATTCGCAGCCGATGCTAATAATTTCCAAACCACTCCTGGTACAACCGGCACCATGGAATATATGATGATTCCTTCGAAGTATGTGCTCGATGCAGTAGACGTTTGGAATGCTAAGGCAACCGAACACTATGGCTTCTTCCTTGCAAAAGACGACAAGCAGGGTGTGCTTTGCAGCGACTCTTATGCTGGAAAATGCGAACGCCGCAAGGTTGCAAAAACTGTGAACGGCAGAAAATACTATCAGGATACAAACAATTCTTCTGAGGACTTCGAAACAAATCAGCCTCTCAAAGAAGACTAATCCTGCATTCTAAAAATACAAAGGGGCGGCAAAAACAACCGCCGCCCCTTTGATTAAAATTTTTATCAAACCATATCCCAACAAACAGAAACAAAAATGAGAAAAGTTTTCTTCTTTATCACCCTATTAGCGATTTCAGCCAACGCAGAAGCCGCATCTTCTGGCAGTGATACCACACGTGCCGACCGACTTAACTACAAAGAACTGAACTTTCTCAACAATATTTATAGCGAGAGCCACAATCCCGCGGCTTTATCGTTCAACAAGGTGAAGACATTGGCCGACGTTACGTTTAACGGGCATTTGGAACGGGGAAAATTCAATGCTGTAAATGCGTCAAGCAAGCATAATGATTTCAGCCTTGATATTTCCGGATTGAAACAGATTGGAAAATTCAGCTTGTCCGGAAATATCAAGTATATAAACAGTAAGGATTACAAACATTGCTGGAGCAACGCATACATGATGAGTATTGAAAATCCGTTTGTGCTCGGAGATTCTGTCGAAAGCAACGTTACCACCGAAGAGTTTGATTTGCACATGGGCGCAGCCTATAAGTTCAACGACAAGTTTGTTGCAGGCTTGAAATTGAAGTATAACGTTGGAAGTTTGTCCGACCAGGAAGATCCGCGTCCCAAGACCAACTCAATGCATTTTGAGGTTAATCCGGGCGCATGGTACAAACTTTCCGACAATCACAATGTGGGACTTTCGGCTGACGTTGATATTTACCGTTCAAACATTTCGCATACAATTATCAACGGTTTGCTCACAAGGGTTTACTTTCTCATGAAAGGCATGGGCGATTACCAATCGTTTACATCAAACGATAATTACAGCTATACCCGCGACTACAAGGGTTTGCGCCTTGGAGTGAATGCACAATGGAATGCAAAATTCGGAGGGTTTGACAATTTGCTCGAGCTTGGCTTTAAGGCTAATTCAGAAAAGGCCGAAGACGGCGGGTCGAGCTATACTTTCAAGGGCGGAGACTATGACGACATTAAATTGTCGCTCTACGATCGCCTTACATTCGGCAGCGATGACTTGCGACACAACATTCTTTTGAATGCATACCTTGTTGCAGGAAACGGATACTGGTATGATCAGCAGAGAAGGGTAGATATTGAGCATGCCAACCGAGTTTATTTCGACGTGTTGAGCAAAGACAAGGTGCATGAGTCGATATATTCGGGCGCATCTTTGGAATATCGCATCGATGGTCTGCAAAGCGGTTTGCCAAACTGGTCTGCACGAGTAAAGGCAAGCGTTGACAATACCGACATAAAGCAGTATGAGGTTGACGTTAACAATCAAAAATATGCCATGGCCGATTTGTTTGCATCGGGCACCAAGTTTTGGAGCCTCAATTCGCTGAGACTCGAAACCTCACTCGGAGCATTTTATCGCTTGGGTTTGGGAACGCCGACATTTGGCACGGTTCGCAACAAACTCTACACCGAATACACCGCACCGATGTTTGAATATGCCACGGCAAAAAGCGTTGGCTTTAATGTGCGTGCTGCTTTGAACATTCCAGTGCATATCTACAAAACTCCCACTTGGCTCACTGTTTACGCACAAAGCACGAGCCGATTCTATAACGGCGACAACGAATATAGTACTCTCTACGACGGAAAATCAAAGACCTTTGTAGACTTCGGACTTAGTCTTACACTTTGATTCTTGTGCCTTGACCAAGGCACATTTCGAGAAGAGGGAAAACTGATTGGCGATGTCAAAAAACTACATCGGATATCGTTTTTACGATGTCAGACCTAATTTAAATTTCAAGCCATATAATTTAAATTATATCGGACTTTGTTTTCACGAAAAACGTTGTTGTTTTAAGACTTTGTGCCATAGTTGATTGCATGAATAGGGAAAAACGGGAAATACCGCGTGAAACAAGATACAGATACAATATGACCAAAAAGAGAATTGCAATTCTTTTATCGATGACACTTGTCCTTTTGCAGCCAACCAAGGCGGCGAAAGGATTTGCCATTATTATCGATCCACAAAGCCATGCCCAGGCAAAAACCGAGGTAGAAGCTTATGCCCGCACCATAGAGCAGGTAAACAAAATTAAGGTTTATACTATTGAAGACCGTTGGGGAGTGCCCGATTCCATACGTTCTTGCCTCTATTCAATGTATAGCAAAGGGCAAATACAGGGAGCGGTTTTTATTGGAGACATACCAATTCCAATGATACGCGACGCCCAACATCTCACATCGGCTTTCAAGATGAGCCAAAAGCTATCCAAGGAAAAATCGTCTGTCCCTTCCGACCGCTTCTACGACGACTTTGGACTGAAATTTCGCTATCTTGAAAAAGACAGCACTTCAACTTTGTTCTACTACTCACTTCTTGCCGACGGCGACCAATATATAAAATCCAATATATACACGGGGCGCATACGTCCTACCGATGTCGGCGGAACAAGTCGATACGACAAACTTCGCAAATTCCTTAGAAAAGCCGTGGCAGAGAAACTCGCTGGCAACAAACTCGACCGCATTTTCTTTTTCACAGGACAAGGTTCGCTCAACGAAAGCCGTGTGGCTGCCATGGACGAGAAAGCGCAATACTACGAGCATTTCCCATGGCTCAAAAACAGTAGCGAGCAATCCATAAAGTATATCGATCATTCTCAGGAGAAATATATCAAAGCCACTCTCATGAATGAATTGCAGAGAGAAGACCTTGATTTGAGCATTCTGCACCATCATGGCGATTTCGACACACAGTATCTCTGCAAGGCCAACAAAGACGTCCCCGACTCGATAGATGCCCTTCACCGCGATTTGCATCTGCCCGATTTCGCGGCTTATAACTATCGCCCAAATTCGCGCGTTGTGATTTTCGACGCATGCTACAACGGCGCTTTCCAAAATTCCGACTGCATTGCCAACGAGTATATTTTTTCTGACGGAAAAACAGTGGCATGCATGGGCGGAACTGTAAACGTGATACAAGACAAATGGTATGATCGCCTGATAGGGTTGCTCGCTTATTCACATACAATAGGCGAAATCAACGACTATCAAGAACTTCTCGAGAGCCACATCATTGGCGACCCCACATTCTTTTTTGCTCCCGAGACCAAAATTAAGGAAAGTGCCACAGCCGACGGAATATCCTTGAAACTCATGCAAAACTTCGAAAAAGGCAAAGTATCTTCGGCACAATTGCTCGAAACATTAAAGACATCGTCTTTCGACCAAGTGAGAATGCAAGCCCTGCAACTGCTTGCCCGTGCAGGCGGAACCGATTTCGTGAAAGGCATAACCGTTGCCCTTGACGACAAAGCCGAAATGGTGCAGCGCTTCGCCGTTAATTATGCCAAGACAAACGGTAGCAAACAGTTGGCAAAGCCTTTGGTGAAAATCTGGACCGACAACAGTGCTTCGGCACGCGTTAGCGCCGACGCAAGAATGGCTGTGGAATTTTTTGCGAAAAGTGTGCTGCAAAAAGCCTACGATGAAGTGTGGGCAAAAGCAAACTACGTGAACAAAGACTCGCTCGGTGCAAAATATCAAAGCGTGATTTCAAAATATGCAAACTATTGGGAGAAAGAAGTTAACGAGATAATTGCCGACACTCTCAAAGATAAAGCTTTTAATTTCAGTGCCTCGTGCATGCGTTTGTATTGTCCTCACGTGCGTATCCCCGATATTATGAACTATATCAGAACCAGTAGCAACGATGTGCGACGCGTGGCTCTGCTCGAAGCAATGGGTTGGTACAAATATTCGTATCAGGCACCCGTAATAGCTAAAATAGCCAAGGAAATAAGCAACAATTCCAACGAAAGCGAGGCTGTGCGCTCTGAAGCGCTCAAAACCTACAACCGCATAACCTATAACGGAAAAAACAATACAACTCTGTTCAAATAATTCCAAACCTACACGACAACATGTACAAGAAAATCGCAAAAATCCTAACTCTGGCAATCGCCATAACAGTTTCGGCTCAAGCAACAGCCGCTGTGAAACGCGGTTTTGCCATTGTGGTTGACCCCAAAAGCTATCAGGAAGCAAAAAAAGAGATAAACGATTATGCCAAAGCTATAGAAGATATCAACGGACTCAAAGTATATATTGTGCAAGACCGTTGGGGAGTGCCCGATTCCATACGTGCTACGCTCAAAAGTCTTCACACCCAAAAAACAGCCCCAATCGAAGGAACCGTTCTGCTTGGCGATATTCCCGTTGCCATGATTCGCGATGCGCAACACATGACTTCGGCGTTCAAAATGAACCAAAACAACGACCGCAGGGAGTCTTCCGTGCCCTCCGATCGTTTTTATGATGACTTCGACTTGAAATTCAAATTTATAGACCAAGACGATTCTATTAAACACTATTTCTATTACTCCCTTACCGCCGATTCGCGCCAGTATTTGCGCCCAGCAATTTATTCGGGTCGTGTACGTCCCACTGATGCCGGCGGAACAAGTCGCTATGATAAACTCCGTGCTTTTTTGCGTAAGGTAGTTGCCGAAAAACGAAGCTACAACGTTCTCGACCAAATGCTATATTTTAATGGTCATGGTTATGTTTCGGGCTCTGTAATGGCTCGAATTGATGAGAAAATAGGACTCTATGAACATTTCCCTTGGCTTCATCAACAAAAAAACGGAATAAGTTACATTTCTCACGATCAGCAGCCGATTACAAAGTATTTGCTGATGAATGAACTCCAACGTATTGACCTTGATTACGCAATTCTTCATCATCATGGCGCCCCCGATACGCAATATCTCGATGGTCTGCCCGAAGTAAACTCTCCTCAGCAAGCCAAAGAGTTTATACAATCATATATGAGGGCACATCTTCATCACGCCGTTGATGATAAAGGAAAAGACAAGGACAGCATTACTGCTAAGCTCACAAAATTTTTCGATGTTCCCGCATCTTGGCTTGACAATGCCTACGATAAAGAAATTATCAAGCAAGATTCTATCGACGATGCCGATGTAGATCTTACCATTGCCGATTTTAAGGCGCACGACTACAAACCCAATTGCCGCGTTGTTATGATTGATGCATGTTTCACGGGTTCTTTCCATCTCGACGACTGTATTGCCGACGAATATATCTTCAATTCTGGCAAAACAGTTGCAGTTATAGCTAATTCAGTAAACGTCTTACAAGATAAATGGAGCGATCGTTATATGGGCTTACTTGGTCTTGGCGCGAGTGTAGGATTTATTCCCCGTTTCAGTGGCTATCTTGAATCTCAGGTAATAGGCGATCCTACATTTTCGTTTGCTCCTGCAGAAAATGCACCCGACATCAATGCTTTGCTTGCCGCTAACAATTACAAAGTTTGGGCAAAATATTTGAACGACGAGCGCTTTGTGGATTTACGTAGCATGGCAATAGAACAATATAGTCAGGCCGGGAAAATATCTCCTGCCGAATTGTTGAAAATATTCCGCACTTCGAAATCCGCACTTGTTAGAGTGCAGGCGCTTACTTCACTCGCCGGTACACATAGCAACGAGTTTATCGAAGCGGTGAAGCTTGGTGTTGAAGATAGTTACGAACTTGTGCAGCGTTATGCCCTTAACGATATCGCAAAAAGCGGTGATTTTCGTTTGATACCTTCTCTCATAAAAATTTCAATAAGCAATAACACTTCGAAGCGCTGTAATTTTAGCGCACAGAACGCACTTGCCATGTTCCCCGAGGAAAAACTTATGGACGAGTTCAAACGTCAGTTCGATAACGACAGTGTTTGTTACCTCAACAAAGCCGACATACGTGAGAAAATAGCAGAGGCAATTCATAGCAGTGCTGCACGGTGGCCGCAGAATATCGATGAAGTTTGCAGTGATACTACTTCGATTAAACATCGTCGCTTGGCAATACGCACAACTCGCAACTTTACTCCCGCTTACGAGATTCCGCGTTTAATTGAAACGGTGAAGAATACTAAAGATGCCGAAATACAACAAATGATTCTTGAATCGCTTGGGTGGAGAAACTATTCGTGCAAGGCTGCAACGATTGCTGAGTTTGCAAAAAAGGTTAGTGAAGACAATAGTTATGCTCCCGAAGTACGCGAGGAGGCTCTCAAAACATACAATCGTGTAAAGTAGGGCTACGATGAAACTTATACATATAAAGAAAAGCGTTGTTGTTGCGGCGTTAATGGCTTGCGGGCTAAATGCTGCCGCACTTCCAACGTTTGTCGACAATTCAAAACTTTCATATTTCCCGCCAATAATAGATCAAAAAGGTGGTTCGTGTGCGCAGGCTTCGGGCATCGGCTATATGTTTACCTATGAAATAAATTGTCTGCTCGATCGTAATGCTTCGGCAAGCACAGCCAATCAGTTTGCGTACCTTTTTACTTGGAATATGGTTAACGACGGAGACGATACTGGCGGTTTTGTTGATGAGGGATTGATGATTGCCAAAAATTTTGGCGTTATGTCAGAGGCCGACTATGGTTATTCTTCGGTTTATCAGTTTAAGTGGGCGTCGGGATACGAGAAATATCATAATGCCGCTCGTTATCGTGTTAAGAAAATCACGAAGTTTGATGATTCTACCGATGATGGCGTTGAGGCAATCAAACAATATCTCTACGACCACGGTAATGGTTCTAAGGCAGGAGGCGTATTGACGTTTTCAACACAGTCAAGCGATTGGACGATAAACAATAATTATAGTGGACCGAGCCTTACCGGATATAAGTCTATTCTTACTAAACTTGCTACTCGCGGTGCTCATGCACTTACTATCGCAGGTTATGACGACACGGTGGAGAGTACGGACGAACAGGGCAATACACATTATGGCGCGTTTATCGTGGTAAATACATGGGGACGTTGGTGGAGCGATCAAGGACGCTTTTATTTGCCCTATTATTACTTTACCGATCGCGACAATGTGAGCGAAATAATATTAAGTTCTACTATGCAAGGCTGCGATGTATATGTTCATGAACCGAAAATCATGTTTAAGATTCGTGTGAACTATTCTTCGCGCAACGATTTGCGTTTCTCTTTTGCCGCAGAAGCCAATCCGTATGCCCATTCCTCGACAAACAATTACAACAGTATAATTGTTTCAAACCAGGGAGGCGACTACGCAATGACGGGAAGCTATGGCGATTTGGCAACAAAGGGTATCTTGGAATTCGGACTTGACTATACCGACCACATGACTTCTGAAAATGCGCAGTATGGGCGTTATTTTCTCGACGTAGTGCGTAGTCAGCGTGGAAAAGCGGGTGAGGGTACTATTGAATACCTTTCTGTGTTCGACTATCGCGGTTCCAAACCGGTGGAATACGTTTGCCGAAACATCAATGGGCGTACTTTGCAGTTGGGAAACAACACGTTTAGCGTGTCAACCTTTCACCCCGGACATTTTTCGGCAAGTGCGGCGAGCACTCTCGACGAAAACGGAAACGTAAGCGGCAAAACTTTTCTGGTGCGCACTGTAAACGGACACGTTGCCAAACTTAAATTCTCTGGCAACCGCGACAATCTTAATATGAACTATACTTTCTTGAAATGATGAAGGCCAATAATATTTTCTTGTTTGCAATCCTTTCGCTCATGCTGCTTGTCAGTGCCTGTTCTTCTGATTCTCCTGAGTCGGGAGGCGTAAAAAAAGGTAAGGAAAACGTTGCCACGCCTATTGCAAACGACAATTCCAAATGGACATACTATTCTCTCGAAAACAACAAGCTTGTTGGTACGAGCAATTTCAGCGATAGTATTGCCGACAAGCAGTGGGCAGCACGCGACGATTGGGATATAGCTGTTTGTGGTGATTTGATACGTACAAACGGTGGCGATTCGGGCGCGGGACAAGGCGGAATACAAGAAGCCTCTGAGGATTATTCCACTTTGAAAAAGGCACCCGAGAGCGGATATGCCACCGATGCTTACGAATAAGGTACAGACTTTTTGGCGTGTGCCTCACAAAAAATCCGCCGTGCCCGTTGGGGTGCGGCGGATTTCTTGTTTTTTATAAAAGTCCTATTGTTTTTTTCCTATGCTCTTCAAATATTCTGCGAGGGGCATATTTAGGTCGCAGAACACGAGGTTGTGGTGTATCACTCTCTCTTCTACGGGCGGCGGAGTCATGTAGTCGCCAAAAATCGTTGTGAGATATTTGTCGTAGTCTTTCACTCCGTAGAATTTCCGTCCTTCAAATTCATATTCTGTAGGCACGAGTCCCAAAGTTTCTTTGGTAAAAGTTTTTTGGTTGTCGCTATGGGGCATCAAAAGGTTGCAGGTGTTGAAATCTTGTTCCTGAATAATCTCCTGAAGTCGGCGGTTCACCTTCTCTTTCGAGTAGAGTTTCTGAATTAGCCATACAAGCATTCCCCCAAGCGTGTGCCCGTGTTTCCAAGGGTTGCGATAAACAAAATATTGCAGGTGTCGCCAGTGATGATAACGTTTGCGGTGGCGTTTGCGTTCGTTTGCGTCGTCCGAAGCTCCGTCGATAGGGAAAATATCTATCCATACACCGCCGTAATGTCCCAAATAGGTACGCTCTATCAGAGTGGTGTTGAGGTCTTCTACCTTGCCGTAGTAATGTGGAAAGGTTGGGTCGCTGTCATAATCCACGAATTTCAAGTTCTGCGGCAACCATTCCTTTGCATGCTTTTTAAGTTCTTGATAATCGGGGCGTGGCATATAAACATCTATGTCGTCGTCCCACGGAATAAACCCTTTGTGTCTTATAGCTCCCAGCATAGTGCCGCAAGCCATGTAGTAGCGCAGTTTGTGTGCTCTGCAAACGGCATCAAAGGCGTCCAAAATTTTCAGACAAGCCGCCTGCAATGCCTCTCTATCGATTTCAACTTCACATCTCATAATAATGCAAAGTTAGGAAAAAATGTCGACACCGCTATAATGGCTTGCATTCAAGATTATGGCGATATGTTTTGCGCCGCATTTGTGGGCCTAAAAACGCTTTGCGCATACCGCGAAAACAATGTCTGACCTTTTTTAAAAAAGGTCTGACATTATTTAAATAATATCGGACATTATTTTTGCGATATGCCTTATTGTTTTTTAGGTGTTCGCAAGCTTTCGCGGATTTTGTACAATTCGTATAAAATCAAAGGCGTGGCTATTGGTTTTTAAGCATGCATTTGTTTACGGGAATGTATCTCGAATCTTTTATCTCGCCAATCACGATAATACTGTGCAAACTTCCGATGCAACTTATATTACCCAGTGTGTTCAACATGAAGTCTTGATAGTCTTTCATGTCGTGGGCATACACTTTTATCTGAAAGTCGTAGTTTCCCGTGGTGTTGTAGCATTCCGTTATTTGGTCGATATCCTGCACAATGTCCATGAATTGCTGAATAAGTTCGTTGGTGTGCTGCTTTAGTCTGATGTTGCAAAGCACAATCACGTCATGCCCCAATTTATGATGGTCTACCACTGCCGAATATTTGGTGATATATCCCTCGCGTTCCAATCTTTTTTGCCGTTCAAAGGTTGGCGACGTCGACAAATTAATCTTAGCCGCCAGTTCTTTCACTGTGAGATGCGAATTTTGCTGCAAAAGTTTCAAAAGTCTCGCATCGATTTCATCTAACTGCTCTTGGTTTGCCATAAATACGATAGTTGTTTATTTTATGAACGTAGAAATTTTGCAGAATAATATTCTGCAAAAAACTAATACTTTGCTGCAAAGTTAGAATATGTTCCCGAAATGAGCAAAATATATTGCTGGAGAAAATTTAGTGCTTACTTTTGCGCTGCAAATCCGGATTAACAAGCCGCTATATGACGGCAGCAACACAAAATCAAACTACAAACATAATTGAAAGCTAAAAAAATGAGCAATACAGCAAATATAAAATTCGATGTCGTGGGAAGCTACCTGCGCCCTGCGGAATTAAAGGAAGCAAGAGCCAAATTCGCCGAAAACAAAATCTCGGAAACCGAATTGCGTGCCGTTGAAGACCGCCTGATAACCGATGTTGTGGCAAAGCAAAAGGCACATGGACTGCACTATATCACAGATGGGGAATTCCGTCGCAGTTATTGGCATCTCGATTTCATGTGGGGATTGAATGGTGTGGAGCATATTGAACTCGAACACGGCTATCAGTTCCACGGCGAGGAGACTACGAAAGGTTCTTTGAAGCTTACGGGAAAAATCAGCGGACACAATCACCCTTTCATCAAAGATTTCCTGTTTGTGAAGCAATTCGAGGAAAACGGTGTGAAGGCTAAGCAAACCATTCCCGCACCTGCCCAATTTCTTGCCGAACTATTTCGTGGCGACAACAGCAAGAACACTCTGCAATTCTATCCTGATGTCAACGAACTGATAGAAGATATTGCCAAGGCCTATCGTGAATTTCTCAAAGAGATATACGAGGCAGGCTGCGACACAGTTCAGTTTGACGATTGCACTTGGGGAATGATTGTTGACGATGATTTTTGGAAATCAATGGCGGGTTCGGGCTTCACTCTTGAGCAAGAGGCTACACGATACCTGAAAGTGAACAATCTTGCTATCGAGGGAAAACCCGAAGGACTGACTATCAACACCCACGTATGCCGCGGAAACTATCATTCATGCTATGCTACAAAGGGAGCATACGACCCTGTTGCCCCTTATCTCTTTTCTCGTGAAAACGTTGACACTTTCTATTTGGAATACGACGACGAACGTTCGGGCACTTTCGAGCCGTTGAAATATCTTACCGGCAACAAAAAGGTAATGCTTGGTTTGGTAACCACAAAGTCTCCGGTGTTGGAAGACAAGGATGTGGTAATAGGCAGAATTCGCGAGGCTGCAAAATATGTTCCTTTGGAAAGGCTTCGTCTTAGCACGCAGTGTGGTTTTGCTTCTTGCGAAATCGGAAACAAGTTGACCGAGGAAGAACAATGGAAAAAGGTTGATTTGATACGCGAGATAGCTAATGAAGTTTGGGGATAAGAAGGAATGAAAAAAGGCTGTTGCATAGTGGTTGCAACAGCCTTTTTTGTGCGTATGCCAATGGACTTAGTTTTCAACGCGTTGCGTGGTGCGAAAACAATGTCAGACATTATTTAAAAAAGGTCGGATATTATTTAAACAATATCGGACATTATTTTTGCAAGATGCCTTATTGTTTTTTGCTATCCCATATTTCGTGAAAACTTTGTGGGGATTTAGCCTTGCAATATGGCTTGGCGCAGGTGGGAGCGGCGTTATTCTTCAAAGACAAGGGGCTTGCAATTTGCGAGGTGGCTTTGTAATTCTTCTATGGGTACAAGTTGTATTCTTCTTGGGCTGTTGCAGCGTTTGAATTTGGCGAAGTATTCGTCGCGCGAAACATACCAGGCAATTCTTTTTGCGGGAATTTGCATTGCCAAAAGGATATGAAATTTGTAAAGACGCGTTCTTGCTACTCTTACAACGCCTGTCTTGCCGTCCGAAAACATTATAACGCAAAAATAAATGGGACTTGTGGGCTGTCCTGTGCTTATGGTTTGCGCCTTGTGCATCGAAATCGTGATGTTGCGGTGGAAACGCTGGTTGATGTCGTTCATCATCTTGCGAAAAACCGCCCCGTGTGCCGAGGTGTCCTTTATCTGCCGGCTACCAATGTAATAGTGTATCATTTCGTGGATTATCACATCTTGCCACTCGCTTTCCGTGAGGTCGAAACAAGTGCTGAAACGCAGCGAAAAGTTATATTTTTGTTCTCCGCCCAATAGTTTTCGTTTGCGATGGTAGCTCGTAATGCCCACAAACGTTCGTGCGTGGCTCAACTTTATTGGTAGCGGTGCAAGCTCGGAGTTGAAAATCGCGGCGTTGTATTCGGCGAATTTTTGTGTTACATATTCCAGAGTTGGTATCATTACATGTGGTTTTGATATCCTATAATAAAGAAAGGCGCACGGCAATGCGTCTTTCTTTGTGGCTTGACGGGAAGAATTTCCCCATTTGAGTATGCTTGTTTACTTCAATAGTTTTTTGAGAAGCGGCAACAGTTCGTCTGCCATCTTTTGGTGTTGCGCGTAGCTTGGGTGCCAGCATGCTCCATATCCTAAATCGCCAGTTTGAGGACTGAAATCCAAACGATAGATTGCCTTGTCGCCTGCTTTGTGAAAGTCGTCGGCTATGCGGTTGAGCACTTGTTTCTGCAATTCGTTGACATCGCCTTGAAGCATACTGCCAGTGAGCAAAACAATCGAGGCTTTGGGATATTTTCCGCGCACGGTGGTTAGAAAGTTGCGGTAGGCTTGCTCGTAGAGTTCTATTTTGTAGCCGGGACTCGAGAGGTCGTTTGTGCCAAGGTTGATGCAAACTACTTCGGGAGTGAAACGCGAAAAATCCCACGGCTCGGAGTGGTCGTTGAATATGGTGTAGGGATATTGCACCTGCATATTGTCTGCCGAACCTTCGCTCGGACCGCCTGCATTGCGGTAAGCGCCTATTCCGCTACGGGCAATGGCGGTGTGGAGTGCGTTGAGTTTGTCGCTTACTATGGTTGCGTAGGTGTAGTAATGGTTCTCGGTTTCAAATTCAAAGGGGTCGGAATTTCTAAGGCTCTCGTTGCCAAATCCACACGTGATGGAATTGCCAATAAACTCGATGCGGTGTTTGGGCAATTCGGGAGTAAACAGATTGCAACCCTCGTCGACTACAAATCCACGGAAATCGCCTTTGCGGTCGAGCCCCTCGATAACATACATTGCCCTCACGGTATGTTTTCCCGGCTTCAGAGCTGTGGCAAGCGTTACAACGGAGTCTTTTGCTGAGTTGTAGCAGGCCTTGAATGCCTTATGGCCGTCGATACTCACCATGAAATAGCCCGTGTTGGGCTTGCAAACCATTTTGAGCGAGGTTCCGGTAAATCCGGCGCGTATCTCGGTGCCGGGATAGTTGAACATAGGGGCTTCGGGATTGCGAAAACTCACGCGCCCTACGTATACTATAGATTTGTCGCTGGGCTTAATCCATTTTCCATCGAGCGGAAGCGTAACGCTTGCCGTTGCGGCAGAGGTAATGAGCATGAATGCCGCTGCAAGAATGTTTTTTGTCTTCATATTTTGCTATACTGTTTGTTTCTCAACCCACAAATTTACGGAAAACATAGAACTTGTGCCCCCGCTGCGCCATATAATTTAAAACGGTATGCAGAGCCGAAAAAACTATGTAGGAGGTCGTAAAAACGAGGTCCGACCTAATTTGAATTTTGGGTCTTGGAATTTAAATTAGATGCCTTGGAATTTTTGCGCAGTCGGTATCGGTTTTTTTTTCAGGGTTTCTCTTGATAGTTTGATGGAAAAAGCTATATTTGTCATGTTAATAAAACGAAGTGTGGTATGAAAAAACTTTTTTCAAGAAAGACATTATGCTTTGCGTTTGCGGTATTTGCTTTTGGGGGCAGCACTGCGGCACAAAACTATAAGGAGGTAACAGCCGTTCAAAGCAGGGCTGGGGATTTGAAAATGCTACGTCCCATGGAATTTACGGTTCTTGAAGACAAATGGTACGCGGAAAGTGAAGTAATAAATGTTGTGCCCAGCATGGAATACCAAACTATGCTCGGCTTTGGCGGATCGCTTACCGAGGCTTCGGCATACAATTTTATGCAACTCTCACCAGCGCAGCGCGAAAAGCTCGCCAAGATGTATTTCTCGCCCACAGAAGGAATCGGTTTGAACTTCTGTCGTGTGGGAATAGGCGCAAACGATTTTTCGCTCAACGACAGTTCGTATGTAACCGACAACGATTCGAAACTTTCCTCGTTCTCAATCGACCGCGACCGCAAATATATTCTGCCAATGATAAAAGCGGCGCAGAAGTATTGTCCCCATCTATATCTCATGGCAACTCCGTGGAGCCCACCGGCGTTTATGAAGTCGAATGGTAAGACAATAAATGGCGGAAAACTGTTGCCAGAATATCGAGATGTGTGGGCGAATTATGTTGTACGCTTTTTGGAGGAATACAGAAAAGAGGGAGTGAATTTCTATTGTATGTCGGTGCAAAACGAGCCGAAAGCCAATCAAAGTTGGCAGAGTTGTCTGTACTCTGGACAGGAAGAGGGCGAATATGCTGTGAAATACCTCAAACCACATTTCGAAAAAGCAGGTTTTGATACGCTCAAATTAATTGTATGGGACCACAACAAAGAACGAGTACTGGAACGCGCAGAAGAAAGTTTCTCGGTAAAAGGCGCAAGCGAGGCAATATGGGGAATAGGTGTGCACTGGTATTCGGGACGACACTTCGATCTTCTGAGAATGACCCACGAAAAATTCCCAGATAAACATATAATACTCTCAGAGTTCTGCAAAGGGCCAGCAACCGGCGGAACGCATGTGCCATATGGCGACTGGAGCGACGTAGAGGATTATTGCGATGAGATGATAGGCGATTTCAACAATTATGTGTGCGCGGCAATGGATTGGAATATGGTTGTTGATCTCAAAGGAGGGCCGTTCCTTTATCGCAGCGACATTGGCGGCGGCAAAGCTTCGGTTGTGGTAAATGCAGAGAGCGACAGTTTTGAATTACAGTCCACTTATTACGCTATGGCGCATTTTAGTAAATATATAAAGCGAGGAGCAAAACGTATAGGAACAAGTGTTTATGATGAAGAATTGAAGGTGGCGGCTTTCAAGAACCCCGACGCGAGTGTAGCAGTGGTTGTGCTCAATAAGGGCGACCGCAACATGCGTCCGTTACTCCGTATCACCGACAAGGTTTGCCGTCTAAATGTGCCCAAACACTCTCTCACTACGCTGGTGTTGAAGTAACTCACAACAAATCGGCATAATCAAGGCAGGAAATGCACAGAAGCAATTCCTGCCTTGGCTATATTGAAGCGTATGTTTGCAAAAGGCGCAATAATATAAGGTAAAGATGGTGATTTTGTAAATAAAATACAAAAAAGCAAACTTTGTAGGCAAAAAACAAACAACTTGTAAAGTTTATTCGTATTTTTGCGACATAAAGTAAAGAAGCCGCCACGGAAAATCCTTGGCGCAACGAAAAATATAATGCAGACACAATGTGTGGAATTTCTGGTATATTGAATTGCGACGGGCATGATAAGGCTCTTCGCTCGAAAGTTTTGAAAATGTCGTCGAGACTGCGCCACCGTGGTCCCGACTGGTCGGGTATATATTGCGGCAAGACAGCAATTCTTGCCCATGAAAGATTGTCGATTGTCGATCCGCAATCGGGCAAGCAGCCGTTGTTTGCGCCCGATGGCAAACAAGTTTTGGCGGTGAACGGCGAAATCTACAACCACAAGGACATTCGTGAAAAATATAAAGGGAAATACGATTTCCAAACTGGGTCTGACTGCGAAGTGATATTGCCACTGTATCGCGAAAAAGGCATGGATTTCCTCGAAGATATAAACGGAATTTTTGCTTTTGTGCTCTATGACGAAGAGAAAAACTGCTTCATGATAGGAAGAGACCATATCGGAATCATACCATTATATATAGGCAGCGATAAAGACGGAAAAATATATTTTGGCTCGGAACTGAAATCTCTCGAAGGCTTTTGCGACGAATATCAAACCTTCCCGCCGGGACATTATTACGATTCTCGCGACGGCAAATTCCATAAATGGTACAACCGCGACTGGACTTCGTATGAAAACGTAAAGGACAACGATGCTTCGGTTGAGAAATTGCGCGAATCGCTCGAAGACGCCGTGAAACGCCAACTTATGAGCGACGTGCCCTATGGTGTGCTTTTGAGCGGAGGTCTTGATAGTTCCGTAATATCAGCCGTGGCAAAGAAATTTGCTGCGAAACGCGTGGAAGAAAGTGGCAAAACAGCCGCATGGTGGCCGCAACTCCATTCGTTTGCAATAGGACTTAAAGGCGCGCCCGACCTTGCAAAAGCGAAACTTGTGGCAGACTATATCGGCACCGTACATCATGAAATAAACTATACTATACAAGAAGGACTTGATGCTATATCCGACGTAATCTATCATATAGAAACCTACGACGTAACAACCGTTCGCGCATCAACTCCAATGTATCTGCTCGCGCGAGTAATAAAGAGCATGGGAATAAAAATGGTGCTTAGCGGCGAGGGAGCCGATGAAGTTTTCGGTGGATACCTTTATTTCCACAAAGCACCCGATGCCAAAGCTTTTCATGAGGAAACAATTCGCAAACTAAGCAAACTTCATCTCTACGATTGCCTGAGAGCAAACAAAAGTCTTTCGGCTTGGGGCGTAGAAGGTCGCGTGCCTTTCCTCGACAAAGACTTCCTCGATGTAGCAATGACGCTTAATCCCGAAGCAAAAATGTGTCCGGGAAATACAATAGAGAAGAAAATCGTGCGCGAAGCCTTTTCCGATATTTTGCCGGAGGCTGTGGCTTGGAGACAAAAGGAACAGTTTAGCGACGGTGTGGGATATAATTGGATTGATACCCTTAGAGAAATCACCACGGCAGCTGTGTCGGACGAAGAAATGGCACATGCGGCAGAACGTTTCCCAATAAATCCGCCACGTAATAAGGAGGAATATTACTATCGCACTATATTCGAAAGCCATTTCCCCAGTGAAAGTGCAGCCAAATCGGTTCCAAGCGTTCCCAGTGTGGCTTGTTCTACCGCCGAAGCCCTTGCATGGGACGCCTCGTTCAAAAATCAGAACGAACCCTCGGGACGTGCGGTGAAAGATGTGCATATCGACGCCTGAAAGAACTATGGGAAGAACGATAGAGTTTACTAAAATGCACGGCGCGGGCAATGATTATATCTACGTTGATACAGATCGTTTCCCTATTGACAATCCCGAACAACTTTCCGTGAGGTTAAGTAAATTCCATACGGGAATAGGCAGCGACGGACTCATATTAATAAGCCGCTCAGATAAGGCGGATTTCAAAATGCGAATATTCAACGCCGACGGAAGTGAGGCAATGATGTGCGGAAATGGCAGCCGGTGCGTGGGAAAATACGTTTACGACAAAAAACTTACTGACAAAAAATGCGTAACATTGGAAACGCGCTCGGGAATAAAGATTCTAAACCTGCACGTAACCGATGGAAAAGTGAAAACGGTGAGTGTTGACATGGGGAAATCCCAAATACTTTCGCTTGGAAACGACACCGTACCGTTTATTAATCTCCCAATTACGGCAGGAAGCGTTACAATGAACGGAACTGCGGTTTCTATGGGAAATCCACACCTTGTGTTTTTTGTAGAAAACGCAGAGAGTTTTGATATCGCAGGAGTTGGTCCGCTTTTTGAGCGTCATGAATGGTTTAAAGACCGTACCAATGTGGAATTTGCCCAAGTGTTGTCGCCCGGAAATATAAGAATGCGCGTATGGGAACGCGGCTCGGGTATAACAATGGCGTGCGGAACAGGAGCATGTGCCACCTATGTTGCGGCAGAAGCCAACAAACTCACTCAGGGACGCACTTCGATTATTCTTGACGGCGGAACGCTCGAAATAGAAACCACGGCAGAAGGGAATATTCTGATGACGGGTCCGGCAGAAACCGTATTTGAGGGGCATATTGAGATTTGAAAACAAAACGACACAGAATGATTAGCATAAACACGAATTTTACTCAGCTTTCGCAGAATTATCTTTTTGCGGAGATTGCTCGCAGAGTGGCACAATACAAGGAAGCAAATCCTGAAAAGCATGTTATTAGTTTGGGTATCGGAGATGTTACTCGTCCTCTTGTTCCCGAGGTGGTTAAGGCCATGCATCGGGCGGTGGACGACGAATCTTCGGCAGAAACTTTCCATGGCTATGGTCCAGAACAGGGTTATAGCTTTTTGCGCGACAAGATTGCGGATTTTGATTATAGGAAACGCGGGCTCGACATTGCGCCCGACGAAATTTTTGTGAGCGACGGTGCAAAAAGTGATACGGGTAACATTACGGATCTCTTTGGCGAAAACAATGTGATAGGGCTTACCGACCCGGTGTATCCCGTGTATATGGACAGCAATGTCATGAGTGGACACGCCGGTAAGGCTTTTGGTAATTCCAATAATATTGTAACATTGCCATGCGTGGAAGCAAATGGTTTTTCGCCCGAGATTCCTGATCGCACGCTTGATCTTATTTATCTGTGCTACCCGAATAATCCTACGGGAACCGTTCTTACAAAGATGCAACTCACGGCGTGGGTGAATTATGCCTTGGCAAATAATTCGCTTATACTGTTTGATGCAGCTTACGAGGCGTTTATTACCGACGATACGCCGCGCTCGATTTACGAGATTGAGGGTGCGAAAAATTGTGCAATAGAGTTTCGTAGTTTTTCTAAGACTGCTGGTTTTACAGGTGTGCGTCTTGGCTATACGGTAGTTCCAAAAAATCTTGTGGTAAATACCGATGGCGAGGAGTTGTCTCTTAATCAAATGTGGAGGCGCAGACAAACCACTAAGTTCAATGGTGCGTCGTATGTGTCGCAGCGTGGTGCGGAGGCTATCTATACAGAGCAGGGCAGGGCAGAGATTGAGGCAAACATTAACTTCTATCACGAGAATGCTACGCTTATGAAGAGTTCGCTCGAGGCTTTCGGGCTTACTGTTTACGGCGGTGTAAATTCGCCGTATTTGTGGGTGAAGATTCCGGAGGGCGAAACGTCGTGGTCGTTCTTCGACAAATTGCTTAACAATGCGGCATTGGTTACAACTCCCGGCGTGGGATTCGGACCAAGTGGCGAAGGATTCATTCGTTTAACGGCTTTCGGCAGTCATGATGACGCCAAAGAAGCGATGGAGCGCATTAAGTCAATGCTTTGACATAGCAAATTTTTCATATTGTTTCAGACTGTGTGTTGCGTTTGCGGCATACAGTCTGTTTTTTTTGTTGTGGTGTGAATGCCGGGGCTTGTGGTGTAAAATGTTTGCGGTAGGGGAGTAAGAGAATAAGATGTTGGGGGTATAAAAACAAAATCATCACAACGATATGTTGTGATGATTGCGGTGCGTACGAGACTCGAACTCGTGACCCCATGCGTGACAGGCATGTATTCTAACCAACTGAACTAACGCACCAATTTGTTTTCGCTTTTGCGTAGTGGCGGAGACCCGACTCGAACGAGCGACCTCCAGGTTATGAGCCTGGCGAGCTACCAACTGCTCCACTCCGCGATGTATATCGGATTAGTTCCGAATTGCGAGTGCAAAAGTAGGGAGTTTTTTTGAAACGTGCAAGTTTTTCGGGCAAAATTTTCGGTTTTTCGGCAAAAAATATTTTCGCTTCCGCATGGCGTTTGGGCTAAATGGCTTATTGCGAAAGGTATATGCTGTTTTGAGCGTGGGACATTGCTTTTCGAAAAATAGTGGGTGGATTTAAAAAGATTGTGTCGGTATATCGTAAAAACGAGGTCCGATGTAATTTTAATTCCGCCGCATCTAATTTAAATTAGTTGCGGGGAGTTTTACAAGATGCCTTGTGGTTTTTCGCGCCTTGTTTAGAACTTTTTCAAGACAATTGGAAGGCCTATCGTAAATTCAGAAAAATCGGCTTTGAACTTGTGTGCTTTTACATTCAAACCTATTTGCATTCCTCCGAGCTTCGGAAAACTGTAACGCAATCCTATTCGCTCGTAAAAAGGGAACTCTTTTCTCGTTACATCATCGTCTTTGCCGAGATGACGATAGAGATAGCGACCGATTTCCATGCTTGCCGAAAGTTTTTTGTAAAACACTTCGTGCTTCAAAGCTATTCCGTAGGAAAGATTGTTGTGTTTTAGATTCAGTCCGTCGGCTTTGTCGATTTCTTCCACGCGTTTGGCATAGGTGGCATAGAACATATCAAATCCAATACCCGTTGCCCAACGTCGGGCGTAGCGAAACATTACGTCGGTTTGCAGAGAGTAGGCGGCGTATAAGCGGAAACGTCCTGTGCGATACCGTGGTTCGCCCGGCGCAGTATGGTGTTGCGTTTTTTTCCAATCCTCGTTGAGCGTTTTTCCTCCTATGCCCGCTGTAAAGTTTGTATATATATATTTGCGGAAATCCCGATGTGGCGATTTGCTGCGCCTTGCCAATGTTTCGTGATAGGGTTCGTAAACCACGCCAAGGTATGGTCCTATCATGTTAGCCCCTTTGTTTGGGCGGTTGAGCGCTCCGTTGCTGTGGTGAAAGAACTTCATTCCGCCGCGAAGCCCAAAGTTGTGTGCAAAATGCCATGTGGCGTAAATTGATGCCGTAAAGTAAACCAACCATCTCGAACCTATCATTTCGTTGTCCACGTTGTTGTGTGGATTATATTTGGTGCGGGTGTATCCAAGTCCCATTCCGAGAGCATAGCCTGCGTCCCATTTTTCACGGCGAACCACAGGACGCAAAAACGAACCGTAGAGGGTGAGAATGTTTCCCATGCGCGAAGTATAATCTACCATTTCTGCCATTCCCCAAGCGGGATTGGGCGAACGATGCATGGTTATCCCGTGGTCGAAGTCGTATTGTAGTCCCAGTGCAAACTCGGGAAAATTATAATCTTCGGCATATTCGTTGCTGTCTGTGGGCAATGCGGAATAAAGCATTTCGATGTTGAGCGAATAAGCCTGCTTGCCTTTCAGCCACAAGCGCTGGTATTCATCGGTTGCAAGGGCTTTGACGGGAGCAAACGAGATGGCAGCGCCAATATGCGGCATTGCATTGCGGCGGGGGGCTTTGCTGTCTACGCATTGCGCTTCGTTGTTTGTGCGTTGCACCGTGGTGTCTGCGTGATGTGCTTGGGCGTTTGAATATTGTGCCTTGGCATTACAAACACACAGCAGGAGAATTGCGATGCAAAGCAAAATGTTTTTTATTCCAGCTGTTTTGTTATCCATGCCATTATTATATTTACGGCGAAGTCTTGTTCTGCTGCTGTGAGTTCGCGTCCTGCGGGAATTCCGTGCCACTTCTGAAAACATTGGCGGCAGCAACATGCTGTGGCGTGCTGTGCCAGAAAAACGGGGTGCGCTCCGTGGCGCATCGGTGTCTGTTTTCCGTCGTTCGAAATATGTGCGGGCGCGAGACGTTGTCGTATGATTTGGGCGGCGTGTTGCCTTATGGTTTCGATTCCTTTTGACATTACGTATTCGCGCTCCGTTTTGTAGAGATAGAAACGGCTGCGAAATTGCGATTTCCTTAGTTTTGCCAAAACGGCGTCGGCATCTTCGAAATCGGCGGTGCTTTGTGGTTTGTTTTCCTCGCTTTTCCAAAACGATGAAAACAGGTCGTATTCTTCGGTGTGTGGCTTTTGGTTCATTTATAAAAGCAATCCCGCCTGCCGCCGCCCTATGGCGTTTGCGGCAAGCGGGAAAGTTTATGTTTTGGATTGGTTGTTGTTTTGCCTATGTTTATCTTGCGGCAAAGAAATATCCGTCTTGTGTAGCAAGGCGTGCCTGATAAACGCCTTCATCGTTGAGAGCGAAGTCCATGATATTGCCTTTGACGTTTGCTTTTATGCTACCGTCGCCGTTGAAACGGAAAAGTTCTTTGGTTTCGCCGTTTTTGATTTGGCTCCACGAGTCGGTTTTGTCATTGTGTATAAGTTCTGTGATTTCGCCATCGGGAGTGGTGATGCGGTAGCCGTCTTTCAGATAGGTGAGAGCGTAGTAGCGTCCGTCTTTGCCCATTATGCTTTCGGTTTTGCCGGCTTTGTATGCCATAGGATTGTTTCCGCTCCAGAATTCAATGGTGTTGAGAATAAAAACGTCAACTACACTGCACACGGCATAGGCGGGAGAGATGAGCAGGAAGATTATTTCGTTGAGAAACTTAGAACCTGTGGCTTTTTTGTTCCATTGTGCAAGGTGGTTGAATAGTCCGAAACTACCTACGCACGAAGATGTTACAACGCTTGCCGCCATAAGTAGAACGGCTACTTTAAGATGTTTGATTTTCATAAACTCTTGTTTTTAATAAGTTGTTTGACAAATAAGTTACAATCTTTTTTGTAAGGCGGCACATCTTTTTGGCGTCCCTTAGCGGTGGTAAAAATAAGAAAAAGCTACCACGCATGCGTATATATAATGGAGTTTTTACACAAAAAGTGGAATTTCCTCCTTGTTTTGGTCTATTTGTAACGTGCCCGAAACAATGTTGCAAAAAACATATGGAATATCGTGAAAATTCCAAGGCGTCTAATTTAAAGTTCAAGCCATGGATTTTTAATTAGGTTTGACCTCGTTTTTACGATATCCAATGTGGTTAAAATAATGTCTGATATTATTTAAAAAAGGTCGGATATTATTTAAAAAATATCGGTTATT
>CAVIQL010000001.1:125681-153152 GCA_963644855.1 Clostridiaceae bacterium Marseille-Q4149 | reverse complement strand
ATCATATAATCCTCGCCATGCCTCACCACAAGAGCATCAAGATTCGTGGTAGCACTATGACAAAAAGACATATAATATATAGCATCGAGAACATTCGTCTTGCCCTCACCATTCTTTCCTATCAGACAATTGATTTTTGGTGAAAACTTCAACTCGGCCCCCGCAATGTTTTTGTAATTTATAAGAGAAAGTCTGTCAAGTATCATAAAAACACCATTTCTAACGTGCGAAGTTAGCTGTTTTCTACAGGTTAAAGCGGGTAAACACACAGAAAAACGTTCAAAAGTCAAAAAAGTAGGAATAAAATTTTACCAATTCAATCTAAAAAGCTAATTTTGCTCCCGCATAACAGCAATAAACGATAGAATTTCAAAAATCATGGCAATCACCAAAAATAATAGCGCAACTGAAATGTCTGAAGCTATCAGCCGTTCAGAAGCATTTCTTATTAAACAGAAAAAGCCTTTGCTTATAGTGTTAGCGGCAATTATCGTAATTGTCGGCGGTTGTCTGCTATACCATAATTTTGTAACTCTTCCCAAAGAAGAAAAAGCGTCCACCATTCTTGCGAAAGGTCAAGAATATTTCGCACAAGGCGATTGGCAGAAAGCAATCTCCGGAGATGGTGCAAGTTTCCCTGGCTTTGCAAACATAGCAAAACAATATAGCGGAACGAAGGCTGGTAATCTTGCAAAATTCTACACAGGTATATCTCTGTACAATTCAGGCAAGGCACAAGAAGCTCTCAAATACCTCAAAGAATATAGCACATCGGGCGACGAAATGATTGAACCCGAAACAATCGGAGCTATAGGCGATTGCTATGCCACACTCGGACAGAAAGACCAAGCTGTGGAGCAGTTCAAAAAAGCAGCAAAGACTGCCGACAATAATTCGCTTAGTCCTATATATCTTGTAAAGGCAGGCGAAATTCTTGAATCGCAGAACAAATTTGACGAGGCCGTAAAACTTTATCAAGAAGTAAAAGACAAATACGTACAGAGCGCAATGCAGCAAGATATCGACAAGTATATCGAGCGCGCTACTGTAAAGAAATAAAAAGACATAGCGATGTCAAGCAACGCATTCCAACTTAGCGATAGTGATATGGCTCCAGTTCCTTCGGGAAAAGGCATGCGAGTAGGTATCATAGCAAGTGAATGGAATGAAAATATCACAAAAGCTCTACTAAACGGCGCAAAAGAAACTCTGATTTCAAACGGAGTTGACGAGAAAGACGTTGTTGTAGAGATTGTACCTGGCAGTTTTGAACTGATATTCGGGTGTTCGCAAATGGTAAAGAAGCACGATGTCGATGCGGTAATTGCTATTGGCTGTGTAATAAGAGGCGACACTCCGCATTTTGATTATATTTGCCAAGCAGTAAGTAGTGGTATTTCAAAGTTAAACGTAGAGGGAAATGTACCGGTTATATTCGGGTTGCTTACTACTAATAGTCAGGAACAAGCCGAAGAAAGATCGGGCGGAATACTCGGAAATAAAGGCGATGAGTATGCTATCACAGCATTGAAGATGATAGCTTTCGCACAGAAGTATAAATAATTTATCTGGAGATAGGGGCAAATTCCAGAGTGGCCAAATGGGGCAGACTGTAAATCTGCTGACGTTCGTCTTCGGTGGTTCGAATCCATCTTTGCCCACGAGAAAGTCTGTTGGAAATATCCGGCAGACTTTTTTGTTTGTCTTTATTTCTACGTAAGCCTATTCTATCATCTTGATTATATAGGCGAAAATTTGTTGCAAATGTATTATTTCTCGAGGTATTGCTGTTCAGCAAAAAGGTGATGAAATAGTTTCTTTGCCCCTCCATTAAGGCACTGCAAAGTATTGCGCAAACAGCGCAGGAATTTTTGTAAAAATAATAAGGCACCTTGTTCAAACAAAACCGGATATTGTTTCAACAAGATGCCTTATTATTTTTACAAAAAGCCGTTTTAGTTTTCAGCCATCAAATCCAATGGAACGTACTTGCCAAATACAGCACTCCATATCCAAACACCAGGGAGATAACGCCCACAATAATTCCTATCTTGAGCATCTCGTTCTGTTTTACAAGCCCTGTGGAATGTGCAATGGCATTTGGCGGGGTACTAATTGGCAAACACATTGCCGAAGATGCGGCTATTGCCACGCCAATAATCATTATTGCCGAGCCACCGCCTTTGAGCGAATCGCCCATGCCGCTACAAACTGTTGCGAGAATTGGAATGAGAAGTGCAGCTGTGGCAGTGTTGGAAATAAAGTTGGAAAGCAGATAGCATATCAGTGATGATATGAGAATTATAACAAACGGCGACCAACTGCCAAATGGTATTGCCTCGATGGCTGCATCGGCAAGACCGGAATCTTTAAGACCCAAACCGAGAGCAAAGCCACCTGCCACCATCCATATCACACTCCAATTGATTTTCTCGAGGTCGCGCGCCGTAATTATACCGGTTATAGCAAAAACTCCCATGGGAATCATTGCCACTGTATTGGCATCGATGCCCGTAAGTTTGTCAAACATCCACAAAAGAATGGTTGCAATAAACGTGATTCCCACAACAGCCGTACGCCAATTGCGCTGCACCGCACAGTTAATCTCCAAATCTATGGTTTTCTTGCTAAACGGGAAAAGTTTTTTGAGCAAAAGCCACGAAATTATCAACATTATAACAACGTATGGCAACATAAAACTTACCCATTGCCCAAATCCTATGCCAAGATTCAGTCCCTCTGGGTCGTTAAGGTATTTCAATGCAATAGCATTTGGAGGCGTTCCGATGGGAGTAGCCATACCGCCAATGTTTGCCGCCACCGGAATGGAAAGAGTGAGCGCCACACGTCCTTTACCATTTGCCGGCAACGCCTTAAACACCGGTGCAAGAAATGTGAGCATCATTGCCGCCGTGGCGGTGTTGCTTACAAACATTGAAAATATACCTGTGATTAAAATAAAGCCAAGCAGAACTTTTTCACTCTCACGTCCGAAAGGTTTGAGCAGTGTTCGTGCCAAACGAAAATCGAGTCCGGATTTTGTGGCAGCTATTGCCATGATAAATCCGCCGAGAAACAAAATGATAATTGGGTCGGCAAACGTTGCCATGATGTCTTTCGACTTCAACAAAACGCCTAAGTTTCCGCCTGCATCGTCCCTAAAAAACGCAAAACTGTTGTTTGAAATCGTGAGCAACATTATCGTTATAATCGAAAGCGATGTTGCCCATGCAGGAATGGCCTCGGTGAGCCACATAATGGTGGCAAAAGCAAAAATGGCTATAACGCGCTGCTGCACAACAGTCAGCCCGTCGATGCCAAATACAGATGGTGGCAAATTCCATACTACAATGGTAATTGCCAAAGCGATTAAAAATTCTACAAGTTTACTGATACGTAAACTACCTGTCAGTTGGTTGGATTCTTCCTCCATGGTCTGATAAATTTTAATGGTTAGTATTTAATTATGTCAGGGCAAACAAAAACAATATCTGTTCTCCCAACGATTAGTTCCCACGAATGTAGGAAAAATTGTAATACACACAAAGCAAAAACAAAGAAAATTGAGAAAAAGTTAAAATCTGAATGATTTTAAGCGCCAAAAAGTGGTAAAAACAGGCATTTTGTATCGCCACATTCCACTATCGGTACAAAAAACCGCCTTGCTTTTTCATTGCAAGGCGGTGTGTCTTTACCTGAATACAAGTTTTAAGCAAGAAGTTTCTTCACAATATCAGAAATCTTTTTGCCATCAGCTTTTCCTGCAAGTGTCTTTGAAGCAATACCCATTACCTTTCCCATATCACGCATGGAAGAGGCACCGGTCTGCTCTACAATTGCTTTTACTTCTTTCTCAATTTCTTCATCAGAGAGAGGCTTGGGCATGTATTCCTCTATTACATTTGCTTGCGCTTCTTCCTCTTCGGCAAGATCGGGACGATTTTGCTGGCGATACAAAGCAGCCGTATCTTTGCCTTGTTTTGCAAGTTTTGCAAGTATTTTCAGCGCCTTGTCATCGGGTAGTTCATCGTTTGCACCCGGAGCGGTTTTCGCCTCAATGAAGTTCTTTTTGATGTTACGCAATGCTTCGAGGCGCACTTTGTCATGCGCTTTCATTGCAGCCATTATGTCCTTACTTATTTGATCGAATAGTGCCATTGTTTTAGCTATTGAATGTTATTGTTCCTTGATTTTTTTGCACAGAAGTATCTTCTATGGCATTTTCCATAGGATTTGCGCTGTACTTTTTATCGTAGATGCGACGCAACATCGCACTGCTTCTATTTACAGTTGGAGTTTGTTCCACCATAGATATTATATCTTCGTTGTCAATATCAACATCATAGAATTTATATATATGGTGCGGACGACGATACGAGCCCTTACCTTCGTCTTCACCATAACCAAATTTTATACGACGTTCTCTTTTAATCTCATCTTCTTCCGCCTTTCTAGCATCACTTTCCGAATTAGTTTCACCATTCTTACCAGATAGATATTCTTCCATGTATGGCACATCACTAAGTCCAAATCCAGAAGCAAGCACTGTGATTTTAACTTGTTTTCCAAGCGACGGATCGAAAGCAATACCCCATTTCACCTCGAAGTTTCTACCGAATTTACTCATAAAGTCGTGCACTTCATTCATCTCTTCCATTGTGATGGTATCTTCGTGTTTATCGGAGCAATAGATATACAATAATACTTTCTTAGCATCAAAAATATCATTATTGTTAAGTAACGGCGAATTGAGAGCATCATCAATTGCCCCCTTTACACGATATTCACCTTCACCAGTACCAGTACTCATTATCGCCACCCCGCCATCACGCAACACGGTACACACATCTTTGAAATCAAGATTTATTTTCCCGTGAGTAGTAATGATTTCAGAAATACTTCGCGCAGCAAGAGTAAGAGTATCATCAGCACGTCCGAAAGCTTCAGTAATAGTAAATCCTGGATATATCTCGCGCAAGCGTTCGTTGTTCACTACAAGCAACGCATCTACATTCTTTGATATTGCTTCTACACCGTCGAGCGCTTGATCAATCTTGCGATTACCTTCAAATTTAAAAGGAATTGTTACAATGCCTACAGTCAGAATATTTTTACTCTTAGCCTCGTGGGCAATTATAGGTGCAGCACCCGTTCCGGTTCCTCCACCCATTCCGGCTGTAATAAACACCATTTTTGTGCCGTCAGACAACATTTTATCTATAGACTCCATGCTCTCTTCTGCGGCTTGACGAGCTTTCTCTGGTTTGTTGCCAGCGCCAAGCCCTTCGCTTCCCAACTGCACTTTTACCTGCACAGGAGAATCTTCAAGAGCCTGCGCATCTGTATTACAGACAACAAAACTCACATCATGTATTCCTGTTTGATACATGTGGTTCACAGCGTTTCCACCGCCTCCACCCACACCAATTACTTTTATAATGTGCGGATTACCTGTTTGGAATGCAAAATTTACTATTTGCTGTTCGTCATCGTTCATATATTGTATGCTATTTTTTCGTTTATGATGATTACCTTATCAGAACAAATATTTTTAGGAATACAAGTCCTTCAAAAATTATTTCTCTGTTTCCGGATCTTCTGGTTCCACAAGCTTAACGGCCATCTTTTTCAGTTTGTCCCATGCCTTTTTAAAAGCGCCAGGTTTCTTTGGAGTTTGTGGCTCTGAAGTTGTTGTGGGTTCTGTTTTCACTTGCTCAGGATTAAGTTTGGCAACATTATCCGAAGGATTTTCATCTTTTTGATTTCCCTCTCCGCCAAACAAACCTTCATTATCGCGTATTTCTTCACCGACACAATTTTCTTTACCTTGAGCTACAGCAGAAAGAATACCATTCAACATTCCATCTGCTTTTTTTATCTCCACGTATTTTGAATTCACAGGAATACTGAAAGTTTTGGCAAACTTTATCTTCTCAGTCCCTATTTGAGTAAACTGCTTAAACGCCTTGTTCAAATCGCTAAGATTAGCACCTCCTCCCGTAAGAATTGCACCACTAATCAAATCATTATCGGCTTTAAGTCCTGAACGTTTAATTTGCTCTTCAATATTTACAAGAATCTCTTCTGTGCGAGCCTCTACAATCTCAGCTAGTTCACGAGCCGTTATTTCTCTCCCGTCTTTAAGATTATATTTTTTATCAGCATCAGCCTCCATCGTTTCTTTGTCAGAGAAAGCCGAGCCATATTTACATTTCAATTCTTCAGCCTCGCTTTCTTCGATCTTGAACACCGATGCAATATCTTTGGTAATATTTCCTGATCCGAGAGGAATTACAGCCAAACGTCGAAGAAGTTTTGACGAATATATTGCAACCGAAGTTGTATCTTTCCCAAAATCCACAAGCACACAACCAGTACGCATAGCGTCCATACTAAGCAAACAGTCTCCCAATACTATCGGGGTCATCATATACTCTATATTCTTAAACCCAGCACTATTGAGACACTCTTTTATGTGTTCATAGAATTTATGCTTGTAGTATATGTTCAAGAAATTGCCTTCTATTTTGTTTGCAACAACTCCAACGACAGAAGAAGCGGATACAAGACGCTGCTTCCCTCCGTAATAGTCTTGTGGAATTATTTTGGTCAGCCAATAGTCCGCAACTACCATCTGCCGGTTTTCTTCGTATAAATCATTTACAATATCCTGCGTTATTTTTGTCTCCACATCAAAATCTCGAGAAACAGTATTGAGTTTCGAATGCAGGCTTTGGCCACCAATACAGACATAGATTTTTGAAAGTCTGCGCTTAATAGTATTCTCCAATTGCACTTTGATTTTTTTCAAACATTCTGTTGTTTGATCAACATTGCAGACCATACCTCTGCGAATAAACGCCGAAGAATCTTCTTGTGCAAATGCCTTGATTTGTATGCTACCATCTGCCATTCTTCCCCCAATCATACCCGTAATTTTTGACGAGCCGATCTCTATAGCAGCTATTAAATTGTCCTCTATATTATTTGTAGCCATATCACTTGTTTATTTCTTACATATTATCTGATTGTCGTATTCTAAATCAATTTTAGAATACTTGTTCCAGCCCACTTGACTAAGAACTTGTGAATAGAACGTTTTTAACCGCTTCAACTTTTGCGAAACTCTAATCGGTTTCCCTATATAGATAACGTGTTCCCCTACCCTTGGATACAATTCCACGTTTCCTACACTGTCTACATTTATTTGCTCTATTTGGTTGTCCCAAAATTTATCGTATTTAAGGAGTTTTCCCAACGGCAACAATTTTGCGTGGGCATATTTCTGAGTAATCTTACCTGTTGCCACCACCAAATCGGCCGAATAGTGCATATGTGGCATTATTTTTCCCCTTGTGTCAATATAATAATTATCGCCATTATCGGCAATGATTCTCATCACTGGCAATCGTTGGCTTACCGTTACATATACATGTCCGCCCGCTGTTTTATAACTTGTTACATTATCAATAAACGGATTCTTTGCAAGCACAGTTTCTATTTGTCCGCAATCTATTCCGTTCATTTTTTTACCTATCGGATAAACTTTGGCTTCACGTAAAAGCATACGGATTTCAGATGGGGTAATAAAGCCAGCTACATCGCTATCCTTTACAACCACATCTACGGCCGTACAATGCTGACGCATTTCGGGATTATTGAACACTGTTACTGCCAATCCCAAATAAACCGCCAATATTAGTAGCAATAGTATTTTCAGCAGACTTTTCATTTATTTTTCAGCTGCGAGGTAGAAGTATTTTAGTTATTTCAGGAGTCATGTTATCCAAATCTCCTGCACCAAGAATCAACAACACATCAACATCCATACTGCGCACGACATCAAGCACCTCGTCTTTACGAATTATGCGCTTTTTCATATCGGGACGCAAGTTGTCGTAAATCAAACGGCTTGTAATTCCCGGAATAAGTCTTTCGCGAGCCGGATAGATTTCGGTAAGCACCACTTCGTCGAGAAGCGATAAGCTATTTGCGAACTCTTTATAGAAATCGCGAGTACGGGAATACAAGTGCGGCTGGAATATCGCAGCTATCTTGCGACCGGAGAATACTTTGCGCACCGACTTAATACATTGTTCTATCTCTTTGGGGTGATGAGCATAGTCGCTTATCAGTACTATTTTGTCTGTTTTTATTTTTATATCAAACCTACGTTCTACGCCCGAGAAAGTACGCATTCCTTCACGAATATCCTCAGGAGAAACACCTGCTATTTGGGCAAGAGCCATTGCAGCGATACCATTTTCAACGTTCACGTATACTGGTACGCCCAAATCTACATTATTAATATTGCCCAACGGAGAAACAAAATCAAACATAATTGTTCCGTTACCAATTCTGATGTTTTCGGCATGAAAATCTCCTTCTTCTATACTATAACTGTACAGACGTACTCCATCTTTGAGTTGTGGGGTTAACGCCAAGTTTTTGTGTAGCACAAGTGCCCCGCCTTTACGAATAAGCGAAGTGTATTTTTCAAAACTCTCGATATAGGCCTCATGAGTCCCATAAATATCAAGATGGTCGGCATCAACTGCCGTAATCACCGAAGCATAGGGAGTGAGTTGATGGAAAGAATGATCGTATTCGTCAGCTTCAATCACCACATAAGGGCTCGATGAGTTGAGAAGATAATTTGTACCATAGTTTTTCGATATACCACCAAGAAAAGCGTTACACCCCACATGGCTTTGGTGAATAATATGTGCTGCCATTGTAGACGTTGTGGTTTTTCCATGTGTACCAGCCACACACAATCCCCTATAAGCACGTGTCAACGTACCCAAAACTTGGGCGCGCTTAACAACATCGTAAGCCATATTCTTGAAATACCCCAAAACTTTATTGTCTGCAGGAATAGCAGGAGTGTAGACGACCAATGTATTACGCGGATTTTTGAATTCCGAAGAAATCTCATCGGGATCATCATCATACAAAATTTTTGCGCCTTCAGATTTCAAACGTTCCGTAAGCACAGAAGGAGTTTTGTCATAGCCTCCTACAGGGGTTTCTCTCGAAAGGAAGTAGCGTGCTATTGCGCTCATTCCTATACCACCTATACCAATGAAATATACTGATTTTATATCATTCAAATCCATAATCGTCTATTTTTGTTGTTTTCTCTTTTTATTTTTCCTCTGCCAATTTTATCACTTCCCGAGCTATTATTCTTGCAGCGTCGGGGTGGGCAAGAGTTTTGATATTCTTACTTAGTTTTGCCAACAAGGCATCATCTGCCACGGCATTCAATGCCCGTGGGATAAGTGTGCGTACAGCATCTGCATCTTTCACATACACGGCTGCATCGCGAGTTGTAAGCGCGAGCGTGTTTTTGGTTTGATGGTCTTCTGCTACATTGGGCGAAGGCACAAGTATGGCAGCTTTTCCAAGAAGTTTGAGTTCGGAAATACTTCCCGCGCCGGAACGCGAAACCACTAAGTCAGCAGCGCGATACGCCACGGCCATATCAGAAATAAATTCCATCACAGCGAGATTTTCGGGTTTGCCTCTCTTTGCAAGTTCTTCTTTAACGGTTGCGCTATAGTATTTGCCCGTCTGCCAAATAAACTGTGCATTACTTTGCTTGATAAGCACAAGATTGTTAAGCACAGAATCGTTCATAGTCTTCGCTCCGAGACTACCGCCTATTATTAATATTGTTTTTTTTGTAGGATCAAGTCCGAACGTCTTGATTGCTTCTTCCCTACTTGTTGTACAATCCAAAAGATTTTGGCGAACAGGATTGCCGGTCAGAACTATTTTATTGGCAGGAAAGAATCTTTCCATACCGTCATACGCCACGCAAATTTTGTCAGCCTTCTTTGCGAGTAACTTGTTTGTAACTCCCGCATAGGAATTCTGTTCTTGAATAAGCGTAGGAATTCCCATCGACTGTGCCTCGTTTAGAGTCGGTCCGCTGGCGTATCCTCCCACTCCCACAGCCGCCATGGGACGAAAATCCTTGATTATACGTTTTGCAATATGACGGCTTTGCATAATCTTAAACAGCGTTTTTATGTTGTTGAGAACATGTTTGCGGTCAAATCCGCATATAGGAAGTCCCTTAATCTCATATCCCGCAGCAGGCACCCGTTGCATTTCCATTCTACCCTCAGCACCGACAAACAATATCTTGACATCAGGACACAGTTCCTTCAATGCATTGGCAATTGAAACAGCAGGAAAAATATGTCCTCCCGTGCCACCGCCGCTTATTATGACTCTCAATTCTTTACTCATTATCTCACAATGTTTTGCTACGTTTTTCGCAGTTCGCGTTTGCGTACATTTCGTCTAATGCAAAATTAATAATAAATATTTGCTTGCACCAAAAATAACGATAAAAAGATAAGGCGCGTTTCGCCATATTTTTCGCATGGCAGAAACGCGCCCTAATGGGCTTGAAAACAAGTATAATTTTAGTTTTGCTTAATCACTTTTTCGCATTCCACGGGTTGGTTGGTAGTAATATAGTCTACTCCTGCCTTAACAAGTTCCTTCATCTGTTCCTTGTCGTCAACAGTCCAAATATTCACCTTAAGCCCCAATTTATGAGCCTCGTCAATCCAGTTCCAGTTCTTCTTGATATCACCCCACGAATAGTCAAGTCCGGCAGCCCCCATCTCTTTCAACTGTTTGGGCGAAAGATTGCCGCTAAGGTAGTAAACTTCCGTACCTTTGGGCACTTCCGAAAGAAATTTCACGAAAGCAGGCAAAGAAAAAGTGATATAAGTAACACGCTTTGTGAGTTTGTAATCCTTGAAAGCCTTAAGCGTTTTATCCACACAAGTAAGAGTGCGCGCCACGTCCTTATGCGACTTTATTTCACAAATCAATTGCGTTTTAAGTTTCTTGGAAGCCTTTAGATATTCCTCAAGAGTAGGAATCTTCTCGCCATTAGCCAACGGATGTTTCACCAATTCAGCATAGTTCTCGTTTTCGATCACAAGACCATCAACTGTTGCGTCATGATGCACCACAATTTTTCCGTCTTTAGTAACCCACAAATCAAATTCGCTGCCATAACATTTCACCGAGTCAGCTTTTACGAGCGAAGCGATGCTGTTTTGAGCCGAGCCTTCCGTAGTCCAGAAACCACGATGAGCCACCACCTGCGTCTGAGCCATTGCAAAAGCCGAAACGAAGAGGGACAAAGAAACCGTCAATATTCTACTTTTCATATCTTTGAAGTTTTACAAAGCAAAAATAGCACTTTTACGCATAACCAACAAAGCAGAAACACCCACATTTCTACTATCACACCAAATCTTACCCAAAACTTAACACCTCGTAACCGCAAGAAGTTTTTCCCACCTTACAAACCACAACCTCTACCCCATAACTTTGCCACCAAACTACATTTTGAATAGACAATACCCAAAACTGATTGTCGCGTGTCATAAAACGCAGACGTTTCCATGAACGTTAAAGATGGGGCGAGGCTGCATAATGCTTGTAGACGTTGGGGGCAGAACGTACACCCTGCATTAGATATAGAAAAACCCTACAAAGTGTAATTGCAGGGTCAATGTGTGGCAATGTTTGGCTTAATATCATTACGCAAGGTTATTTCCATTCAAGTTTAATCGGCTCAGATTTTTCGCCATCGAACCATTTGCAATCGCTAAGTTCTGCAAAAGAGAATGTCGGCATGATGCTGCAGTGTGTCGCATCGTCTTTTTTTTGAAAAGACTTTGCTTTATAGCAGTTATACATAAGATACTTCCCGTTGGCATCTCTAATGCCATAAGGGAAAGCAACAACATAGAAAGACCCTTTTGTAGTACTGCCTTTATATCCGTTCACCGCGTATGGAGTTGCCCATTCCTTTTCAGAATTAGCTTGCATTACGCTATAAACCACCTCTCCTGTAGAAGTAATAGCATAGGCGTTCCATGGTAAAGCTTCCATCTCGAATGATGTATTTCGCACGACTTTTGTATAATTTCCATTTGGGAAAAAATAGAATTGGCATCTCATGTCAGACCTACCTGTGAGGTAATGGTAATACGTAGCTTGACAGGCGAACTCACTAGTTTTTTCTTCTTTGCTGTCAGAAGAGCAACTGAAACAACTGATAGCAACAAATAGTAGAATTATTACATTTTTCATTTTAGTAAGGATTTGGTTCGGTTTTACGAAAGTCATTTATTTTTTTGCGTATGGGTTTAATCTTTATTCGCGCATTAAGAATATCTCCGTTATTCAGTAGTAGGTCGTCCGTCTACAGATTTGCCCATGACTTCTTCTATCAAGTCGCAAAGGTCGCTTGCACGCTTCTCGTAGAAAGTATAAAAATCATCATTCCTCAGACAGTTTACATTTATTGCATGCGACGAGATGAAAAGATTTACATTATCAGTATTGGTTGGTTGTTTATTTTCAATCGTTTGGATATACTCACTTGGAGCACGCCCGCCAATCGAACGGTTGGTTTTTGCAAAAATTGGCGTTTTGTTTATGACAGAATTCCACAATTCCTGCGGAATATTGTTCTCTTTCTTGGTACACCAATTTGCAGGGAATATATGGTGTATGTCAGTCGCTTCATCGATATACGTTGCAAAATCCATCTTACTACCAGAAATAAAGTCAACAGCTCCATTTTTCAAAATCAAAGCCATGACTCCTTTATATGCTGCGCTATTTCGTGTATAGAGACTTTGTAGACGGGAATAATTAAAGTTTGCACGAACAATTGTTTCTGGTAATTCTTCGCTACCTTTTCCCCATTTCATCATACCCACTATATCAGAGACATAGCGTGTCTCATTCGCTCCTCCGTATAGTTCTCCAAATACTCCACACCAATACCATTGTTCCAGTTTTTTCTTATTAGTATTACAATACCACAAGTCTTTGTCGATGGCGAAGAGAACGCTAAGAGGAATAAGTTGAGAAGTGTATGGTAAATTAGTGCTTGTAAAGATTTTCTGCTCCATTAGAAATTTTGTAGCATTTAGAACACCACTAATAACCTTTACACGATATTGCTTGTAATCTTCGAGTTTGAGGTCAAGCACGTCGCGCTTCTTGCAACTGACAGAATTTCGCTCGCCTTGCATGTATTTTTGATAGTTTACAAGTAGGGTGATTGCTGTAAGGAAGTCTGTGTTCCAAAAAGAAGCTTGATTGTTCTTAAATTTGATTATATTGTTTTGCCGTAGTGTTTCCCAAATCTCATCCCAGTCTTTGCGAAGTTCAAAGTTTTCAGCAGCAAACGAAGCTGTAACAAGTTCAAAAACTGTAAGAGTTACGCCGCCTGTATTTACATTCTCGAAAACTTTACAGACCGCTTCTTTTTCAATATTGTTTGGAAGAATTATAAGAGGAATACGATAAGAAAGAATCTTATCGATAATCGTCTTGTAAAACGAAGTCCATTGCGTTATAATGTCCGCAGTAAATTTATGATATTGGCAATAACCCATCTGCCATTGCATAATTTCGCTGGGATCAAAGACTATATTAAGCGGAAAGTAATGCATCTCAAACTCTTTTTCTCTCGAAGAAAGATCTATTTTAACATCTCGCCCGATGTTCTCCATCACGATACGTGTCTCGGGAACTGAAATTATACCCTCTTCTCTATCAATAGAAGTACTAAGGCAATTTGGAATATACAGATAGTAGTAGCGATTTATTTTCTTTCCTTTCCCATCTTTCGTTTCCACAGGCTGTTTGCTAAAAATGGAACGGTACAGAGAAGTGAACCGTTGTTGACCATCAAGTATTAGATAACGTGGAGATTGGACTTCGAGTTCTTTCCTCACTCCCTCCACAACTCGGTGTTTGAAGTGCAAATTGTTACCTGTACTATCAAGAAACATTGCTGCTCCTACGGGATAACCATTCGTAATGCTTGCAACAAGTGCTCGTATTCGGTTGTCGTCCCATACCCAACCACGCTGAAAGTCGGGAAGTTGAGTTTCACCTTTATTGATGCTTTCAAGGATTTCTTTCAGCCCCTCTCCATTTGTACCTGTCATTTTCTTGCCATTTAAAATTATACATCGCTAAGTGTTTTAATGAAAGAATTTCCTTCTTTCCGTTTTGTATGCGATGACTATATTGAATTGGCTAATTTAATCATATTTACAAAAACACAATGCCTTTTTATAATAAAATTCACTTGGGGTTATCTTTTGACTATTTTACATTTTGAAAAGACAATACCCCTACTTTTCTTGTCATAATCAGACAGCGTAAAAAACAACAAGGCATCTCGTAAAAACAATGTCCGATATTATTTCGGCAATATTTGACAATATATAAAATTATTGTATATCAGTGTTTTACAATTTACGTGATAAAACAAAAAACAAATAGGCAGGAAAATTTCTCCTGCCTATTTGTTTTGCGGAAAGAGGGGGATTCGAACCCCCGAAACGCTTTAGGCGTTTACACGCTTTCCAGGCGTGCCTCTTCAACCACTCGAGCATCTTTCCTTAGTAAGGACCAATTTGGTTTTAAGCCAAAACTCGCGGTGTTTGTTTCAAACTGGGCGCAAAGTTATGATTTTATTTCGAAACAGACCGGTTTTTACGAGAAGAAATACTTATTGCCAAGCTTTGGGAAATAGTTTTTTTGCATTTTCGCTTGTTATCCGGCAAACTTCATCGGGTGTTGTTTGAAAAATGTCGGATATTTTCTCAACTATATAGGGTATGAATGCGCTTTCGTTGCGTTTGCCTCGCATGGGAACCGGGGCCATGAATGGACAATCGGTTTCGAGTACGATTCTTTTCAATGGCACAACGTTTCTAAGTACTTCGGGGAGTGTGGAACGCTTGAATGTTACGATTCCGCCTATTCCAAGATAAAAATTCGGGAATTCCAAAAAGCGGGCTGCGTCTTCTTGGGTGCCGGAAAAGCAGTGGAATACTCCGTTTAGCGATTTTCCGTTGCAATTATCAAGTGTGGCAATTACATCGTCTATTGAATCGCGCGAATGTATCATTAGTGGAAGTTTGTAATGCGCAGCCCATTCTGCTTGTATGCGGAACGCATCGATTTGTTGTGCCTTGTTGTCGTCCTGAAAATGGTAGTCGATTCCCACTTCGCCTATTGCGATGAAAGGATTGGGCACTTCGAGTTGCCTTTTCATGCTGTTGAGCACCGCGAGATAGTTCTCTTTTATTTCTTCCGGGTGAAGTCCTATCATAGGGTGGCACACTGTGGGGTATTTGTTGCAGAGAGACAAAACGGCATCGAGTGTTTCTGCGTTTTCGTTGGGCAGAAAAATTTTTTCAGCGCCTGCGTTTACGGCACGTTCTACTACTGCGTCGCGATCTTCGGCAAATTCTTCGCCGTAGATGTGGGAATGGGTATCGATAAACGTCATACGGATTAATTCTTGCGTCCGACGAGCGAGGAAATGAATTTCCAAACTTCGTGTTTGCGCTCTTCTGGAACATTTATTTCGTTGAAAATCGCGCGACTTTCTTCGAAATATCCATTAATTGCGCTTTGGGTCATTTTGTCAACGCCCAACGCGTTGTAGATTTTCGTTACCGCAGCAACTTTGTGGTCGCGGTCGAATTTTTCGGCGTTTATCCATTGCAGCAACTCCTTACGCATATCGCCTTGTGCCGTTTCGAGTGCTTTGATAAGCAGATAGGTTTTTTTGTTGCTCGTTATGTCGCCGCCAATTTTCTTTCCAAAAACCTTGGTATCGCCATAAACATCGAGATAATCGTCTTGCAACTGAAAAGCAAGCCCTATGGTTTCGCCGAGTTTGTATAATTTTTCCGCAGTTGTGCTATCAGCTCCGCCAAGAATTGCTCCCATCTTTGCAGCGCAGGCAATAAACACTCCGGTTTTAAGGCGAATCATCTCGATATACTCGCTTTCGCTCACATCAAGACGTTTCTCAAAATTCATGTCGTATTGCTGCCCCTCGCCTATTTCTATTGCGGTTCGGGTAAACAGTTCTGCTATCTCGTGAATTTTATCTGTTTTTGCGTCCAACAGATGTTGGTAAGCCAACACCAACATTGTGTCGCCCGAAAGTATGGCTGTATTTTCGTTCCATCGCTTATGAACCACAATTTTTCCACGTCTCATATCGGCATTGTCCATTAAATCGTCGTGCATAAGCGTATAGTTGTGATAGGTTTCCAATGCAATCGCCACTTTGAGAGCTTCGTTCACTTCGCCGCCAAACATCTCGTTCACCAAAAGCAACAACACGGGGCGCAATCTCTTACCTCCCATAGAAAGTACATAACTAATGGGCTCGTAAAGTCCTTCGGGAGTTTGAGGATATGCTATGTTTTCGAGCGCCTTATTGACAAGGCTTGTAAAATCTGCAGAGGTGTTTTGTTTCATAGGAATATTGTTTTTTCGTAATTTAAAAAGTTCGGCTACAAACAGAACTCTATCGGAATGGTAACCCTTACAATGCTGACTTTTCCTTTTACCTTTCCCGGTTGCCACTTAGGCATTCGTTTTACGGTAAGAAGAGCTTCACGATCGAGCAAGGGGTGTATTTTTTTCGTTACTTGCGGTTCTTTTATGTCGCCGTTTTTGTCAACATAAAACGAGACTTCTACACGTCCTTGAATATTATCGCGCATGCAAAGAGGCGGATACTTCAAATTTTTAGTAAGCCATTGCATCAAAGCCTTCAATCCACCAGGAAACTGCGGCATTTGTTCCACCACTTCTACGGGCGAAGGATATTTCGTTGATATATCGGGCGCGTCTGCCGGCACATCGGCGTCTGTAACAAGCGTGCTGTCGGGAACAGAAACGACTGTTTGCCCACTTTCGGTAGTTCCTACTTCGTCGGTGCCAAGTATCAATTGCGATTCAACCTTTTCGTCTGGCGAAATCTCCGGCACAAATTTAATGGCATTCTTTACTTTTTTCACATTAATCTTTTGTGCCACATCAACAACCTTTAACTCATGATTTTTCTTGAGTTCTGGTTCCTTAAGCTTAGAGAAATTGGCAATCACATCGTCTGCATTCTTTTCAGCCACATATCCCTGCCATTTCAAAATAGCCAAAGGCAAAAGAATAAGCAACAAAAAAAATCCAACCACAATTATCAATGCACGTAGCAGGTATCTTCCCTCGTCGCGCCTCAATTGGTATGCACCATAATCCTTGTTTCTTCCTTCAAAAACAAGATTGCACCAATGTTTTGATAATAAAAGCGGATTAAACACGTTTATAATAGCGAAATCGCTCTACTTGCGAAATCTGATAGTTTGCCTATGCAAAATTAAGTCAGATAAACGAGAAAAATGTACCTTTGTTCCAAAAATTAGAGGTTTAATGAAAAAACTCCCGCTGCTAACATTGATTTTGCTCTTTGCCCTAAGCGCAAAAGGGCAGGAGAAATCATCTACATTCAACTTCCTAAAACTGCCAACTTCGTCTCATGCGGCTGCATTGGGAGGCATGAACGTTTCTGTAGTGGACGACGATCCCACTTTGGCTTTTACCAATCCTGCACTGCTTGCCTCGGTAAGCAAAAACACCATAAACCTAAATTATATGTCTTATCTTAAAGGTTCTACAGTAGCTTCGGCATCTTACGTAACCACTGTAGGAGAAAGACATACGCTTGGTTTTAACGCCAACTACCTTAACTATGGTGATATTGACCGTACAGATGAAATAGGACAAGTTACCGGTAACGTTTCCGCCAAAGATTTTAGCATCGGTGCCCAATATAGTTATGCTCTTTCCAATTCTTGGGTCGGCGGTGCCACAATGCGTTTCATCTATTCCAAATACGCAGAATATTCTGCCTGTGCTGTTGCGGTTGATGTCGGACTAAATTATTTCAACGAAGACAAAGATTTTTCATTTGGTGTGGCAATGCGCAACGTGGGAGCGCAACTCAAAAAATTTGATAACAAAAGCGAACATCTACCATTCGACCTTGACATTGGTATAACTAAAAGTATGGAACATGCACCCGTCAGATTTTCGCTTACAATGATTGATCTCACGCGTTGGAGTAGCGATTATTATTACAATGAGGACGGAAAGAAAAATTCTTTCGGACGTATTTTGTTCAATCACTTCGTTGCCGGCGTTGATGTCATACCTACCGAAAATATTTACCTTGCGATTGGTTACAATGCCCGTCGTGCTTACGAGCTTAAGGCTGCCGGTTCGGGACATTTGGCTGGTTTTTCGATCGGAGGCGGTTTGAAACTCAACAAATTCAAACTTGGTTTAAGCTATGCCCGTTATCATGTAGCTGCTTCCTCTTTCCTCGCCAACGTATCATATAATCTTTAACAATTGTACGCTCGTAGTCTCAAGGCTTCGGGCGTTTACTATAATTTTGAACATGAAAAAAATCATCATAGCCATCGACGGTTATTCCTCGTGCGGTAAAAGTACGATGGCTCGCGCGCTTGCAAAAAAAATAGGGTATATATATATTGACACAGGGGCTATGTATCGTGCCATAACATTGTTTTGTTTGGAAAACAACCTTATTAGCAAAGACGGCATCGATTATTCTTCACTCGAAAAGCATATTCCCGAAATAAAAATATCGTTTACCATAAATCCAGAGACAGGTGGAATCGTAACACATCTCAATGGACGGAATGTTGAAGACAAGATTCGTTCGCTCGATGTTTCGCAAAACGTGAGCCAAGTGGCTGCAATTCCTTTTGTACGCGAGGCTTTAACCACACAACAACGTGAGATGGGAATAACAAAAGGCATAGTGATGGACGGACGCGATATTGGCAGCACAGTTTTTCCCAATGCAGAATTAAAGATATTCGTAACTGCTTCGCCCGAAGTCAGAGCACAGCGACGCTATGACGAACTTATTAAGAAAGGCGACAAAGTAGATTTCAACGAGATACTTCAAAACGTAAAACAACGCGACTATATCGACACCCATCGCGAAGTTTCACCGCTTGTAAAGGCTAATGATGCAATTGTCCTCGACAATTCCACGCTCTCTATTGCCGAACAGGACGAATGGTTGCTCGAGCATTTCAGACAGGCTACGGAATGAAAATAAATGTAGAGATTGATAATGGTTCGGGGTTTTGTTTTGGCGTAACGCGAGCCATAGAATTGGCGCAGGAGAAGCTTTCTTCAGGCGAAAGGTTCTATTGTCTTGGCGACATTGTGCACAACGGAATGGAATGCGACCGACTTGCGAAACTCGGTATGCAGACTATCGGGCACGACGAACTGAAATCTTTGAAAAATGCCCGTGTATTGCTCCGCGCTCATGGCGAACCACCGCAAACATATCATATCGCGAAAGAAAACAACATAGAAATCGTTGATGCTACATGCCCTGTGGTTTTGCGTTTGCAGCAACGCATTGCGCACGAATACGCTGATGGCGATGACGTGCAGATTGTAATTTTCGGAAAGCGCGGTCATGCCGAAGTGTTAGGGCTTGTGGGGCAAACCGAAGGCAACGCTATTGTGATTGAAAACGTTGACGATGCTGCAAAATTGGACTTCACGCGTTCTATTCGCCTTTATTCCCAAACCACACGGGCTCTCGAAGATTTTCGTGCCATAGTTGATTACATCAAAGCGCGCGTGGTTTCTCCGGCAACGTTTGAATGGCACGACACTATTTGTCGCCAGGTTGCCAATCGCCTACCCGAGGTTACCCGTTTTGCTTCTCGTCATGACGTGGTGCTGTTTGTATGTGGCAAGAAGAGTTCAAACGGACACGTTTTATACGAAGCGTGCCGCAAGGTCAATCCGCGTTCGCATTGCATAGAACTTCCCGACGAAATAGACTACACTTGGTTTGAAAATGCCTCGAGTGTGGGCATTTGCGGAGCGACCTCCACTCCTAAATGGCTTATGGAAAAGTGCGTTGACGCTATTTTGGAACATTGAAATAGCATTTTCCGCGTTTTCTCTACAATACAAAAGCAATGGCAACGTTATAAAATCATCAGACAATCAACAACCTAAAAACAAATTTTGATATGAAAAAGTATTTAGCAGAACTTGTAGGCACATTTGTCCTTACATTTCTTGGCTGCGCGGCAGCTGTAAGTCTCAATTGCGGTAGCGACACCGCTTCTGTGGTAGGCACGGCATTTGCTTTCGGTCTTTCGGTGGTTGCCATGGCTTATACCATAGGCGGCATCTCGGGTTGCCACATCAATCCAGCTATTACTCTCGGCGTATTCCTAAGTGGGAGAATGACCGCCAAAGATTGTGGAATGTACATGCTCTTCCAAGTAATCGGAGGTTTGTTGGCGGGGGCAGTGCTTGCGGGAATAGTTGCTACGGCTCCCGACTTTGCTAGCGGCACAACCACTGGTGCAAATGCGTGCAGCGTTTCCCAGACTAATGGCTTTGTTGTAGAATTGGTGCTTACCTGCTTGTTTGTGCTCGTTGTGCTTGGAGCTACGTCAAAGACTAATGGCGCAACCAACAACTTTGCCGGACTTGCAATAGGTCTCTCTCTAATTCTGATACATCTTGTTGGTATCCACTACACAGGCACTTCGGTAAATCCTGCACGCAGCATTGGTCCCGCATTGTTTGAAGGTGGGAAAGCTCTTTCCGATCTTTGGGTATTCATAGTAGCTCCTCTTTGCGGCGGTGCGCTTGCCGCGCTGATTTGGAAGGTTATCGAGCCGGCTAAACAGGCTTGATTTTTAGAACATTCACTTTTAAGAGCATGCGACACCTTGTTTCGCATGCTTTTTTATTGCCATTTTCCGGCGAAAATTCGTTTTATTAATTCACTAACACTTATTTTTTTACGCGGCATGCGTGTTTCGGTAAAATTCCAAGGCATCTAATTTAAATTAGATGCCTTGGAATTTAAATTACATCGGACCTCGTTTCAACAATGTACGATATAATTTTTACGAGTCCCTAACTTTTCAAAACAGAACTGCTATACTACAAAATTTCTCCAAAAACACATTCTATTTTTGCGGCATGAAACAACCAACAAACCATACAACAATGCCACAATTCAGCCTTTCCAAAAAGTTTTGCGCAAAAGCGGCAATCGCAATACTGTTTCCTTTGGTTTCGCTCACGCTCAACGCACAGGAAATACTGCCTCACGATACAATTTCTCAAGTTAACGACACAACAAAAACCGTTTTGCAAACTCCCACGTCGAACTCCCTCAAAAAAACAACCGCAGACAAATTCATAACGCCCAACTTTCACGAAAAATCACCAATAATCAACGTCCGCAAACTCAACCACAACAACAATCTGTCGGTTTCTACACACTATTTTTGGGGAAACCTACGTCCAACAAGCCTCATTATTCCCAGCACACTCATTGCCGTGGGAATTTGGGGGAACGAAAATGATTGGTTTGCAAAGCTGAACATAAATATAAGGAACGAAATGATAGAAAGTTCCCACAAAAAAATCGGCATAGACGACTACACACAATTTCTGCCCTTTGCCGCTGCACTGACATTGGGGAAAATCGGCGTGAAACCCCAGCATGGCTTCAAACAACGCGCCATAGCAGGCGGCATGGCAATTGCCATCTCGCAAATATTAGTACAATCATTAAAATATACCATACGTACAGAACGCCCCGACCATAGCAAACGCAATTCTTTCCCTTCGGGACATACCACCATGGCTTTTGCTGGAGCCGAAATGCTATGGCAGGAATACCACAATCAGTCGCCATTGATAGCATATACGGGATACGTTGTGGCAGCAGGCACCGGATTTATGCGCATGTACAACAACCGCCATTGGTTTAGCGATGTCATTGCCGGCGCAGGCTTCGGAATACTAAGCACAAAGCTCGCCTATTGGCTGTATCCTAAGATATTCCCCACTACAAGTTACAACAAACAAACGGCAATCAACATCACTCCCACACTGTGCGGCGAAAAAAGCATTGGAATGGCTGCCACATTGGATTTTTGAAACCACAGACCCACAATATATCACAGATTATTATACATTTGCACAATGAAACTATTGATAGTTGAAGACGAACGGCAATTGTCAGACAGCATCGCAAAATTTCTCTCTACCAGCGGCTATCTGTGCGAGCAAGCATTTACCATAAGAGAGGCTCTGATAAAAACAGGACTCTACGACTACGATTGCGTGCTTCTCGACCTAATGCTTCCCGACGGTAGCGGAATGAAAGTGCTCGAAAAACTGAAAACGTCAAAGCCTGCAACGGGAGTAATCATTGTTTCGGCAAAAGATAGCACCGAAGATATAATTCGCGGGCTTGAAATCGGCGCTGACGACTATATTTCAAAACCTTTCAACCTATCAGAACTCGCGATGCGCGTATTTGCTTTCCTGCGTCGCCGATATTCCAAAAACAACAACATACTTGAAAGCGCCGAGCTACAAATAGATTTGCTCAGCAAAGAGGTGTGCTTCAAAGGAGAACCTATTTCGCTCACAAAATCAGAGTATGAATTGCTACTGTTTCTTGTATGCAATCGCGGCAAAGTGGTTTCTAAAATGGCTATAGCCGAACATCTCACCGGCGACATCGCAGATATGATGGACAACTTCAATTTTGTTTTCTCACACATCAAGAATCTTAAGAAAAAGCTCGAACATGCCGGTTGTTGCGAGCATATCGAAACTTTATATGGTGCTGGATACAAATGGCAAGAATAGACAACACACTTCTTTACAAGACAATGCGGCAATTGGCATTGTGTCTTGTGGCAATATTAGTGCTTTGCGCCCCCGTGTTCTACTTTCTCACAACGCGATTCTACTCCGAAGACTTGATGGAAATCGTTGAACAATACAATACAACGGGCAAAATCGACACAGATATCGATCTTATGAAAGATGTGGCTGTTGGTATCACGCTACAATACATTGAAACTGCCATAGTGATAAGTATTGCCGTAATGATAACCATGCGCCGTTCCACCAAGAAGATATGGAAACCATTTGATGACACTCTGAAAAAAATCGAAGCCTTTAGATTGGGAAAAGACAATGCGCCCGAATTCACCCAAACCGACATTTCGGAATTCCAACGATTGAACACTGCGCTAACAAACCTAATTAAGCGCGATATAAGTAGCTACAAAGTGCAAAAGGAATTTACCGAAAACGCATCGCATGAGCTACAAACGCCAATTGCAATCATACGTTCCGACCTTGATATGCTTTTGCAGGAAAACCTTACCGAAAAAGAATCTGAACTGGTGGGAAATATGTATGACGTAACCAAACGTTTGGAACATCTCAACAGAAGTTTGCTGCTGCTTGCCAAGATTGAAAACAACCAATACGAAGAAAAAGAAGAAATACAACTCGGAGATTTCGTAAAATCACTGTTGCCCGATTACGACCGACTGTTCTCAACCGGCGTAATTCTCGTATTGCAGTCTCAGCCCACGGTTTGCGTAAACCGCACACTGCTGCAAGTTCTTGTAAACAACCTTGTTGTAAACGCGCTACGCAATTCCGACAACAATATACCCGTCAACATTTTGCTCACAAACAACAGCATGGAGATAACCAACCATTCCACGCAAGCGAAACTCGACGAAAGCACACTTTTCAGCCGTTTCAACAATCCCACAAGACAGAAACGCGGCAACGGATTGGGTTTGGCTATCGTAAAGCAGATTTGCGACCACTACAAATGGGATATACGCTATTCCTATGCCGACAACAAGCATACGTTTACCGTAAACCTCGGATAACCCTCCCTTTCCCCTACCCTTTTCGGTTTTTTTCATACAATCGACAAGGCACTGTGTTTCAGCCATAAGCCCGAACCGTTCCACGACATAAAACCTTGGAAAATTAATGTCCGATATTTTTTAAATAATGTCAGACATTTTTTAAATAATATCCGACATTATTTTTGCGATATGCCGTATCGTAAAAACGATACTTGTAATACATTCTCCCCAACACCATAAAACCTTTTTTCGCAAAGCACCCAAATTAAATTTTATGGCACATAGCGGAGCTAATTCGCCGTTTATGCTTAATTTTGTGAGAAATATAAAAAACGAAACACATTATGAACCGTAAACAACTGATTGAAAATATTTTCAGCCGCAAATCATTTCTTTGCGTAGGGCTTGATAGCGACATCAAAAAACTTCCTGCATGCCTCGCATCCGACCACGACGCAATGTTCACGTTCAACAAAAACATAATCGACGCAACTGCTCCCTATTGTGTGGCATACAAGCCAAACGCCGCCTTTTATGAATCGGCCGGGCTCGTGGGCGAAAGCATTTTGAAACGCACCATAGAATATCTGAAAGAGAACTACCCCAACCATTTCGTATTGCTCGACGCAAAACGCGGCGACATAGGCAACACCGCACGCATGTATGCCACCGCAGCATTCGACGAATTGGGCGCAGACGCCATAACGGTAGCACCATATATGGGTAGCGACAGCGTTACACCCTTTCTGGAACACAAAGACAAGTTTGTGGTTTTGCTCGCACTCACAAGCAACGCGGGCAGTCTTGACTTTCAAATGACAGAAGACGCCAACGGCGAAAGACTTTTTGAAAAAGTATTGCGCAAAAGCCAAGAATGGGGCGACAAAGACAATATGATGTATGTGGTAGGCGCAACACGCGGCACACTAATCGCCGATGTTCGCAAAATAGTGCCCGACAATTTTCTGCTTGTTCCGGGAGTGGGAGCCCAAGGCGGTTCGCTCGAAGAAGTTTGCAAATATGGAATGACCAAAGACTGCGGACTGCTCGTAAACTCCTCACGCGGAATAATCTTTGCCGACTCCACCGAAAACTACGCCCAAGTGGCAGGAGAAAAAGCCAAAGCCCTGGCAGAACAAATGGCAAAAGCACTCGACGACTACAAGAAAAAATAATTCCCCACACCATGCAATGAAATACATAATCGACCCCGTTCACGGATTTATCCCTATCGAAAGCGGAGTAATCATTGAGCTCGTAAAACATCCCATATTCCAACGACTCACACGCATACGTCAGTTGGGCGTTGAGGGAATAGTTTATCCCGGAGCCCAACATACCCGCTTTCAACACTCACTTGGAGCTTACTATCTCACACGTCAGGCGATTTCTTCGCTCGAAACAAAAGGCGTAAGTCTCGAACCACGTGAACGCGAAGGGCTTCTCGCAGCTATATTATTGCATGACGTAGGACACGGACCGTTTTCACACGTACTCGAAAACGTAATTATCCCCGGAGTAAGCCACGAACACATTTCGCTGCTTGTTATGAGACGGATAAACGCCGAACTAAACGGAGCACTAAACGATGCCGTAAGAATTTTTGACGACAGATATCCTCAGCATTTCCTTCACGAATTGATATCAAGCCAGCTCGACATGGACAGACTTGATTATCTTTGTCGCGACTCCTTTTTCACCGGAGTAAGAGAGGGAAACGTTGGCGCGGCAAGGATAATTCAGATGCTCAATGTCAAAGATGATCACATCGTTGTCGAAGAAAAAGGCGTTTATTCCATAGAAAACTATTTAATGACGCGGCGCATGATGTATTGGCAAGTGTATTACCACAAAACAGCAGTGGCTGCAGAACTTGTATTAACGGGTGCGCTACGAAGAGCAAGGCAATTGATTCATCAGGGAAAGCATTTGTTTGCCTCACCAGCGCTCGATTTTTTTCTGCGAAACGATTTCACGCTCGAAACATTCGACAACAATCCCGCTTGTCTTGACAATTATCTCGAACTTGACGACAACGATATTGTTTCTGCGCTTAAAGTTTGGCTCAAATGCGATGATTTCATTCTTTCAACGCTAAGCAGCCATTTCATAAACCGCCGTGTTTTCAAGACAGACATTTATGATGGTCTCACTCCCGCAAATCGGTTGAACGAAGTACGTATGTTAATTGCAGCAAAATACGGATTAAAGCCCGAAGATACCGACTTTTTTGCATGCGAAAAGGTTATTGAGAAAGATATGTACAACAAACATGCCGACCAAATAAGAATTCTTTTGCGCAATGGCGATGTAAGCACGATGCCCGAGGTTTCGGAAATCATACGAAACGATGCTGCCGCCACGCCATACCGCAAAACTTATCTTATACACGAGAAATTATAATAACATTCTATCAACATACCTATAAATTATCCCCAAATCATGAGAAAAACACTTTGCGTAATTGCGTTGCTCTTTTCATGCATCACACTGTTTGCACAAAACCAAGTAAAAAGCCTTGTAAAAATTCTGCACGACCCTAATTCAAAAATGGTGATGGTTGTTGCTCACCGCGGTGATTGGCGTAATGCGCCCGAGAACTCATTGTTGGCTTTCCAAAACTGTATTGATATGGGTGCCGACATGGTTGAGCTTGATCTTAAGAAGACAAAGGACGGGCATATCGTTTTGATGCACGACAATACCATAGACCGTACAACCAACGGCAAAGGAAAGGTATCTGACTACACTCTTGAAGAATTGAAAAACTTTAGATTGCGCAACGGCATGGGACGCGTTACATTCCACACCATACCTACGCTCGAAGAGGTGCTTAATCTTACGAAAGGAAAGATTATGATAAACATCGACAAAGGCTACGATTATTTCAAAGATGTATACGACTTGCTCGTAAAGACAAATACGGTTGACCAGGTGGTAATTAAATCGGGAAAACCATACGAGAAAGTAAAGGCCGACAACGGAGATGTTCTCGACAAGGTGATATATATGCCTTTTGTCAACCTCAATAGTGCGAATGCCGAAGCTATTATTGATGGATACAAGGTGATAAATCCGGTGGCTTTCGAATGTAATTTCAAGGAATACAATTCTGAAGTTGCCCGACTGTTCAAAAAGATAAAAGACAACGGTTCGAAAATTTGGGTCAACTCTTTATGGGAATCCCTTAACGCCAAACACGACGACGACCGTGCCGTGGAATTGAAACAAGCCGACGAAACATGGGGCTGGATTCTGAAACAAGGCGCTTCGATTATACAAACCGATCGTCCGCAACAACTTATACAATATCTCAAAAAGCACAAGCGTCATAAATAACGCCTACAAAACCCAGCCCGAAAGGTTGGCATTTTATCCAAAATCGTTGCCAAATTTCGGTTAATGCTTATCGAAAAAACAATGTCAGACCTTTTTTAAAAAAGGTCTGACATTATTTAAATAATATCGGACATTAGAAAAACAATATCGGATATTATTTTTCGGGCTTATGCCACCCGTTTTATTTCAACGTTTTTCGGGCTAAAATTCGTCTTCGCGTGCTTTGGCAAGTGCCGAAGAATAAACTTTTGCTTCCTCGAAAAAAGATTTCAATACCGACATGGCGCAGAATGTAACTATTAAAGAAGCAATCATTCCCAACGCTATGAACATATATTCCAACACATACACAAACACTGGCGTTTCTGCCGCGCCTTCCATGCTTACGGCAGTGGCATTGTCGTAAACGGCAAGCGCAAGAGCCGCCGATGGGAGCATCACAACAGTTACCATAAATATCAAAGCGGCATACGTG
>CAVIQL010000001.1:0-125671 GCA_963644855.1 Clostridiaceae bacterium Marseille-Q4149 | reverse complement strand
CAGGAACAGTCTGCCCCACTGCTCTTTTACAGCCTTGAAAGAAGCACGTAAGGATGTACGAAAATTGTTGTCGGCAAACATATATTCGTATTCCGCCACATAAACAGGCACAGAAACTATCACAATATATATTGCCAAAGCAATCCAAAGCCACGCAGAAATCTTAATAGCAAGCACAGCCAAAGCCGTGGCTATTATTCCAAACGTGATATAAGCGAGAATACAAAACTGAACATATCTCAAGCCCGCAAACACCGTGGACTTTTTCTCAAGCTCAGCCCCATAGCCCGACGAAAGCATCAAAAAAACTTTTCCACGCCAAAACAGCCCCACGATAGCCACAATCAAAGCCGCAACCGCGTATTTCAGAAAAGCAACCATTGATATCTCGTGAAAAGGCATATAGGTTATGTAATCGGTTTTAACTACTCCGATTTTTCCGCCAAATCCTACCGCCGCCACAACGGCAATAACAACCGACAAAACAAGCATGGATTTGACAATGCGGCGAAAATTTTCAATAAAACTCCCTGTTCCGATTTTCAAGCACTGCACAAGCGACATATTTGCAGCCTCATTATCCGATTTATTCATAACAACAATTTCTTTTAATGGGTTACGAAGATAAGCAAAATCTAAGTATCTTTGCATACACAATGGAAAATAAAGTCATTTCTTGGGGATTTATAGGCTGTGGCGAAGCTACGGAGAAAAAGAGCGGACCAGCGTTTTCTCTTGTCGAAGGTTCACGCGTTGTTGCGGTAATGAGCCGCAGCGAAGACAAAGTGCGCTCTTACGCAGAGCGACATAATATTCCCAAATGGTACACCGATGCGCAACAACTCATCGATGACCCCGACGTAAACGCAATATATATTGCAACTCCTCCCTCTACCCACGTTACCTACGCCATAATGGCACTGAAATCGGGCAAACCGGCATACGTTGAGAAGCCTTTGGCATCAAACTATCAGGATTGCGGACGTATAAACCGCATAGCCGAAAAAACAGGAGTGCCATGCTTTGCCGCTTACTACCGCAGATATCTCCCATATTTCATCAAAGTAAAACAAATAATCAACAGCGGAGAAATAGGAAAGGTAATAAACGTACAACTACGCTTTGCCGCCCCACCAAGAGACCTTGACTACAGCCGTCAAAACCTTCCTTGGAGAGTGCAACCCGACATTGCCGGCGGCGGATACTTTTACGATTTTGCACCCCACCAAATCGACATGCTACAAGAGCTTTTCGGTCCGATAGTAGAAGCTAAAGGATATTGCGCAAACCGAGACGGATTGTATGAAACCGAAGACACCGTGAGCGCAGCCTTTAGATTTGCATCGGGATTGCCCGGTTCGGGCTCATGGTGCTTTGTTGCTCACGAATCAGCCAAGGAAGACTGCATACAAGTGATTGGAGACAAAGGAGAATTAAGTTTCTCTGTATTTACATACTCATCTATCGAATTGAACACCGAGCGCGGACGCGAAGAAATAAGCGTAAAAAATCCGGAACACGTACAACTGCCGCTGATAAAGCTCATCGTGGAACATTTGCAGGGAAAAGCAATATGCAACTGCGACAGCGTGAGCGCAACGTCCGTAAACTGGGTGATGGATCGCATTCTCGGAAAAATCTGACCTCACACAAATTCCATTCTTATTAAAAACAACGTTCCAAGATTGGAAAGATTTACGACCATACTCACCTTGGTTTTTCTTACGTTATTTACCACACAATTGATAAAAGCGCAAGACATTTCAACATACCATAAAACTTACACAGACAGCATTGTAAAAACAAGCCAATCAGACACACAGCAACCAAAAACAAACAAGCGCAAACGCAGTAAGCTTTACAGATTTTTCCAAAACTTCAACGCCATAGACACTGCCTATATAGAGCCAAATCATTACAACTTCGCTGCAATGATACAAGAAAGCAACCTTTTTAGTTTCTATACCATTGAAGGGAAAAACAAAGACGACAAAAAACAACGCATCTCTCTTTCGGCTCACCCGCGACTAAAAATCGGGCCATACGTAGGTTGGCATTGGGCTTTCTTTGGTTATCAATTTGATATCGGACGTACTTACACCTCCAACAAATCACAGCAATACAACATTAGTCTTTACAGTTCCACAATAGGCATAGATTACATTCACAACAAGAATAACGGCGATTTTACCATAACCCGCACAAAAGGTTTCGGCAAAGAAAACAACAGAAACATAAAAGACGTACACTTTGACGGACTGAAAACATACACCAACAGCGTAAACATCTACTATATCTTCAATCACAAAAAATTTTCCTACCCTGCGGCGTTTAGTCAAACCACACAGCAAAAAAAGAGTTGCGGTTCGTGGAAAGCAGGCGTATTATATTCCCACCAAAAACTCGCATTCGATTACACAAAACTGCCCGCCGCTTTACTTTCAACCGAAAACGGCGGCACAGGACTTTATGATGAATTAAAGTTTAACCAGATAAACTATTACGACTACAGTGTAAATTTTGGCTATGCCTATAATTGGGTGTTTGCACGCAATTGGCTTTTTGCAATATCGGCTTCGCCCGCGCTGGGATACAAGTTTTCGAAAGGACAAACCATTGATCACAAACAATTATTCTCTCGCCACAACATAAACTTTGATGTAATTGGTCGCATTGGGCTTGTTTGGAATACTAATCGCTTTTTTGCAGGTTTTTCGAGCGTACTTCATGCCTACACTTACCGCAAATCGAGTTTCCGAGTCAGCAATACAATTGCAATGACCAACATTTATTTCGGAATAAACTTTATGCCGAAAGGACATTACCGCAGAACAAATCCGCAAAAGTTCGGAAAATGGTAGAACATCACCCTTTGAAACCATTCATTCCCGAAAGTGCGCGCGTTTTGATGCTTGGAAGTTTTCCGCCGCCCACAAATCGTTGGTCCATGAACTTCTTTTATCCTAATTTCATCAATGATATGTGGCGCATATTCGGGTTGATTTTCAAAGGAGACAAACTTTCGCTCACCGATGTGCCCGGCAAAACTTTCCGTTTGCAGGAAATTGTCAAACTACTCACCGAAAGAGGTATCGCGATATACGACACTGCCACAGCTGTAATACGACTGAACAATAATGCAAGCGACAAGTTTTTGGAGATATCCCAACCCACCGACATACCTATGCTTTTGAGCAGCATGCCACAGTGTATTGCCATTGCGGCTACCGGCGGGAAATCGGCAGAAGAGATTGCGCGCCAATTGGGAACGGATATTCCACAAACCAGAAAGCACATCAAAACAACGATAAACGGAACTGAAATTTCTTTCTACCGCATGCCGAGTTCGAGCCGTGCCTATCCGATGAGCATTGAACGGAAAGCGGAATTCTACCGTGCTATGTTTCGCGAAATTGGTGTATTACAATAATTTCGCCGGCGTTTTAGGGTTAAAACGACAACGAAATAATATCTTTGCATTATACTTTTTTATTCTGTTATGCGAACTATAAAAGAGATCTACAAGATTGGGCACGGTCCTTCGTCAAGTCATACGATGGGACCGGCGTTTGCTGCCGAGATTTTCTTGAGCCATGTAAACGATATGAGCAAGGTTAATATCACTCTATACGGAAGTCTCGCCGCCACGGGAAAAGGACACCTCACCGACCAAGCTCTGACAAACGTTTTCAGTCAAGCAAACATCGAAACCCGTATATCGTGGGAACCTAAAACCTTTTTGCCGTTCCACCCAAACGCCATGAAATTCGAGGCATTTGACGCCGGCGGAAATTTCTTGGACGATTGGACGGTTTATAGCGTTGGCGGAGGTTCGTTGAAGGAAGAAAATCCCAAGTTTCTAAACAAAGAAAATCCGGATATCTATCCCCACACCCACATGAAGGACATCATGGATTTTTGCAGCAATCACGGGCTGAACTATTGGGAGTATGTGCAAATGTATGAGGACAACGATCTTTGGGAATACCTTGCCGAAGTATGGAACACCATGAAAGAATCTATACAACGCGGGCTTTCCGAAGAGGAGGTACTACCTGGCACATTGCATTTGCAACGTAAAGCAACTAAATTCTATGTAAAATCAAAAGGTCTCAAGCCTTCGCTCGAATCACAAGGACTGACGTTTGCCTATGCTTTGGCAGTATCAGAAGAAAATGCGTCGGGCCACGTGATAGTAACGGCTCCCACATGCGGCTCGTGCGGAGTGTTGCCGGCAGTGTTGTATCATCTTCAAAACACCAAGGAATTCATGGACCCGAGAATACTTCGCGCATTGGCAACAGCCGGTTTGTTTGGCAATGTAGTCAAGGAAAACGCGTCGATATCCGGTGCCGAAGTAGGCTGTCAGGGCGAAGTGGGAGTGGCATGCGCTATGGCGGCTGCGGCAGCAAGCCAACTTTTCGGCGGAAGCCTTTCGCAGATAGAATATGCGGCAGAAATGGGGTTGGAACACCATCTTGGCATGACCTGCGACCCAGTTTGCGGACTTGTGCAGATACCTTGCATAGAGCGCAATGCTTATGCGGCTCTCCGCGCGCTCGATTCCAATCTCTACTCCTCTTTCACCGACGGTCAGCACAATGTTTCGTTCGACCGTGTGGTAGAAGTGATGAAACAAACGGGACACGATTTGCCGTCGCTCTACAAAGAGACAAGCGAGGGCGGACTTGCTATCACCCACAACTGACCCCTGATACAAGATACGGGTATAAAAGGAAACATTTTAAGGGAGCAACGAAAACAAAGTTCGTTTGCTCCCTTTTTGTATGGCAAACCGCATAAACCACGCTACACAAACACTACCCCACTTTGCTTTTTGAGCAAAACAAACGCCGCAAATTTTGCCACCCTAAACATGCCAAAAAAACAACATCGGATATCGTAAAAACAATGTCCGATATTATTTAAACAATGTCCGATATTATTCAAATAATGTCAGACATTATTTTCGCGTTTCCAAACACTCCATTTTCAACAACTTACAACGGAGGTAAAAAAGCTACATTTCGGGAACATTTAATAAGACGTTTTTTAGATGATAAACGACAGAAAAATACGGTAAACGCGAAAAAACAACACCATAATGGCGGATTTTCCGAAAAAATATCGTAAACTTGCATCTATTAGCCTACATCAGTATGCCAACCAAGCACCGGCATTGATTTTGTCGGCACATTGAAGGGAAGATTTGGCTTTTTGCACTAAAACAATCTTCTCCCACCTAACCAACAGACTAAACACATCGAAAAATAATGCTACACAACAAATTATTTTGCGGGACATTGCTCGCACTGTCAACTTTGGTTTTGACAGCCAACGCCCAAGACACAAAAACTCCAAACAAGGTTTCAAAATATGAGACTATAGCTTTTGAAAATATCAAGGTTGGAGGAGAACTCAAAGCCCGTCTTCAAAAAAACCTCAACAGGCTTGAAGAAGAAAAGTATCAACCCGACAATGTTTTCCTTACCGAACAACAATCAGGCTATTGGCCCGGCGACACCGAGGGACGTACTATTCTCGGAATCATTATGGACGCTCGCGCCACGGGACGCACGCCGCGCTATCTCGACGAAATTATCAACCGCATACCAGCCCATCTGAACGAACTCGGATATATGGGCACCATTCACCGCGACTCTGTGGACGAACAGCAACTTTCGGGCAACGGTTGGTTTTTGCGCGGATTGTGTGAGTATTATCTTTGGAAGAAAGACAGCAAACAACTGCCCATAATCAAACGTTTGGCTGAAAATCTCTTCTTGCCCGGCGACAAATACTATAACTACTACCCCATCTCGCCCGAAAGCCGCAAGCAAAACATAGGCGAAGCCTCCGGAAGTCTGTCGCAAATCATCGGACATTGGCGTTTGTCTACCGACATAGGCTGCGTGTTTATCGGAATGGAAGGACTGCTCCACGCACTACAAGTAACCGGCGACGAAAAAATACGTTCCGTGGCAGACAAACTGATAAACCTTTATCTAAATGTAGACCTCACAGGAATTAAAGCGCAAACCCATGCTTCACTAACGGCTATGCGCGGACTGATAAGGTATGCCGACATAACCAAAGACACCAAATACATAAGCGAAGTTGAGAAACGCTGGGAGATTTACAAGAAATTTGGAATGACAGAGTTCTACGGCAATTACAACTGGTTTTGCCGTTACGATACATGGACAGAACCTTGCGCCATAGTCGACGCCTTTATCGTGGCAGCGCAACTTTGGCAACACACAGGCAAAGCTGAGTATCGCGAAGACGCAGAACTTATATACTACAACGCCATTTGTCTTGCCCAAAGAGACAACGGCGGATTTGGTTTGGAGATGAGTCCGGGCAAAACACGCAACACCTACTGCGTATCTCCCAACTGCGACGAAGCACATTGGTGTTGCACCATGCGAGGAGGCGAAGGACTCGGACGGGCTGCCGATTTCACCGCATTCAAAAACGGCAACGAATTGGCAATGCCTTTCCTGAGAGACGCAATAATTGCCGACACTCTCGCCGGAGGCGGATACGTAAAACTGGAAGTAAAGACCGGATACCCAATAACAAGCTACGCACGAATCAAAGTGGTTGCCGCACCCAAAGGAAAGGCGACTCTTTCGTTCGCCAAGGCATCATGGGCAGAAAATTACAGTATGTCGGTAAACGGAAAGCCTGCAAAATATGAAGAAGCCGACGGATTGGCAAAAATAACAAGACATTATAAAAACGGCGACGAGATAAAAATCACTTTCACGCAGAAAGCAATTTACAAAGACGTTATAAACAAAGAAAACAACGAAGCCGGAGCATTCCGAGTGATGTATGGTCCACTCGTTTTGGGAGGACAAATCGGCAATAACGCAAACATGATTTACGACGAGCCGATACATCATAACGACTATACTACTTTTGTAGGAAAGAAAAGCGGAACAAAACTCTCACCTTTGTATCATTTGATGTCTCCAAGCATTAGAATGGACGCAAAGCCCGCTTATTCCCGCCGAATAATATTTACGCGCTGACACACGTGCGAATAAATTGCTAACTTTGTAATATCAAAAGAATCATCTGATGAAATTTACAGAAGAAGACAAAAAACAATTCGCAGAGAAAGGAATAAGCGAGGAAGAAGTGCTAAACCAATTGAATCTTTTCAAAGTTGGTTTTCCCTACAAGAAACTTTATGCTGCTGCATCGGCAGAGTGTGGCGTTGCAAAATACGATGAAGCGCAACGCAATGACTACATAGAAAAATGGGACGAGTTTTGCAAGGAAAACAATGCCTTGCTTATGAAATTCGTGCCTGCTTCGGGAGCGGCAAGTCGCATGTTCAAAAATCTGTATGCCTTTTTAGACGCAGATTATGAGGAACCTCAAACCGATTTTGAGAAGAAGTTTTTTGATGGCATCACACATTTTGCATTCTATGAAGCATTGGACGAAGCATGCACGAAACTTTACAATCGCAATATACGTGAACTTATAAAGAAAGGCGGTTACAAAGACATAGTGTCGGCTCTGCTTGGCGATGAAGGCTTGAATTACGGCAAAAAGCCCAAAGGTCTTCTGCTCTTCCACAAATATGACAACGGCGCCCGCACTTCTGTTGAAGAACATCTCTATGAAGGTGCTTTGCTGGAAGGAGAAAAAACAAGCGATGTCAATTTGCATTTCACCGTTTCGCACGAACACCGCAATCTATTCGAGGAACTATTGGCGGAAAAACTGCCCGAGGTTGAAAAGATAAGCGGCAGAAAATACAATGTATCAATCTCCGAACAAAAACCAAAGACTGATACCATTGCAGCAACGCCTCAAAACGAACCTTTCCGCAATGACGACGGCACAATATTGTTCCGTCCGGGCGGACATGGGGCTCTTATCGAAAACTTGAACGATATTGACGCCGACATAGTGTTTATCAAAAATATTGATAACATTGTTCCGGAGCGTCTGATGCAAGATACCATAAACTATAAGAAGTTGCTTGCAGGCAAACTTGTAGGTATTCAAGAAAAGATATTCGAATTTCTTGACGAACTTGACAACAGCATTCCCGAAGACGACAGATTGAACGAGATGAAGCAATTTCTTGAAACGGAATTGAATACCACACGCCCGGGAGTGTCTTTTGAAAGCAACATGGAGCTTGCCGACTATCTATTCTGCAAGTTCAATCGTCCCATTCGCGTGTGTGGTGTTGTAAGAAACGTAGGAGAAGCCGGCGGCGGTCCATTTCTTGTATACAATACCGATGGAAGTATTTCTCCGCAGATACTCGAAAGTTCCCAAATCAATATGGAAGACGAAAACAGCCGTAAAATGTTTGAAAACGGCAGCTATTTCAACCCCGTAGATTTGGTGTGCGCAATAAAGAACTATAAAGGCGAGAAATTCGATTTGAAAGAATTCGTTGACCCAACGGCAGGATTTATTTCACATAAGTCGAAAAACGGGAAAGAACTTAAAGCACTTGAATTACCTGGCTTATGGAACGGAGGAATGAGCGATTGGAACACAATTTTTGTTGAAGTACCGCTCTCCACATTCAATCCTGTTAAAACCGTAAACGACTTGCTCAGACTACAACATCAGTAAAGAAATCCGATATCCTATATCGTAAAAACGATGTCTGATATTTTTTAAACAATGTCTGATATTATTCAAATAATGTCAGACATTATTTTTGCAACATTTGATATCATTTTCCAAGAGTTTGAAATGGGGAAAATATCAACGTCATTCCCCACATTTACTTATGGTTAGCAAACTCTGGTTGGAAACCACACAAAAACAATAAGGCGGAACATGCAAAAAACATGCTCCGCCTTATATGATTATTGCAATGTAGTGCTTCTCAAAAGCTATGCGTTAGATAGCACGTAGGAATTTAACCACTGCATCACGGTCTTTCTTTTTGAGATTATAGAATTTGAGAGCCGATTCATAGGCATCACTCTGTTTGCTATAAGCATGCCACATAATAGCTTCAACTTCATTGCTTGCGCGACAGTCGTGCAGTCTGTCTTCTGCACCTGTATTTACAAGAGAAAGTCCGCGTCCCCACAAAGGAGTGGTACGACACCACGAACCATGGATATCGTTAACCATATGCAGGCGATGCTGCAACATATCCGAATAGGGATAAATCTTTTGGTTAGGATATTTTGGCAAAGGACGACCACCAATCGAAGCAGGAGCCCAATAATTGTCATCTCCTGTGGTCCATGACGGACGATGACAGGTGGCGCAACCCATTTGATTGAACAATTTCTTTCCGCGCTGCACTTCTTTGTCGTTCAAGTTTCGTGCTCGTGGAATCGCCAAGCCACGGTGCCAAACCAAGAACGCATAAAAGTTGTCGTCGCTCATTTCTGGTTCAAAATTATTAATGTCGTTGTTAAACTGATTAGTGTTAGGCGAAAGCAAAACCTTCACTGCGTTTGCAATACCTTCGTCAGTACCGTCAGCATAATAGGGCGATTTTTTATCAGCCTTGATAGCGCTTATTACATCAGGGTTTTTCGACATAGCTTCTGCCCAAGCGTCTGTGGTATAAAGTTTCGGGCGGTCGCTACGACTCACATTGGTGATATTCCAAACGGCATTTGCACCCGGACCGTCTTGCAACGAAGCACGTGTAAGCGCATATGTAAATCTCTTGATAGACTTTGTTCCATCGGCAAGCGTATACCACGCACCCGAAGCCCAATCGTTAGCACTCTTGTCCCAGAATTTGGGATTAAGTTCTACGTATTTTGCTTCTGCAGCATACTGCGCCTTCAAAGAATCTTGCGGAATGGCATCAAGCAAGCCCACACCAATAACGCCAATGGTAGATTCCAAACGGACAGCAATATTTGTGGGACGCGGATAGGTATTAAATGCATCTTCGGGAATAGTAACTTCTGGATAAGTAAGGTGGAATTCCTCGTTGTTGTCGGGGAAACGCATAGCCAAGCCACTTTCCATCGCAGTAACTTCTTTCCATTCGATATTAATCTTGCTTTCATCAATCGGTGGCAGGAATGGTTCGGTAGCCATAGTCTGCGGCATAGCTGTAACCTCTGATATATAGTCACCATCGTTGCTATTATTTCCATCTTCGGGGTGGTAAATTGCCATAAGATAGCCGTTGCCAAAAGTAGAACGGTAAGTGCCGCTTTGACGTTTGCCGTGTCCGTATCCAGGGTGGCAGTCAAGACAAGATTTTCTCAACGCAGCAGGACCAAAACCATTAAAAGGCGCCTGTGTTGTATTGAAATTACGTTCAAAAAAAGTTTCGCCCTTATTGAATTCCGCCAAAAGTCCGGCTTGTACCGTGGCAGGCGTTTCGTCTTCATAGCATTTTGCCGTAACATTGTCGGTAGTTCCAAGTTTTCCGCCAGGATACCATTCGTCTTCAGAGAAATTTCCTACAGCATGCCCCACATAATTGGCATCTGTTTCTTTTCCGCTATTATTTCCGCTATTATCATCGCTACAAGAAGCCACGGAAATTCCAGCAAGTCCCGCAAAAGCGTAAACACATAGATTTCTAAGTTTCATTATTATTTTATCTTTTATAGGTCTTATATATTTAATGCGAAATAGTAGCGGAACATTTTATTCCGCTACCATTATAATACCATTATAATTTAAACACTTCAAATATTATTGCTTTGCAAACCAGTCTGCCGCATTGTTCAAATCATCATCAAGAGTTTGAATAGCAACTTGCGCCTTACCAACGAGAGGATCTTTTATATTGTTCACGAATCCGCCAACAAGAGTGTTTTGGCAAGTTTCGAGGGCTTGAATAGCAGCAGTAATATCGCTTTCAAGTTTTGCAAGATCGCTATAATTGTGATCTTTCATATACTGAATGATAGATTTGCTTGCCACACGGTTTTCAGAACGACCGCCATAGAGAGAATTCTGAATACTGATGATATTGTCCTTAAAATCGATGAACGAACGCTGGCTATAAGGAGATTCTATATAGTTGGGATCGGGTTCTTTACCATTACCATAAGGATTACCAATCTTAACGTTAGCTACCTCATTGCAGATATTCTCGCATCCTGCCTTGATAATGGTAACCATTGTTTCTTGAAGAGTAAGATATGTGCTACCAGCTTTTCCTACTGCAAGCATGTTCTTTCCATAAGAATAAGAACCGCCGCCTACTGTACTCGGAAGTTCAAGTTCTTCCACACGGTCAGCATGAACTTGAGGAGCATCTTCATTCCATGAAACTTCAAGCTGCCAACATCTGTCGCGAAGGTCGCCTGCTACTGCTGTAGCGTAAATTAGTTCTTCTTTACCCGTTACATGAACGCCAAGATCCTTGAATGCTTGATCTGTTTCTTCGCCAAGAAGATCTGCAACTTCACGATTCTTGCCATTGCGGAATATTATAAATTCTATTCCATGGAAACCGAGGAGCTCTTGTCCAAGACTATTGCCAGCAAAAGCGATTGCCTCGTCATCATCGCCGCTCATGATTGCCATATGGTTCTTGTTGGAAAGCTGACCGGCAAGAGTGTTTACAGCCAAAGGCCATGTATCTATATGAGGGTCTACTCCGAAATCAGTAGCTGCACCATAGAGAAACGCTTCACTCTCCTCGTAATAAGCACGGGCTTTCTTGAAAGTCTCGCATATTTCATTGATTTCTGCCTGACTCAAACTATTGGGATTTGCAACCATTTTATTTTTTGCGGCTTTGAGTTGGTCGTAAAGGTTGCCTGTTTCTTCTGCAAGTTTCGCGTAGGTTGTGTAAATAGTACCATTGATATACTGTTCCAAAACGCTACTCATTTGCTGTTGTTTCTCGCTGGATTCACTGCCGCCGTTGTCGTCGCTGCAAGAAGAGAAACCAAATACCATTGCTGCTCCACAAAGAAGAAGCACTGGAAGTTTTGCTAATTTGTTCATTGTTACAAGTTGTGTTTATAATGTTTTTATTTCTATTTTCTTAGAGGAAGAATCCTTCGTATGCGATGCCCAACGAAACTGAAGGCTCATTGTTGTACTGGGATTTGAGGAAGCGTTTAGAATATTCGGCTTTGACTGCGATTTGTGGGATAGGATAGTAATTTAGTCCGAAAGCCATTCTAATCTTCTTGGTATAATCGTAGGGAGTCTGCATCTTTGCTTGAATATATGAGTCATAGTATTCGTAATGTCCGAACACAAATAGTTTTTGTTCTTTCTGACGCATCGATTCTATTTGAGAGAACACGTCGTAGCCTGCTTCAAAAGCTATTGCCAACGCATTTTTTCCTACCGGAGTCTTCTGATAGTTTGAATTGTTTGCGGCAAGATTGCGCTTGATGCTGCTAATGGTTTGTGCGTTGCCCACATATCCGTAGTCTACACTTCCTCGCGCCACGATGTTGTACTTATTGAAAGTGAAATCAACCGATCCTATTGCAACATTACCCTTTATATGGTCGTAGGTTTTCACATTATTGTTTTCGTCTTTGCCTTCAAGTTCGTGTGGGAAGGAGTTGTGCATTGCTTTTCCGTAATATCCGCTTATACCGATGCGTAGTCCGGGCACTGTGTAGTTGTCTACGCGGGCTGCAAAGCCGTATTTGTTTGCCACTTTGAACTCATAAGCAGAGCCTGCGCCTTTTTGCACCCAATTTTCGCGGTTGAACATAAAAGCGTCAAGACCTGCTACCACTTGTGCTTCATATCTGAAATCGCCCGAGCGTCCCCAGATGCTCAATCCCGTGTCGTGCCAAGTACAAGGTAGTATTGTGGCTTCGCCTTCTGGACGATAAACAGTAAAATAGTTTAATGGTTCGTGATGAGCATTGGTTAGTCCCACAGGCACTACTATATGTCCTACTCTCACGTTCAGTTCCGGGAAGAATGATTTCTGAAGCCAGAATTGTTCGAGTTCAACTTCGCCGCCTTTTTCCACTTCTTGTTCCCATTCACCGCCCTCGGTATATTCTTTTTCTTGCGAAGTGCCAGTACCAGTGTGCTCAAATTCTATTTCAGAGCCCATGGTCCAACCCTTACCAAAGTCATAACCAAGATAAATCACTGCATGCGGAATATCAAAACGCCCATGCGAGGGGTCATTCTTGTATTTCTGCGGACTTGTATAGCGAAAAACATTGTCGCTATAGAAATTGCGGGAATAAGCAGCCTCGCCATATCCTCCGATACTCAAACGATTTCCTTTCACATGGTTTTGCACGCTATCGGCAGCCGAATAATCTTGCGCCATAGCGGGCATTGCTGTACAAGCAAGCGCCACGAGCGCTGTTTTTGCCGAGTTTTGCCAATTAAGTTTCATTTATCTTTCTTCTGATTATTTTGTGTGCAAAATTAGAATGACCTAAATGCGCGAGCAATACCTAATTTTAGGTAAATCCCGTGCTGAATAGGTATTTAGAATGCGGTGTTTTTTGAAAATCAATGTCTTTTCCCGAAATTGCTACCCATTTTTATGTCCAAATACCATAATATAGTGAGGTGGGGGCTGTTACAAAAATGCCTAAATTTGCAAGCATAAAAATGATATGGTAAGTTATGTCAAGCATTTACTTTAATGAAGATGCACTGATGTGGGATGTGATTCGCTACGAGCCTAAGATTCTTCAGGCCATGAGTCGTTTTTGCATTCCTCTTGGTGTGGGCGAGCATTCCGTGCGCGAAGTGTGCGAAGCCAACGGTGTAGATACAGATACATTCATAGCTGTTGCTAATTTCATAAAGCATGGTGAGGAGTGTGCCGAACTTTTTGTTGACAAAATCAAGGTTCCTGCGCTTATGGATTATCTTCGTAACGCCCATGATTATTTTCTTAATTTCCAGTTCCCCAAGATTCGCCGCAAGCTCATAGAAGCGGTGGACTGCTCCGAAAAAAACGAAGTGGCTTTCTTGATTCTTCAATTTTATGACGCTTATACTTCGGAGGTGAGGAAACATATGCAGTTTGAGAACAACAAGATTTTTACGTATGTCAAACAGCAACTCAGCGGTGAGTACGAAGTAGACCGCTCTGCGCCTTCGTCGAAAGAGTTGGAACTATATCTGCGCGGGCACGACGCAATTGAGTCGAAGCTAAAGGAATTGAAGAATCTGCTTGTGAAATATGGTGTGCCGGCTGCGAATGTAAATTTCCTCAACGACGTGGTGTTTAACATCTATACTTGCGAGGACGACCTTATCACCCATTGCGCGGTGGAAAACAAACTGTTTATTCCAGCCGTGAGCAAACTTGAACTTAAAAACACAAGCGGACAACATTCCAACAACAAGAACGACAAGGACAAGGATAAAGAAGAATTGAGCACGCGCGAGAAAGAAGTGCTGGCATGTGCCGTGAGGGGAATGACCAACAAGGAAATTGCCGACAACTTGTTTATTTCGCTCAACACAGTGCTCACCCACCGCAAAAACATATCGCGCAAGTTGAACATACACTCCATTTCGGGACTCACCATATACGCCATCGTAAACAAACTTGTAAATCTTGAAGAGGTGAGAACCAAGGGTGCGAAAAAGAGAAAGGGAATAGCCGATTTTTAGTAGGTGGTCAAAAATCTGTTTTCCAAAGTTCCCTATATATATAATGTATAAAACCGCTCCCCGTGCCTTAATTTTGGCGTGGGGAGCGGTTGGTTTTTTAGCAGGATTTGCAGGGGCAAAAATTCCAAGGCTTATCGTAAAAATAATGTCAGACATTATTTGAAAAATGTCTGACATTGTTTAAAAAATATCAGACATTGTTTTTGCGATATGCCTAATGCTTTTTTTACCCAAGCAAAACATACTTTCAACGGGCTTTTATTTTTTGGAAATTTCCACACCGTTTATGCCTAAAAGGTCAACTTTTCTGCAAAAACCACGACAATTCGTCTGTTTGTCGCTTATTATTTGTAATTTTGAACCCAAAGAAACCAAGCATACAGTATTGCAGTTGCTGACGCTGCAGAAGGGGAAAACTGCAATTAAGTAAGAAGATTAAAATATACAAACGCAATGAACAAAATTCTACCAAAATTTTTTACGGCAGCAGTTTTGTGTTTCGGAATGCTTTCGGCCCACGCCGACAACATAACGATTAAGCTCGCAACATCGCTATCGCCCGGAGCAAAACTAACATTCGGACTGCCACTCAACACCCGCGTCAGCGTGGATTGGGGAAACGGAGAAGTGATAAGCTATCGCGACAGCGTAATAACTGGAACCCTGGCAGGCGATACCGTTATTATCAGCGGCACATCTCAATTGTCGAGTTTCGATTGCCATGAGCAAAACGTGAAATGGCTCGACATCACCCAGGCTCCCGACCTGGTTTCGCTCGATTGCTCCTACAACGAACTTACAGAACTCGACCTCACAAAAAACACCTCACTCGAAGAATTGGATTGCTCATACAACCAAATCAAAACCCTATCGCTAACAAAATCAAGCGGCTTGCGCAGCCTTGATTGCGAAGGAAATGGAATTTCGAGCCTCAACATCATTCCCAACAACAGTTTGGAAATGATAAACGTGAGCGACAACCAAATTTCCACGCTCACCTTGAGAACCAAAAACAAATTGCGTGCGTTTTGGGGCGCAAACAACAAACTCACCATGCTCAGTTTTTCAAACTATGCGCCGATGCAAACCATTGTTTGTCCCGAAAACAACATTAGTTTGCTGACATTGACCGAAAAATCACAAATAGAGGATTTTTGGATTACGGGAAACAAAATAAGCGAAGTAGACCTGTCGACAAGCGACAACCTTAAAACCCTCGACGTAAGCAATAATCAACTCGACACACTGGCTTTGAGCAAACAGTTGAACGCTAAAAATCCCGCACAATACATTAACTGCAGCGAAAATCACCTTTCGTTCCGCAGCATATACAACCGCGACATCACAAACACCTATATCTGCGGCAACCAAACCTACAACAATGTTCCCGACACAGTTGCCGCCGCAATTTATGTAGATTTCTCGCGATTCATAACCAACGCATCGGGCAGAAAAAACGGCACCATTTCTTTATACAACGGAGAAGACGACAGTATGCTCAAAACTGGCAGCTCGGCAGCCTATGGCGATTACAGCATAGTCTCGTCTGTGGGGCGCGTTAAGTTTTTCAAGAATTTCGACAAAGCCTACATCGTTATCACAGGCAAAGATTATCCCGATCTAAACATACGCACAAAGAATTTTGTGGTTTACGACGAAGGTATAGCCAATGGTATAGAAGACATCAAGACATCTGGCAGCGAAATCATCGCCGAAACAGCCGGCAATGTACTCCTGCTTTCTTCGGCGCGCAGCCAAAACGCAAGCGTAGTCTCAACCGACGGCGCAATTGTTTGGCAAGGAAAAGTTAGCGCCACACCTGTTGAAATTTCTCTCGTTCCCGGTGTGTATGTCGTGGGACAGAAGAAAATCGTAATCCAATAAGCGTTTCCTAAATCAAGAAATCAAATGAATACTCCAAAATATATTATCGGATTGCTTTCGCTCGCGATTATGCCCATGCTACATCAGAGCGCCACAGCGCAAAGCCTAATAACCGATTCCCAATCACCAATAATCGTTCCCGCATCTCCCACACGCACAATATCATATCGTGCATCGCTCGGCAAAGTAAAAATAGCTTCGAGCGTGGAATATACGCTCAGTAGCGATGCAGATTGGTGTGTTGTAACTCCTACGAAAAACGGATTCAACTACCGCGTTACCACAAACATTGAAAAGTCGCCCCGTGAGGCTAAAGTAAAAATCTACAACGAGACAAACAACATCACTCGCTATGTTTCAATCGTACAAGATGGCTCAAACTTTGAAAAATATGTGGAACAGCCAAGCCTTGATGTGGTAGCAACCGACGCAACAGCCCCCGGAACTTCTTCGCTAAAGCGCACTATCGATGGTTCAAACTCTACTTACTACGACTACTCGGCTGAAAAAGGCACAATATCCGAAACAAATCCCTTGAACCTCGACTATACGTTCGGCGGACAAGACGTGAAATACATCACATACATTCCCAACGGCACAAGCCACGGCTACATGGGAATTGCAAAGATTTCATACAAAAAAGTAGGCTCCGAAAATTTCATAGAACTCGGCACCTACAATCTTTCAACCGATGGCAGCACCGTGAGAATAGAACTTCCCGATGGCGGAGCCGAGAATATCGACATACTAAGGTTTTCTGTTTGGAATGGACTTGAAGACGGAAACGGCAATGAGCAGTTTGGTTGCGCCGAAATGCAATTTACAAAAGGTTTGAACAGTTCTTCGGTCTACGGAGTGTTTGCAGATGAACTTCTTACCAAACTTCGTCCGGAAATCACCGCCGAAGATATCGACACCATTGCCAATCCGTTTGTGCAAAACCTTGCTTCGCAAATCTATGCCGGCACCTACGACACAAAATACCGCGCCGCATACTACAATTGTCTGCTCCCAGCTTCGAGCGTAGGCGATACATTATTATCGAGTAAGAACTACGACATTTTTGAAGGCGTTACCGGAATAGCAATAAACCCCGGACAATTTTCCGTAGCAGTCAAAGGAATACAACCGGGAGTTACCGCTCAATTATATGTTACTGCCTATCGTCCCAAGAGCGGAAATACTGGTCCGAGCTACAAGTTGTACACGCTCAAAAACGGTATGAACATTATCAACTACACTGCCGACAGCGTAGGACTTGCATACGTAAAATATAGATCAGATACGCCCGAGAAATATGACTCTATTGGATTGCACTTTATTAACGGCGTTCAAAACGGATACATCACCAACAAAATGACAAATGCCGATATTGCAAATGTGTTGCAGAACGCAAAATATATGTGCATGGACATTCTCGGCAATAGAGTTCATCTTGTATTCGAAAGCAAGTCATTGCTCCGCTACACCGCAGGACGTTATCGCCAACTCATAAATGTTTACGATTCTATCATTGCGATGGAACACAGAGTGCTCGGTTTGGAAAAATACAACAAGATTCCTAAAGTCCGCACGCTCTTCTATGTAAACTACGACTACTTTATGTATCAAACAGTGCTTGGAGCTTCAGCGAAATACGACGTTACCGAAATTCTTGTCCCGACAAATTTCCTCAACAAGAACACTGCTACAATTTGGGGCGTGGCTCATGAATGGGGACACCAACATCAAAGTGCTTATTACACTTGGGGCGGAATGGCTGAGGTTTCAAACAATATTTTCTCGAGCTATTGCTGTATACACTTCGGGCAAAAGACAAAAAATTTCTTGATAGACAATTTCGCCCAAGCCTACAAGGAATATTTCGAAGAGGACTATTTTGAAACACATACCGACTCTCTGAGTCCCGCACGTCAGAAAGCTTACGCCGCAGCAGGTAACTATTCCTACTCGCCCAAGCTTCAGGAAGCATTCCTCGCAATGAAAGACGCACGAATACCGTCTCGCTCCGAAGACTATCTGCATACTGCGAACTTTGTAGAGCACAATTTAAACAACCTATTCTCGAATCGTTTGGCAAGTCTCTATGAAATTGCAAACTACTTTGAGTTCAAGGAAAACAACACCGAAATCTATCCCAATTTCTTCAACGATATTCGCGAGACAGAAAGGGGAACAAACAAATACGAGCTCATTGCCGCCGCACAAAACGGCAAAACTGCGCGTTTGACTGTACTTCGCGAAATGTATCCGAGCAGTGTGTGGGTAACCAACAACTATGTGTACGAAAAATCAAAGAGTACTCAAAACGAAGCAGCCTTCATTCTCAATTTCATCTACAAGATGTCGACTGCCACTGGCTACAATATGTTCCCCTACTTCGAAAAATGGGGATACTTACGCCAGATTGCAACCTACGCAAGCGACTACGGCGACCACTACTACTGCCTCACAAAAGACATGTATGACGAATTCAAAGCCGATATGGACGCGCGCGTAGAAAGTGGCGAACTAAAAACAATGACCGACGAGTTGATTGAAGAAATATCAAGCTATCCGATACCTACTGACTATCCTGTGCTCAAAGTGCCCAACTAAAGCACATCTTGATAAAGCAACATAACATTTTGCCGCAGCATGGCGAGGAATACTATTCCCACCGTGATGCGGCATTTTTTTATTGTAAACTCCATCTACCGAAAACCGCAGATTTTTCACAACATATTCTCTTACAAGCCATACTTCCATAAAAAATCCCCGACTTTTCCCCATATTACAGTAATTTTGCATCATATTAAAACGCATTGCCGAAAAACAACAAGGCATTCCGTTTTAACGCCAAGCTATCTTTTTTCATAAAAGGGCTGTATCATTTCAACTTTAACCGACACATTTTTGCGCCGGCAAGCATAATGTAAAAACATGGAAAACCTGCAAATGATGGCAATACTCTTTGCCATAGTAATATTGGGATACGTAGCCAACAAATTGGGCTATCTCGGTGGCGAATTCGACAAAAAACTTTCCTCTTTCGTCATCGACATCACCAGCCCTCTCCTTATACTCTCTTCTGCCATGGGAAAAGAACTCCCCGACCGCACGCTTATCCCATCATTGCTTATCATTGGTTTTCTTACCTATATTATTATGCTCATCTACGGATTTCTTATACCCAAACTCCTAACTTCAAACCCCGAACACCGCGGAATGATAGGATTTGCCCTTATGTTCGGCAACGTAGGCTTCATTGGTTATCCGGTAACAGCCTCAATATTCGGCTCAAAAGCCATATTCTACACTGCCTTGCTCAACATTCCCAACACATTCTTTATCTTCACCGCAGGTCAAATGTTTGTAAAAGGACAATATGGTATTCGCAATTTCAATCCGCGCATACTCATTTGCCCTTCACTCATTGCTGCCTACATAGCCACAATTCTCGTAATTTTTGAAGTCCACACTCCAACAATTATAGCCCAACCAATAACCATGGTTGGCAACATCACTATTCCCGCAGCCCTTCTCTGCATAGGCTCATCAATGGCAAACCTTTCAATACGCGATATCATGGGCTCCGCAAAGGTATATATCACTTCCGCGCTGCGCCTTGCAATAATACCTCTTTCTATATATTTTCTGTTTAGAGCATGCAACGTTCCCACTATCGTTAACGAAATCAACACCATCATAATTGCTATGCCTACAGCCGCATTCGGAACAATGTTCTGCCTGAAATTTAATCGCGACCCCAAACTAATGACAGAAATAACCTTTATCACCACAATTCTTTCTATCATAACAATACCACTACTCACCCTATTGTTCAAAAACTAAGCCTTCACCCCTACTCCATTCCCATTGTTTCACGCCCCGCATACTATATTTTCCACACCAAACGCCACACGATTTTACCACACTCCTATATCGTAAAAAAAACTAATGCATCTAATTTAAATTAGATGCATTAGTTTTTAAATTAGGTCTGACCTTGTTTTTGCGATATCCTATATCAAAAAATCGGTATACTACATGGTGTGAAAACCACAGCATATAGCGCAGTCGACCTACCTGATATTTCGCGCGCGAGGCTTTGCCGAAGTGATTACATGTTTTTGCAGGCTTCGCCTTCGTTGCGTTTTACTTTTTCTCCCGGTTTGAGCAGACGCGAGTCGTAGCCTATTTTCTTCAAATCCTCAAACAGTTTGTCCTGCGACACTTTGTCGGCATCGAATTTCACGGTTACGGTTTGCTCTTCCACATTGGTTTTGATTTGTTTCACGCCTTTGTCGAAACGCAAAGCGTTCTTGATTTTCGTTTCACAGTTAGCGCAGTGCATCTGAGGCGTTGTGGTAATCTGAATGGTCTTTATATCTTTGGCCGAAACGCTTATTGCCCCGAGCATGATAGTGGAAAGAATAACTAACTTCTTCATTTTACGTTGTTTTTATGACTTGATTTTTTGTATGTTTCAAAATTTTGCACGCACGCCCACATACGCCACTGCGCCATGCACCGGTCCCCAAACAATAGTGGGATCGAATGTATCGCTCCAAGGAGAGTCGGCGTTGACAATAGGATTTTTCTGTTTGAAATTTGTAAGGTTTTCGCCACCGAGGTATACCGAAAATTTTCGGAACTCTCTTGTGATTTGCGCACTGAGTTGTTGAAAGGCGTGATAGCGTTTGTGCGCTACAATGCCGTTACCAATCACATGGTTTGGTATTCTTCCACCGCCATTATGCTGCAACGTTACATCAAACTGCCATTTCTCGAGCGGAGTCTTGTATTGTGCCGTAACAAAACCTTTGTATCTGCTTGTCAAAGGGCGTTCCATCAGTTTTCCGCCGTATGTAGTCTTCACATCATTGAGTCTCCACGCCGCAGTAAGCGAGAAACCTTCGAAAAACGGATATGTGGCGTCGATTTGAACGGTATGTGAATAAGATTTGCCGTTTAAGTTTGCAACGCTTATCGTTGAAAGATCGCTGTCATAGTCAACCACCGCTTGGTTGCCGAATGTGGTATAATAATACTCGGCATTTATTTTTAGCACCTTTGATGATATGGGAATTACAAACGCCATGCTTGCGCCGTAGTTCCATGCTCGTTCTTGTTTAAGGTTTTCTATTTTGAGTATACGCCCGCTCGCCATGAGATTGTTGTATTCTGTGAGCGCGTTGACAGTTCTGTAACCTTTTCCTGCCGACAGTCGCAGACCGAATAACGGCACTGGTTGAAATTTAACGTGAAAACGCGGTGTGGCAAACGTCCCGAAACGATTGCTATGGTCAATGCGCCACCCTACCATTGCTATTATTTTGTTGTGAAGGTTAAAAGTATATTGTGCATACGCTCCCGGAGTAGTTTCTGTTTCGTGGAATTTTTGCGGCACGCTATCTCCTTTCCACATCAACCGTTTGTTTGAAACATGTTGTGCGATATAGTCGTAATTCCAACTCAATCCTGCCGAAATATTGTGCAGCGGTGTGAGGTTTGTTTCGTACATCAGCGATGCGTAAGCGTTTTTGTCGTTGGCGTAATAGGATTTGTTTCCGAAACTACTGCTCAGTTCCTGCATTGTAGCCGATGTCATGAGCGCGATGTTAGTTCCTTTTTCGGCATTGAGCACTATGGCATGTTTCATATAGGCATTGTATCGGCTGCCCTCTATTCCTATTTTATACAAAGGCGTCATGCTTTGGTTGTTGTGCATTTGTCCGCCGTTTCTTTCTTCATGCAGAGCCGACAATCCGCCGTGGAAAATATATTTTGTGCCCACATAAGCCCAACGGTTCATGAGGTTGTATTGCTTCACCTTGGGTTTGTCGTAAAAGTTGTCGTGATTTTCGTCGTGTTCCTTGAACGATTTCTCGGCATGTCCCATCACGATGGTGCTAAGTTTGTTGTTGAGATGCCAATTGTGCGAAGCGTTTGCCTCAACCTTGGTTTTGGTGTTGGCATAAAGGTTGAGATTTGTCTGTTGTTCGTCTTCGGGTTTCAGGAAATCGATATTGAGTTGCCCTGTAATCGATTCGTATCCGTTTTTTACCGAAGAACTGCCTTTTGAAACCTGCAAAGCTTTCAACCATGAGCCGGGAACGTATCCCAAAGCATATGGCATTGCAGAATTTCTGAAGTCTGGCATTGTTTCGGTGAGCATTTGTACATAAGTTCCCGACAGTCCGAGCAATTTTATCTGTTTTATGCCAGTAGCAGCATCGGTATAGTTAACATCAACCGACGGATTGGTTTCAAAACTCTCGCCAAGATTGCAACAAGCCGCCCTGAAAAGTTCCTTCTGCCCTATAACCATTCCGTTTTCAGCGCCCGTCATTCGTCGCGTAGCCACTTTTGCCTTAACCGAAACCCCATTTAGGCTGTGGTTCTTGCTTGTTATGCTCCCGACAGTGTCTACCGGAGCAATGCTGTCGGTTTGTGCAAAAGCCTGGGCGCATGTCATAAGCCCGACAAAGGCTATTGATGTTTTGGTGAGCATACCTACACTCTCTTTATATCTTCTCACAACAATTAATCCTCGTATTATCTGTATAACACAGAATAAAATAAGGTATAAAACCTTTTTCGCAGCAAATTTAGCAATAATCTCCCAAACAATACTGCAACTTGGTTGCAAACTATGACTTATGCTAAAATCAACAATGCGAACGGCAACAAAACATAGCGAAATAGGGCTTTGCAGGCACACAACCTTTATACTTATATATCAATGAGTTATAACACAACGCAAAATCGCAAAAATAATATCGGATATTATTTAAACAATGTCCGATATTATTTAAAAAAGGTCGGATATTATTTTCGCGATATAGGGAAACAAAAAATCCCTTTATCACAAAAGGAATTTATCAACGCAAAACGTTCGCAAAAAATCTATTATCATTATATTTGCAAATATTAATGAAAACGTAAAAACCTACTTATATGAAAAAGAACCGTTTCTTGATTTTATCCTTATTGGTATGCTTTTTCAGCCTCACGGCGGTCAATGCACAAAGACGTGCATGGGAACAAACAGAACTGAAAACATGGAGTTTCAGCAAAGACAAGAGTTCGTGGGAAACCGTTGAAATTCCCCACAGTTGCAATGCCATTGACGGGAGAACAAGTAATTATTATCGCGGCAAGGCTTATTATAAATGCCAGCTCAATTTTGACAAAAACGATTTGAAACGCCCGGTTTATTTGCTCTTCGAGGGCGCAGCCCAAGCGGCAACAGTGAGCGTAAACGGCAAAGAAGTGAGTTCACACAAAGGAGGATATACGCCTTTCATCGTAACAATAGGCAAAAAAATACATGAAGGGAAAAATGATATCGAAGTTTGCACCGACAACACGCTCGACGTAAACCTTATTCCGGTAAGCTCGGACTTCAACAAGAACAATGGTTTGCACAACCCCGTATATCTTTTGAAGATGAACGGAGTGTTTTTCCTGCCCGAACGGTATGGAATGTACCGCATGCACGTAAGCACACCCTATGTGAGTCGTGAAAAAGCCAACGGCAAGGTTGAAACGTTTATCGTGAACTCAAGCGGAAAAAAACAAAAGGTGAAAATCCGCTTCTCCCTCAAATCCCCAGGCGCAAAGTCGGAATACTATAAATCGGAAAAGGAAGTGGTGATAGAAAAAGACCAATCGTATGAATACTTTCACAACTTCGAAGTGTTTTATCCGCATCTCTGGGACGGTGTAGACGATCCTTTTATGTATGACGCCCAACTTGAAATCATCGACTCCAAAGGAAAAACAATCGATGTGGCACAAACAAAAATTGGCTTCCGTTACTATCAAACCACAGTGAGCAATGGTTTCTTCCTCAACGGACGCAGCTATCCGCTTCGCGGAGTATCGGAACACCAGGACTGGGACGGACAAGCTTCGGCGGTTACAAAAGACCATACTTACAAAGACTACGAAATAATCAAGGAACTTGGCGCAAACTTCGTAAGACTTGCCCATTATCCCCACAATGACTACGAATTTCAACTCTGCGATTCGCTCGGCATTGTGGTGCAAACAGAAATTCCGTGGGTGAATGTTTGCGGCGTGAACGCCACTCCCGAATATTTCAACAACATAAACCAACAAATGGAAGAGATGGTTTTAAATCTCTACAACCACCCGAGCATTATTTTCTGGGGAATGTGGAACGAAGTAGACGGTTGGGGAAACACAAATGAGCTACAAGGCAAAATAAATGAGGACTATGTGGTGGAACAAACCGCACGTCTTTATCGCAACGCCAAAGGTCTTGATCCTTATAGGTATGTTGGATTGACCGATTGCAGTATTTTTCGCAGGCAACAATACACAAAACTTTGCGGAGACTTCTTTTCGGAAAACCGTTACCCCGACTGGTATCAATTAGGTAAAGGACCCGATCGCCTCACAAAAGAGATGAGTGAAGTGCATTCCAAGATGGGCGTAACCAATATTGCTGAATATGGCGGCGGCTCAAATCCTTTCTGTCATACGCTCGATTCGGTAGTGATGAAGAACCGCAAAGACGACCGCAAGCACTTTGAAGAATACGGCTGCTACATTCACGAAAGCGACATAAGGCAGATACTCAAAATGCCGTGGCTCAATTTTACTTCGCTATGGATTATGTTCGACTTCCCCGTGGCTAATCGTCAAGAGGGATACCTTGACAGTGGCGACGGAGTGAACTTTACCGAGACCGAGAGCCGTAAATATATGAACGACAAGGGACTTGTAACGCGCGACAGAAAGGTAAAAAAAGACCATTTCTATCTCTACAAATCTCTTTGGAACAAAAAAGAAACCACTGTGTATATCACAGGGCGCCGCCGCGCGGGAAGTCCGAAAGACTTAGCGTTTAACGTGAAAGTTTACAGCAATGCCAAGAGCCTAACACTCTATCAAAACGGCGAGAAAGTGCAAACGCTCGACAAATGTCCCGACGAAACAGGAGTTATTTGGACTTTCGCACCAGTGAAATACAAGACTGCAAACGACAAGTTCAAGGTAGTTTCAGACAATGGCACTACCGACGAAGTGGAATGGAAAGCTTTGTAAACCATTCCTAACAATAAAAAGCCAACGACCTTTGCGCATCTTCCTAAATAGCGCAGAGGTCGTTTGTTTTGCGCAAACATTAAGTCCCAAGCCCAACATAGCAAAAACAATATCCCACATTATTTTGACGATACCCTACGTTTTTCAAACTACATCAAATCTCCTTGCATTTACCTCGAACCAAACTGCAAAGACATCGAAACGCTTTGAAAAAACATCAAGAACTTTTGCAAAGACAACCCAAGGAAACAAAAAAAATCCCGGCAATTAATTGCCGGGATTTCGTTTAATTTATTTTCTTCTGCGGAGGCTTTGGACAATCGGGCTTGTTTTTCGACATTTCCCGCAACACGTGGCGACTAAATTCCCAATCAGCATGCATTACACGGAGTATCTTTTGCGCCGAAACAACCTTGCGTCCCTTTTGATGGAATGTATTATCGAGCTTAGCCTTCTCAAGTTGCAACTTGTCTATTTCCGCAAGAATTCTCTGCGCTTCTTTCTCGCTTATATTAGGATTCTGTCCGTCGTGCATCAACTTTCCGATTTGTCTGTCGTAATTGAATTTTCTTTTTTCTATATCCTGATAAATCGGAAACAGAGCAGATGCTTCTTTTGCGGTGAGTCCAGCCTTGTTTGCTATGAACTCGTTGCGTTTTTGAACGAATTCCTGTGGAGAAAATTTGCGACGGTCTTGCTGTTCATCGGCAAAACAATTCACAGAAAGCGAAAGCATCGCAATTATGAGCATTATAAGATTTTTCATATCCAATAGTCTGTCTTTTCTATTTGTCAATAAGCGTAATCTTGCCCCGTGGCATACGAATATATATCATCTTTTCCAATTCCTGCGTATCTACAAACCTTGTCAATATACTCGTCCTCATTTTCGTAAGCGTCGGTTTTAGCAGTCTGTTCGGTTTTGGAAACACTGGCAATGTCGTTGCGGTGCTTCATTACCTGTATGCCAAAATAAAGCCCGCAAAACATAGCAGCAAGATACAAGTACGGTTTCAGTTTCACAAACAACGTGCGGCGAGTATTGTCTGTCTTTTCCACAACCTCTGACGTTTCCACCATCTTGGGGCTTTCGTCTTTTTCGGGCAGGCTTTCCAGCATGTTTTCGGCAAACCTGTCGAAATAGTTCTCGGGCACTCCAAAAGGATTTTGCTGTCCGTACATCTTTTTTAGTTTGTCTTCTGAATTCATGATGGTTTCTTTGTTTGTATTCATTTGACTGTTTTTATCGCCAAAGGTTTATTCTTCGTCTTTTAATTTTGCCACAATTTTTTCTACAGCAATATGATACGACGCTTTTAGTGCCCCGACCGAAGTTCCAAGTATTTCGCTCATTTCTTCGTACTTCATATTGTCGAAATATTTCATATTAAACACAAGGCGCTGCTTGTCGGGCAACGTAGCTATGACCTTTTGGAATTGCAACTGCGCCTCATCGCCATCAAAATATTCGTCGGCTGTAATTTGTGAGACAGACGAGGCTTCGGGAGCATCGAGCGAAACATTCTCACGCTTACGCTGCAAAAAGTTTAGGGCTTCGTTGGTAGCTATACGGAATATCCAGGTAGAAATCTTTGACTCGCCACGAAAGGAATCAAGATTCAACCACGCTTTAAGAAATGCGTTTTGCATCACATCGTTTGCATCGTCGTGAGAAAACACCAATCGGCGAATCTGCCAGTATATCTGTGGCGAGAAACGCTTTACCATCACTCCAAATGCTCTGCGCTGCTGCTTAGGGTCGCTCAATTGCGATATCAAAACGCTTTCGTCAAATATTTCGCCTTTCATTGTGGAGCTGTTTATATTAATAACTACGCAGAAGCGAAATTATTTTGTTGTCATACCCATAAGGATCTGCCGTATAAACAATATTGTTCTCCGCATTCGGGTAAGCGGTGAAATATGTAATATAAAGCGGCACGGAAGGTTTGAATGTTTTCAATCCTATCGGCTTGTATCCTTCTTTCTCTGCAAGTTTTTTCCCTTCACCAGTCTCTGGCGGCATATCGATAGCAATTCTCATTTTGTCTATAACAAGCGGATCTTTTTCATTGAGCAAGAATACCGCAAGGGCAAACGGGTTTTCTAATCTAACACAGCCATGACTCAAAGCACGAAACGACTTATTAAACGCATCACGGTTTGATGTATCGTGCAAGAAGATTGCAAAATTGTTTTTGAAGCGAAAAATCATTCTGCCAAGCGCATTTCCCTCGCCTTTGTTTTGTATCACATTGTAGTTGCCGCTTTTCAGCATTTCGGCACTGATTGTTTCCGGATCTACTTCGTCTCCCGAAGATTTGTCGATGACTTTCATTTTGTTGCGCTCAAAATATTCGGCATCTTCAGCGTGTTTTGGCGCAATTTCACGGCTTATTATACTTTGCGGAACAGTCCAAACGGGGTTTAATTCCAAACGTTCTATTGCGCTTGTCATTAATGGAGTTTTGTGGGTGAGACTTCCTTCACACACTTTCATTTCCAAAGTTTCGTCATTACTCTTGTCGATTGCGCGTAAAGTGAACTCAGGAAGATTTATCCACACGAATTTTTCAGTTTCTCTGTTTGTGCGCCACCTAAAACGCTCCATGTTTACGGCAAGCATGCGTTTCTTTACCACTCCGAGGTCTTGGCGTGTAAATTCACGGCGCAATCTCAAATAGTTTGGGTCTGTGCTTCTTGCGGCATTGATTTTTTGCGGAAATTTGCCGTTTATCGCCGATTCTACTATTGCTGACAAATATTTTTTGTTAGGAGTTTCGGTCGGAGTATCATATAGTGTGCGAAAGGTGGTGCAAAGCGTATCGTCTTTATCAACCAAATCCAATCTGTTCATCATCTTGTATGGATTGATAAAGCCATATCTCAATCCGGAAGCAATTCTCAACAATCCTTTGGTTGAAAAGTATTCTATTTCAGCAAGACAAAGATTAATATTGTGCTCTTTGGTGAAATCAAAATCTCTCACCCTACGCAACGCACGGCTTATTATGGGTTGGAACACAGTTTTTATGTTCACGGCATCGCTATCGATTGTTGCAAGAATGTTTTTCAGAGAGTCGACTCTGGAGTCTGCGCCTTTTATGTCAATCCAAATATATGGTTTGTCGGCAGCATAATATTGGTCGGTATATAAATCAACGAAAGCTGTGTCGTGAGCGGCAATACGCAACGAGTCGATATACCATTTCACTCGTTTGGAATTTATGGCGTAATTGCTATTGCGCAACGTGTCATAATAGCTATATTCTAAATTCTGGTACGGATAGATTGTTTCGTGCTTTTTACAACCAGCAAAAAGCAACAAGAGGAAAAAGAAAAGTATTCCTCCTATGAATTTCATTTTTGTGAAATCAGTTTAACGAATGAAAGTCTTGCGCACAACCTTTCCGACTTTCAATATATAGCAACCTTTTTGCAGCCCAAGCGTAAAAGTTTTGTCGGCACTGTCTATACGAAAAACGGCTACCCTTACTCCGAGCACGTTATATACTTCGAGTTTTTGTCCTTCGGCATCTTGCACACGCACTTCTTGGTTGTCGGAATTGTTGTTTACGGTGATTTTTGTTTCAGCCACCGCTTCTTCGATGCCTGCCGCAGCATTCGCTTCAAAAGCGTGCGCTGTCAATGGAGCAATACCCAAGGATACTGCCAGACATGTTGCAAATATAAAACGGTTTAGCTTCATTGTTATTGTTATTTGCTACAAAGATATATATTGTTTTTCATTCCAACAAAATTTATTGTGTGAAAAAGCATATTTTTTTTGTCTTCGCAATAAAAACGTTGTTTTTTAGCGATTATGTGTAATTTTGCACGCGCAGCACCTTTGAAAAGGCATGAAATCTATGCTGCAAATATAAAAATCATGGCAAAATCAAAAGTTTTATATCATATAATGGCGTTGCTCACAGTGCTGGTGTGGGCGGTTACGTTTGTTTCTTCAAAAATTTTATTGGGCAATGATCTTTCGCCGGCTGAAATATTTTTCCTCCGCTTCCTTTTGGCATATATAGGACTACTTCCGTTTTCGGCAAAAAGGTTATGGTGTAAAAATTTGAAGCACGAGTTACTAATGCTTGTGCTTGGCATTACTGGCGGTTCGGCTTATTTTCTTTTTGAAAACTCTGCGCTCAAATTTACATCAGCTGGCAATGTTTGTTTGCTTGTTTCGTCAACTCCCTTGCTCATTGCATTATTGTCGCTGTGGCTCGGCAAAAACGAAAAACTCACAAAACATTTGGTTGCAGGCTCTTTCATGGCTTTTATAGGCGTTGCTCTCGTGGTGATAAACGATTGGACGCACGTGCAACTCAAATTTGCAGGCGATTTGTTGGCGTTGCTTGCTGCGCTTATGTGGGCTTTTTATCAGTTGCTCGTAAAGCACGCCTACGCCCACTATTCTGCTATGTTTATTACGCGTAAAGTGTTTGGCTATGGTTTGATTTCAATAGCAGCATACTTCCTGGTATGTCCGCCAGATGTATCGTGGGAAGTTCTGACACGTCCAATAGTGATAACAAACCTATTGTTTCTCGGAATAATAGCCTCATGCGCAGGATATCTTGCGTGGAACGTGGTGATAGGAAAGCTCGGTTCGGTGGCATCGTCAAACTATATTTATCTGCAACCGCTTATAGCTGCTGTGGCATCGGCTGCCGTTTTAAACGAACCTGTTACATGGGTAATGATTGTGGGAATGATATTGATTATATCGGGAGTTTATTGGTCGGAACGCCGATAATTTTACAAGGCATTTTACCTTGAAGAAAACTACATCGTTTTTACAACTGCAACATCGTAAAAAGCCCAAGCTATAATACCGCAAAACTTTGCCATAAAAGACTAAAACAAAACGTGTTGAAAGAACAAATCTCCCAACACGTTTTTATTGCTTAAAAGATGCGCCTTAAACAAGCGCTTCTATTTCTTTCATAAACTTCTCCCCTATTTCCTGTGCTTCGGCAGCAGTATGTGCTTCGCTATACACGCGTATAATAGGTTCGGTATTACTTTTGCGCAGATGCACCCATTTGTCGGGGAAATCAATCTTCACGCCATCTATAGTCGTTACATTGTCGCCGTTGTACTTCTCCAAAATTTTTGCAAGCACTTCGTCGGGATTTGTACCGGGTTTTAGATCGATGCGGTTCTTTGCCATTTCGTAATTTGGGTATGACGCACGAATTTCCGAAGTTTTCTTGCCCAACTTTGCGAAATAAGTAAGAATTAATGCTATACCTACAAGCGCGTCTCTACCATAATGAGCCGCCGGATATATCACCCCGCCATTACCTTCTCCACCTATCACAGCTCCAACTTCTTTCATTTTTGTTACAACATTCACCTCGCCCACTGCCGAAGGGGAATATTTGCAACCATATTTCTCTGTAACATCACGCAAAGCGCGCGTTGACGAAAGATTCGACACGGTGTTGCCCGGAGTATGCTGCAACACATAGTCGGCAACCGTTACCAGCGTATATTCTTCGCCATACATTTTTCCAGTTTCGTCTATCAAAGCAAGACGATCTACATCAGGATCGACCACAAAACCGATATCGTATCCGCCCTTTGCTATAAGCGACATTATATCTCCGAGATTTTTCGCCAATGGTTCGGGATTGTGCTTGAAGTCTCCCGTAGGTTCAAGATAAAGCCCGTTCACCGTTTCCACACCAAGCTGTTTTAGCAATTCGGGAAGGATTATTCCGCCCACACTGTTCACTGTGTCGAGCGCAACACGGAACTTGGCATTCCTTATAGCCTCCACGTCAACAAGTTCAAGGGCTTTCACCATTTCGATATGCTTTTGGTTGTACGTATTATCCTCTCGATAACTTCCAAGATGGTCAACGTCTGCATAACAAAAGTTTCCCTCGTCGGCAATACTCACCACTTCGGCAGCTTCCTCCTTGTTTAGAAATTCTCCGTCCTCGTTGAGCAGTTTAAGTGCGTTCCATTGGCGCGGATTGTGGCTTGCCGTGAGAATTATACCGCCATCGGCATTTTCCATCTTCACTGCTATTTCTGTGGTAGGCGTTGTGGCAAGACCGATGTTCACTACATCGTAGCCCATGCCCATCAATGTGCCGCAGACAACCTTTGAAACCATCTCGCCGGATATTCTTGCATCGCGGCCTACAACTATCTTATTCGTACCATTGGGAAAACTTCTGCGTCGAAGCGTTGCATAAGCCGACACCGACTTTACTATGTCAAGCGGATTGAGTGTGTCGCCGGGCGTGCCGCCTATCGTGCCGCGAAAGCCCGAAATACTTTTAATCAAAGTCATGGCTATATATTTTTAGTTTGCAGCTACTACCTTTACTTTCTGAGTAATCTTGGCGGTACAGGTCAAAGGCGATGTGGTATAGACAACCGTTCCTCCTTTAATCTCTACTTCCTTGTTTGAATTGCCCGACTTTCCACTCGTGTTGTATGTTGCCGTCATGGTAATTGTATATGTTCCCGGAGTTTCAGGAAGAATCACGCTGCAAGTAGGATTGCGTTTGTCGTTCTCATAAAAAACGCCCGTAGTACCGCCTCCTATTTGTTGCGCTCCGTCGAATGTCCAAACATATGTGGTGCGGTCGAGATATTTTCCCTTTTTATATTGTACTGCCGTGGCATTTACTTCATCGCCAGCCACGAGAGTTTCTTTGTCAAAAGTTATTCCCGAAAATTTTGGAACGGTAACGTTTATCTCGTTATTCTCCGAGCAAGAGAAAAAACACAGCGTTACGAAAAGAAAAGACGCAATAATTGCGACACAGTTGGTTGATTTAATCTTCATATTCTTAATCTTTATATTACAAAGGTAATAAAAAATACAACCGCAGGGCTTTTCTGGCAAAAAATATTTGTTACCATCACAAAAACCCACCCCGTGTACCTTATGCACCGTTATAAATTTCTAAATTTGCACATAGGGAGCATCACAAGGGATATCAGAAAAATGTTTCCTGCAATAATTAAGTAGAGATATTATGAGAAGTTTTGCGAGCGACAACAATTCCGGGGTAAGCCCTGAAGTAATTGAAGCCATCGTGAAAGCGAATAAAGACCACGCCGTGGGATACGGAGAAGATCAGTGGTCGGAAGAAGCAGAAAAGGCTATCGACAACGCTTTTGGCGGAGGCACACAAGTATTGTTCACTTTCAACGGCACGGGCAGCAATTGTCTTGCGCTGGAATTGTGTACCCAATCGTGGGGACTCATTCTCTGTGCAGAAACTGCCCATATAGTTGTTGACGAATGCGGCGCACCGGGAAAGATGACAGGCGCAGCGATAAAAACAATCCCCACACCCGACGGAAAACTCAGTGCCGCGCTCATAAAGCCCTACATCGTTGGAATAGGAGAGCAACACCATTCACAGCCAACGGCTATATACATTTCGCAATGCAGCGAAATGGGAACGGTTTACAAGCCCGAAGAACTAAAAGCCATCACTACCCTCGCCCATAGCCACGGAATGTATGTACATATGGACGGCGCACGATTGGCAAACGCTGCCGCAGCTCTCAATACGGGACTGAAAGAATTGACACGCGATTGCGGTATAGACGTTGTGAGTTTTGGAGGAACCAAAAACGGACTTATGATTGGCGAATGCGTAGTGGTTTTGAACGACGATTTGAAGAAACACTCCGTATTCATACGCAAGCAAAGCGCACAACTGGCATCGAAACAACGCTTCCTTGCTTGTCAATTCACAGCATACATGACCGGGCAACTTTGGTTGCGCAACGCACGCCACGCAAACCGCATGGCAGAAATTCTACGCAACGCCCTCGACCAAATACCCGAAATACATTTCATGCAGCCCACCGAAAGCAACCAATTGTTTCTTACCATGCCACCCAAAGCGGCGGAAGAATTGGAAAAGAAGCAAAAGTTTTTTTATTGGGACGAAAACATCAAGGAAATAAGATTTGTAACTTCGTTTGATACCACAGAAGAAGATGTAGCAACGCTTGTGGCCGACATAAAAGCGGCACTTAAATAAAGCACAAACTACATCACAAAAACAATAAGCCATATCGTTTAAATAATATCCGACCTTTTTTAAATAATGTCTGACATTATTAAAAAAATATCAGACATTGTTTTTGGGACAAGCCATACCATAAAAACCAGCCCCACATTCCTGTTGTGAGGCTGGTTTTGTTTTTATTCTATTCGGCAAACGCAACATTATATTTCCCCACACAAAATCACTATAATATTTCGGGAAATCGCTATTTTTGCAAATAGCGGAAAGATATGGTCTTAGAGATCTATCCCGCGATATCTTTTTGGTAAAATCATAAGCATTCGCTATTATTTCGCGTTTAGCCAAGAGCCTCGGAAACTCAATTGGAATAACAAGCACGGAAATAATATGTGACAGGCGGCTCGTGTGAGAACCTCTGTTCTATTTATATAATGCAATGCCCACGCTATAGGCGTGCTGCATTCTTATAAATAGACTGGGGCTCCATTCCGAGGCTCGCCCCGTGCTAAACGCGATAAGAGGCACACGCCTTTTTTGCGTTTTAGCGGATTGATAGCGGCTATAAACTATCGGTCTGCTATGGCAAACAAACATCTTGGTGCCGCAAAGACGGCAAAAAAAGACGAGTTCTACACCCAACTCGTCGACATTGAGCGCGAACTTCAACATTATTGGCAACATTTTCGCGGCAAAACCATTCTGTGTAACTGCGATGACCCTTTCGAGAGCAATTTCTTCAAATATTTTGCGCTACGCTTCAATCAGCTTGGTTTGAAGAAGCTTATTTGCACCTGTTATAACGGTTCGCCGGTGCAAGGCAACGAATTGTTGATACATTTCGAGGAATTCGACAGCGAACCAAAGAAAATAGCTTACAAGGTTGAGATTACGGAAGTAAAAGACCTCAATGGCGACGGAGCCGTTGACTTGTCGGACGTGCGCTATCTGTTGCAAAACGATCGGAATGTGATTTCCACACTGCAAACAGGAGATTTCCGCAGCACAGAATGCGTGGAACTTCTAAAAGAAGCCGACATAGTGGTAACAAATCCGCCTTTTTCGTTGTTTCGCGAATATGTATCGCAACTCATGAAGCACAACAAGAAATTTATTATCGTGGGAAATCAAAACGCAATTACTTACAAGGAAATCTTTCCCTATATCAAGAACAATCAATTGTGGTTGGGATATGGTTTCAAAGGCACTGCCGCACATTTTATGTCGCCTTACGAAGACAAAGCTACGGCAGGAGACCATCGCAAAGGCATGATAAGAGTTTCGGGAGTGATGTGGTTTACAAACCTCGAGATACCAAAGCGAAGTGATTACTTGGATTTGGTATGCCATTACTCTCCAGACGAATACCCTCGGTATGATAATTACAATGCTATCGAAGTAAGCCGCACAGCAGACATTCCCTGCGATTACGATGGTGTTATGGGCGTGCCAATCACATTCCTCGACAAATATTGTCCCGACCAATTTGAAATTATTTGGACTACAGATAGAGGAGGAGACGGAATGCTTAAAGACTACGAGATTCCTTTTCCCAGACGAGACGCACCAGTTGTTAATGGAAAAGGAATTTACAAGCGGATTTTCATTCGCCGCAGAAAATAATTTCGATGTGGCGCAACAACATCCTTTTTAAATCATCTAAAAACTCAATACAAACAAAAATACTTTGATATCATGATGACCATAAAGCAGATAGAAGTTACCGTTGGCGATATAACGCGCGACTACTCCAACAACGACGAACAGGGAGTGCGCGGATACAACGGCAAACTCGACATTCGTCCGCCCTATCAGCGTGAGTTTATATATAATGAGAAAGAACAGCAAGCCGTAATCAATACTGTGATGCAGGGCTACCCTTTGAATGTGATGTATTGGGTGAAGCGCAGCGACGATGCCGAATGTCCTTACGAAGTTATGGACGGCCAGCAACGCACCCTCTCGATTTGCGAATACGTAGCGGGGAAATTCAGTTTCGAGTTCAAGAACTTTTTCAACCAACCCGCCGACATACAAAAGCGAATACTTACCTATCCGCTCACAGTGTATATCTGCGAGGGAGAAGCTTCGGAAAAATTGGAATGGTTCAAAACAATAAACATAGCGGGAAAGCCTCTTAACGAACAGGAAATAAACAATGCTGTCTATGCAGGCCCTTTTGTGAGCGATGCAAAGCGTCATTTTTCAAAAAACAACTGCGGCGCGTATCGCTTGGGCAAAGATTTGGTGAACGGCACGCCCAACCGCCAGGATTTTCTGAAAAAAGCGCTCGAATGGATTGCACAACACGAAACGCGCGAGGGACACGGGCAAACCATAGTGGGATATATGGCGAAACATCAGCACGACCCTAACGCCAACAACCTTTGGAGCTATTTTCAAAACGTATTAAACTGGGCCATTACGAACTTCGACATGAAACATTTCAAGAAGATTATGAAAGGACTCGATTGGGCTTATTTCTACGACCGTTTTCATGAAGACACACTCGATGTTTCGGCTATTGGCAAACGGATTTCCGCGCTCATGAAAGACAGCGAAATACAAAAGCCCGGCGGAATAATTCCCTATGTGCTCACGGGCGACGAACGATATCTCGATCTGCGCGTTTTTGATATGCAAACAAAACTTGCCGCATGGGAAAGACAAAACCACAAGTGCGCCATCTGCGGCAAAGAACTCGACATGGAATTCATGGAAGGCGACCATATCACTCCGTGGCGCGAAGGCGGACGCACCATTGAGGAGAACTGCCAAATGTTGTGCCGGGAATGTAATCGGAGAAAAGGCGGAAGATAAATTGCGAGCTTCTTCGCATTATCAATATATGTTTGAAAATGCGCAACATACAACAAGATTAAACTTCAAGCGCTTTTAGCAAAAATTACAAGGCATCTAATTCAAATTAGACGCCTTGGAATTTAAATTATATCGAACCTCGTTTTCACGAGATACAACATCGTTTTTCAAGCTCCCCCAAAGGCACAAAAAATATAGGACATTGTTTAAGCCAAGTCCTACATCCTAAAAAAACAACCCTATAAAGGTATGACCACACCCCAGTAAGGACGCTATTTTGCGTAATCGCTTTTGCGCAAAGTGATGCTCGTTAAAGTTTTGTGGCTCGAAGCCGACACGTAAACATAGCGAAAATTAATTCCGGCATCTTTCGCACGTTTCAGTTCCACAGAATTGGTTATCGCTTTACACAATCCGTTGCGAATCATACCGGTATTGTCTTGCACCAATTTGGCATCGTCCATTTTTCCACTCATCGTATAATGATAAGTAATGCAACGCAGCGCTTTGGAATAGGTCATAGAATCGAGCACTACGCCTTCTGAAACTTTCATCGGGCATTGCTTCTCTGTGAAATCCGATGCCTGCTGCTCACATTGGTCATCAAAAGAGTTTTGGCGGCACGCCACGAAAGCCGAAAGCACAAACGCCAACACCCCACACGTAATGATTTTCAGGAAAAACCTTTTCATCTTCTGCGCATAAAACTTCTTACACGCCGTATTATCTTTGTGCCAAGCATAACGCCGTCGTACACAGCCATAATACGGTCGAAATTGTTTATCATTCCACCAAATCTTCCCTCTGCCTTGGGCGGTTCAAACAAACTGCCGGCAAGAGTGCGTATTCTGCGCCCACTCTTGCGCACATCTGCGAGAGCCTTGTCGCGTTGCGCCAAGATATCGTCAAGCGATACCGAAGTTTTTTTACCGTTCATTGTTTCCGCTTAAAAATAGGTTGCTCAAAAATTTCACGATAGGCACTGTAATCAATCTGTTGCGGTTGAAAAACACCACCAGAGCCAACAACACAAACAGCAAAGCTACCGACGCATAACCAACAGTCTGACTCCCCGTAATATCTCCTATAAACGAGGCAAGACAAAAGGCTATTAGTATAAACGCAACCGCGCCGATAAGGAACATAATCATTCCTAATATCAGCGCGGACAGTAATACGATGAGTTTTGAAACGAACTCTAATTTCACAAAGTCTTTCTGGAGCTCAAAGTAGCGCTTTAATTCCGCCGCAAGCTCCTCGAGAGTTTTAAGATTGCGATTGGTAGAGAACATTACAAAGACTTATTCAATACAAAAAGCAGATTAGTCGTTGTCTGCCGCTTTAAGTTCGTCGGCAATATCGTCAACGAGGTCGTTCATCTGTTTACGGTCGAGACGTATGCCGCGTTTGTGCAACGCTTCGATGATTCTTTCACGAGTATCTTCGCCCTTCTCGGGAGCAAAAAGGATACCACACGCAGCACCTACTGCGGCGCCGCCCAAAAAAGCTGCCAAAATGCTTAAACCTTTCATGTCTGTAAAAATATTATGGTTTCTATTCGATTTCAAAAGTAACCTTTTTTCGCGAAAACGCCCGCGTCGCAGCCCACAATTATTGCAAAAAACCACAAATAGCCACACTTTTAATATTCTTTAGTATCAAAGCAACTGCATGTCAAATAAAAATCGTAACTTTGTAACGCAAGTTTGACAAAACAACAAAGCCAGCTTGCAGCAAAGCGAACTAATTAACTTACAAATAAACAAGCATTCAATTAACCAATCATGAAAAAGTATGTAGCCATAGCATTGAGTTTGTGCACCGCAGTAGCATTCACCTCTTGCAAATCACAAGAATCTGCATATAAAAAAGCATACGAAAAAGCTAAGCAACAGCAAACCGTAGAACAGCAGCAACCACAACAACAAACCACTGTGGCAGTGCAACCCACGCAGCCCGCAACAACTGTAACCACAGCGCCGACAACATCGACCGAGAACGCAAATGTAAGATCGGAAAACCTTACACTTATCGATGGTGCAGGACTGAAGAAATACAGCGTGGTTTGCGGCAGCTTCTCACTAAAAGCAAACGCACAGGGTTTGCAACAAAAACTCAAGAACCAAGGCTACGACGCACAGATTGCTCTCAATCCGCAACGCAAGTTCTATCGCGTGATAGCAACCACTTACGACGATCTTAGCTCTGCAGTTTCTTCACGCAACAAGCTACGCGGAACTTACGCAGACGCTTGGTTGCTCCGCAACAACTAATTATCGCTGTTACAACCAATACAGACATGCGCTTCACCTTCTACAAAAAAGGTGGGGCGCATGTTTTGAGAACCCACGCGCCAATGCGCGTGATTTATAAACAACCCCAAAACAATCATACCACTATGAACTTAGGAATGCCCGAAGTAATTATAATTGCCATCGTAATACTATTCCTCTTTGGAGGAAAAAAACTTCCCGAACTGATGCACGGCGTAGGCAAAGGCATACGCGATTTTAAACGCGGCATGAACGGCGTGGAAGAAGAAATCAAGAAAGATGTGCAAATCGACGACGAGAAAAAAGACGACACCGACAACAACCAACCAAAAGAAGACTAAAAAAGAAATGGAGCAAAACACCCAACTTCAGGAAATGACGTTTTGGGATCATCTTGAGGCGTTAAGATGGATGCTTATAAGATCGTTTATAGCTATCGCCATTTTGGTGGTAGGCGGCTTTGGCTTTATTCCATGGCTTTTTGACCACGTGATAATGGCACCTTGTCGCAACGACTTCTTTCTTTATCGCTATCTTGCGAAACTAAGTTCTATCGTTCCACTAGCGCCCGACAATTTCACCGAACAATTCAACGTAAACATTATAAACATAAAACTTCCCTCGCAGTTTTTTCTGCAAGTTTCGTTGTCATTTTGGTTCGCACTCCTCGTGGCATTTCCCTACATAGTCTTTGAAATTTGGCGTTTTGTATGTCCGGCACTCTACAAGAACGAAAGGCGACGCACCGAAAAGGCATTCATTTTCGGCACAGTAATGTTTTTTCTCGGTTGCTTCGTGGGGTACGCCCTTGTATTCCCGCTTACACTCCGTTTCCTATACACCTACCAAATAAGTCCAGAGATTACTAATCAACTGTCCCTCGATTCATACATGAACAACTTTCTTATGCTCGTGTTTATGATGGGAATAATCTTTGAACTCCCGTTAGTTTCTGCCCTACTCTCTAAAATAGGAATACTCAATCGTGCTTTCTTCAAGAAATATCGTCGACACGCAATTGTTGTTCTGCTTATTGTTGCCGCAGTGATAACACCTTCTTCCGACCCGTTCACGCTCATGGCCGTATTCCTTCCTATTTACATCTTATGGGAATTCAGTGCCTTGCTCGTGAAACCCGCCCCAAAAGAAGATGACGATTAATCAAATCGTTAAAAACATTGCGCAAAAACAAGATTTTAGCATCATTACAAGCGACAAAAATCAAAAAACATTTTAAAATCAAAAGAAAAGATGCAATTAAGGCGGAACCAACACACTATATATAAAAACAAATAAGTACTTTTACACTTGATAAACTGCAAGCTGAAAAAGGACAATAGAAAGATACTAACGAATAATATGAATTCAGAAAAGAAAATAGGTCTGATCGGATTTGGTCGCATGGGAGCAAAATATCTACATTATTTGCAATCTTGCCCCGATTGGAAAGTGGCCTACATTTGTGATGTAGACGAAAACGCACGCAACTATGCCAAACAATTGTCGCCCAATTCTAAAGTAGTTGCAAACGAACAAGAAATCTTTGAAGACGAAAGCGTTGACACCGTAGCTCTTTGCACTCTCGCAAATTTACGCCATAATCAGATTCTTAAAGCCGTAGAATATGGCAAACACATAATTTCTGAAAAACCTATCGGAGATACTTTAGAAAGAGAATGGGAATCGGTGAAAGCCGTTGAAAGTTCCGACAAACTCGCGACAGTAAACCTTTATCTTCGAAATTCATGGTATCATAGTAAAATGAAACAGTATATCAACGAAGGAGAATTGGGTGAACTTGCTATAATTCGCGTTTGCCACATGACTCCAGGACTTGCTCCGGGCGAAGGACACGAATACGAAGGTCCTGCCTTTCACGATTGCGGCATGCACTATGTTGATATCGCACGTTGGTATGCAGAATCAGAATATAAGACATGGCATTCCCAAGGCGTAAGAATGTGGAATTACAAAGATCCATGGTGGGTGCAATGCCACGGAACTTTTGAAAATGGCATTGCATTCGACATAACTCAAGGATTTGTGTATGGACAATTGTCAAAAGAACAGACCCATTTATCCTACGTAGATCTTATAGGAACAAAGGGAATTGTACGCATGACGCACGATTTCAAAACAGCAGTAGTAGACCTTCACGGAATAAACAACACTATTGTTACCCGTCTTCCTTTTGGAGGCAAAAACATCGATGTAATGTGCAACCGTTTTGCAAAGAGTATTGATGATGGTAAACTAGACTCACAACTTCCTACTCTACGTGATTCGGCTATCGCTTCCGAATATGCTTGGAAATTCTTTGAAGACAGCAAAAAGCACGAACTACCTTCTATTGGAGATCTTGAAACTCTCGAAGAAATACACGAGCATCGCAGAAACTTAAAAGACGGTTACGGACTGCTTCATCGACGTGAATTCTGAACAAAACCAAATACAAAGCAACAATAAATAACCTAAAAAACAAACTAACCTAAAAAGTTATGGCTAAAATTTCAAGACGCGATTTCCTTAAAAAAGGAAGTGCAGCTATGGCGGGCATGATTATTGCCCCGAGCATTGTGCCGAGTTCTGTACTTGGCAAAACTTATGGGCATAAATCCCCAAGTGATAAACTTAACATTCTCGGCGTTGGTGTCGGCGGTCGTGGTGCTGCTGACTTGGCAGAGATGGAAACAGAAAACATTATCGGACTTGCCGATGTAGACTGGAACTACGCAAAGCACATTTTCGACAAATATCCTAAGGCAAAACGCTACAAGGATTGGCGCAAGATGTATGACGAGATGCTGAAAAGTGCAGACGCAGTTATGGTTGCGACAGCCGACCATACCCACGCTATCATCGCTGCAAACGCTATAATGGCTGGCAAGCACGTATATGTTGAGAAACCTATGACTCTATATGTATATGAGTCTCGTTTGCTCACAATGCTTGCAAAGAAATATAAAGTTGCTACCCAGATGGGTAACCAAGGAGCTTCCAGTTCTGGAACTCGCCAAGCTATTAATTGGTTGTGGAATGGTGAAATTGGTGAAGTAACTCGTGTAGACTCTTTCACAAACCGTCCTATTTGGCCGCAAGGTATTGCTACTCCTAAAGAAAAGATGTCTATTCCCGACACTTTGGATTGGGACGTATTCATCGGTCCGGCAAAATATCGCGACTACAACTCTATCTACACTCCGTGGAACTTCCGCGGCTGGTGGGACTTCGGAAGCGGTGCACTCGGCGACATGGCAAACCACATTCTTCAAGTAGCATCAATGGGGTTGAACCTTGGATATCCTGACGAAATCATTGGTAGTTCTACTATGTTGATGACAGATTCGTGTCCTTCTGCTGAGAAGATTACATACCACTTCCCCGCTCGCGACAACATGAAGAAGATGGGTTGTCCTCCAGTTGTTCTCAATTGGTACGATGGTGGTATTACCCCCGAACTTCCTTTCGATATGCCCGAAGGCAAGCAATTCGATCCCAATGGCGTAACCGTTTATTATGGAACGAAAGATACCATGGTTGTTGGTACATATGGCTCCAATCCTTTCTTGGTATCAGGTCGCAATCCCAAAGTTCCCGAATTGCAACGTATCGTAAAGAACGACAATCACCAACAAGACTGGATTCGTGCTTGCAAAGAAAGCGCAGAAAATCGTGTACCGAGTGCTTCAGACTTCAGCGTATCAGGACCGTTGAACGAAATGGTTGTTATTGGTTGCGTAGCTGTTCGTTTGCAAGAGTTGCACCAGTGGCTCAAGTGGGATGGCAAGAACATGAAGTTCACCAACATTCCTGCAAACGCTCAAATTCGCAGCATCATCGAGGACAAATTCCAAATCCACGACGGACACCCGACATTCGACCGCAAATACAGCGAGCCTGTTAATGCTAACGAATACGCTCAGAGTCTTATCAAGCCCGTTTACAGAGAGGGTTGGACACTACCTGAGCTCCCCACATTGTAATTACAATAAAAGAAATTTCATAATGAAAAAGATATTATTTAGTGCGTTGTGCTTGGCAATGGCAATTAATGTAAGTGCCGGCACACCGAAGACAAAAGCAAAGACAGGCTCTCAAAAAGGTGTCGTTACTATTTGTTGTTCTCAGGGTTTCCAAGGCCCTGAAGAATGGGACAAATTTGATTTTCCCATTGATAGCAAAGGTTACATCAGCATCTTTGACGGTCAGACAATGAAAGGCTGGAGAGGATATGCCAAGAACTATGTTCCTTCTCGTTGGGTAGTTGAAGACGGCGCTATTCATTTCATGGGCAACCAAACTCCCGAAGAAAAGCGCAAGAACAAGGAAGGTGGCGACATTATCTTCGCTCACAAATTCAAGAATTTCGAAGTTTCAATCGATTGGAAGGTTTGCAAAGCTGGTAACTCTGGTATTTTCTACCTTGCACAGGAACTCACCAACCAGAATGGCGATGTAGAATCGATTGTTGTTTCTGGTCTTGAAAGCCAAGTGCTTGACAACGAAAACCACCCCGATGCAAAATTGGGCAAAGACGGCAATCGTAAGTCAAGTTCTCTCTATGACCTTATTCCCGCAAATCCTCAAAACCAAAAGCCTTTCGGAGAATGGAACAACACTGTTATCCGTGTTGACAATGGTACTGTTACCCATTTCCAGAACGGTGTAAAGGTTGTGGAATACAAACTTTGGACTCCCGAATGGACAAAACTTCTCCAAACAAGTAAGTTCAGCGAAGCTGCATGGCCTGCTGCATTCCACGCATTCAATAATGCCGGTGGCGACCTCCACGAAGGATTCATTGGTTTCCAGGACCACGGCGATGATGTATGGTTCAAGAACATCAAAGTAAAGATTTTGAAATAATCAATTTAACGACACAATTATGAAACAAACTATATTAACCGTAGCAGCATGTGCTCTTATGCTTGTTTCCTGCGGTAACAAAAAATGTGATTGCAATTGTAGTTGCTCCGGTTGTACTTGTGCAGCCCAGAAGGATAGTGCTGTTGCCGATGACGTTAACTACACTGTTGTAGAGAAACCTCAGATCGATATCAGCAAACTTCCGGTTGACAAGGACGGCTACATCACAATCTTCGATGGCAAAACTCTCGACGGTTGGCGTTGCTATGGCAAAGACAAAGCCGGTTCTGATTGGAACGTTGACGAAGGTGCAATCCATCTTAAAGGTTCTGGCAACGGCGAAGGCGGCGGCGTAAACGGCGGCGACCTTCTCTTTGCACACAAGTTCAAGAATTTCGAACTTACCTTTGAATACAAAGTTTCCAAGGGAGCTAATTCGGGTGTGCTTTATCTTGCGCAAGAAGTTACAACCAAAAACAATGGCAAGGACGAATACCTTCCTATTTGGCAGTCGGCTTCGGAATACCAGATACTCGACAATGGCAATCACCCCGATGCACAGCTCGGCGTTGACGGCAATCGTCAGTCTGCTTCCCTATATGATATGATTCCTGCCAAGCCTCAAAACGCTAAACCTTATGGCGAATGGAACACAGGTAAGATCATGGTTTACGAAGGAACTGTTATTCACGGTCAGAACGGCAAGAATGTTGTAGAATATCACCTTTGGACTCCGAAATGGAAGGAGATGCTCGACAACAGCAAGTTCAAAGCTGACGGCGACTTCCCAATTGCTTACCAACTTCTCCTCAACATGGGCGGTGATAACCACGAAGGTTACATTGCATTCCAGGATCATGGAGACGATGTTTGGTATCGCAACATAAAAGTGAAAATTTTGAAGTAACTTTTTTAGGTCCCTATATAATGCCGCCGTACGGTTTCAATGCCGGCGGCGGTATTTTTTATACCCAAACAAGTATCACAAAAACTATCACAAAAACTATATAGGATATTATAAAAACAATGTCAGGTATTTTTCAAATAATATCAGACCTTTTTTAAAAAACATCGGACATTGTAAAAACGATAAATATATTATAGAAATGAAGAAGATTTTAGTAACCCTGTTTGCTGCACTTCTATTACTTCCGATGGGAATGCAGGCTGCTCAAAACGGGAAACACAAAAAGCAGATTGGTTTGCAGCTCTACTCTGTGCGCGAACTTATACATGGCGACAAAGCAGAATTCAAAAAACTGCTCAACGATCTTTCCAACATGGGCTATACGGCTGTTGAAACTGCAAGTTATGATCAAGGAAAAGGCGAAATCTATGGTTTCACTCCCGAAGAATATAAACAAGCCGTAGAAGAGGCTGGCATGGAGTCGCTCTCGGCTCACATTGTAAAAGCCCTTTCAAACGAGGAACTCAACTCGGGCGATTTCTCACAGTCGCTGGCATGGTGGGACAAGACTATTGCCGACCACAAAAAGGCAGGAGTTTCATACATTGTGATGCCATGGATGGAAATTCCCCAAACATTGAAACAGCTCAAAGTTTACTGCGACTACTATAATGCAGTGGGCAAAAAATGTGCTGCCCAAGGCATTAAGTTCGGCTATCACAACCACAAGCACGAATTTGTAGATGTAGAAGGGCAGAAAGCATACGACTACATGCTGCAAAACACTGATCCCAAATACGTTTTCTTCCAACTCGATCTTTACTGGTGCGTACGTTCGGGCAATTATCCCATCGACTATTTCAAGAAATATCCCGGTCGTTTCAAACTTTTCCACGTTAAAGACGAGAACGAAGTTGGCGGTAGCGGAGGAATGGGCTTCGATGTGATATTCAAAAATGCAGCCCTCGCAGGATTGGAATATCAAGTAGTAGAAATCGAACGTTATAGCCACCCCGTGATGGAAGAAGCTAAGGAAAGTGCAGATTATCTTAACGCAGCACCGTTTGTAAAGAAGACCTACAGAAAAAAATAACTATATAAACATGAACTGTAAAAACATTTTTATTGCGAGTCTCGTTGTTTTCTCGGCAGCAACTGCCGGTGCGCAAAACAAGATGACCCATGAAATGACAGAATGGTACACTCCCGAACCTCCTGTTGTAACTCCGGGAACAGAAATCAAAGGTGGAGGTTTTACAGCCCCTTCCGACGCAATCGTTCTCTTCGACGGGAAAGACCTCTCCAAATGGGAAAGCCCTAATGGCGGTCCTGCTGAATGGAAAGTTAAAAACGGCGTAATCACGGTGGATAAGAGCAAAGGCGATATCCAAACAAAGGACAAATTCAACGATTTTCAATTGCATATAGAATGGTGCGTGCCCAAAGACATTGAGGGTTCCGACCAATTGAGAGGCAACAGCGGCATCTATCTACAAGGCATGTATGAAATACAAGTGCTTGACAACTACAACAACAAGACCTACGTCAACGGAATGGCTGGTAGTATTTACAAGCAAAGCGCACCGCTCGCAAACGCTATGCGTAAACCGGGCGAATGGAACGTTTACGACATTATTTACACCGCACCGGTGTTTAAAGAAGACGGCACATATCGTTCACGTCCCCGTGTAACGGTGATACAAAACGGCGTTATTCTGCAAAACAACACCGAAATTCTTGGAACTACCGAATTTATCGGATTGCCGCGCACCGTGAAACACGGAGCAGGTCCTATCCTTTTGCAATCCCACGGCGATAAGAGCCAACCAATAAGTTTCAGAAACATTTGGATTAGAAACTTGTAATTCCAAACGGGATTACCCGACAAACAAAATCGCAGAGCGGCAAAACGCCCTGCGATTTTTTGTATTCCCCTACTCCACCTTAAATTTCCATCGGTTATTATAAATAAAAAACGAGGAAGACCTAAGCTAACGTGAGTTCGACGAAAAAAGTCCATTGGTAATTTTGCCGAACACAATGGTCTCTTTCCCAACTCGTCGGTTGATTTTCAAAACTCATGCCACCAGTTGCACAAACTCATGCCTTGAAAAACTATTTTCCTTTGAGCATAAATTGTTGCTCAAAGGAGTATCAACAGACTATCGCCCAATATCGACAAACAGTACAGCTACATAATAGCCAGATATCCGTATTGCGTTTTCATAACGTAGGATAAAATCACAAACAAAAAAAAGAAAGGAACGCCCCAAAGGACATTCCCTTCTTTTATTTATTCTGGAAAAATGTTACAGATTACTCTCCTTTTTCCATCTTAGCTTTCAACTCAGCCAAAGCGTCGATATCACCAAGAGAGTTGGCAGCAGCCTGATTCTTTATCTGTACTCCATCATCTTTCTTGGGAGCCTTGCTCGTGTTATGCTTCTCTTCGTGTGCATTCTCTTCGAATGTACGGCTGTGAGAGAGAATAATACGATGGCTGTCCTTGTTGAATTCAATAACCTTGAACGGAAGTTTCTCGTTAAGTTTTGCCTTAGAACCATCTTCCTTAGTAAGATGTTTAGGAGTTACGAAACCTTCAACACCATACTCAAGCTGAACGGTAGCACCCTTGTCCATAAGGTTTACAATAGTACCCTCGTGAACAGAACCTACTGTGAATACTGTTTCAAATACGTCCCAAGGATTGTCTTCGAGTTGTTTGTGGCCAAGGCTCAAACGACGATTTTCCTTGTCGATTTCGAGAACGCTAACTTCGATGTCTGCACCAATCTGAGTGAACTCTGACGGGTGTTTGATCTTCTTTGTCCAAGAAAGGTCGGAAATGTGGATAAGACCGTCGATACCTTCTTCGAGTTCAACAAACACGCCGAAGTTTGTAAAGTTGCGAACTTTTGCAGTATGTTTGCTTCCAACAGGATATTTGGTTTCAATATCTTTCCAAGGATCTTCCTTGAGTTGCTTCAAACCGAGAGACATTTTACGCTCTTCGCGGTTAAGCGAAAGAATTACAGCTTCAACTTCATCGCCTACCTTAAGGAAATCCTGTGCTGAGCGAAGGTGTTGACTCCAGCTCATTTCGCTCACGTGAATAAGACCTTCTACACCCGGAGCAATCTCTACAAATGCGCCGTAGTCTGCGATAACGATAACTTTACCCTTAACGTGATCGCCAACCTTAAGATTTGCATCAAGAGAATCCCATGGATGCGGAGTAAGTTGCTTCAAGCCGAGAGCGATACGCTTCTTCTCATCGTCAAAGTCAAGGATAACGACATTGAGTTTCTGACCAATTTCAACGAAGTCGTGCGGATCGTTAACACGTCCCCAAGAAAGGTCGGTGATATGAATAAGTCCGTCAACACCACCAAGGTCGATAAATACGCCGTAGGTTGTAATGTTCTTAACAATACCTTCGAGTACCTGGCCTTTCTGGAGTTTGCTGATAATTTCTTTCTTCTGAGCTTCGAGTTCTGCCTCGATAAGAGCCTTGTGTGAAACAATAACGTTACGATATTCCTGATTGATTTTCACAACCTGGAATTCCATTGTTTTGCCAACGAACACATCGTAATCGCGAATAGGCTTAACGTCAATCTGCGAGCCGGGCAAGAATGCTTCGATGCCGAATACGTCAACAATCATGCCGCCTTTTGTACGACTCTTAATATAACCTTGTATAACCTCCTTGTCTTCGAGAGCTTGGTTAACGCGATCCCATGCTTTGAGTGCGCGTGCTTTTTTGTGGGAAAGAAGGAGCTGACCTTTCTTATCCTCCAAACTTTCGATGTAAACTTCAACAACATCACCAACTTTCACGTCGGGATTGTAACGAAAATCACTGATAGGAATTACGCCGTCGCTTTTGTAGCTTATGTCCACAATAGCTTGACGTTTGTCGAGAGCTATGATTTTGCCTTCTACAACTTCGTGCTCGCTTACCTTGTTGAGCGTTTGGTCGTAGGCTTTTTCTTCGCTTTCTTTCTGAGCGGCTGTTTCGATAGTACCTTTCTCAAAGGCTTCCCAGTCGAAGTTTTCCAGCGGAGTGTTTTTGATTTCTTCCATTTGAATTGTTTGATAATTAATTAAACATGTTAGACATTATGTTTTGCATCTCGCATGGCTTAATGCGGGCGCAAAGTTAGGCATTTTCTTTCACATTGTTCACATTATCAATTGTTTTTTGTGTTCATCGGCGATATTTTTTGCCTTTTCCCGCATTACGAGTGCCATAAACTTCAAATATACTAAATTTGCAGGCGTAAAAAGCCGTTCAAAGTGCTGCGATATAACATCATATACATTCTTTTTGCGTTTGCTGCCGTTTCTTGCGGGAGTAAAGATGCCAACAAACAGACGCCTACTGCCGCTGAGCAGAAACAAACTGCACACTGCGATCTTGCCGATATAGAAGAATCGGGGGAAATCATTGCTGTTACGATGTATGGGCGCAATACTTATTACGAATACCATGGCAGGGAAACTGGCACAGCGTTTGAAATGCTCGCCCACTTTGCAAAAAACGAAGGCATGGGAGTAAGAATCGAAGCGGTAGGCGATACAGCGACAATGATCAAGATGCTTTCGTCGGGTGAGGCTGACATTATTATCTATCCCCTACCTAAAGATACTGCCAACGCTCACAAGTTGCAAATTTGCGGCATGCGTAACGGAAAGGATAAGACTTTGATGGGCTGGTGTGTGAGAAACGACCAACCAGATTTGGAAGAAGCCCTAAATTCATGGTATAAGTCCGGCATGGAAACCGAGATTATCAACGAGGAGAGCAAACATTTCGGTACGGTTTCGGTAAAACGCCATGTAAGAGCCCCATATGTTTCGCGCAGCAAGGGAATAATTTCGCAATATGATGCGGAATTCATTCGCGGCAGCCGCCACATGGGTTGGGACTGGCGGCTTATTGCGGCTCAATGTTACCAGGAATCGGGATTTGATCCCGATGCCGTTTCATGGGCTGGGGCTAAAGGACTGATGCAAATTATTCCCTCTACAGCAAAAAGCCTTGGCATCAACGACATTTACGACCCTAAGGAAAACATCGACGCAGGGTGTCGCTACCTCCGCCAACTGCAAGCAAGTTTCAGCGATGTTCGCAACCGCATCGACAAGATTCGTTTCACTCTTGCCGCATATAATGGAGGGCCGCGCCATATTCGCGACGCAATGAACCTTGCAAAAAAATACGGGAAATCACCTACGAGCTACAACGATGTGAGTTTCTACATTCGAAATCTCGACAAAGCACAATATTATAACGACCCGGTTGTAAAATATGGCTACATGATAGGCAGTGAAACCTATAATTACGTAGAACAAATCATGGTGAGATGGGCAAAATACCGCGGCGGCAAGGCGGTAACCACAATCAGCGACGACATTTCGGTTTCGCCTTTTTCGCCCAAGCAATCCCGCCGCAACAGGTTCACTCATGGCAAATCCGAAATCGTAAATCTTAGGGATTCCATATAGCAAAATCGCATTCTTTTACGATAGAAAAGCAGCCTGATAGGAAGCCTCAAAAACCACATCGGTTGTCGTAAAAAAATCCAAGGCATCTAGTTTAAACTAGATGCCTTGGATTTTAAATTATATCCGACGTCGGAAAACCGATAATTGACCGCGATGTTTACACATGTGTTATCTTTTAACACACACACTTTTACGAACAATCTAAACAACTTACTTTTTCAAAACCTTAGCCTCCTTTGTGAGATAAGGTTCGATATCTTTGTAAGCAATATTGAAACTGACTGGTCCTGCGGCGTATGAAGCTATTTCATATTGCTGATACACAAAATTAAGACTATCGTTTTTCAACCAAGGAGTATGTTCCGGCAATGGAATAAGCCCGTTGTCGGGCAACTGAAGGTAGTTTTTTAGTGTAGCATCAGTTATCTTGGTTTCACCACACTGTTTGAAATACCAAATCGCCCCTTTTCGTAGAAGCGGTTGCAGGTCTCGAACGCGCGTAGAGTCGACCATTTGATAAACAGGCTTGTTGGTGCGCTTGCTTATATTCACATAATAAAAAGAATATGAACCATGAGCACCGCCTTCGTAACTTTCGTCCGTAACAGAATAAGTAACATAGTAAGGAGTATCCTCTGCCTTGCGAATATTAATCTTCTCTAGGTAATGAGGTTTGTCCTCCCCATCTTGTTCCAAGAACTCCATCATATCCTTTTGAGACTCGGCAAAAAATTGCAACGTACCCTTTCCGTAATAGTTCACCATCTGCTGCCCTTTGAGCACACTTCCTTTGTATACCGGGTATTTACGTTCATACTTATCCTCTCCGCTTTTTTGCGGTATATAAAGTTTTGCCAATTCGCTGCCTATAAATTTTTTCACGGCAAGAGCAAGACTATCGTCCCCCAAAGGGAAATCAACACAAACGAAACTCTCGATAGTAGAATCGCTTGTTTCTTCACTATACTTAATACTATCAACTGCCAAAGGTCTCGCCTCGAAAACAATTGTATCGGAAGAGATTGAATCAGACTCCTGCTTCGGCGTTGATTGTTTGCACCCCGTAGTAGCAAACGAGATAAAGACAAAAAGCAAAAACGCCAATTTTAAACTTTTCATATTGCTATTTTTATATTGTTTTTTCTATTCTTTCCTTCATTTGGTTTGCCCGGTCTTGGCATAGCTATCAGCCACCGCCCTTATCGAAGCGCCAATATAACGTGCGTTGTTGTACCAACTGTAATTGGCGAAATAAAACGAAAGACAGGTTGCATTGCCTTTTGCATCGTTTCCAATAGAACTTGTCCAATACACAGCGTCTTCTCCACGCATTACTATTTCTTTTTCATTGCGCACTCCCGCTGCGGGAAGGAATATTGTTTTTCCGTTGCGCACACTCTTCACCTCATAACCCGACACCGTGTCGTTGGGAGCAACTATTTTCTTCACCCAAGTCCATGTACAATTAACGGTATCGGCAAGTTCGTGAAACTCTTCGCTTGTAGGCATTCTGCAACCCGCGCCCCAATTCACACTTGCAGCATCATCTATCGAATCGAGTAGCACCTTGCCGTCATTTTCATTGTACTTGGTCATTTTATCAAAGGAAGTGCCGTAACGATAAGTGGCTTGCGAACAATTATCTTTGGTTTCAGTTTCTCCCCAAGCGTAATAAGCCCCATAATCAGTGATTGCTTTCGCTCCAACATTAGTCTCAGCCCACAACAATCCGCTCGGCAATTGAAGATCCACAAAGCGATGACCGTTGATAGTGGTTGTGTCGTTCTTTTTCTGCTTTTCAGTTCCGCCTTTGCAGCAACAAGGCAAAGCAATAATAGTCATCACCATCAAGGCAACTCTTATTATGCATTTAATTCCGTTCATAATATTTTTGTTTTACTGTTTCTTTTCTTTACGTTCAGACTGATGGAGAAATATATTGGCAAGAATAGCTCCCGAAACGTTATGCCACACGCTAAACACCGCACCTGGTATGGCTGCCAACGGATATTGTGCAAAATGAACCGTAGCCAATGACGTTGCAAGTCCGGAATTTTGCATACCAACCTCTATAGATACGGCACGACATTTGGTAACGTTCATCTTCATCAGCTTACCGGCGCCATATCCTAAGACATAGCCCAAAACATTGTGCAAAACAACAATTCCAAATATAAGGAAGCCACAACTTACAAGCCGCGCCGCATTTACACTAACCACCGCACCGACAATGGCAACAATTGCCAGCGTAGACACAAGCGGCAAAACATCAACGGCACGCTCTGCAAAATGAGCAAAGAAGTGATTGATTACAAATCCTAACACTATTGGCAAAATCACAACTTGTATGATTGAAAGAAACATCGACAACATATTAACGTCAACCGTTTGCCCGGCGTAAACATAGGTTAGTAAAGGTGTCATTACAGGAGCCAACACCGTAGAAACCGATGTTATTCCTACCGACAGGGCCACATCGCCCTTGGAAAGGTAAGTCATAACATTTGAAGACGTTCCCCCGGGACAAGTTCCCACAAGAATTACTCCCACTGTGAGTTCCGGCGAAAGTCCAAACGATTTCGACAACACATAAGCAAGCAACGGCATTATTGTAAACTGTGCTACCGTACCAATAAGCACATCTTTCGGGTGGCTAAACACTACTCGGAAATCCTGCGGCTTCAAAGTCAATCCCATGCCAAACATCACAATGCCGAGAAGCGTGTTGATGTAACTGGTCTTTAATATAGAACTTACGGCATTGGGCATTAATAAAGCCAATACTGCCATAGCTATAACGATAAGCGCCATGTACTTACTGAAAAAGCGCGATATTTTTCTTAGAACGTTCATTATTTATTTTATAAACCTATTGTTTTTTCAAAGTCCGCTGCGTAGCAACACGTTTCGCCTTAGGCAGTCGCCATAAAAGAACAACTCCTGCAAGTGAAGGTTTCCTACGGGAAAATAATTCTGTAATGCAGGCAAGAAATACCGCTCCGGAGAAACGCCACTTACCATCAGAACATGATTATGCGTATCTACGCTAACCGTAACCGGTGTATTGGCGTGGTTTGCCAATACTGCCGTGGCATAAGGGAACCGCGTATCATCTGCGCCCGACTCCTTGCCGGCGCCGAGCAATATTGCCGGAGTGGAAGTGGTTGTCCACGAAACAGGATTGATACAACCGATATTTTTGTCGCACAACAAACTACTTATAGCGCTTATAGAAGTAACGCTATTGAAGTTAATTGTAACTCCACACGAGGTAGAATCTTGCGCCAATCTCACATGCGACATGCGATGTCCCGCCTGGGTTGCCGTATCTTCGGGAGTAACGCCATAGCCCACTACATAAGCTGCAATCATACGGCTATAAGTTTTGTCGTCTATGTGTTTCAGGAGTTCTTTAACCAGCAAACCGCCCTGACTATAGCCAGCGAGTATAAAGCGACGCCCATGGTTGTAATGATTCATATAATAATCAAAAGCATCACAAACATCTCGCAAAGCTATCCTGCTATATTTTTTAGAAGACTCGCCTTCTAATCCTCCAAATGTGGCTTGGCGGTAATAAGGAAGGAAAAGATTTGCACGAGTAGCGAATATCGTATCAGCCAATTCTGCAGAAAGTTGCCACGCCTTGCGGTGTTCGGGATTTTTAGGTTCGGCATTATAGTGAGTAACTCCCGCATTGTCGTTCCATGCCGCCACACACGTGGGCAACAAGTAGAAAACGTCGGGAAGTTCACGGTTTATATTTTTCAGACGTGCGTTCCCCTCATACCACAGCGTGCAGTCTGCCCAATCAAGCGAGGCTTGAATTTTTACCTTACTATCTTCGGCGATATATTGCTTCATACGTGTTTTTTCGGATATGTCTGAAATATAGAAATCATCGATTTTCCATTCGCCGTTCTCCCAAACCAAATCAACAGTAACACTATTTTTAGTACCGCAATTTGTAATTTCAATATCGGCAGAGCATTTTCCAGAATCTACAACCATCTTTACGATTTTCATCGACAAATTCTGAAAATCCTGACCGCAAATCCAATGGTCATAATCAAAGCAACCAACTTCGCCTTGGGTTGCATGTTTGTCATCAAAGGTTTTGGTCTTTCGTTTTAGCTCTTTGTATTCTGCCGACATGTATTTTGCGTCAAAATCCGGCATATTTTTTAGGACGGAGATATCCTTTTCAGCCTTCGCATACCATTTGAAGACATCGGCATAAATCGTCTGCAACGCTTTGCGCGCCGCTTGGTCTGTGCTATCTTGTTTATTGTAACTATCGGTGCTTTTTACGGAGTCGCCCAATGATTTCCCGTTGGTTTGGTTCGGTTTGTTGCCCGTACTACTGCAACTTGCAACGACTATCGTCAGCATCAAAACATATAATGCTCTCATACATTTATTTTTACAGCATATCTTTTTTATCTGCCACGAAGAAATATGGGAACAAAAATACAAAAAAAACTATACAAAATGCCTACTTGTAAAATTTGACACCATTGAAAATAATTTTCCAACTGTTTTTGCCCCTACAACGCCCCTTTTCCATAGTTCTCTACCCCACTTTTGAGGACGCATATCAGCCATCGAAAAAAACCACATTGGTTCTCGCAAAAATTCCAAGGCATCTAATTGAAATTATATGCCTTGGAATTTAAATCACAACGGTTCTCGTTTTGCCGTTTATAAGTTACTTTGTTTCTATACCCAATCTACGCCATTTCCGAACCATTTTTTTTGCGGAGATTTATACCCCTAAAAAAATTATTTCAGAAATACCAAGGGTGATCTTTAACTGCCACAATTCCGTCAGTGCCTATTTTCCCGTTTATGCGACTTATCGACAAAAATGGAGTTGACAAATAGTCCTTTGCCTTAGGGTCTGCACTATTTATCTTTACTCTACCACTACAATGAATGTATCTTGCGCCGCCGAGAGAGATTGCCACATGGGTTACACGCCCTGAGATTGTGCCGAAAAAGAACAAATCACCGGCTTGCGCGGTTTTGTAATCTTTTGCATCGATTTTCTCGCCCGTCAAAGCCTGTTGCCATGCATCGCGACGTAGTATCACGCCGCTCGAAAGGTAACTTATTTTCGACAAACCCGAACAATCGGTCATTTTTGTAGAGGTTCCGCCCCAAAAATAAGGGGACCCCATCATGCGTTTAGCGGTTTCAATCACCCGGGTTGTAGAAAACGGACGATTTGCCCACGCTTTCAGTTCTTCCACTTCGCTTTCTGCAACAAATCCCGTGCGACCATCGGGAGTTGCAAGCTGAATATATTTCCCCTTCGTACCCTTGTATTCCAAAATATCATTGAGCACAAGATCACTAACAACCTCATTGCTGCCCGGTTGAGCCACAAGGCTAGTTTGATATACGGTAACAATATAACGCTTTGCGTGTTTCCACGTTTCAAGGTCTGTACTGTCGAGTTCCTGCACGGAACTTGCGGGAATATACGACGAATATCCGTCGGGCGTCAAGGCTTTATACCACCCGTCTTCCTGTTCAAGAATTTTCAAAGGCGTACCCATAATCGACTGAGTAGCCATTTCGGCAGAATGCTCCCCGCTTGTGCGCATCGAAGCTACCGACAATTTTGTCAAAGCCCAACCTTTGTCGGGAGCATTCAAGTTTATTTTGATACAAGAGTCCACTTTGAGTTCAGAATCCCAGTCTTTGTATTCCAGGTTTCCGTTTTTCCATTCCACTTCACCTGCTTGATTGTCCACAGTTTCGGAACGAATATATTTTTTCTCGGGATAGAATTTACCATTAACGCCTTTGTTCACCGCAAAACGGTAAAGATCTAAACTGGTCTTGTAATAATCGCTCAAAGGTTCGCCTGCCATTGATCTTCCAAACGAAGCATCGGTGGGCACCCAGCCTGTTCCTTCAAAATATGTCTCAGCCCAATCGTGGTAGTTCTCTTCTCCGGGGTGTAACATGAAACCACTTTCCCATCGTGCGGGTATTCCGAGGCATCGCATCAAGGTAATGTAGAGCAAGGCTACTTGTCCGCAATCGCCGTGGCGGTTTTCCACAACATATTCGGGAATATTTGGAATCGTGCTGTACTCACGGGCGCCAGCCCATGGGAAATTGCTTGCAATCCAATCGTAAATTATCGAAGATTGAAGCACAGGATTGGTTTCGTTGCCTACTAATTCGTGAGCAAGTTTGTTGAGTTTTTCGGTCTTTATAATATGCGGAAATTCGTTTGCCGTATATTCTTGATACAAAGCCGAGGAAGTGTCGTAGGGTTTGAGATTCGACATAATTTCGGCGCGTGTGAAAGATTGTTCGGCAGAGACAAAACTATAGGTAATGCTAAACTTTGTAGGCATATCCTTGTGTGCCACTCCTTCCATGTAGGCTGTGTGGTGGAATGTGCCTTGTGAAAGCGTAACAGGCGCAGACGATTTTATCAGTTTCACATTTGTTTGGCGCGTGGTCTCCATTGGATAGGGCAACCATACCCTCAAAGTGTCGCCGTCGGGGATTGCGTTTGCCTTTACGTTGAGATTGAAAGTGAGTTGCCATTTATGCGGGTTGCGCAAATGGTTTTCGTCTGCCGGAGTCTGCTTTGCCTGATTGTAGAAGCCCGCATAATAGTTGTAGGTGGACTTCTTGTTTTTATCATTCTCAGCCTTGCAGTCCTCACGGTTGAGCAAGAAGAAATTGCCTATCGAACGGCGAAACCACATTTCTTTTCCGTCGATAGTGTCTGCCTCGATATATTTCTTGCGCTTCCAATAATTGAACTTTTCGTTGCTGAAAGTACGTCCCATACGCTTTTCAATCTGCGCACGTCCGTCTTCGGGAGTGATGGAAAAGTCTTTGCGTATGCGATATATTATTTGGTTTATGGAGTCTATGGCATAAACGTTTTCTTGTCTCACCTTTTTGGGAAGACCTTTCAAATATTTCTCCGCTTTCTTGAATTCACCTTTTGCCACAAGCGTTCCCGCCTGGCTGCGAAAGTCTTCTGTTTGCGCAAAAGCCGATGGCTTAATGATAGCAAGGGCAAACAGCAAAAATGCAATTTTTAATCCGCCTTTCATCTTCTCTATATTTTTCTTTGAACTTAGGTTTAATTCCTTGTTATACTAAAAGTTACGTTCCATTTCGTGAATACCTTAAAACAATGTGCGCATATCGTTTTTCTAATGTCCGATATTTTTTAAATAATGTCGGATATTTTTCAAACAAAGTCGGATATTATTTTCACGACAAGCCGAATTGTTTTTATAGCACCAGCAAACATTCATATCATAACCTATAACACCTCGTCTACAAATGCTTTTTTAGTTCCGCAACCCAGATGTCATATCCTTTTTCGTTGAGATGAAGTCCGTCAGTACTCAACTCCTCGCGCAACTTATTGCTTCCCGTTTCTATGAATAAGGGATACAGGTTTACGAAGTCAATGCCCTTGTTTTTGGCAATGGTTTCAAGCGCGCTGTTTATTGCCGGTATCGAATCGGTTTTCCCTTCCAATCGTTTATAACGTTTGAAGTCTTCGTTTATCGGTAGAACACTTTGCAATATCAATTGGGTTTTGGGTGATTCTCTACGGATACGGTCTATCGTATTTGCTATCGACTGCACAATTTCGCCGTTGGACAATTGATGAGACACGTCATTTATTCCCTCCATCAATACTATTTTTGCAGGGTGATAGGGCAAAATCTGATGAAGGCGCTCCCAAATTCCCGGAACATCGTCTCCGATAATTCCACGATTAACCACATTTTTCTTTCCGAGCCTCTCCACCCAGTTTCCGCCGTTTTCCGTGAGACTGTTTCCAAGCATCACGATATCTTTGGCAGAAATGGTTTCCTTTTCAAAAGCTTCCATGCGATCGAGATAATGCTCCGTATGCTCATCGTCGACCATTGCGCCGCCAACAGCATTTGCCACCAAAGCCCTAAGCCTTATCACGTTGGTATGTCCCGCCGGGTGAACGCTATTGGTGAGAAGAATTATTGCAAGCCGGTTTTCTGGATCAACATCAATCATAGTTCCCGTAAAACCAGTGTGTCCATAGGAAGATTTGCTCAGTAGGTCGCCAAGATTTGAAGAATAGTCGGAACAATTGTCCCAACCTGGCGTTCTTCCGAATGCTTCAAGTCCTTGCGGCACCGTGGTCATAAGTTTCACAGTAGCATTACCGAGAATGCGACGTCCGTTGAGTTCTCCCCCATTAATCAATGCAGCGCAAAGCAAAGCTATATCATCGGCATTTGAAAAGACACCCGCATTACCACTTACCCCGGAATTCATCACCCGAGCCAAAGGATCGTGAACTTCTCCGCGCAAAACCTGCCCGTTCTTCTGCTTTTCGGTAGGTGCTACGATATCAAGCCAAGAATCCGAAGAATCTTTCGCCCATACTGGGAGAGACGTCGCTTTCCAAACACCTTTCTCGTCTTCTAAACACGGAATATAATCGGTATGGTTCATGCCCAAAACAGAAAATACATTGCGGCGCGCAAACTCACGAAGAGATAATCCGCTAACCCGTTCTATTATATTCTGAAGCGTGATATAGTTAAGGCAAGAGTACTGAAAATCCGTACCAGGCTCGAAATCTCTGCGCCACGAAGCAATATAGCTCATAAGACTGTCGGGATTGTTGCTGCCATATAGCTTTTGAACCTCCGCAACCGATACATAAGGCGGCAAACCCGAGGTATGAGTCATAAGATGTCGTATGCGGATTGTAGTATGTGTCTTTCCGTCGGCCGAAGTCCAGTTTTTGAACCCCGGAATAAAGTTTTCCACCGCATCACTAAGCCTTAATTGTCCGCGCTCAACCAATACCATTGCACAAATAGCCGTTGACATAGCTTTGCTACACGATGCCATGTCGAAAATGGTGTTTGTTGTCATTTTTTCACGCCTCGGCATTATGCTGCGATAGCCATACGCTTTGATATAAGCCATTTTCCCGTCTTTCACAACGGCAAGCACTGCGCCAGGAATGTCTCCTGCGTTGATTGATTTCAGGATTGCGCTATCGGCATAGGCGAGTCGTGCACTGCTCAAGCCTACCCGTTCGGGCAAAACCCGTTCAAGGCTTTGCGCAAAAGCACATGAAACAAACATTATTGCTATAAGAAAAAACCGAAGCCTCATTTTGTTTGGTTTTTGTATGCATCGATTGCTTTTTGCACCGAACCGTGGAGCGCCAACAAGGCATTGGCTTGCTCATAACTGATGCCAAGTTCATTAAGTATCATTTTTGTGCCGCGATCCTGCAATTTCTTATTCGTAATTTCCATATTTACCATTCGGTTGCCGCGTACTCGCCCAAGTTGTATCATTACCGAAGTGGAAATCATGTTTAGAATCATTTTTTGTCCGGTTCCCGATTTCATACGTGAGCTTCCCGTAACATATTCCGGGCCTACAATCATTTCGATACCCACTTCGGCGGCTTGGGCAAGCGGTGCTCCGGGATTGCTTGTTATACCTCCGGTAAAAATTCCGTGTTTTCTTGCTTCGGTTATCGCTCCTACTACATACGGAGTCGTTCCTGAAGCGGCAATTCCTATGACAACGTCGTGCTCATTCACGTTGTGAGCGCACAATTCTTCCCATCCTTTTTGTGCATCGTCTTCTGCATTTTCCACAGCGTTTCTTAAAGCGGTATCGCCGCCTGCTATCAACCCTATCACAAGCGATGGTGGCACTCCGTAAGTGGGTGGAAGTTCCGAAGCGTCCAATACTCCGAGACGTCCGCTCGTTCCCGCGCCCATATAAAATATTCTGCCGCCTTTGCGCATGCGCGGAACTATTCCTTCTACAAGTTTCTCGATTTGCGGAATTGTTTTTTCAACCGCGAGAGCTACTTTCTGGTCTTCGGCATTGATATCCCGAAGTATTTCGCCTATTGATTTTTTTTCAAGATTATCGTAAAGAGAGGGTTGCTCTGTTATCTTTTCGAAGTTCATTCCCAAGAATTATATTTTAATGTAGATTTTGCGTTTATAAAGCGGATAAGCCACAACGGCGAAGTTGAATATCACAAACAGTATGGCATATACGCACGACCCGCCCGTATTGCCAAACAACGGTACGAGGATATTGTAGACATGGGCGTGTATGCTAATTCCCGAAACCTTGATGCAGCTAAACAGAATTGCGAACACGTCGGACATTATGTAGAGAAAAAGAGGGTTGGCACCGAACGAGGCAAAAAATCCGCTCCATTTCTTTATTCCCTTCTTGTCTATTATATATATGAGTAGTGCCAAAACCATGCAGGCAAAGCCACATGTTACCATGGAGAAGGTCGGTGTCCAAATCTTCTTGCTTATGGGGCAGGCATAACTCAATAAAAATCCGGAGATTAGCATTGCTGTTCCAAAGACAAACAATCGTGTCATAACGATATCAAATTTCGTTTGAACAATATCGGACCTTTTTGAAATAATATCGGACTTTGTTGAAATAATATCCGACATTGTTTTTTCGATATCCGTTTGTTTATTTTCAACAAACATCATTCGTCCCACAACAAAGCCTATCATTACATGGGCAATGCTTGGAATTGTGCTCAAAAGTCCTTCGGGATCAATGCCATGGTCATTATATAAATGGGCAACGGGAATTATTGCGCGATCGAATATTGACAAAATGTTAGTCTCGTCATAAGCATAGCCGTTGGCGGATTGCAACACAATGAAATACGCCACAAACAGTCCGGCAATTATCCATGGAAAACTTTTGTGCTTCACCGTAAGAGCAAGAATTGCCACTACGCAATAACAAATGGCAAGGCGATGGAGCACGCCAGTAAACCTAAGCGTGGGAAACACGTTGAGCGCTTCGAGAAACTGTCCGCCAAAACCGAGTTGCGCATCAGCGTTGTTCCAATAGTAACAAAAATGCGCGAAAAAGCCGATGAACGACCCTACAAGGATTATTACCACCGTGCGTACCACTATCTTTTTCACCGCCACGGCAGACGCCTGGAAGTTATACTTGCGCAAAGATATGTAAGTGGTTATTCCCATTATGAACATAAAGAACGGGAAAACAAAATCGGTGGGCGTAAGCCCCAACCACTCTGCATGGTCGAGCGGAGTAAATATATAGCCCCACGAGCCGGGATTGTTTACCAAAATCATTCCGGCTATGGTAATTCCGCGCAGTATATCAAGCGCCAAAATTCTATTACTATTGCCTGCTTTTCTCATTTCATTATTATTTGTACAGATAATATTTTTTCGAAAGCTTCTTGAAACTTTCCACATCCTTATACCAATACGATTTTACATCGTCCCAACGATAATTTTTTCCGAACATCTCGCGGATTTTAGAAGTTCCGCACACATTATCAAACATTGCAAATCTTTTGGGGTCGGCAACTTGAAAAACTTTTTGGTCTGGATAAGCCGCCGCGGCCTCTTGCATAACGAGAAATTGGATATCTGTGAGCGGCGCTTTACTATAATCGGTAAAATGCACCTGTACCCCGCCGATATTCTCACCCTTAAAAGCCGCATAAAAAGGAATGGCGTAAATAGGACGAAACTCAACGCCCGGAACTTTCAAGGCATTGAGACGACGAGAAAAGGCAGCGGCATCAATCCACGGCGCTGCAAACATTTCAAAGGGAATGGTGTAGCCCACACCTATGGACATATAACTAAACTCTCCAAGAATTCCGCTCATTGGATAGAAATAAGACGTTTCGGCATGCGGAATGTGGGGCGAAGAAGGTATCCATTGCAAACCGGTAGCAGTATAATTCATCTTACGCTTCCAACCGCGCATCTTAATCACAGTAAGTTTACACTGTTTCCCGTCTTTAAGCATACGTTCTCCGTTGAGCATCATGGCAAGTTCGCCACAAGTCAAACCATATATATAAGGTATTTTATACTGACTTACAAACGAAACAAAACCATCTTCAACCAAACAGCCCTCTACCCTATTTCCTCCAAGCGGATTGGGACGGTCGAGCACCACAAACTCCTTTCCATTTTCCGCAGCGGCTTCCATGGCAAGTCCCATCGTACTTATGTAAGTGAACGAGCGGCTTCCGATATCCTGTATATCGTATACGAGCACATCTATATCCTTTAGCATTTCGGGAGTGGCTTTGCGCGTTTTCCCAAACAAAGAATAAACCTGCAATCCCGTGATTTCGTCTTTATCACTCCCCACACTCTCGCCAGCATGAGCGTTTCCGCGCACACCATGTTCGGGACCAAAAAGTGCAACAAGGTTCACATTTTTTGCTTCGTGCAGTATATCTATGTCGCTTTTAAGATTATTGTCCACTCCTGTGGGATTTGTGATAAGTCCCACGCGTTTCCCTTCCAAGCATTTGAAGTTTTCAGCCTTCAATACCTCGATGCCGGTTTTAATACGTACTTTCTGCGCAAAACCATAAGGCAAGCACAGCAAAACAGATATGCAACAAATTAGAATCTTAACTGTTTTCATAGCCACATTATTTGGAGGTTATTACTGCAACCGTGCCATCGCTCGAAGTTACTGCCACTTCTTTTGCGCTTAGCGGGAGAACGGTGTTCACAAGCGAATTGCCGATTTTGTATTTCCATTTCAAAGCACCCGACTTAGCGTCAACGGCATAAACAAGTCCGCTACACGTTCCGCCAAAAACAGTTCCATTGCTTTCGAGAGGCATAGATGGTGCATGTTCATAGCCGAATCCTACGTTTGATGACCATATTTCCTTTGGCGTATTACCTGAGGTGGAATAACTAACTACGCTATCGTTCATTGTCTTTCCGTAAACCATTTTACCATCTGCGGAAAGTCCAATCGATTCTCTTACTACCGACGCATTGGTGCGCCATATTGTTTTTCCGGTATTGAAATCTATCGCAGTGAGATACCTATCTGGTGCGGCTATAAACACTCGTTCGCCCGAACACACGGGCCATACCGATGCTGGCGAGAAGTGCATTCCGTCTTTTCCGCCTTTCCATTTCCACGCTTCGCTACCGTTATTGGTGTTCAAAGCATAAAGGGTGTTATCCCATGCCCCAAAAATCACCTTTCCTGCGACCACAAGCGGACGGGCTACGATATAGCCCGTTACATTTGCGTATTCCCAAACAAGTTTACCAGTTTTGATGTCAATGGCACGGAATTTATTATCGCTTGCACCCACGTATGCCACTCCGTTGTCTATACTTACGGCTCCAAGCACGGGACCTTGGGTTTTCAACTTCCATAACATTTCTCCGTTGGCAGCATTTAGTCCATATACTGTGCTGTCGGCGCTTCCAAACACTACTATTCCGTTGGCTGCTGCACAATCACCGACGATTCGTTTGCCCGCGGCAAATTGCCAAAGCTTCTTACCGTTGTTTATATTATAGGCCGTGAGTCTTCCCATATCGTCGCCGACAAAAAGACGCTTGCCTTCCCGGAACGGAGAAGAGTAAACGCCCGCCTCGCCTTTGACACACCATTTTTCTTTTGCGGGGAATTGCTTATTCACCGAATAATCGGGATATTCTTCAGCCTTGCCGTTATGATCAAACATATTGTCTTTCAACGAAAACGCCGCCCATTCTTTGCGTGGTTCGCCTATGTTTTGAGTATATACTTTAATAGAATCCTTGGTGATGTCATAAATACCATAACCAGGCTTACCATTTTCATCGGCAAGGTTGGAGCGCATCAATATTCCCGGAATGCCGTCGTATCTAAGGTTACGGTTTTGATGATAATGCCCGCCAATCATAAGACGTATGTTGTAAGGGCGAATGGCATCGGTTACGTCATACCAGTTGTCCACATCGCCTTTTGTTAGCGGGTAATGGGTTACAAGAATCACGGGCTTGTCTTTTCCCCATTTGTTCATTTCCTGTTTAAGCCAAGTGATGTCTTGCGGAACCACGTGCCCGTATGCCATACGCATGAAAGGACCGGTATTAAAACCAAGGAAAAGTATGCCATTGTGCACAAATTCAAAACGTTCGCTGCCAAAAGTTTCGCTAAAAGCCATGCAGCCGCTATCGCTCCACGTAGTTTCGTGATTACCGAGTATGATGTAGTATTTATACTTCAAAAGGTCGAGACAAGTCTTGACCTTTTCTATCGTCTTGCGGTCGCCATAATCGGCAATATCGCCCGTAACCAAAACAAAGTCGAGGCTGTCGGTAGCATTAATCTGTGCCACAGAGCGAAGAAGCCATTCCGTAGGATTGGGATTGTTTGGATTGAGGTGAATGTCGGTGATTTGTGCAAAACGGAAAGGAGTAATTTGCGCAGTAACAGTGTTGCAAAAAACAAGTACACACAATGTCAGCGCTGTCAAGAATTTTCTGATGCTCATATTTGTATTCAAAATATTGACAATTAGCATTAAGTGCAGGCAAAAAGATTAAAACTTCCAATTCAATGTGTAAAAATATGAATTTTTGACGAGATAGCGGAACGACATTTCCCTTTAATTAGTCTTGGAGCTTTGAAAACGTGGGGAAAACGCTAATTATTACCATGATAAACGCATTTTGGCAACGCCACATTATGCTTCGCAAAAACTACATGGGATATCGTAAAAATTCCAAGGCATCTATTTTTGATTCCAAGGCTTGAAATTAAAATTACATCCTATCTCGTTTTTCCCCTCTCTGAACTGTTCAAAAAACTTACAATATAGATTCTGAGAATTTCAAGCCCGACAACAAAAAAAGTCCTTACGGCCATAAAACCATAAGGATTCTTTTAGATTGCTCTGCAGTTGAAAACACTCCCCTGCGAGAGGCGTTAAGCCTTGTCAAGCTTTTCGTATACCGAATGTTGGCTCTTGTATTCAGGCACAATAGTCTTCATTGCAGCAACAACTTTCATTACATCAAATTCGTAGCTCACCTTCAACAAATTGTCGATATCCCGATTTACCTCCTCGTATTCGTATTCACGTACCTTGGCAATTTTGATTTTGGGATTGAATGTAGGAAGTGTGGTTTCCTTGTCGTTCAAAACCTCCTCATACAATTTTTCTCCATCACGAAGTCCGGTAAATTTTATCTCAATGTTTTGCACACCGCTCAATCTTATCATTCGTCGTGCAAGATCTGCTATGCGAACGGGCTTGCCCATATCAAAAACGAATATCTCTCCGCCTTTGCCCATTGTGCCTGCTTCGAGAACCAACTTGCACGCTTCGGGAATAAGCATAAAATAGCGAATAATGTCGGGGTGAGTAACGGTAACAGGACCGCCGCTCTTGATTTGGGAACGAAATAGCGGAATAACCGACCCGTTTGAACCAAGAACATTTCCAAAACGCGTGGTAACAAATTGCGTATTTCCGGAAACCTTTCCCTCTTTTTCTGCCTTGTTCAAACTCTGCACATAAATCTCACAAATACGTTTGGAACAACCCATCACATTTGTTGGATTAACTGCCTTGTCGGTGGAAATCATAACAAATTTCTTTACACCATATTTCACTGCTAAATCTGCCACAATGCGTGTTCCTTCAATATTGTTTTCAACCGCCTCGCAAGGGTTGTCCTCCATCATAGGTACGTGCTTGTATGCCGCAGCATGAAACACGAAACTTGGTTTGAACGTTTTGAAAATATGTTCCATTCGTTCCTTGCGGCAAATAGTAGTAACTATCGTCTCGCACTTTACTTCTGGGAAATCACGACGCATCATCAAACGAATATCATGCGACGGCGTTTCGGCTTCGTCAACCGAAATAATATTTTTTGGTCCAAACAAAGCAACTTGTCTAACGATTTCGCTGCCTATAGAACCCGCTGCGCCAGTAATAAGTACGGTTTCTCCTTTAAGCATATCCCCTACCGCTTTCAAATCAACCTCGATTTCGTCGCGTGGGAGCAGGTCTTCAATCTCTACCTCATGGAATTTCTTAGCATTCAAATCGCTCTTGCCGTCCCACTTCTCAGCAGGATCTATCGTATATATGGCAATTCCCGCATCAATAAGGGCGTCGATAAAATTCACGTCGTTCACAAAACTCGTTTGTTTCAAAGGCGACACAAGCAAAGCCTGGATTTCCATATGTTTCATGATATGAATCAAATCATCACGCCGCTTGTAAACTTTCACTCCCATAAGAATCTTTCCAACCATGTCTTCTTCGTCGCTGACAAAGCCGCAAAGATTATATTTCTTAGGTTCTTCGTTGCTAAGGTTCTTTGCCAAACCAATTCCGCCGCGTTTCACTCCGTAGATAAACACCCTTTTCGCTGCGTTAGACACAAAAACTCGATCGTAAAGGTATTTCACGAAAACACGAAGCGCACACATCATCGCCGTGCCTATTACAAACATTCCGATAAGCTCGCGTATTCTGATTGGAGCGAACCATGTGTCGATTTTAGCGAATACTCGCATGCACGCAATGAGTACTGTGCCGATAAACATAGCCACGCCGATGCGATAAAGGTCGACAAAAGACGAATAACGCAGCACTCCCTTGTAAGTATGCATCACACGAAATCCAATAGAATAGAACACGAGATACAGACAAAGCGTCTTGCCTACCGAAAATAGGTTTATGTTTGGACCACGGTCTATTATAATACAAATAATAGCCGCAAAAACTATTATAATCCAGTCAACAATCAACACACACCAGTAAGGCAGCGCATCTCTATTGAAAATCCAATCTGAAAGTCGTTTATACATAATGATTAAAGGGATTGAATGTTTTGGGTAGGGCTTGCAAATATTATTTGCGGTTCAACAAAATTTCTTTGGCTATATATTGTGCATCTTCTTCGCTTACACAGGGACCGCTTGGCAGGCATAAACCTGTTTTGAACAAGGACTCGGACACGCCATTAACGTAGGCGGGGCTATCCTTATAGACAGGTTGCAAATGCATTGGCTTCCAGAGCGGACGGCTTTCGATGTTTGCTTTGTCGAGAGCCACGCGCATTGCCTCAATGTTGTTGTTGGGTTCGCACGATGTGTGGGCGTTTGTAGACTGATGCACAACGCCTGCCGCACCTCCCACAGCGCCTTTCACTACTGCCGCATAAGCGTTTTCTTCGCCGTTTACATGCAATTCGGGCGAGATAGTAATGGTGCTAAGCCAGAAATTAGAATCGCATTTATCGTTCCAATTGCCGTGGAAGTCTATTCCGTCGATTTTTTCAAAGGCTTCGGCATAAATTTCAGCTATATGGTGGTGATGCTTTATATGTTCATCGAGAATTGTCATCTGTCCGCGTCCAATTCCCGCGCATACATTGCTCAACCGATAGTTATATCCTATTTTTTCGTGCTGATAATACGGATAGGCTTCGCGTGCCTGAGTAGCAAAGAACATTACACGATTTTTTGCTTCGGCATTTGGACAAATCAAAGCCCCGCCTCCGCTGGTTGTTATCATCTTGTTCCCGTTGAAACTCAGCACACCGTAATGTCCGAATGTGCCGCAAACTTGTCCATTGTATTTAGAGCCAAGACCTTCTGCGGCATCTTCTATCACAGGTATGTTGTATTTTTCAGCAATAGCCATTATTTCGTCAATCTTTGCAGGCATTCCGTAAAGATAAACGAGGATTATTGCCTTGGGAGCCTTTCCCGTTTTTTCGATGCGGTCTTTGATTGCATTTTCAAGCAACTGCGGGTCCATGTTCCAGCTTTCTTTTTCGCTGTCAACAAACACGGGCGTAGCTCCGAGGTATTTCACAGGGTGGCTGCTTGCGCAAAACGTAAAACTTTGGCATATCACTTCATCGCCCGCCGATACTCCAAGCTCGGTAAGCGCAAGGTGAACAGCCGAAGTGCCGGAACACAAAGCTACGACCTCTTTGTCTTGCCCCACAAATTTCTTCAAATCGTCTTCAAAAGCGTTTACGTTAGGACCAAGAGGCACAACCCAATTTGTATCGAAAGCTTCTTTTATATATTTCATCTCATTGCCGCTCATGTGAGCCAAACAGAGAAATATTCTATTGCTTTTCATTTTTGTTTATTTAAACATAGGTATTTTACAAAGGTATTCTTTTTTCTACAATTATGAAGTTTTTTAAGTTACAAAAACGTTTTTTCTCCACAAAAAATCGTTTTTTGCCAAAAGCGTATTCTATTTCCGTTCTAAACGCGCAAAAAACATTGTTTTTACAACAAGGCATCTTGTTTTTCTAATATCGGACCTTTTTTAAATAATGTCAGACCTTTTTTAAAAAAGGTCTGACATTAGAAAAACCATATCCTATATCGGAAAATCGATATAGGATATGGTTTTGCGACAGCCGTTTTTTATCAAGCCGCAACGGCTTATCAAAACTTTCTTGCGAGACTACTCGCTATTGATATGACTCTTATAATTAAGGAGATACTATTTTATGAGTTCCATGCCCTTTAATATAGCCTGCTCGTTCATTGGAATAAGATTGTGATGGCGTTCGGGCAATGATTTCTTCAATGCCGCAACAATGTCATCGGAGTTCAAAATGGGACGAACCTTTAGATAAGCGCCAAGCACTATCATGTTGAAAGTTTTCATCATCTTCAATTCCGCAGCAACGTCCATCGCGTTAATCTTATAGGAATGAATGTCGGTACGAGTGGGAGGATTGCTTATACCAAAGGAGTCGTAAATAAGGATTCCCCCAGGCTTCACCTTGCTTTCAAACTTGTCGAGCGAGGGTTGGTTAAGCAAAATAGCCGTGTCGTATGCACTCAGCACAGGAGACGATATTTTCTCATCGCTTATTATCACCGTTACATTGGCAGTGCCACCACGCTGCTCCGGACCGTATGCCGGCATCCAGGTAACCTCTTTACCCTCCATCATTCCTGCATACGCAAGTATTTTTCCCATTGACAGGACACCTTGTCCGCCAAATCCTGAAATCAAAATCTCTTCTGTCATGGCTGTACGTCTTTTAGATCGCCCAACTGATAATGTTTGAACATATTTTCCTCCATCCATTTGTTGGCTTCTACGGGAGTTTTCTTCCAACCCGAAGAACACGTGCTCACAATCTCCACAAGATTAGAACCGATACCCTTCATGGAATTTTCAAAAGCATGGCGAATGGCTTTCTTAGCCTTTCTTATCGCTCCCACAGTCTCTACGCTTTGGCGCGAAACGAATGCCGTTCCGTCGAGCTTAACTGCAAGCTCCGTAATATTCAACGGATAACCGTGGATATTGACATCGCGACCATAAGGACACGTTGACGTTTTCATTCCCACCAATGTTGTAGGAGCCATCTGCCCGCCGGTCATTCCGTAAATGGCATTGTTTATGAAAATCATGGTAATCTTTTCGCCACGATTGAGAGCATGAATCGTTTCGGCCGTACCTATGCACGCCAAATCGCCGTCTCCCTGGTACGTAAACACAAGTCGGTCGGGCCACAAGCGTTTGCAAGCCGTGGCAACGGCAGGTGCACGTCCGTGCGAGGCTTCCTGCCAGTCGATATCCAAATAGCGATAAGCAAATACCGCACACCCCACAGGGCATACCCCGATGGTTTTTTCGGAAAGTCCCATCTCGTCAATCACTTCTGCCACAAGTTTATGAACAACTCCGTGGGAACACCCCGGACAATAGTGCATCGGGGTATCGTTTACAAGCGTATTTTTACCGTAAACAAGATTTTCCGGCTGGATTATTTCTTCTCTTGTCATAATTCTATTGATTTTTTCACGCCATCTCTATTTGGGAAGATAGCGTATTATCATCTCGGCAATTTTAACCAATACCACAAACATTCCAGATATTATATACGCCGGACTGCTTTGAATTCCCGGACGCACAAAGTAGAAAACTATCAGCACAACCACTCCCAGAATAAAGAGAAGGTTCATGATTTGACGCAAAGCAAATCTGCTGCGGCTTTCAGCCTTTTTGTCGCGCTCATGACGCGGGAACTGCGGCATTTGGGTCTCTTCTGCCATGATTTTATTTCTTTATCACCTTTTCTTTCAACGCTGAAATTATTTCGTCGGGCGTTGGAATCATACCGCCAAGGCGTCCGTAATGTTCTACAGGTATTCCGCTTTCGGCAGCAGCCATTTTCACGTCGAATATCATCTGTCCCGCATTGATTTCAGCAACAAGCATACCCTTTACCTTGTGTGAAAGTTCGTTCAATTGCTTATACGGGAACGGCCAAAGGGTTATGGGACGGAACAAACCGAGTTTCAATCCTTCGGCACGCGCCATATCCACTGCTTTCTGAGCTATTCGCGCAGCCGAGCCGAATGCTACGATAATATAGTCGGCATCTTCGCATTGCGTTGCTTCGAAACGGATTTCATTTTTTCTGATTTCCTCGTATTTTCTCTGCAAATGCAAATTACGTTGCTCCATTATTGCAGGATCAAGTTCGAGAGAAGTGAGAATATTCGGCTTACGGTTTTTAAGTCCGTGCCCATTGGTTGCCCAAGGACACTCCTTTGCAATTTCTTCTTCGGTACGGCGCGGTTTTATAGGCGGAAGAACCACACGTTCCATCATTTGACCAATAACACCATCGGAAAGAATCATTGCGGGATTGCGATATTTAAAAGCAAGGTTGAATGCGAGATCCACAAAGTCTGCCATTTCCTGCACAGAATAAGGTGCAAGCACGATAACATTGTAATCTCCGTTTCCACCGCCTCGCGTTGCTTGGTTATAGTCGCTTTGACTTGGCTGTATGGTGCCTAATCCAGGACCGCCACGCTGCACATTTACTATAAGGCCTGGTATTTCTGCCCCCGCCATATAGGTTATTCCTTCTTGCATCAGAGCTACGCCGGGACTTGACGAGGAAGTGAATGCACGTTTTCCGGTACCGCCTGCCCCATAGAGCATGTTGATGGAAGCAACTTCGCTTTCGGCTTGCAACACTACCATTCCGGTTGTTTCCCATGGCTTAAGGAGTGCCAGAGTTTCGAGAACTTCGGATTGCGGTGTGATAGGATAGCCGAAGAATGCGTCTGCGCCGCAACGAATGGCGGCGTGGGCTATTGCCTCGTTGCCTTTCAATAAAACAACATTCGATTCATTCATAATCTTCTATAATATTTTTCTTGCTACTCTACTCCTCGCGTTTGCGATAAACCGTGATACAACTATCAGGGCACACTATGCCGCACGAAGCACAGCCTGTGCATTTTTCCCAATCGGTCATTTCCACATAGGGATACCCTTTGTGGTTGACTTTTGCAGGAGCGAGTGCTAAAATCTTTGTAGGGCATGCCGCAACGCACAACTGGCAACCTTTGCAAGCCTCTACGTTTACGACTATTGCACCTCTCATTTTTCCCATATCAATTTATATTTATCAAAAACGGGCAGATGTTTACATTCTCCGCCCCTTTTGTTATTGATTATACAAGTCTTTGTTCCTAAACTCCAATATATCGCCGAGCATTTCGGCAGCTTGTTGTGCCGGGCTCTCTGGATTTACTGCCACAGCGGCAAGATAGTCGTTTATTGCCTCAGACCATTCGCCGTTTTTGCGCTTTGCGTTTCCACGCATATATAGAAGTTCGTCGTTTTGTGGGAAAAGCCGAATCATTTCATTGAGTTTGCCAATAGCCTTACCGGTTTGGTTTGCTTCAAGCAAATTCTTTATTTCAGACAATTCGTTTTCGGTAATCTTGTTCATCAGAATACTCTGCTTTTTCCGAACGCAAAGTTACTTTAACGCAGAAAAAAGCCGCAAAAAACATTTCGTTTAACAATCTTTTTTGTTAATCCTCTACACTATTTAGCATTTCAAAAAATATACACCTCTAATTATCAACATATAACACCAATATAATATTTTGTTTCAAATAAAACAATCAAAAATACCCGTTTTGCTATGTATACATACAAAATTGCACGCACCAACAAACCTATGTGCAATAAAAGCGCACCATTTTCTACAACCTATTAGGCATTTTCTGTGCTTAAAAACGTATTTTGAACACTCCGTCAGCCTTTATTTTTTCCTTTTACGGCATTACGAAAAAACTATGTCCGATATCGCAAAAACAAGTTCCGACCTAATTTAAATTCCAAGGCTTGGAATTTTTGCGACATCAAGTCCTTTTTCCACAAAGCACATAATCAATTATGCCACAACATATTCCAACACTTTACAAGCACAAGCAAGGCGCACCGCATGAATTAGCGGCACGCCTTGCTATTATATCAATTTGATAAGGTGGAACGTTTAACTAACTCTGTTGAGTTTCTTAATTATCGAGAATATGAAGAGTGCTGCTACGAGGCATATCACCATAAGCGTTCCCCATACCACAGGAAGCGGTTTGTCCCACATGTGGCCTGGAATTGACACCAGTTTGTTGCCAATTGCAGTGGCAACAAACCAACCGCCCATCATCATACCTTTGTACTTACTCGGAGCTACTTTGGTAACAAACGAAATTCCAATAGGCGACAACAACAACTCGGCAAACGTAAGTATGAGATAAGTACTTACAAGAAGATTGGGATTAAAGTCTGCCACGTGATTTGGGTGGTCGGTTGCCGGCAAACCTATGCTCGAAACTGTCATCAAAAGGTAGGCACATGCAGCAACAAGCATACCCAAGCCTATCTTTACGGGAGCCTTGGGCTCTTTGCCCTTTCGTGCCAGCCAACCAAAGAGTGCTATGCTCACAGGAGTCAATGCTACAACAAAACAAGGGTTGAACTGCTGGAATATAGGAGCGTCAATCTTTACAACGTCCGAACCTGTCTCCATATAAGTATATCCCAAAATGGCTGCAGGAACTATAATCAAAAGCAGATTGCAGATTATGGATTTTGCAGAAGTATTCCTTGTGGTAAGAAGGCCGCAAATACCAAACACAATAGCGATGCACCAAACAAGATTGATTACGCTAAACTCCATACCCGTTACGCCGGTAGCTTCACGCGCAGTAAACTCATCGGCAAACCATGTGAGCGTCAAACCATTCTGATGAAATGCCATCCAGAAGAATATCACAACGGCAAAAACGAGAACGAGACACACAATGCGTTCTTTGGTTTCGGCAGGACTCATTTCATCATCGATAGAATTGGCCTTCGAATTGAGCTCATCGTTTTTCTTTGAAACAAGCACCTGCTTGTAAGTGGATTTTCCAAGGAAATAAACCAAAATGCTCACCACAACAGAAACACAAGCTACGGCAAAGGCAAAATGATATGAGTCGGCCTTTGAAAAGCCAAGCGACATTTGCGCCCAGTCCATGATACGTGTAGCAGCCGTAGGAGCAAAAAGTGCACCAATATTGATTGCCATATAAAACAATGAGAAACCGGCATCACGCTGTCCGGCATACTCGGGCGTATTATAAAGGTCGCCCACCATAACTTGCAGATTGCCCTTAAAGAAGCCTGTTCCGAGACTAACGAGCAGCAATGCTGCTCCCATGGCAATTACCGCGGCCGTACCTCCACCCAATGGTATGGAGAGAAAGAAGTAGCCAAGAAACATAATGACGATACCAATAATCACCATCTTGTTGTATCCCCATTTGTCAGCAGCCATACCACCGAAAAGAGGGAGAAAATAAACCGCAGTGAGAAACCATGTATAGATTTCCGATGCCGTACCGGCATTAAAACCAAAGTTTTCACCGAGAAACAGCGCAAAGACGGCAAGCATGGTGTAATAACCAAAACGCTCTCCCGTATTTGCAAGAGATAAGATCCATAGACCTTTGGGTTGTCCTTCAAACATACTATTATATTTTTTGATTGTTATTGATTTTCCATTATTACGTCGGCAAACTCAGCGTTTACCTCCTTAGCCAAATCGGTTGGAGAAATTCTAACCTGCAAGCCGCGAATGCCGGCACTCACATAAATAAAATCGAAATCCTTTGCCGATACGTTTATATACGTCGGGAAAAGTTTCTTCATACCTATCGGCGAGCACCCGCCGCGTATATATCCCGTGGTAGGCAGAAGTTCTTTCAACGGGAGCGGAGCACATTTTTTATTTCCGCTAACACAGGCAGCTTTCTTCAGGTCGATTTCAGAATCACCCGGCACAACACACACAAAATTACCATTCTTGTCGCCATGCAAAACAATGGTTTTGAACACTTGTTTCACATCTTCGCCAAGTTGTTCGGCAACATGTTGCGCACCTAAATCACTCTCGTGAACATTATACTCCACCAATCCATATTCTACCTTGTCGCGATCGAGAAGCCGCGCCACGTTTGTTTTCTTTATGTCTTTGTTTTTACTCATCTTATTTTCGCTCCAATTCTTCCGCAAGATATTTTGCAGTATACCCCACTCCTTTGGAAACAATCTCTTCGGGAGTTCCCGTAGAAACCACACGTCCACCGTTTACTCCGCCTTCGGGCCCCATATCTATAATGTAGTCCGCCTGTTTAATCACATCGAGATTATGCTCTATGACAACAACCGTGTTGCCTTTGCCAACGAGTCGGTTAAGCACCGACATCAGCACACGAATATCCTCAAAATGCAACCCTGTTGTAGGTTCGTCAAGAATATAAAGGGTCTTTCCTGTATCACGTTTGGACAATTCGGCAGCAAGTTTCACCCTCTGGCTTTCTCCTCCCGACAAAGTTGTAGAAGATTGCCCGAGTTTTATATATCCCATGCCTACCTCCTGCAAAGTCTTTATCTTATTTACGATAGATGGTATGTTTTCAAAAAAATCAACGGCTTGGTTTATCGTCATATCAAGCACATCTGAAATACTCTTGCCTCTAAAACGCACCTCAAGTGTTTCACGATTGTAACGTTTGCCATGACATTCTTCACACGGCACATATACCGATGGCATGAAGTTCATTTCTATGGTTTTGAAGCCGTTTCCCTTGCACGTTTCGCACCTTCCGCCACTCACATTAAAGGAAAATCTCCCAGCATTATACCCTCTGATTTTTGCCTCGGGCATTGCTGCAAACAAATTTCTTATATCCGAGAAAACGCCGCAATATGTCGCTGGATTGGAACGGGGGGTACGTCCCACAGGACTTTGATCAACATTTACAACCTTGTTGATATTTTCAATACCAATGATTTTCTGGTATGGCAAAGGCTCTCGCTGTGAACCATTGAGTTTTTGTGAAAGAATTGGCAGCAATGTGTCATTAATGATTGTTGATTTTCCGCTGCCAGAAACACCTGTTACACAAACGAGGACACCTAAAGGAATTTCTATATCAGTTTCTTTAAGATTATTACCCGTTGCTCCCACTATTTTAATAGTCTTACCTTTTTGAGGCTTGCGTCTCGTTGGAGGTATTTCTATTTTCGTTGTTCCGTTAAGGTAATTAGCCGTCAAGGTATTGCTTTTCAACATTTGTTCCACCGTACCTTGAAACACCACTTCGCCACCGAGCCTTCCCGCCTTGGGACCTAAATCGACGACATAGTCGGCTGAAAGCATCATCTTTCTGTCGTGCTCTACGACTATAATCGTATTGCCCATATTGCGAAGCTTTTTCAACGATTTTATAAGCCTTACGTTATCACGTTCATGCAATCCGATACTCGGTTCATCAAGGATGTACAACACATTAACAAGTCCCGAACCGATTTGTGTAGCTAATCTTATGCGCTGCCCCTCGCCTCCGGAAAGCGTTGCCGAAGCACGAGACAACGAAAGATAATCAAGTCCTACATCAAGCAAGAAATTCAATCGTTTACATATCTCTTTGATAATTTCGTGTCCTATTTTTATCTGCCGTTCCGTAAGATTTTCCTCCACATGAGCCATCCACTCTGCAAGTTCTTTGATATCCATCGTGGCAAGCTCGTAGATATTCTTTCCGTTTATGCGATAATGCAACGCTTCCTCGTTAAGACGGGCACCATGACAAACAGGACATACTTTTTTTGTGGCAAACTGTTCAACCCATTTGCGCATTGAAGCAGAATCGTCTCTTTGTGCCACCGCTTCAATATACCGAGCCAGTCCTTCGAAATCTGTATGGAAATCTGTAGTAGTATGTATTTTGGTCGCAGGAATTCTTACTTGTTCGTTCGAACCATTTAGAATTTCATCTATAGCCTCTTCTGGGATTTCTTCTACCGGAGTGTTCAAATCACAATCGTAATTCTGCAAAAGAGCTTCGATTTTCAAAAAAATCAAAGAGTTGTGCGCCTTTCCCAATGGTAATATAGCGCCATCTTTGATTGTTTTTTTTCTATCAGGAATAACCTTGTCAATATCTATAGCGCTTATATAGCCTATGCCTTTGCATTTGGGGCACGCTCCAATTGTTGTATTAAAAGAGAAATTGTTCGGTGCAGGGTCGCGATAAGAGATTCCGGAAGTAGGGCACATTAGTCTACGCGAATAATATTTTATCGTAGAATCGGTAGCGTCTTGAACCATAACAAGACCATTTCCCCTATCAAGCGCGATACCCACACTTTTTTTTAGCCGCTCTATATCCTTGTCGTGAACAACAAGTTTGTCCACAACAAGTTCTATATCATGATTTTTATATCTATCAAGTTTTAATCCGCGCGTTATTTCTCGTATTGTTCCATCTATTCTAACATTTAAGAAACCACGTCGACGTTCTGTTTCAAATAAATCTTTATAATGACCCTTTCTACTTCTTACGAGCGGTGCGAGAAGATATATTTTATGTTCATTATAATCTTTGAGTATCAAGGACAGTAATTGTTCGCTTGAATATCTCACCATTTTTTCCCCCGTAACATAAGAGTGTGCATCGCCTATTCGCGCCATCAAAAGGCGAAGATAATCATATATCTCGGTTGTTGTGCCAACGGTTGAGCGCGGATTACGATTGGTAGTCTTTTGTTCTATGCTTATCACAGGACTCAAGCCAACAATCTTGTCCATATCCGGGCGTTCAAGGTGATCCATGAAATTTCTCGCGTATGCAGAGAAAGTTTCAATATATCTTCGCTGCCCTTCAGCGTATATTGTGTCAAAAGCAAGGGAACTTTTTCCACTTCCACTTAGCCCAGTAACAACAGTAAGACTGTTCCGTGGAATTACAACGTCAATATTCTTGAGGTTGTTTACCCTTGCGCCGAGTACAATTATATTGTCTTGGGAATAATCTTCGGGATTTATTTTGTTAGTTGTTGTTCGTGTCAGATGATTCATATCCACGCAGCAGGTTTACGTCTCTCCTCAGATTGTAATTGCGTCCATCGGCACCACGTGCTTTAATAATCACATAATAAACGCCATCTTTCGCATCATGACCATTTATAGTGCCGTCCCAACCACCATTAATATCGGTCCAATCATATATTTTCTTTCCCCAGCGATTAAAAATGTAGCCATGAAAACTAACGATACTTTGATGTCCCTCTTTCACCTTGAACACATCGTTTTGTCCATCTCCATTGGGCGAAAACGCATTGGGAATTTCAAGTTTCGAAGTACTGATACTTATTGTGAACGGATTATCCTGAGAATATTCCACAGTATCGGTGCCGCTTACAAAACTTATATATAGTTGTATGGAAAACGAGCCGCTTTCATTGAACGTATACTCTGTAGTTTCGTCATATCTCACAAGGAAAGGAGTTTCTGAATTTTCGCTCTCAAAAAAACGCCATTCGTATATCGGAGAATACCCACCAAAGTCTGTAGCGTTTGCCTTGAATATTGCTTTTACAGGTGCAGATCCTTCGTAGCTGTCAGTTGTCTGCGTGCTATCGTTTGCAAATATCACCATCACAGGAGAGGCGCCTGGCAAATCATCATCGGCGTGTACGATTATCGATACGGCTGCAAATAGCAGTACGAGAAAATTTCTAAGTTTCATTACCTAAAAAAGCTATTATGATGTTCAATACTGTTATTAACTTTGCGAAGTTACGATTTATATCTCAAACTTTCGGCTTTTTTTGTACTTTTGTAACGCAAAAAACAAGAAATGATTATGTACGAAAGCCATATAAAACGTATTATTGTCGCATTTATGGCGATTATATTTCTTTCCATAAAAGCATACCCACAAGCCACCAAATCCACCCATACAGTAAAACCCGGCGAAACGTTATACGCAATTTCAAAGATGTACGGAGTGAGTTTGGACGAGATACGACAAGCAAACCCAGGCATTACCGAAGCAGTAAATGCGGGAATGGAATTATATATTCCCACCGGAGGAAACAACAATATTTACCACACTATACAGCCTAAAGAGACGCTTTATTCCATTTCGCGCAAATATAACATCGACAAAGATGTTGTGGTAAAGGCAAACCCCGGACTCAGCGAACAAAACTTCAAAATCGGAACCACCATCAAGATACCCGTGAGCAGATTGGAAGCCGCGCAGGTAGACACGTCTGTAGTCGCAGCAAAGCCGACTGGATTGGCGGGGACAAACTGCCGCGAAATGCACATCTCGGTCAAAGGCGAAACTCTCGAAGACATTGCCAATAAATACGAGGTTGAAATATCCGAGCTAATAGCTTATAATCCCGACATAAAGAAAACCGCAGACAAAAAACTCCCCAAAGGAACATACGTTTGCATTCCGTTTGTAAAGCCGAAGCAAACAAACAATATAGTTTCCAATCCTGTTCGCGCGCAGGGCGAAAGTTTGCTTTCCCAAAAGGATTCTTATAAAATATTATTGCTCATGCCGTTCTATACAGACGGCAACCGCTCCATAGAATACTATCGCGGGCTTCTCTACTCCTTGAACGAAATACGGAAAAGCGGGAAAAATTTCACGGTAGAGGCTCACAATGCCGGACAATCGGTTACCGATATCAACAAAGTCCTTTCAAAAGAAGGGGTATCTTCGGCAAACGTAATTATTTCAAGTGGAAGCGAAGCAGTATCGAATATCGTTGCAGCTTTTTGTAAGGAACACCACATCAAGATGTTTCTTCCGTTCAGCACAGCCTTTGATGCGGTTTACAACAACCCTTATGTAGCTATGGGCAACATGCCGAATTCTTACGCCAACGCTGCTTGCGTAAAATATTTTCTTGCGTCGTTACACGGAAATGCCAACGTGGTTTGGTTTGACGGGGCTTCACAAGCAGAAGTTTCCTCAAAAATAATCTACGAGTTGAACTCGCGCAACATAGCATACACTAGAGTAAACGCCGCTACGTCGCAAACCGATTTTACAAACGCTTTTAGGGCAGACATTCCCAATGTGGTTTTTGTTTCCTCGCAACTCAAAGCTGACTACACGGCGCTGAATGCGATGCTCGAGAAATATAAAAACAATTTGACAGATAAAGATTTTTCTATATTCGGGCACGATTCGTGGAAAGACTTCGATACGTCCACTCGAAACTCGTTCTACAATTGGGGCGTAACCATCTGCACACCACAATTCATCAATGTTTACGCAGCCGATTACTCATCGTCGCGCCGATTTTATATCGAAACTTTCGGCAAAACACCTTCTACATACGCACAACGCTCTTTTTATCTCGGAATTGACTGCGCCAAAAAACTATTTGGCGACAAAACATCATCGTTATCAAAACCTTTTTCGTTTGAAAGGGTTAACACCTGGGGAGGAAGCGTTAACAAAGCCGTGCGCATCGTAAAATTCACTAAGAATCATACTATTGTAATCAACGACTATGAATAGCAGAGTCTACGCAATACTTATTTTTTTTACAATAACAACCGCCCTTGTAACACACGCCCAAGTTGGTGAGCGCCGCAACGAGTTACGCATGGGAGTAACCTCGGGAATTAGCATGAACTCTGTTGATTTCGATCCCACTATAAAACAAGGAAAACTTATGGGGTATACCGGCGGTGTGGCAATGAAATATACGTGCGAGAAATACTTCAATACAGTGTGCGCACTGCAAGTTGAATTAAACTATGCCAAACTCGGATGGAAAGAAGACATTCTGAGCTACGCCGGAGAGAAACTTCCCGACACCTATCAAAAAGAAATAAACTACATACAGCTACCTATGTTTGCCAACCTTGGGTGGGGACGCGAAGAAAAAGGATTTATGTTCTATATTCTCGCCGGTCCGCAAATTGGTTACTGTTTCAGCGAGGCATCAAAGAAGAGTTCCACATGGACTTTGAATTCCGAAGGTAATCCCGACCGTCCAAACAATATGTACGCCCAATATGATTTGAAAATCGACCATAAATTAGATTACGGAATTGCCGCCGGTATTGGTCTTGAACTCAATACCGCAAAAATAGGACACTTCACCGTGGAAGGAAGATATTACTACGGATTGAGCGATATATTCGGGAATTCAAAAAAAGACGTATTCTCACGTTCTGCCAACGGAACCATTTTCGTAAAAATAGGATATTACATCACCTTAATTAAGAATTAGCTTCTCTTTGATTTACAGCAGTTTACACAGTATGCGTTTTCAGCAAAAATTTCGCCGCATCTAATTTAAATTAGATGCGGCGAAATTTAAATTATATCCGACCTCGTTTTTACAACATCGGACATTGTTTTTGACCCATCAAACGGCTTTCTACACGAATTTTGCACAATAACAATAGCAAATCACACCTTTAAGCGTAAAAACCATTGTTTTTGTCCATTTTTAACCTGTTTAGAACTACATAACACAATTTAAGGTCCACAATATCGCGATTAATGTTTATCTTTGCAGTACAAAATATAAAGATATACCCAAAACAACTATGGCTCAAGAAATAGGTCGTGTATCCCAAATTATAGGTCCGGTAATCGATGTAACATTCGACACCGCCGGACGCAAGGTTGAAGAGGTACTACCCGCTATCAAGGAAGCTCTATATATAATGCGTCCCGATGGCAGCAAACTCATTACAGAAGTTCAGCAACACATCGGCGAGGACACGGTGAGAACCGTGGCCATGGACAATACCGACGGATTGAAACGCGGTTTACAGGCTGTGCGCACAGGAGTTTCTATATCCATGCCTACCGGAGATCAAATCAAAGGTAGAATGATGAACGTTATAGGTGAGAGCATCGACGGACTGAAACAACTCTCACACGATAACGACTACCCCATTCACCACGAAGCACCAAAGTTTGACGAACTCAAAACATCACAAGAAGTTCTATTTACCGGTATCAAGGTAATCGACCTTTTGGAACCCTATCTAAAAGGTGGAAAAATCGGACTCTTCGGCGGTGCAGGCGTAGGCAAGACAGTGCTCATCATGGAACTTATCAACAACATTGCAAAAGTACACGACGGATTTTCCGTGTTTGCAGGCGTTGGAGAACGCACCCGTGAAGGCAACGACTTGCTTCGTGAAATGATTGAAGCCGGCGTTATAAAATACGGCGAGGAATTCAAGAAATCCATGCAAGAAGGTCATTGGGATTTGAGCAAAGTAGACTACAACGAGATAGCCAAAAGCCAAGCCACACTCGTATATGGTCAGATGAACGAGCCGCCCGGAGCACGTTCCGCCGTAGCCCTTTCAGGTCTTTCCATAGCAGAAAGTATGCGCGACAAAGGCGGAGAAAACGGAAAGTCAAGCGACATTCTTTTCTTCATCGACAACATATTCCGTTTCACCCAGGCTGGTTCCGAAGTATCCGCATTGCTCGGACGTATGCCATCAGCAGTAGGTTACCAACCCACCTTGGCAAGCGAGATGGGAGCAATGCAAGAAAGAATTACGTCAACAAAGAAAGGTTCAATCACCTCGGTACAAGCAGTATACGTGCCCGCCGACGATATGACCGACCCCGCTCCTGCAACAACATTTACCCACCTCGATGCAACAACCGTGTTGAATCGTAAAATCACAGAAATGGGTATTTACCCTGCTGTAGACCCATTGGCATCAACCTCGCGTATTATGGATCCCAAAGTGCTCGGCGAAGCACACTATAACTGCGCGCAAAGAGTTATACATATTCTTCAGAAATACGCAGAATTGCAAGATATTATCGCAATTCTCGGTATGGACGAACTTTCCGATGAAGACAAGCAGACGGTAAATCGCGCCCGCAAGGTACAACGTTTCCTCGGTCAGCCATTCTCGGTGGCTACTCAGTTTACCGGTCTTCCCGGTGTACAAGTGCCTATCGACGAATGCATACGCGGTTTCAATATGATTATGGACGGCGAAGTCGACGACCTCCCCGAACAATCTTTCCTGAACGTAGGAACTATTGACGACGCTATCGCAAAAGGAAAGAAACTCCTGTCGGAAGCACAAGGATAACAAAAACAATCCAAGCAAACAATGAAACTTACTATAATATCACCCGAAGATGTAATATTCAACGGAGACGCCGAAAACGTAAGCGTTCCGGGAAGCCACTGCCCTTTTGAAATACGAAAAGGTCATGCTCCTATTATATCAAGTCTGCAAGCTGGCAAAATAACCTACAAAACAGACGAAATAAAAAGCATCGGCATCAAAGGTGGATTCGTGGAAGTTTCCAACAATGAGATTGTGGCTTGCGTTGAATTGAAATAGAAAATGACAAAACGAGGACGATACACAGTTAAAAGCAGTTGCGTGCTGTCAGCCATGACTATTGCCTTGGCTGTAGTCATGGTATTGCTGGAGAAAAACGCGCTGATTATTCCCGTAATCGTTCTCGGCATCTTTTTCAGCGTAGTAAATGCATGTTCGCTCCATGTGCGCGACTTGTTTCAGCCTTCAAAATCAAACACAATCACCACGTTTTATCTGATTGATAAGATCGTTAGATTTCTCGCAAGCATAATGCTTTTCGGAATTCTGATATATCTTTACAAAGACCACGGACTTGTTCTTGGAATAACATCTTTTACATATTATATAATAGCAATGGCATTGGAACTCTCATATTTCTTTGCCATAGAACGAAAAAAAAGGATTCAAAATGCGTAAACATAAAAACATTGTATTGACCTTGCTATTTATGCTCCTGACAGTATCTGTTTGGAACAATACTTACGCGCAGAATTCAGAAAACTCGGGTAAAGAGAAGATAGACATTCAGCATATAATCTTCAGTCATACTGACGATTCATACGAATGGCACATCACAAATATCGGAGAGAAAGAAATCATAGTACCCCTCCCCGTGATATTGTACAGTCAAAAAAGCGGTTGGAACGTATTCCTTTCTTCTAAATTCCACGAAAATGGCGGAAGTTACAAGGGTTTCTATATTTCCAAATCAAAGGAATACGAAGGGAAAATAGTTGAAAAAGACGAAACGGGAAACGAAATAAAGCCATTCAATATTTCCATATCCAAAGACGTTTTAGAACTACTCATTGTGGTTTGTCTCGTTACAATCCTTGTTTTGTGCTGTGCAAGATGGTATAAAAACAGAAGACCAAGCGATGATGCTCCCAAAGGATTTGTCGGATTTATGGAGATGTTTATAATGAGCATAAACGACGACGTAATCAAAAGTAGCATTGGCGAGAAACATTATCGTAAGTACGCTCCCTATTTACTCACAGTATTCTTCTTTATCTTTACGAGCAACCTCATCGGAATGATTCCTATATTTCCGGCAGGAGCAAACATTACTGGTAATATTGCCATTACATTCTTCTTGGCTCTGTGCACATTTATTGCAACAAACTTGTTTGGCAACAAGCATTATTGGAAAGACATCTTTTGGCCAGAAGTTCCTACTTGGTTGAAATGTCCCGTACCAATGATGCCGGTAATAGAATTCTTCGGCGTATTTACCAAGCCATTTGCATTGATGGTTCGTCTATTTGCCAACATCCTCGCAGGACACGCAATTATCATATCTTTGGTTTGCATAATCTTTATCACATTCCAAATGGGTATCATTGCAGGAACATCTCTAACCGTTGTAAGTGTTGCAATGACAATATTCATGGACTTCCTTGAATTATTGGTAGCCTTCATCCAAGCCTATGTATTTACAATGCTAAGTGCAGTGTTCATAGGATTGGCACACCTTGAACCAGAAAAGAAAGAACAAATAACAAAATAAAAATCAAGAATCATGACTTCACTATTAATTCTATTAGAAGCAGTAGCAGCCCTCGGTAAAATGGGTGCAACTTTAGGCGCAGGTTTAGCAGCAATTGGTGCAGGTATCGGTATCGGTCGTATAGGTGGCGATGCAATGTCAGCAATAGCACGTCAGCCTGAAGAAACCAACAATATCCGCTTGAACATGATTATCATCGCCGCTCTCGTGGAAGGTGTTGCCTTGTTCGCAGTTATCGTTTGTCTTTTGGGCTTGTTCCAATAAATTTAGACTAAATAAATGCCAGCTTTATTAACCCCAGATTCCGGCCTTCTGTTTTGGATGATCGTTGCATTCGTTGTAATGTTCATCATCTTGGCAAAGTTTGGCTTCCCCGTCATAACAAAAATGGTTGAAGACCGGAAAAAATATATTGACGAATCCTTGCAGAAAGCACGCGAAGCTAATGAAAAACTCGCCAACATAAAGAATGAAAGCGAGAAGATCCTACACGATGCACGCGATGAACAAGCAAGAATTCTGAAGGAAGCGATGGCTACAAGCCAAACCATAATAAAAGAAGCTCGCGACAAGGCCGGCATTGAAGGTCAAAAAATGATTGACGCTGCCAAAGAGCAAATTAATGCCGAAAAAGAAATTGCTTTACGTGATATTCGTAGCCAAGTCGTAGATCTTTCAACTAATGTCGCAGAAAAAGTACTGCGAAAAGATCTTGAGAACCAAGATAAGCAACTCGACTACATAGATAGTCTGCTTAACGAGATGAAATTCGACAAATAACAATAACAATGGATATAGGAACGGTTTCCGTTAGGTATGCTAAGGCGTTGTTAAAATACGCGATAGAACTCCACGAAGAAGATACAGTCTACGAAGAAATGGATCTTCTGGCAAAGGTTTACCTAAGCGCACCCCAACTTCGCCAAATGATAGAAAACCCTGCAATTTCAGCAGAGGAAAAATTAGAAATATTTCGAAAAGCTGTTGGGAACACCCCAAGTAAAGCCACGGCAAGTTTTCTAAACTTGATCATTGAGAAAAAGCGTACAATGATGCTGCAATTCATTGCGAATTCATATGTAGACCTCTATCTCAAGCACAAAAACATAACGTCAAGCCGTCTCATTGTATCCTCAGATGTTAGCGAGGATTTTGTTGACAAAATGCGGAAAATTGTCGAGGACAATACAAACAGCCAAGTTGAGTTGTATGTAGAAAAAGACCCGACTATAGGTGGCGGATTTGTCTTGGAATATGGTACGTATCGAATAGATGCTTCCATTAGCAGCCAGATTAAGAACATTCGCAAGAGTCTAATGAGGGCTGCAGGCAATTCATAACCACCTTAACCGCAAATAATAATTACAGAAAATCATTTATGCCAAAGAATATTAATCCAGCAGAAGTGTCGAGCGTATTGCTAGACCAACTCAAATCATTAGACACGAGCCTAAAGCTTGAAGAGATTGGCACGGTGTTAACCGTTGGAGACGGTGTGGCACGTATTTACGGACTTCTCAACGCAACGGCCAACGAATTGCTTGAATTTGAAGACGGAACTATGGGTATTGTCATGAACCTTGAGGAAGACAATGTTGGTGCCGTAATTCTTGGTTCGAGCGAAGGTATTAAAGAAGGCCAGATAGTTAAACGTACCAATAGACTTGCGTCTATCGATGTCAACGATCAGATGCTCGGAAGAGTAATTACTCCTCTGGGTAATCCTATTGACGGTGGTGCACCTATAGATGGCGAGAAATTGAGAATGCCCCTCGACCGCAAAGCTCCCGGTGTAATCTATCGTCAACCCGTGAACCAAGCTTTGCAAACAGGTTTGAAAGCTATCGACTCTATGATCCCTATTGGTAGAGGACAGCGTGAGTTGATCATTGGCGACCGTCAAACCGGTAAAACAGCAATTGCCATCGATACGATAATAAACCAGAAGCGCAACTACGAAAACGGTGATCCTGTTTATTGTATTTACGTTGCAATTGGTCAGAAAGCTTCTACGGTGGCAAACACAGTGCAAGTACTGAAAGAACACGGAGCTATGCCTTACACAGTTGTTGTTGCTGCAACGGCTGCAGACTCGGCAGCACTTCAATACTATGCTCCATTTGCAGGAGCGGCTATTGGAGAATATTTTAGAGACCGTGGTATGCACGCTTTGGTAGTTTACGATGATCTTTCCAAGCAGGCTGTTGCATATCGTGAGATATCTTTGATTCTTCGCCGTCCTTCTGGTCGTGAAGCATACCCGGGCGATGTATTCTACCTCCATTCACGTCTTTTGGAACGCGCTGCAAAAATCAACGCTGAAACCAAAGTGGCAGAACAAATGAACGATTTGCCAGAATCTCTCAAAGGAAAAGTTGTAGGCGGCGGTTCGCTCACAGCTCTCCCTATCATTGAAACACAAGCAGGCGACGTTTCCGCATACATTCCTACCAATGTAATTTCAATTACCGATGGTCAGATTTACCTTGTGTCCAATTTGTTCAACGAAGGTTTCCGTCCGGCTATTGATGTAGGTATTTCAGTATCGCGTGTCGGTGGTTCTGCACAAATCAAAGCAATGAAGAAAGTTGCAGGTACGTTGAAAATCGATCAGGCACAGTATCGTGAACTCGAAGCATTCTCGCAGTTTTCAAGCGACATGGACAAGGTTACGGCTATGACCATCGATCGTGGACGCAAGACTAAGGAGTTGCTCATTCAAAAGCAATACACTCCGATGCCTGTGGAAGAACAAGTAGCTATTCTCTATTGTGGTATTCACGGTTTGCTGGCAGACGTTCCAGTTGATAAAATCTCAGAATTCCAAGATAACTTCTTGCAAGTAATACGTACGAAACATCGCACCGACGTGCTTGACAAGATTTTGGAAGGAAACATTTCCGCAGAAGTTACATCTATTATCGAGGACGAAGCAAAGGGTTTAAGTTCCCAATATAAGTAAGTTGCCATGCCTTCGCTGAAAGAAGTAAAAACAAGAATAGGCTCGGTAAAGAGCACACGCAAAATCACCAATGCGATGAAGATGGTTGCGTCTTCAAAGTTGCACCATGCGCAGAGGGCGATTGAGAGTATGCGTCCTTACGAGAGTCGTCTTGCATCGATAATGGAACGTTTTCTCTCTGCTACCGAAGGAGAATTAGAGACTGCGTATTCCGAGAAACGGGATATCAAGAAAGTGGCGCTTATTGCCATATCTTCGAATTCCAGTCTCTGTGGAGCGTTTAATGCCAACGTGATAAAAGAACTTCTGAAGGTTGCAAAAGACTACGAGAATCGTGGAATAAGTGTTGAGATATTTCCTATTGGAAAAAAGATGGCTAAAGCCGTGGAGAAAGCGGGATATGCTTTCGACTCCGACAACGCATATCTTTTAGACCACCCATCTTATAATGAAGCGGCTGCTATTTCAGAGAAATTCATGTCGCGTTTCAAAGAGGGAGAATTGGACAAGGTGGAAATCATCTCGCAGCATTTTGTAAATTCTTCGAGACAGGAAGTAAAACACAACACGTTTCTTCCCGTTGATTTGGAGACAAGCGGCAACGACAACGATTCAAAAGAAAATAAAGGCGGCAGACAGCTCGACTATATTGTTGAACCTTCGCCGGCAAGCATTATTGCCTCACTTATTCCCGCCACTCTTCACTTGCAAGTGTTTACTGCCGTTCTCGACAGCCTTGCTGCAGAGCATGCGTCAAGAGTTGTTGCAATGCAAGTTGCTACCGACAATGCCGATGAGCTAATCGACCAGCTAACGTTGACTTACAACAAAACACGTCAGCAGGCCATTACCTCAGAACTCCTTGACATTGCAGGGGCATCTTTCCAAGAATAAAATCCATTTATTTTTTGTGATAAAGAAAGGAGTGTTTCGATTGAAACACCCCTTTTTTATTATTCCTTTTGGGTTCTTGAAAAACTTTGTCGGCTTCTCGGAAAAACTACGTCCGACTTAATTTAATTTAGATGCGGCGAAATTTAAATTATATGCCTTGGAGTTTTTGCGACAACGCATGTGGTTTTTCCAGCTATGGTCTCACCTGTCCGTTTCCCTTGATAATCCATTTATAAGTTGTGAGTTCGCGCAATCCCATCGGACCTCTTGCGTGTAGTTTTTGAGTTGAGATACCTATTTCGGCACCCAGCCCAAGTTGCGCGCCATCTGAGAACGAAGTAGGAGCGTTCAAATAAACACAAGCACTGTCAACAGCCGAAAGAAAAAGCTCACCCCTATTCTTGTTTTCTGTTACAATTGCTTCGCTATGCCCCGATCCGTATTTTTCAATATGTTCTATTGCATCGTCAAAGCCTTTTGCCGTTTTTATTGCCATGGCATAATCCAAATATTCCTTGCCATAGTTTTCGGGCGCGGCACGATGCAACAATTTCTCGGGATATTTTTTTTCCAAAGCCTCATAAGCCGGTTCGTCGGCGTATATATCAACACTTTTCGAAGCCATTCTTTCGCAAAGAGCAGGCAAGTCGTTCAATCTGTCTTTGTCTATAATCAAGCAATCCAAGGCATTGCAAACACTCACGCGCCTTGTTTTTGCATTAAATACTATATCTGTCCCTTTTTTAAGGTCTCCATATTTGTCGAAATACACATGACACGTGCCGGCACCGGTTTCTATCACATTAACAGTGGCATTTGTTCTAACGAAGTCAATCAAGTTTCGCCCGCCTCGCGGAATTATCAAATCCACCAACCCATTTGCGCGCAACAATTCCGCCGTTGCTTCGTGCGACGACGGCAGTAATGTTACGGCATCTTGGGGAATATTGTTCTTGCGCAAGGCCTCGTGAATTATTTCTACGATAGCCTTGTTTGAATTTTCGGCATTGCGGCTACCTTTAAGCACACAGGCGTTGCCCGATTTGAGACAAATTGCCGAAACATCGAATGTAACGTTAGGACGTGCCTCGTAGATAATTCCAATAACCCCGAAAGGCACACTCACTCTTGAAACGTCCAAACCGTTAGGGCGAGTTTCTTGCGAGATAACCACATTCAACGGCGAAGGAAGCTCCACAAGTTTGCGAATCTGCGCCGAAATATCCTCAAGCCTTTCATCTGTGAGTTTCAAACGGTCGTAAAGCGGATTGTCAGCGCTCATTTCTGCCAAATCCTTGGCATTTTCGGCAAGAAGCGCCGAATGGTTGGCATCGCAAAGCGCTGCAATATCGAGCAATACGCTATCTATTATATTCGACGACTGCAAACGGAGTTTTTGCGAAGCCTGCCGGGTATTTTCCAATAGTTTCTCAATCATTTCTTTCGGGTATAAAGTGTGTAGAAGGCGTTTCGGCGCAATTTGTAAGCAATGCGTTTATCACCCCGTGCCGTCTGCCGTTGGCAATAAAGGTTTCTATTCCGGCTGCAGCGGCTTTCATCGCGATACTCTCCTTTGAAAGCATTCCGCCACGCCCGCGCGAAGATTTTTTGTTCTGTACAAAACATGCCACATCGTCTCCTTGGCGAACTTCGCGTATCAGATTTTCCATATCGAGCGTTCCGTCGGGTTTTGCTCCGAATATTCCGTCTACGTTTGTAAGAAGCATCAAAACGTCAGCCCCCATCATTTTCGCCACAAGCCCTGCAAGTTCGTCGTTGTCGGTAAACATCAATTCGGTGAGCGATATCGGGTCGTTTTCGTTGATTATCGGAATGATATTGTTGCGCATCATCACGTTCATACAGTTATGTTGCGTTTCCATCTGCTTTTTCCCGGCAAGACTTTCCTTTGTTGTCAAAACCTGCCCCACTGTTATTCCGTGCTCACGAAACAAAGTGTAATACAAGTCGATTAGTTTTGCCTGGCCAACGGCTGAAAAAAGTTGGCGCTGGTCTAAATCGTCAAGTTCTTCCTTTATGTTTTGCACCATGCTTCTTCCGCAAGCCACAGCTCCCGAACTTACCATAATCACTTCCCACCCCGAATTGTATACTTCGGCTATTTGGTCGGCGAGCGAGGACATCTGCGTGATATCAAGGCTTCCGTCTTCGCGCGTTATTATGTTTGTGCCTACTTTTACTACTATTCTTTTTTTCTTCATTGTTAGATTGATGCTTTCAGGGCTTTTATCACCGCCGTTGTGAAACCATTTTCTTCCAAGGCATTGATACCTTTTATCGTAAGTCCGCCCGGAGTTGTAACCTTGTCTATTTCCACTTCGGGGTGATTGCCTGTGGCCGCAAGCAGTTCGGCTGCGCCGATCATGGTTTGCTCTATAATTTCGAGAGCCTTTGCCGGTTTTATTCCCAGTTCAATTGCGCCCTCCATGTTAGCCCTTGCATAACGCATGGCATAAGCTATTCCGCACGAGGCAAGCGCCATGCACGCCGGTATTTCCTTTTCCTCCACGAACATCACCTTTCCCAGTTTTCCGAATAGCGACATTATAACGTCCACCTGCTTTTCGTCGGCATTGCAAGGGGCTACAAAAGTCATGCTTTGGCTTATGCTTATGGCTGTGTTGGGTATAAGATAATAAACAGGCATACTAATTCCGTCGAGCCACGACAAAATTTCGGCGGTTTTCACACCTGCTGCAATCGATACCAATTGTTGGCGTTCCGGAGATAGCGAGTTTTTTATCTCTTTCACCACGGTTTGCATAATCCATGGCTTAACGGCAAGAATCACAACGTCTGCCCATTCTGCCGCATAGCAGTTGTTTGTCGTAATGTTTATTTCCGGGTGAATGTTCTTCAATGCTTCGAGTTTACCCTTTGTCGGATTCGACACCATAAGCGTCAACTTTTTGTCGCCGACCAATCCGCAGGCTATGGCTACGCCCATATTTCCCGCGCCTATAATTGAAATTTTCATGCTTTTGACTGTAAATTGAAACAAAGTTAGTCTTTTTGCAAAGAAAAGCCGACACAAAAAGACCGAACCGCACCTTTTTCCGTCAAAATGCATTGTATAAAAGTTTACCAACCTGCAAAAAGCCGCAAACTTTGAATGTGCACATTACTTTTGGCACACCCAAGGCACAACATTCTTTGCCATGCTCCCAAGCTCCAAATGCGCAAAACTACCAAGACTTATATATCTCCCTATGTCTTAGATATTTCCGTCCAAATATTCTTTCTGCAAAAAACATAAGGCTTATCGCAAAAACAATGTCTGACATTATTTAAAAAATATCCGACATTGTTTAAAAAATATCGGATATTAGAAAAACCATATGCCTTGTTTTTTTTACTACGTCAAATAAGCGGGAAAACATACCTGTTGAAGTAATCTCCAAGAGCCTTGCGCGCATCGGCAAGTTTCTCGTTCCACACCTTAACACTGTTTTGACCGATAATATCTGTGATATATTTCACAGAAACAAAGGGAATGTTTTCAGACTGACAAACCACAGCTTGCGCAAATCCCTCCATATCAATAACATCTCCCACCACAGTCGACAAATCCGTAACAAAGTCATCGCCGGTATTCACCACAAAATCGCCGAAGTTCTCGCGGTTTTCAATAATCGAGGGAATTTTCAAAGCCTCTTCCACTTCAATTTCGCTAACCACGCCCTCGATTGTAAGCGGAGCAAGGTCGCGGTCGTAGAAACGCCTCGAAACCACAATATCTCCCACATTCCATTTCACAGTTCCCGCCGTGCCTGCATTTATCACTATGTCGGGCTTAAAATCCAAGATGTTTTTTGTAAGCCTATAGGCAGCGCTCGCCTTTCCAACCTTGGTGGTTATCACTCTCACTGTTTCGCTTGCCGCAAAGTCGGGCGTCTCTTCCGGCAAAGCAAATGATATCAAAATTTTTCGATTTCCCATGTCAAACATATTTCGTTGTATCTGCAAAATTAAAGAATTAAGCGTAAATCCAAGCCATTCTGCCCCACTCCCACGCTACGACATTCGGTTTATGATAAAAAAAGACTGCTTGGTTTCAATTCTGAAAATTATTTCTATCTTTGTATATCATAAACAAAGCAAACAAGGCACAAAGCCAAGCATTAACATGGCAAAAAAGAATATTGAAGAAACGCCCTCGGCAAACAGCGAAAAACTGAAAGCGCTGCAAGCCGCAATGGCGAAGATAGAAAAAGACTTTGGCAAAGGCACAATCATGCGCCTCGGAGACGAACACGTAGAAAAAGTGGAAGTAATTCCCAGCGGAAGCATTATGCTCGACGCAGCATTGGGTGTGGGCGGATATCCACGCGGAAGAATCGTAGAGATATTCGGTCCCGAAAGTTCGGGAAAGACAACTCTCGCCCTGCATGCCATTGCCGAAACGCAGAAAGCAGGCGGCATTGCTGCATTTATAGACGCTGAGCACGCTTTCGACCGTTTCTATGCAGCCAAACTCGGAGTAAAAGTTGACGATTTGCTGATTTCGCAACCCGACAACGGCGAACAAGCACTCGACATAGCCGACCAACTCATTCGCTCAGCCGCTGTAGATATCGTAGTAATCGACTCTGTTGCAGCGTTAACCCCCAAAGCCGAAATCGAAGGCGTTATGGGAGAAAACAAAGTGGGCTTGCAGGCACGACTAATGAGCCAAGCTTTGCGCAAACTCACTTCTGTGATAAGCAAAACCCGCACTACCTGCATTTTCATCAACCAGTTGCGCGAGAAAATCGGAGTAATGTATGGCAATCCCGAGACAACAACGGGCGGAAATGCGTTGAAATTCTACGCTTCGGTGCGTTTGGACATACGCAAAGCCGAAGCGTTGAAAACAGGCGATAAAGTGTACGGAAACAAAGTGCGCGTAAAAATCGTAAAAAACAAAGTTGCTCCCCCATTCCGCGTCTGCAAATTCGACATTATATTCGGAGAAGGAATTTCACGCGTTGGCGAATTAATAGACGTTGCTATCGACAACAACATAATCAAGAAAAGTGGTTCGTGGTTCAGTTATGGAGATACCAAAATCGGACAAGGTCGCGATTCTGTGATTAGTCTGTTGAAAGACAACCTTGAATTCCGCCAGGAAATAGAGAACAAAGTAGTAGAGTTCCTTAATGGCAACCCAAATATCGAAGAAGGAGACGATTCCGACGATTCTGAAATGGGCAACGAATAATCTAAATTCTATAACATCAAGTCCCAATCTGCGTTTCAGCCTTATGGCGGCAGTTTGGGGCTTTTTGTTTTTAAACGCAACGCCTTTCCCGTCTCGGTTATCGGCACTTTTTCGCCTTTTTGAGTAATTGGTTTTAGGCACATTTGATATCGTAAAAATTCCAAGGCATCTTGTTAAAACGAAGTCCGATATCGTTTAAACAATATCGGACTTCGTTTCTCGGATATGCGGCATTGTTTTTCCGCATACGCTCACATTTTGTATTTTTCTATTTCTGCGCTGCCGCTTTTTTGAAACCATTATAATCAACCGGCACTCTATCGCGACGAACACTCATCGACGGGAACCAAATATCGTCTTTTGTTAATCCGCAAGCATATATGGCTTGAATAGCATACTCCAATTTTCCAAAATCAGCGTTCTCGTTGTTTGTTCCAAAAGTAAATTTCATTCCGCGAGCCTTTGCCTTGCGAATAATATCGAAACTTGGAATCTTGTAACGCGGATTTATTTCGAGGGCAATATGATATTTTTGCATCACATCCAACATGCGGTTCACACGCTCGTCTGTCCAATATTTATCATAGTCAGCATTCAAAATTTCGGGTAGGTAAGTAGGATTGGCATATATATCTGCAGGCTCGTAAGATAGGATTTTTTCGATTTGACTCACGATAAGATCCATATATTCTTCCTTGCTGCGCCCGTCAAGATGCACTTCTTCGGGGTGGTATAGGCGAGTGCGAACTCCTTTGTCCATTATTGTCATTGCATCGGTGAACAGATAATCAAATATGCCCAATGCCTTTGGCGAGAATTGCGTAGACCAACGACGCCCTTCGCCTTGCACGCCACAAAGAAACGGCAATGGTTTTACCTCATTGAAATATTGGTAAACTTCTTCGTCGGTAGAAAGCATACGACCTATGCCGCCTTCGCCCGCATTCGGGGCAATACCATAATTAATGCCATAATTCATCGACATGGCATGAGCTTGTTCTTTGGTCAGTCCGCCTTTGAGATGCACATGATAGTCTATCACGGGAAATCCGCGCTGTTGTAAACGAATTATGCTGTCGGTTTGTTCGTCTATGGCGGGTAGCGTGTCGTTTGAATTGCGTGCGTTTTCGGGCAATGCGGTTACTTTTAAATCCTTGAAGCGTACTTCGCCTTTCTTTCCTACCAGCACAAACGCGCCATGTCCGAGCAAACGCGAAGCATATTCCTTCAAACGATAAGGTTGTGCCGGCTCGGTATAGCAAACCACGTCTGTGCCGCCGATATTAACGGATATGTTCTTGCCTTTTACCGCAATTCGGAAATCTGTCCACGCACTGTCGGCTGCCAATGAGCGATAAAGATTGCGCACAGCGCAAAGGCTGCCGGTTTTGGTAGTACCATCGATTGCCCCGTTGTGGAAAAGAACTTCATAACCACTCTTTCCGTCGGAATGGAAAAGCATTGAAGCCTCGGCGTCTTGGGAAGTATAAACCTTTCCGTTCAGTTCAAAATTTTTGTAGTCGCCTTCTGCTTTCAACACATCGCCATTCTTCACCGCGATTTCAGGTTGTTGAACTGTTGTCTTGCCATCGAGCGAGCTCCAAGAGGTAAGTTGTTGCTCTCCGGTTTGAGAATTGCTGCACGAAACGCCGAAAGTCATTAACAGACCGGCTATCGCTGCACACGAAAGTTTTTTCTGTAAAAAATATATTGCGTCCATAATTTATGGTATTTGTTTGTTAGCCTCGCGAAGTTAGGCATTATTTCTCAAAAGCCATAGTATATTTCGCCCACATTTAATGCTATAAAAGCCACATGGCTTATCGCGAAAATAATAACCGATATTTTTTAAACAATAACCGATATTTTTTAAAAAAGGTCTGACATTGTTTTTTTGATATGCGGAAACATTTTTCATCGAGCATATTGCCCCCTCCAACATTCGCAATATTTGCGGAAATCATTATATTTGCAAATGGCGAACAACGCACACTTTGCAGTTTGCGCGCTTCGCTGTCTTATCGGTAAAAACTAAAAAAGCATTCGCTATTATTTCGCGTTTAGCCAAAAGCGTAGGAAACTATTTGGAAATAAACAACACAGAAATAATATGTGAAAGGTGATCCGTAGCGGTACACCTTTCCTCTCGTATAAGCAATGCTCACGTCGCATGGCGTGGTGCGCTTATTTTGAGAGGAAGGGGTTTCCATCCTACGCTGCCCCTAAGCTAAACGCAATAAGAGCATCACGCTTTTATTGTGTCTTGGCGTGATTGATAGTCGGTGCTCGTTAAAACTATCAATCATTTATGGCAAACAAGAACCTTAATGTGGCAAAGCGAACCAAGCAGAACGAGTTTTACACCCAAATGCCCGACATTGAAAACGAATTGAAACACTACCGTAAACACTTTGCGGGCAAAACCATTCTGTGTAATTGCGACGACCCCTATGAAAGCAACTTTTTCAAGTATTTCGCAGCGAATTTCAACGAGTTTGGTTTGAAAAAACTCATATCCACCTGCTACAACGGCTCACCAATATCGGGCAATGAGTTTTTGTTTGAAGAAATGAAGCAAACCCCGCGAAAAGCCTACAAGGTGGAGATTACCGAAATGAAAGACTATAACGGCGACGGGCGAATAGACCTCGAAGATGTCAAACTGCTTTTGTCGCAAGACAAGCACGTGGTAAAACTTCTCAAAGGCAACGGCGATTTTAGTTCGCCCGAGTGCGTGGAATTCCTAAAAGAAGCCGACATTGTGGTAACAAATCCGCCGTTCACCCTATTTCGGGAATACGTGCCGCTACTTATGAAATACAACAAGAAGTTTATAATAATGGGAGACATAAACAAAACAACATATAAAGATATCTTTCCTTTTATCTACAACAACCAAATTTGGCTTGGCTATAAATATGGCGACCAAGCTTTCAGGGTTCCCGACGATTACCCAGACAGAAAAACAAGATCGTGGATTGATAAAAACGGCAAAAGGTGGAGAAGTTTCGGCAACATATGTTGGTTTACCAATCTTGAGATTCCCAAACGCAACGAAGAACTCATATTATATAAGAACTACTCGCCCGAAAAATATCCCAAATACGACAACTACGATGCCATACATATTAAAAAGATAGAAGACATTCCTTGCGATTACTATGGAGTAATGGGCGTACCAGTTTCGTTCCTACATAAACACAATCCCGAACAATTTGAAATCCTCGGTTGTTCTTATAATTACGGAAGACCTGCAGAATGGGATAAAGCCACCAATATGAATCCATCTATCAAAGGAAACAACACTTACAAAAGACTGTTCATTCGACGTAAGAAATAATCAGCACATTACTCGAAATACTAAAAACAAAATATCATGAACATAGAACTGCATCAGATTACAATTCGCGAATTAACGAAAAACTATGAAGACAACAACGAGCAAGGCGTAAGAGGATACGGCGGAAAACTCGACATACGCCCACCCTATCAACGCGAATTCATTTACAAAGAAAAGCAACGCGATGCCGTGATACACACTGTGAGAAACAATTTTCCGCTAAACGTGATGTATTGGGTGGAACGCGATGCCGACAACCCCGTTCCCTATGAAGTGCTCGACGGACAGCAGCGCACAATATCTATATGCCAATACGTGAACGGCGATTTCATGTTTGAGAACCGTTATTTCCACAACCTTTCAAACGACGAGCAGCAACAAATCCTCGACTACGAGCTCATGGTTTATTTTTGCTCCGGTACAGACAGCGAAAAATTAGACTGGTTTGAAACAGTAAACATAGCCGGAGAAGCACTTACCAAACAAGAACTTCGCAACGCCGTTTATGCCGGTACATTTGTGAGCGATGCAAAACGTTATTTCTCCAAAACAAATTGTCCAGCCTATCAAAAAGGCAGCAAATTGGTAAATGGTTCGACAATAAGGCAGGAATATCTTGAAACTGCAATAAAATGGATTTGCCTTTCCCAATATGGAAAAGACGATGACAATGAAATATGCAGCTACATGGCGGAACATCAACACGACACCAATGCCGTGCCTTTGTGGATTTACTATCAATCGGTAATAAACTGGGCAGAATCATCGTTCAACATAATAAAAGAAAAAGAATATGGGAAAATAGTAAAAGGAATAGCCTGGGGCGAACTCTACAACAACTTCCACGACAAGCAACTCGACCGCGATGCCATGGAAAAAGAAATCCATGCGCTATTACTTGACGATGAAGTGCAAAACTACAAAGGAATAATTCCATACGTATTGACACGCGAGGAAAAATATCTCAATCTGCGCGCATTCGATGACAAGACAAAAATAAAAGTCTACGAAAAACAAAAACACAAATGCGCAATATGCGGAAAAGAATTCGACATAAAGGATATGGAAGCCGATCATATCACGCCCTGGTGTGAAGGAGGACAGACCATTGAGGAGAATTGTCAAATGCTTTGTCGTAAAGACAACCGCCAAAAAGGCGCCAAATAAAACGTTTGCCACTCCGAAAATCCTAAAAATGCGGTTTTTGTACATAAAATTTTGCACTGTGTTTTTGCTATTCAATTTATTATTTGTAACTTTGCGCCTCGAAAGAACGCCGTAGAAGAAACAAAACGGCAGATTTACAGGAAATAAAAATAACGAAATAGCAATGTCTAAGATTTGTCAAATCACAGGAAAGCGCGCGATGCGTGGCAATAACGTAGCGCATTCAAAACTGCGCACAAAGCGCACGTTTGATGCGAATCTCTTTACCAAGAAATTCTATTATCCCGAAGAGGAATGCTGGATTAGTCTCACTATCTCGGCAGCAGGTTTGCGTTTAATCAATAAAGTTGGTCTTGATGCCGCTCTTCGTAGCGCACTCGAAAAAGGTTTCTGCGACCTCAAAGATATCAAGGTTATAGCTTAATAAATATAGAAAGGGAATAAAAATGGCTGGCAAGAAAGCTAAAGGCAATAGAGTGCAGGTGATTTTGGAATGCACTGAAATGAAAAACAGCGGGCTGCCCGGAACTTCTCGTTACATAACAACGAAAAACCGCAAGAACACACCCGACCGTATGGAGTTGAAGAAATACAACCCCATTCTGAAACGTATGACAATTCATAAGGAAATCAAGTAAAATAACATTACAACATGGCAAAGAAAGTAGTTGCAACCCTTCACGAGGGTAAAAAAGACGGTCGCTCTTACTCCAAGGTTATTAAAATGGTGAAGAGTCCTAAGACTGGTGCTTATATTTTTGATGAGCAGATGATTCCTAATGAACAGGTAAAAGAACATCTTAAAAAATAATCGTAATTCAGATAAATCTGATAAACAGTATAAATGAGGCAAGAAACAGCGTTGATTTCAAAAACGTGTTCTTGCTTTTTTTATGCCCCTACACAAGTATTTGCAATACTATTTTAAGTACCTTTGCAAAGAAATATAAAAGCCCGGAAATCCGGGCGTTTTTCAAATTACAAAAACGTGTGTGTTGTGTGCGCATGTTTAAGTTGAAATTATGGAGCCACTGAAACATGAATGCGGTGTAGCGCTCGTGCGTCTGTTAAAACCGCTTACTTATTATCAAGAAAACTACGGAACTTGGCGCTATGGGCTGAACAAACTCTATCTGATGATGGAGAAACAGCACAATCGCGGACAAGAAGGAGCAGGATTAGCTTGTATCAAAATGCATGCGCCTGCCGGAGAAGAGTATATCTATCGCGAAAGAGCGATGGGGAACACCGCAATACAAGAAATTTTCGGCAATGTAGCAGAAAAACTCAACAGCGTTTCACCAGAACAGGAAACCGATGCGGTATTTGCAGAAAAACATTTGCCCTACGCTGGAGAAATCTATATGGGGCATTTGCGATACTCAACAACAGGACGCGCTGGGTTGGCATATATACACCCATTTTTGCGCCGCCATAGTTGGCCCGCAAGAAACCTTTGTATTTGTGGTAATTTCAATATAACAAATGTAGAAGAGGTCTTTGAACATCTAACAGCCCAAGGACAACACCCACGCTACAATGCTGATACATACCTAATGCTCGAACAACTCGGACATAGGCTTGACAGAGAAAACGATCGTATTTATAAGGAAGGGCAAGCCAAAGGTTACGATGACAAGCAACTTTCAGAATACATCGAAAACAATATAGATATTGCCAAAGTTTTTCGCGAATCTTCTCCTCTATGGGACGGAGGATATGTGATTTGCGCCATAACGGGAAGCGGCGAAACTATTGCGATGCGCGATCCTTGGGGAATACGTCCGGCTTTTTGGTATAAAGACGAAAATCAAGTGGTTGTGGCTTCGGAGCGACCAGTAATTCAAACTACTTTCAATTTGAGCGTTGACAAAGTAAATGAATTGAAACCGGGACAGGCTATAATTGTCAACAAAAAAGGAGAAGTTCGTTTCGAACAGATTTTGGAACCCAAGAAATTTGCAGCCTGCTCATTCGAGCGCATTTACTTCAGCCGTGGTAGTGATACAGATATTTACAAAGAACGTAAGGCTCTTGGAGCTGGCTTGTTGGAGCAGATATTAGATGCGGTTGACAATGATATCGACCACACTGTTTTCTCTTTTATTCCAAATACGGCAGAGTCTGCTTTCTATGGAATGATGGAGAGTTTTAATGAATATCTCAACAAGAAGAAAGTAGAAGCGATAGAAGCACTTGCCCATACGCCCAAGCATGAAGAATTAATGGAGATTTTGAATCATCGGGTGCGTCAAGAAAAAGTTGCGTGGAAAGATATCAAGATGCGTACGTTTATAGCCGAAGGAAATAGCCGTAACGATCTCGTTGCCCACGTATATGATATTACTTATGGGAGCGTGCAGCCTAAAGTTGATAATCTTGTGATTATTGATGATAGTATCGTACGTGGAACCACTTTGCGCGAGAGTATTATAAGAATACTCGACAGGCTTGAACCTAAAAGAATCGTGGTTTGCTCGTCTGCTCCCCAAATACGTTATCCCGATTATTATGGTATAGACATGCCCAGTTTGCAGGAATTCATTGCCTTTCGTGCAGCAATGAGTTTGCTCAATGACGCAGGCAAACGTTATGTGATTTCAGAAACCTACAAAAAATGTAAAGAACAATTGAAACGTCCTGCCGAAGAAATGTTGAACTGTGTAAAGGATATCTATGCTCCTTTTACCGATGAAGATATCTCGAATAAAATGGCTGCCATATTGAAAGCCAAGGATGTAAACGCAGAAATATCCATCGTATTCCAAACTCTTGAAGGATTGCACAAGGCTTGCCCAACCTCTCCTGGCGATTGGTATTTTAGTGGCAATTATCCTACCCCCGGCGGAACGAAGCGAGTAAACCAGGCTTTCGTGGATTATTTTGAAAACATATATCTTAAGCAGAAAAAATAAAAGGTCGGCATAAGCAGACTATTCTAAACATATAAATCGATGAGAAAAGTAACACTTCTTTTAGACGACGGGACGAAATTCCACGGCTATTCGTTTGGAGCGGAACGTCCTGTGGCAGGTGAAGTCGTTTTCAATACGGCAATGTCCGGTTACCCGGAGAGTTTGACAGATCCTTCGTATGCCGGGCAATTGTTAACGCTCACATATCCATTGATTGGTAACTATGGAGTGCCACCTTTTAGCGTGGAGCCTAATGGTATTGCCACTTATATGGAGAGCGACAAAATATATGTATCAGCACTTATTGTTAGTGAGTATAGCGAAGAATATAGCCATTGGAGTGCCGTAGAAAGCCTTGCTTCTTGGCTCAAGCGTGAAAACATTCCAGGAATAACAGGTATAGACACTCGAGCACTAACAAAGGCGTTGCGTGAGCATGGTGTAATGATGGGTAAGATTATTTTTGATGACGAGCCCGATAATATTCCGACTGCAAATTATAACGGAGTTAATTTTGTTAGCAAGGTATCTTGCAAAGAGATAATCCGATATAATTCTAACGATAACAACAAGAAAGTAGTGCTCGTTGATTGCGGTGTAAAAAACAATATTATACGCTGCCTCGTCAATCGTGGTGTAGAGGTAATTCGCGTGCCTTGGGACTATGATTTCAATGAACTTGAATTTGATGGCCTTTTCTTGGCTAACGGTCCTGGCGATCCAGACACCTGTTCTAAAACTGTTGAAAATATCAAGCGTTTTCTTGAATCCAAAGACGTACGTCCATGCATGGGAATTTGCATGGGAAACCAATTGTTGTCTAAGGCTGCAGGTGCAAGAATATATAAGTTGAAGTATGGGCATCGTAGTCATAACCAACCGGTAAGAGAGGTCGGAACAAATCGCTGTTTCATCACAACCCAAAATCATGGTTATGCCGTTGATGCCTCCACCCTATCTTCTGATTGGGAAGAATTGTTTGTAAATATGAATGATGGCTCAAACGAGGGCATTCGCCACAAAAGTCGCCCTTGGTTCAGCGCACAATTCCACCCGGAAGCATGCAGTGGTCCGCTTGACACGGATTTTTTGTTTGACGAATATTTGAAACTCTTTAAATGAACATTATAGCATGAAGGACGCAGATATAAAGAAAGTTTTATTGTTGGGCTCTGGAGCTTTGAAAATTGGAGAAGCCGGAGAGTTCGATTATTCCGGTTCGCAAGCTCTTAAAGCTTTGCGCGAGGAGGGCATAAAGACGGTGCTCATAAATCCTAATATTGCTACGGTTCAGACGAGCGAAGGTGTGGCAGACCAAATCTATTTCCTGCCTGTTACACCATTTTTTGTGGAAAAAGTTATCGAAAAAGAACGTCCACAAGGAATTATGCTTGCATTCGGCGGTCAGACTGCATTGAATTGCGGTGTAGCTCTATACAAAAGCGGTGTGCTCGAAAAATACAACGTTCGTGTACTCGGAACTCCTGTTCAAGCAATTATCGACACAGAAGACCGCGAACTTTTCGTAGAAAAACTCAACGAAATAGACATCAAAACCATAAAAAGCGAAGCGTGTGAAACAATTGAGCAGGCACGCAAAGCAGCCAAAGAACTCGGCTATCCCATCATTATCCGTGCGGCATATGCTCTTGGAGGCTTGGGATCTGGTTTCTGTGATAACGAAGAAGAACTCAACAAACTCGCAGAGAAAGCTTTTTCGTTCTCGCCCCAAGTACTCGTTGAAAAAAGTCTTCGCGGGTGGAAAGAAATCGAGTACGAGGTAGTGCGCGACAAATTTGACAACTGCATCACAGTCTGCAATATGGAAAACTTCGATCCTCTTGGAATTCATACAGGCGAGAGTATCGTGGTCGCTCCTTCACAAACGCTTACCAATCACGACTATCACAAACTCCGCGCACTCAGCATAAAGATCATACGACACATCGGAATTGTTGGAGAATGCAACGTGCAATACGCGTTTGATCCAAACTCTGACGATTATCGTGTAATAGAAGTAAATGCTCGTTTGAGCCGTTCTTCTGCGCTTGCGTCCAAGGCTACAGGTTATCCGCTTGCTTTTGTTGCTGCTAAATTGGGACTTGGATATGGATTGTTTGAACTTAAAAACTCTGTAACCAAAACCACAAGTGCATTCTTTGAGCCTGCTCTTGACTACGTGGTTTGTAAAATTCCGCGTTGGGATTTAAGTAAATTCCGTGGCGTAGACCGTGAGCTTGGTTCGAGCATGAAATCTGTAGGAGAAGTAATGGCAATAGGTCGTACCTTTGAAGAAGTCATTCAGAAAGGTCTCCGAATGATAGGACAAGGCATGCACGGATTCGTCGACAACAAAGATTTAGAAGTCAAAGACGTGGAAGCTGCTTTAAAAGCTCCTACCGATAAGCGTATTTTTGTTATCTACGAAGCTTTTGCCGAAGGTTATTCAATAGATAAAGTTCACGATCTAACCAAGATAGACAAATGGTTCCTTCAAAAGCTTTATAATATCTACACAACCAACGAAAAACTGAAAAAATGCCCCAACATCAACGTTCTCGACAATGAATTGTTGTGTCGTGCGAAGTTGCAAGGTTTCTCCGACTTCCAAATAGCCCGCGCAATTGGTCTTGGCAAAGAAATGAAGATGGCTGAGGCTATACTTGTGGTTCGTGCCCGTCGCAAGCAGGCTGGTATAGTGCCGCATGTAAAGCAAATTGATACTCTTGCCGCAGAATATCCTGCACAAACCAACTATTTGTATCTCACATACAATGGTTGTAAAGACGACATTGAGTACGAACGCGACCATCGCTCTATTGTTGTGCTTGGGTCGGGAGCTTATCGCATTGGTAGCTCTGTAGAATTCGACTGGTGCGGTGTTCAGGCTCTGCAAACCATTCGTCGCGCAGGCTATGTGAGTGTAATGATAAACTACAACCCCGAAACAGTATCTACCGACTATGATATGTGCGACCGTCTTTATTTTGACGAGTTGACATTCGAGCGTGTAATGGATATTGTGGATTTGGAATGTCCGCACGGCGTGATTGTTTCAACGGGTGGTCAGATTCCAAACAATCTTGCGATGCGTCTTGACGAGCAGCGCGTACCTATTCTCGGAACTTCCGCCAAGGATATCGACAACGCCGAAGACCGTGAGAAATTCTCCGCCATGCTCAACAGAATGGGAGTTGATCAGCCAGAATGGAGTGCTCTTACCAACATGGACGACATACATAAGTTTATCGACCGCGTAGGTTTCCCGGTTCTTGTACGCCCGTCGTATGTGCTTTCGGGCGCGGCGATGAATGTATGTTCCAACGAGGAAGAACTTTCACGCTTCTTGAAACTTGCAGCCAACGTAAGCGAGGATCACCCTGTGGTTGTGAGCAAATTCATACAGCATGCCAAAGAAATAGACTTCGATGCCGTTGCAAGCAAGGGCGAAGTAATGGCTTATGCCATCTCGGAACATATAGAATTTGCGGGAGTGCACTCAGGAGATGCGACCCTCGAATTCCCGCCTCAGAAATTGTATGTAGAAACTGTAAGAAGGATCAAACGTATAAGCCGCGAAATTGCTGCAGCATTGCACATCAATGGTCCGTTCAACATTCAATATATGGCTTCCGACAACAAGATTCTTGTTATTGAATGTAATCTTCGTTCCTCGCGCTCATTCCCGTTTGTAAGCAAGGTTTTGAAGTTGAATTTCATCGAACTTGCCACAAAAATTATGCTTGGTCTTCCAGTGGAGAAACCCACAAAGAGTTTGTTCGACTTGGATTACGTGGGTATCAAGGCAAGTCAGTTCTCGTTCAACCGTTTACAAAAAGCCGACCCTGTACTTGGTGTTGACATGTCTTCAACTGGCGAAGTTGGTTGTCTTGGTGATGATGCTTATTCGGCATTACTTCTAAGCATGCTCTCAGTTGGTCATCGCATTCCCAAACAAAATATTTTGCTTTCTACGGGATCGTCAAAACAAAAAGCCGAAATGCTCGACGCATGTCGCGAGCTCGAAAAACATGGTTATACATTGTATGCCACGGGCGGCACATCTCGTTATCTCGAAGAGAATGGAATTAAGAACAATCTCGTTTATTGGCCAAGCGAGCAAGGCGAACCGCAGGCTCTCGAAATGCTCCACAACCATAAGTTTGACTTAGTGGTGAACATTCCAAAGGATCTCACGGCTACCGAGCTTGACAATGGCTATAAGATTCGCCGTGCATCTATCGACTTGAACGTACCTTTGATAACCAACACCCGTTTGGCTTCGGCTTTCATCAATGCATTCTGTGCCATTAAGGAAGAGGATTTGCCAATAAAGAGTTGGAGCGAATACGGCAAAGAAGATCTCTAACAACTTAACTTATATCGAAAAAACGTCATGGTGTATGCCATGGCGTTTTTTTGTTGTTGCATTCCCTGCACAGCCCCATTTCAAACCAGTTAAGGTTTTGATTTATAGCATATGCGAACTTGGTTTTACGAGGTCAGATAGAATTTACACGATGCCCCATGTTGTTTACGCGTTGCTCAATGATATGGAAATTTCACACCATGAAAATGCGCCACATGTATTTCTCTATCATAATAAATGCCTATATTTGTAAACGGACAACCATTGAAAATGCGAAATCTCTCGTCTGTTACAATATATATACTGATACTTTTTCTCATGCTCTCGTGTGGGAAAAAGAAAAAGGAGTATGTAATCGGCGTATCGCAATGCAGCGAAGACGTATGGCGCAAAAAAATGAACGAAGAAATGAGAATAGCCACTTATTTCTACGACAATGTGAAACTCGAATTCGTCTCGGCCAACGACAACGGCGATGAACAGATAAGACAAATCGACAATTTCGTAAAACATCGCGTAAACCTTATAATTGTTGCCCCCAACCAAACCCAAACTATCACTCCGGCGGTAGAAAATGCCATGAACCACGGAATTCCGGTGGTTGCCGTTGACCGCAAAACCGCCAACGGAAAATATACTGCCTTTATCGGCGCCGACAACTACCATATAGGCGAAACCATGGGGCAATATATAGGCACACAACTCAATGGTCATGGAAATGTAGTGGAGATTTGCGGATTGGAAGGCTCTTCGCCAATGACAGAACGCCATCGCGGATTTACCGAAGCCATGAAACGTTTTCCGGGAATCAAGATTACCGCCACACTTCCCAGCAACTGGCGCGAAGATAGCGGTGAAGCTGCAATGGACTCGCTTATCAATAGCGGACAAACCAACTTCGACCTCGTTTTCGGGCATAACGATCGGTTAGCATCGGGCGCAATGAAAGCCTTGAAGACTCATGGCATAAAACACAACGTGAAGTTTTGCGGCATTGACGCATTGCCTATTTCCGGAGGTGGCATGCAGCTCGTAAAAGACAAGGTGTTTCTCGCCTCGTGTATATATCCCACACAAGGCGACAAGGTTTTGGAACTGGCAATGAACATTCTTGAAGGGCGACCATACCAGCGCGACAATTCATTAAAGACTGCTCTCGTTACGCAAGACAATGCCGCAGCGCTGATGATGCTCTCCGACGAAACGGCAAGCGAACAGGAAAAACTCGAACACCTTCACGGAAAAATCGACCGCTATCTTGCACAATACACACACCAGCAAGTTTATCTCGTGCTCTCTATAATCATCTGCTTTCTCGTAATTGCCATTGCCGTGGTGGTATATCGTTCGTTTGTAGTGAGGAGCCGGATAAAAGAAGAGGCTGCAAATACAAAAATCAACTTCTTTACGCGCGTAGGACACGCTTTGCGCACACCTTTAACCGTGATTTCAGGGCCAGTGGAACGGCTTTTGGAAGACGAAGGTCTCACCTCGAAACAACGCGATGCCCTTGTGATGGTAAACAAAAACACACAGGTGATGCTCAAACTCGTTGATGAAATTCTTGACTTCAGAAATCAGAACGAAGACTGCGACATCAGCGGGAAAGTATGGGAAAACATCGAAAAGTGGAACCGTAGCATCGAAAAAGATGAGGGTAAAAACCAGCGCACAAGCAACAAAATCACATCGCCTCGGGATAATGACGAACGCCCAACCATACTTGTGGTAGAAGATTGCGAAGATGTGCGCAACTATGTGGCTTCGCTTTTGGGCGACAACTATGATGTGGAAACCGCAAACGACGGTAGAGACGGCTGCAGGCAAGCTCGGAAAATTGTTCCCGATTTAATTGTGAGCGATGTCATGATGCCTGTGATGGACGGTTTGGAAATGTGCAAACAATTAAAGGGCGATATTGCCACAAGTCATATTCCCGTAATTCTACTAACTGCTCGCGCAATGGACACACAGCGTGCCGAGGGGTACGAAAGCGGAGCTGATGCGTATATCACCAAACCTTTCAACGGCAAGGTGCTGCTTTCGCGCGTCAACAACCTGCTCAAAGGGCGGCAAAGGCTCAAAGATATATTCGGCGGGGCTTCGGCGGCAACTGCTTCCAAGAAAGAATCAAACAATAGTGGAAACGGCGACATCGACAACTCGTTTGCAGAACGTTTCCGTGCCATAATCCACGAAAACATGGGCAACAGCGAATTAAACGTGGAGTATATCGGGGCAAAACTCGGGCTTAGCCGTGTGCAGATGTACCGCAAAATCAAAGCACTCACCGGAAAATCTCCCGTAGAACTGATAAAAGAGGCCCGTTTGCGCCGCGCCGAACATCTGATATCCACTACCGAACGCACAATATCCGAAATTGCCTACGAAGTTGGCTTTTCTTCTCCAGCCTACTTCACCAAATGCTACAAAGAATTCTTTGGACACACGCCCAAACGCTGAATGTTTTCAGCCCCATGCCTTAGTGTTTTTCAACCATAGGATATCGTAAAAACAATAACCGATATTTTTTAAACAATGTCTGACATTATTTAAAAAATATCCGACATTAGAAAAACGATATCCGTTTATATTTTTTCGGCAGCAAAAGTAATCCCAAAAAGGTTGCTTTTTTTGCGTATCATTTGCCCTACGTTTTGTTTCTTCTCCCCTATTCTACGACTTTCAAGCCATAGTTTTGTTACAAAAACACCAAGAATTGTTACCATGAACGATTCTTTATGCTTTATGAAACAAATCTGTTAGGCAACATTTGACTGCAATCATACTTTTGCAGCATCAACAAACAATATGAATATCATGGAAAATAAAACATTCCTAAAAGCCGCCCTACTGGCGTGTATCGCTCTCGCAAGCTCCACAACATTTGCACAGGAGACAAAGAAAAGCGATTCAAAAGAAGAAGGCAACCGCAACGTAATGCTCAATGCTTCGAGCGCAAATGGTCCTCGCGAAATTCAAATCGGACTTCCTTCGGCCGATGTTAATGTATTGGAAAACGGAATTCCCATAACATTTGCAACCAATCCCCACACCGTTAACAGCATGTGGCGCTCAGATGCCAGCCTAAGCCATGTGGGACTTCTGAAAATATCCGAAACAGCCATCACTACAGGCAACATTGGCTACGCAGTGAACTCTTTTACACAACTTGGCGAAAAAGGATTTCAGGGAACGCTCAACTATAAAACAAACCACTTTGGCATGCAGGAAGTATCGCTCAACGCCAACGGTTCGTTTGCCGAAAATTGGTTTTATAGCGGCAGCATGTACCAGGATTTCGACCCCGGAACATTCAAAATCAAATCTTCGAACTATCAAGACCGCACACAAATCTACAAAGCCGCAATAACCCACAAATACAACGAGGGACGCGGCGAAGTTACCGCAATATACAATTACTCTAACAGCCACCCAAGCTATATGTATGCCACACAAAGCGCACCATTCATATATGTGGGCGACGGAAGTGTGAAAGAATTCGGGAAATTCAAACTTGGCACAACATCATACCTGCCTACCGACGGAAACATCACCTATCGCGACATGCGCACTGGCGAACTGAAACAAAAAAGTTTGTACGACGCCGTGGAAAACAGGCAAAACGAAATAACTTTGATGAACAAATATAAATGGAACGGACTTGAATGGGACGTGATAGGGAAATACGATCACGCGCGCGGAGCTTGCGTTTACCAAACTCCTATGAAACTCTACGACCTCAAGAACGAAACCGAAACACATCAGTTTGTTTTTCGCGATATCGACGGACAAACCAAAAACTATACCGGACAATATGTGCAGCAACGCATGTCGTGCCTGAATGCCGGCACTATCGACCAATTCATGCTTACTTCTGAATTAAAGAAATCTTTCAGAAATTCAATGTTGCGCCTTGGTGTAAACGAATGGAACTATCATATAGATTATGCTTCAAACACTTCGATGTATGATCAGAGTGTGCCGTCGGACGGAAGCTATGCTGTGAGAGTTTGGGACAATGCAAAACGAAGCGATTACTTTTATGATTTCAACAAAAACGCTTCGGAATACTACAAAGGCACAGAAAATAAACTTGCGCTCTATGTTACCCACGATTGGGACGTTACTCCGAAACTCAATCTCTATTATGGCGGACGCATAGAGTGGCAAAAACTCTCGGGAAAAAATGCCGCAGTAAAAAATGCCGCCGGAGAATACGTAAACCGCTTTGCTGATTATTATATAGGCGCTACTGCTGCCGACGGAACGGTTATCGCTCCCACAAAACTCGACTACAATTGGTGTAACTACGACCTTAGTCTTGCCGCAACCTATAAGATGACAAATAATTTCGGTTTAACGGGCGATTTTACCTATATCGTGCAGCACCCAAAGTTTGAAGCTTTTGCTCCAGCCACTCTTCCGAACGTTGGAAAGATATCTGTTCCGCTCGGTCGCGCTGGTATTTATTACAACAACTCATGGTTGAGCCTCACATCTCTCATCTCGTATATCTCAAAAACAAACAATAATTCCACGCTGAACCTTCAGCACGACAATGAAATCAAAGCTGCGCCGCTCACATACGACATAAAAACCATAGGGTGGACTACCGACGTGGTGGCAAACCTTTTCAAGGGTTTCAACATGCATTTCCTCTTTACATACCAGAAGCCTACGTACAAGAAATACGAAACGAGCATCACATTCAACGATGGATATGTAGGGAAAATCAATGCTACCGGAAACATTGTTGCCGAAATTCCGCAGGTGCTCATTGAAATCGACCCGAGCTATATGATTACGAAAGATTTGAAGGTTTGGGCTTCGTTCCGCTACTTCAGCAAAACATATGCAAACATTAATGAGGCATACTATTTCAATGGTCATTGGGAAACATTCGGCGGTGTAACATGGCAAGCCAACAAAAAACTTTCGCTTGGCTGCTCTGTGGTAAACTTCCTCAACCAAACAGGTGCGAAAGGTAGCATCTCGGGCGCGGAACTCATTACAAAAGACGAGGCAAAAGACATAAAGAACAAACTAATGACCGGCTCGTATCTACGTCCCTTCACAGTGGAATTTTCAGCCTCGCTCAAATTCTAAGGAAATGGTATAAAACATGTCTTTCATAAGTCGTTGTTTTTATGGAACATGCAAAGCGTAAAATAATAAGGCATCTTTTTCAAACAATATCAGACCTTTTTTAAAAAATACCCATTATTGTTTTCACGAAATCGCATATCGTAAAAAACATACGGTTTAGACAAAAAACGAAATACGAATAACTTCTAAAAACAAATAACATGAAACTTCAAAAAATACTTGCCATAGCATTTGCATCGGTTTCGGCAGCAAGCATGGCGCAAACAATGAACATCGCTCACAATGGCGACACCACTATAATAAGCATCGACCAACCCACAAAATATCTGCTACTGCCGATAGAAGAAAAGGCAGACGAAGCAAAGGTTTTGCTCGACACCCAACACGCAGATGATACGTGGATGGACATACGTTTGGCAAACAAGAAGACAGACTATTACGTTCCATTTGCTCTCGGAAACAAAAGCAAAGCCGTAGTAAAAATACTTGGTCTCAAATCAGAAGCACTTGCTTTGAAAGACGGGCAAATGGCTCTAACCAACAATTGGAATGTAGTTAATACCGATTACTATCGTCCCCTTTACCATCACACACCGTCGTATGGTTGGATGAACGATGCCAATGGTATGGTATACAAAGACGGAGAATATCACCTCTATTTCCAACACAATCCCTACGGCAGCATTTGGGGAAACATGCATTGGGGACACGCTGTGAGCAAAGACCTCACACATTGGACAGAACTCCAACCCGCCATCGCTCGCGACACACTTGGGCACATCTTCTCGGGCTCTTCGGTAGTTGACAAAAACAATACGGCAGGCTATGGCGCAAATGCCATAATCGCCCTCTATACCTCGGCAAGCGATAAGAACGGACAAATACAATGTATGGCTTATAGCACCGACAATGGTCGTACATTTACAAAATATGAAGGCAATCCAGTGTTGCGTCCCTTTGACGGACTAAAAGATTTTCGCGACCCCAAAGTTTTTTGGTATGCTCCCGCCAATTGTTGGTATATGATAGTTTCGGCAGATAAGGAAATGCGTTTCTACAAATCAGACAACCTGAAAAAATGGGAGTTTGTTAGCGGATTCGGAAAAGGTTACGGTGCACAGCCAAGCCAATATGAATGCCCCGACTTCGTACAACTTCCTGTAAACGGCGATGAAAACAACAAGAAGTACGTGATGATTATGAACATTAACCCGGGCTGTATGTTCGGCGGCAGTGCAACGGAATATTTCGTGGGAGACTTCGACGGCAAGAACTTTAAAGTGCTCGACGATCCATACAAAGCAAAATGGTTAGACTACGGCAAAGATCATTATGCAACCGTTTGTTTCAGCAACACAGGCAATCGCACAATTGCACTTCCCTGGATGAGCAATTGGCAATACGCAAACATTACGCCCATAAAGCAATATCGCGGCGCCAACGGACTACCTCGCGAACTCAAACTGTACACAAAAAACAAACACTATTACGTATCGGCCGACGTAGTTCCCGAAGTGAAAAATCTGCGCAAGAACACTAAAAATATTCCGGACGTAAATGTAAATGGCGAAAAAGTACTCAAAAACATCGCCGCCGAATATAATAGCGCCTACGAACTCGAAGCCGACATAACTCCCGCAAAAGGAAAAATTACCGGACTGGAACTAAACAACGACAAAGGCGAGAAAACTATTATCTATTTTGATATGAAAGCAGGCAAAGTGATTATGGATCGCACACAAAGCGGTATCACTGATTTTGGAAACTATGCTTCAATCCACGAAATAGAACAAAAAACCGACGTTCACGAACATCGCGAAATTAAAATGCCGGCACGCCAAGCCAATTCCGTGAACTACAAAAACGATTTCGCGCTTGGCACATGGGCTCCGCTTAATCTTTGCGAAGGGAAAACTTATCACGTTGATATTTTCGTAGACAAATGTTCTATTGAAATGTTTATCGATGGCGGAAGAATTGCTATGACAAATCTTGTTTTCCCAACTCAGCCTTACAACAACATAAAACTTTACACCCAAGGCGGAGCTTCGCAATTTTCCAACGTAAAACTTCACAAAATAGCCCTTTGAAATGAAATCCAACCGCATTCTTCTACTTCCGGTGATGCTCTGCTTTTTCGCCATGGGGTTTGTCGACCTCGTGGGAATAGCTTCAAACTATGTGAAAGAGGATCTCGGACTTTCCGACAGCGTTGCCAATATATTTCCGTCGCTTGTGTTTTTCTGGTTCTTGATATTCAGCATACCAACAAGCGTACTAATGAATCGCATAGGGCGTAAGCGCACGGTGCTTCTCTCTCTTGGTGTAACTATTGTTTCGCTTGTAATGCCGATGTTGGGCGAATCGTTTGTCGTAATGCTTTTGTCGTTTTCGCTATTGGGCATTGGAAATGCTTTGATGCAGACATCGCTCAACCCACTCGTAACTCAGGTGATAAACGGAGGAAATCTGGCGTCGACACTTACCTTTGGGCAATTTGTAAAAGCCATTGCGTCGTTTCTCGCACCATATCTTGCTCTTTGGGGAGCTGTTTCGGCAATACCTACATTCAATCTCGGTTGGCGTGTATTGTTTTTGATATACTTTATAGTTGGTGTGTTTGCGGCTTTAATGCTTGCCGCAGCTCCTATAAAGGAGGAGCGAGTGAGCGGAAGCACATCTTTTGTGCAGAGTATTGCTCTCTTGAAAAATCCGATAGTTTTGCTTTCGTTCATAGGCATTATGTGCCACGTGGGAATTGATGTCGGCACCAACACCACCGCACCTAAAATTCTCATGGAGCGATTGGGGTGGACACTAAATGCGGCGGCATTTTCCACAAGTCTGTATTTCATTTTCCGTACATTTGGTTGTCTCTCGGGTTCATTTCTTTTGCGAGTGATGAAGACGCGCACATTTTTCGTGATAAGCAGTGTTTTGCTCGCCATTGGCATTGCGGGACTTATTATAGGCAACGACCGCACAATTATTTACGCTTCGATTGCGTTAATTGGGTATGGCGACTCCAATTTGTTCTCTATGATTTTTGCTCGTGCCCTCAACGCTGTTCCCGAAAAGAAGAACGAGGTGAGCGGGCTTATGATTATGGGACTTTTTGGCGGCACTGTGTTTCCGCTTCTCATGGGTTTTGCATCTGATGCCGCCGGTCAAACTGCCGCAGTGGGAGTTATGGCTATCGGAGCCGTTTATTTACTCAGCTATATTAAACGTATCAACAACTGAAAGCTTCACAACATGAAAAAGGTTATAGTAGGATTGGGCGAAGTGCTTTGGGATATGCTTCCCGAGGGTAAGAAATTGGGCGGTGCTACGACAAACTTCGCTTTTTTCACCGGATTGTTTGGCAACGAAGCGTTGGCAGTGAGCGCTGTAGGCACCGACGACCTCGGCACAGAGACTCTCAGCGCGCTCAAAAGCCATGGTTTGGAATTTGTAATCCCCCGTGTGCCGTTTCCCACGGGCACTGTGCCGGTGGAACTCGACTCTCGCGGTGTGCCAACTTATATAATAAAGGAGGGAGCGGCTTGGGATAATATTCCGTTCACTCCCGAGATGGGAAATGTGGCTCGTCGCTGCGACGCTGTCTGTTGGGGTTCGCTCGCACAGCGTTCCGAGGTTTCGCGTCAAAGCATATTGAAATTCATAGGTATGGTGCCCGAAAAATGCTTACGTATTTTCGACATCAATCTTCGAGGAAATTTCTACACAAAAGAGGTTGTAGAAAACTCATTGCGCCTTTGCAATATATTGAAGATAAATGATGAAGAGTTTGAAATCGTTACAAAAATGTTTGGCTACGCCCACAACACGTTTGCCGAAGGTTGCCGCGCCATTATTGCCGACTATAATCTCGACATGCTCGTACTCACGTGTGGCGCAACGGGCAGCTATGTGTTCAAAGCCGATGGCGAAATGTCGTATCTCGATACTCCCAAAGTAGAAGTGGCAGATACGGTGGGCGCAGGCGATTCTTTTACGGGCACATTCTGTTCTGCGCTATTGGCTGGCATTTCTATGAAAAAAGCCCATAGACTTGCGGTTGACGTAAGCGCATTTGTTTGCACTCAAAACGGAGCTATGCCGCAATTGCCCCAACAACTTATTACTGAGATAACACATTGATTTAGCTTACTGTATTTAAGATTTGTTGCTCCCCACAAGCCATGGTTGTTTGTGGGGAGTTTTTTTGTTGCAAAACGGAATTTACGGCTGCAAAAAGACTTTTCCAAACCAATGTTTCAAACCTTGTAAAAAGGGTTAGCAATATTGTTTTTACGATATGCGACATCGTTGAAAACTCCGCCTCATCTATTATAAATTAGATGAGGCGGAATTTAAATTAGGTACGATGGAATTTTTACGACATAGGATGTCGTAAAAAACGATATAGGATATTGCAAAAATAATGTCGGATATTATTTAAACAATGTCAGACATTTTTTAAATAATGTCTGACATTGTTTTTTCGGTTACCGCGTATAGAAATCTATCATTCTTTGCAAGGCCCTACGACATACGGCGCAAAACTCGGGAGCCTCGTTGATTTTCATACGACATTCCTGGAACGCACGATAAACTCCCCTACTCTGGTATCCACCTCCCTCGTAAACTCCAATTTTAGTAAACCTGTCGTTTCCCTTGTTGGTTGCAGGCGTGGGAATCTTAGTTTTCTTGGGCATCATGTCCTTCCATTTGCTATCGAAATCCACAAGCGTAGTAAGATTTTGTTCCCATGGTTCGGTGTCGGAGGGATACATTGTGGTATATTGGTCGTCATAGAAATATTCGTCAGCAAGTCCGCCAAAACTATGTCCGAACTCGTGCACCACCACAGGCTTATAGAGCGCATGATCTGCCGCCGTAAGCGTATAGGAATTCAATATGCCCCCGCCGCCATAGTTGTCTGTATTGGCAAGAATGATAATATGTTCGTAGGGAACGGCTGCCAACACATCGTGAAGGCGTTTCAGGTGGAGCGTAGTGAGATATCGGTCGGAATAAAACGTATCGAAATGAGAATCGAGCGCAGTTTGTTTCCAAATTCCCTTACCCGGAATGCTCACTCCGCTATCGTGCGACTCCGCAGCTACGGCAATGATATTAAAATGTGCCTTGCTGCTTTTGAAAGGTTCGTTTTCAAACAACGATTGTGCCGCAACTTCGGCTCTATTATAGAATTTCGCCTTTTCGGCAGCCGTATATCCTTCGGCCACAATAGCAACATCGATACACGTGTCGGGAGATCCGCCGCGCCATATATACTTGCTTTCCGCTGCCGGGGTGTTGCCAATTTGACGAATCAAGATATCCTTTGGATTTACAATATGGCGAAGCGTAGAAAGCGGCTTGTGATGGGTGTCGAAAAGCGTTAGCGTGATTTCAACAGTGCGTCGTGGCATAGGGAGAAGAAACACGTTTTCAAACGAACGCCTTAGCCTTGAAGCCTCCTCGGTTGTTTGCCACTCCTGAAAGAGCGAAGAAAACGAAGTGCGGTATATGGTTTTCCCGCTAAGCGAGTCTCTCACCGTGATTTGTCCGTTTCCTTCCACACTCAAACTGTCAAGATTATGCCGGCGTCCAGCCCAAGTTGGAAGAGAGAGCAACTCGTCGAGCGAAAGTTCCTGCCTTGCACTATCACCGACAAATGTATAGTCAACGCGAAGCGTGCGGTTTTCAAACCAATCAGAGAAACGCACGTCATCATTTGCCAAAAGCGAAACGGGAAGCAATGCAAGCATTGCCACTACTATTTTCAAAAATTTCATATAGAGCCTATATATTATATTGTATGTTTCTATTATTTCAAGTACGGCTTTTATTCTTTCAAAGACGATTTCTATTTTTTCGGAGACGGTTCATAGCCCACCGCCGTGCCTTCACTACCGTATATCGTCTTCTTGAAATCCGCCGCCGACACACCTACGGCATCGCGTGTCAATTCAGGAACGTTGTAGCTCTTCATAAGAAGAATATTCTGCTCGGGATCGCGCTGCGGAATTAAGAAAGGCTTATGTTCCTTGCCGTTCTTGTCGAAATACGAAACGTAAAGACGCGTATAGGAACCATCGTCGCGACGCGAAGTAAAGACAATCCACCGACCATTTGAGCTCCAAGTATGATAACTCTCGGTATTGTCGCTATTCGAAGCCTTAAGCGCACGCACTTCTCCCGTATGCAAATCCTTAACATAGAGATCAGCAGAACGATGCCAAATATGGAATTGACCATAATCACCAAGCGTGAAAAGAAGATACTTTCCGTCGGGACTCACACGCGGCACCGATGCACTCTTGCCTATCGAAGCGCAATCCATAACAAGTTGCGGCGCGCCGAAAGTCTTTGTATTCTCGTCGAAATCCATCTTCATAATATTGTAATGCAGTTCTTTGTAATGCTGCGGGATATATATTGTAAGCATTGAGTCGGGAACGTTCACCAAATCGGGCACATGAGCTACACAATAATAAAGCGTTTTGCCGTCGGGCGCCCAACAAGGAAAAGTTTCAAAGTCGGTGCGCGTCTTCAATACGTTACGTAGCGTTTTATGTTCGGCATCATAAAACACAATGTCTGAAGCCAAATCGAGCACTTCTATTTTCTGTTTGTCGAGAATATGAAAAGTTTGCCCCGTCTTGTTTGAAGAAAAAACAACCCAAGGTTTCTTTGGGTGCCAGGAGGGATAAACTGCTGACGACAATATGGAATCGCATTTCATATTCATCTTTTCGGGCTTGCCATTACGCACAAAAACCGTACCGCCATGCATACCGCGAACATGAAACAGCATGTTTTTTGCCGAATAGTTCTGATAGTTGTGGCAATTTACGCAATGATTTTCGTTTGAGTTAAAGCTGCGATTGTTTTCATAAATTGTCTGCACATCAAAATTCGTAAGGTTTCTTTGGTAAAGCCCTACTTGGCGATACACCTCGTATCCCGGTTCAATTAAGCGGTAGCTCAAATAAGCGTCGATAGGTTCTGGAGCAACGTCAAGCGTAAAGTCGCGATATTTCACCCAACCTTCTTTTTTCTCTGCGTATATCCCAACAGAAATTTCTCCGTCTTTGGCAGCGCCAAGCAGTTTGCTCCATTCTTCTTCGGGGAACTCGATTTTTCCATCTTCCCCGGCAAATGCATCAAGTTGCTTTTCACCTACCGACAAACGTACGGCGTAGTTTTCCGCTCCCTCTTGTATTACAAAATTCATAGGTGCGATGTTTGAGGGAACAACTACGTTTTTGTAGTCGGGATATATCTTTGCTTCGGCATTGGTTTGGGTAAATTGCGAAGGCACACTTCCTCCGCCGCACGAGGCGAGCAGTAAAGGCAATGTCAAAGCCAGTATTTTTTTCAATGCACGTTTCATCAGTTTACTCCTCCTTTTTCTTTTTTCTGTTCGTGTTCTTTTATTTGTTCTTCGGTAGGCAGGTTTTCAAAATACATATAATAAGGATAATACCCCAGCCAATTTTCACGAAGCACCTTTTGTCCTTTTTTTTGGTCGCTGAAAAGTGGGCGTGCATCTCTCGCAAAACTTTCAATACGCGCGAGTCCTATTTTTTGGTCTACTGTAGGAAAATCGTTTAATATTTCGCCGTGTTTCATCGAGCGTATTAAAACGGCTTGCTGGTAGTATTCTGGCATAATGTCTTTCCCGAAGTATCTTGCGCGCACCAAAAATCCGTTGAGGTCCTTGCTATATAGCAACGCCATGAGCGAAGCGTGGAGTGCTTCGAGCGTTCTGCCTTCCAACAATGCCACATTGTAGCCGATAAACAAGGGTTTGCGATAAATTTGGTCGAAAGAATTGTGCAGAGGCATCTTGTTGTAGATATGTACAAAGTTGGGATCGGTTTTCATAGCCGCCATATTGTTGAGCCACCCTTTGTATTTTTCCACAAAACCGTGCTCAAACGGATTACGATCGATTATTTGCAGATATTTCCAGCACAAACGTTTTTCTCCGTTCACCAAAGCGGCTCTTGCAAGGCGTTTAAGCAGGAAGAGTTGCGGTCCGTTTTTCACAATAGTCTCCATGCTATTGTGATAGGAGCTGTTGGTAAGTCCCGCAAAGAAGTCGGCGTCAAGAGTATATATCGCCACGCCGTCGCTAAGTGTGCCGTCCATCTCGCGCACCTTGCAATAAGGATAATTGTATGGGATTTCAAACAAACGCCTCTCGAGTTGCCCCGTTTCTGAAAGCGCAACGGCATAAAGTGCAGCCACGCTGCGCGACGGACGTTTGCATGTGGTTGCTTCTTTAATCATTGCGTCCCAATCCCAACGCTCCAATTGTTGAAACATACGGCATGTGCGTCTCAGGTCATCGCGTTGCATTACGCTATAAGCCGTGGCTGCGGCAAAGAGCAGCAACAAAGCGCCGCAATTGAGCAAGGCTGTAAACCGTGGAGCGTTTTCGCTCTTCAACGGGTTGAAGATTTTTTTGCGTGTTACAAGATATTTCACTGCGGCAACCAATGCCAACACCACCATAGCCGCAAGCGGCAGCGCCATAAGCAACGACGTTTCGCGATGGTAGTTTATGCTGTAGTTGAGGGCTATGAAATACGAGATAAATCCCCATGGCAGGAGGGCGGAAAGCCAGCGCAGTTTTTGCGGGAGCGACAGAATATAGGCAAGAAGCCATGCGCAAACCGTAAGTTGCAATGCCAGAAGTGCGCCGCCCAATATCGGCAAACTATACGACTGTAAAAGCAGACGCCCTGCCGCATATAGCCAGCCCCAATCCTGATCCAAAAGGAATTTCATAAGAGTTTTGTCCCAGGCAAAGTAGCTTGTTTCGCGCGACATATAAAAAACGTCGCCATAAATCCAGGCGCAAAACAGCCATAGCAGCACAAAGAGCACTACAAACACGGGGAGGCGCGAAATCAACGGACGGGCGTTCTTTTGTTTCGGCACTATATCGGCACGACTGCCCTTTTCGCGCGGATTACGGGCTATGGTCTGCGCCTTATGTTTCTTTATCTTGTTCATATATTTTGTAAGTTTCCGCAAAAATACTAAAACATTTACGTTAACGGGATTGATAATTCGGTTTTTCGCGCATTTGGGCACTTAAAAATAAGGCAAGCAACATTTTCCAAGCCCCTTTGCTCCACGCGATATAGATAGGGGAAAACCTACATGCGTTGTCGCAAAAATTTCAAGGCATCTAATTTAAATTCCAAGACCAGGAATTTAAGGTAGGTTGCACCTCGTAAAAACGATATACGACATCGTAAAAATAATGTCAGACCTTTTTTAAATAATGTCCGACCTTTTTTAAAAAATATCGGTTATTGTTTTTACGAAATACGCATATGGTTTTTGCAATACCCAAGACAAACTTCATTCAATATATATAGGCATGAAAATTAAGCAACACAAATTTTGCAGTTATGCGAGTTTGAAGTAACTTCGCGCAATAAATTAAATATTCTGTGATAGAAAAACATATAGTTATCGAAGAAATCGACCCCCGTGTGCTCTATGGTGTGAACAATACCTATCTGCGCATGCTCAAAGCACTATACCCCAAACTTCGCATCGTGGCACGCGACAATGTGATAAAGGTGGTGGGAGACGAAATGGCTATCGCAGATTTTGAAAGCACCATTCAGTTGCTCGTAAGCCGTTGCGCAAAATACAACACCCTGCGCGAAGCCGACATCATCGACATTGTGAAAGGCAAAAAGCCCTATGACGAAGAGGACGAAGGCGTAATAGTGTACGACATCAAAGGACGACCAATCCGTGCCAAGACCGAAAACCAGCAGATGCTCGTAAAGGCATACGACAAAAACGACCTGATGTTTGTGGTGGGACCTGCCGGAACGGGCAAGACATATACGGCAATTGCCCTGGCTGTAAAAGCATTGAAAAACAAAGAAGCGCGACGCCTTATACTCAGCCGCCCCGCCGTTGAAGCCGGCGAAAAACTCGGATTCCTGCCCGGCGACATGAAAGACAAGATAGACCCCTATCTAAGACCGCTCTACGACGCACTCGAAGAGATGATACAACCCTCGCGACTGCGCGAAATGCTCGAAGACGGCACCATACAAATAGCTCCACTGGCTTTCATGCGCGGACGAACGCTTAGCGACGCCGTAGTAATACTCGACGAAGCTCAAAACACCACCACCGCGCAAATCAAAATGTTTCTCACACGCATGGGATTCAATACCAAAATGATAATAACCGGCGACCGCACACAGATAGACCTACCCATTGCACAACGCTCGGGACTCGAAGAGGCTATGCGCATTCTCAACGGAGTGAAAGGCATATCGTTTGTGGAAATGAACAAGAAAGATATCGTGAGAAACCCACTGGTTACACGCATTGTTGACGCTTACGAAAAAGACAACGAACGCCGTAAAACCAACATCAGCATTCAAAACGACAACGACGAACCAGAACCCGACACAGACGACAAATCAGACTAAAACATAATAACAAAAACATAACAGCAATGAACAAAGCATTAATCAAAACCGACTACCACTTTCCCGGACAGGTAGGTGTTTACAATGGAAAAGTGCGCGATGTTTACAACATCAACAACGAAAAACTCGTGATGGTTGCTACCGACAGAATCTCCGCATTCGACGCCATGCTTCCCAAAGGAATTCCATTCAAAGGACAAGTGCTGAACACTATTGCTTCATTGGCTCTCGACGCCACCAAAGACATTTGCCCCAATTGGAAACTTGCAACACCCGATCCTATGGTTACCGTGGGATATATGTGCGAAGGATTTCCATTGGAAATGATTGTGCGCGGATATCTATGCGGCAGCGCATGGAGAGCATACAAGGCTGGCGCACGCGAATTGTGCGGAGTGAAACTTCCCGACGGTATGCGCGAAAACCAAAAGTTCCCCACACCGATAATCACCCCAACTACAAAAGCCGAAATAGGAGACCACGACGAAAACATCTCACGCGAAGAAATCCTTGCCAAAGGTCTCGTGCCCGAAAAAGAATATGAAATAATGGAGAAATACACCTTGGCTCTCTTTGAACGCGGCACAGAAATCGCAGCTAAGCGCGGACTAATTCTCGTAGACACAAAATACGAATTCGGTTTGCACAACGGCGAAGTAACACTCATGGACGAAATACATACTCCCGACTCTTCACGCTACTTCTACTCCGAAGGCTACGAAGAAAAGTTTGAAAAAGGCGAACCCCAGAAACAACTTTCAAAAGAGTTTGTACGCGAATGGTTGTTGAGCAACAATTTCCAAGGACTCGAGGGACAAACACTCCCCGAAATGACCGACGAAATCGTAGAAAACATATCAAACCGATATATAGAACTCTACGAACACATCACAGGCGAGAAATTCAACAAGGAAGCACACGACAATCCCGAAGAACGCATCGAGAAAAATGTGCTCGCCTATCTGAAATAATCCATAAGCACACCGTTAAATAAAAAAGCACTATATCGAAAGACATAGTGCTTTTTATTATACCAATATCTGTTACTGTTTTTTCAATTCGCATTTTCGGCGGTGCGACACCAAATACAATCCCAAGAAAGTCAAACCTCCGTTGAGCAACAACAATTCGTAGCCGAAATGATATGAAGTAAATCTGCTCATCAAAGCCTCTGCCGCATAACATATCAAAGGAGACGCCACCGCAATCCAAGGCACGTATTTGTCCACCGGATTACGTTTCGTAAACATACCAAAGGCAAACAATCCCAACAGCGGACCATAAGTATAAGAAGCCATTATATACACAGCGTCTATGACACTCGTAGAATTCAAAGCCTTGAACGCCAAAATAAACAAGATGAACACCACCGTTACTCCCGCATGAACCCAACGGCGCACCTTAACGGCACTCTTGTTATCGCTCTCGCCGCTCTCCACTCCAAGTATATCTATACAGAAACTCGTAGTAAGCGCAGTGAGTGCCGAATCGGCACTCGAAAAAGCCGCTGCAATTATACCGATAATAAACATTACCGGAACAATTGTGCCAAGATATCCGCCCGAAGCAAGCATAGGCAAAAGGTCATCGGTTTTCTCGGGTGTAGCAATGCCATTCTGAGCACAGAAACCGTAAAGTAAAACTCCGAGAGAAAGAAACAGCAAATTCATAGGCAGAAACGCCAAGCCGTAAGCCGTCATATCTTTTTGGGCATCGCGAAGATTTTTGCACGAAAGGTTTTTCTGCATCATATCCTGGTCAAGCCCCGTCATTACAATCACTATAAATATACCCGAAACAAATTCTTTCCAAAAAAATTGCCCGCTGCGCCAATCATCAAACACAAAGATTTTTCCGTGAGGGCTATTGCTCACAAAGTTTACAATACCTTTGAAATCCAATCCTATTGCGCCCGACACGGTGATTATTATCGTTACAACGGCAGTAATTAGCGCCAAAGTTTGTATGGCATCGGTCCAAACAAGAGTCTTTACCCCGCTTTTTTGAGTGTATGCCCATGTAAGGACAAGCGTAGAAATTGCAGTAACTTCAAATGGAATACCAAAAGGATCAAACACAAACTTTTGCAAAACAAGACACGCCATAAACAAACGCGCCGCAGCACCACACAACTTGCTTATCAAGAAAAAAGAAGCCCCAGTCTTATGACTTGTACGCCCAAACCTTGTGTTGAGATAGTCGTAAATACTCGTGAGACGCAACTTATAATAAACCGGAAGCAACACGTAAGCCACCAACAAGTATCCTGGCACAAAACCAAGGCACATCTGCAAATAAGACATGTTCATATCCCTCACCATTCCGGGAACACTCACCACAGAAACCCCAGAAATCGACGTACCAATCATTCCAAAAGCAACAAGCCACCACGGACTCTGCCTGTTGCCCCGAAAAAAAGCGTTGTTATCCTGGTTTCGGGAAGTAAGATGGGATATGAAAAGCAGCAAACCAAAGTAAGCCGCCATTATAAGTATTACTGTATAGGCGCTCATTATATATCGTTTTTCTATCGAAAGTTCATGATTGACTGCAAATTTACATTTTTCCCACGACACGCTTTCTCGCTCACCACACAAAACTTATGCTGCCCACGCATCGCGACACAGTTGCATGCGTCTAAATTTATTATCTTTGCATACGTACAAACAGAATTTTCATCTCTATGGATACACCATTGGCAGAGCGAATGCGACCGCGCACACTTGATGATTATGCCGGACAACGCCATCTCGTAGGCGAGGGAGGCGTTATTCGGCGCATGATAGAAAGCGGAAGAATAAGTTCGTTCATTCTTTGGGGACCGCCGGGAGTTGGCAAAACCACTCTCGCCAAAATCATTGCAAACAAGCTTGAAGTACCTTTTTTTACACTCAGTGCCGTAACAAGCGGAGTGAAAGATGTGCGCGATGTTATTGACCGTGCTAAAAAGAGAACGCTGTTTGCATCGGGAGGAAGCGCAATTCTGTTTATCGACGAGATACATCGTTTTTCCAAATCCCAACAAGATTCGCTTTTGGGGGCAGTTGAAGACGGCACGGTTACTCTTATTGGTGCCACCACCGAAAATCCGTCGTTCGAAGTGATACGTCCGTTGCTTTCCCGCTGTCAAGTTTACACCCTCACCCCACTCGACAAAGACGATTTACTACAACTCGTAGAGCACGCCATAAAAAATGACGTAGAACTGAAAAATCGCGAAATCGAAATCAAGGAAACAACGGCTATGCTGCGATACAGCGGAGGCGATGCACGTAAGTTGCTGAACATTTTGGAGCTACTTGTAGAATCTGAGCCAGAAGGAAAAATCGTTATCACAGACCAGAAAGTCGAAGAGCGATTGCAGCAAAACCCTTTGGCATACGACAAAGACGGCGAGATGCACTACGACATCATTTCGGCATTCATAAAAAGCATAAGGGGGAGTGATCCCGACGCGGCGCTATATTGGTTGGCACGAATGGTAGAAGGAGGCGAAGATCCGGCATTTATAGCCCGCCGTTTGGTAATATCGGCGAGCGAAGACGTAGGACTTGCAAACCCCAACGCTATGCTGCTTGCCAACGCCGCCTTTGACGCAGTAATGAAGTTAGGTTGGCCCGAAGGAAGGATACCTTTGGCAGAAGCCACGGTATATCTCGCCACTTCGCCCAAAAGCAATTCAAGCTACAAAGCCCTCGACGAAGCCATTGCCGAAGTAAAGCGAAGCGGAAACCTGCCTGTGCCATTACATCTGCGTAATGCGCCCACCAAACTCATGAAAGAATTGGGCTATCACGAAGGCTACAAATATTCCCACGACTATCCTGAAAATTTTGTAGAACAACAATATCTGCCCGACGACATAAAAAACATCTCATTCTGGACACCGCAGGCCAACCAACAAGAAGCACGCATGCAGGAACGCATGGAACGGTTGTGGGAAAATAAAAAGAAAAAAGAATGAACGATTTCGAGCGCAAGATTTACGACACAATACAAAAGCAATGCCTTATCGCCCCACCCTCACAGGTAATCGTTGCACTTAGTGGCGGAAGCGATTCGGTAGCCATGCTTTGTGTGCTGAAAAAGTTGGGATACAATTGTCTTGCAGCTCATTTCAATTTTCATCTACGCGGCAAAGAATCCATGCGCGATGAACATTTCGTGAGAGAACTATGCCGCAAAATGAACATAGAACTCCGTTTCTGCGAAGCCGACACCCACAAATTTGCCACAGAGTCGAAACAAAGTCTCGAAATGGCGGCAAGAGAATTGCGCTACACCTTCTTCGCATCAATATCCGAAGAAACCGGCGCACCAGTAGCCGTTGCACACCACAGAGACGACAACATCGAAACCCTGATGCTCAATCTAATTCGCGGCACAGGGCTTAAAGGATTGTGCGGAATGGACTACCAAACCACCCGAAGCATTGCCGGGAAAAAGCCAACAGTTATCATTCGTCCAATGCTCGATGTAGCACGCAAAGACATCACAAAATATTTGAACGACATCGAACAAAACTACGTTACCGACAGCACAAATTTCATCGCAGATGTAAAAAGAAACAAAATAAGGCTTGAACTAATCCCCGCAATATCGGAAATCAACCCAGCAATAAGCGACACACTGCAACGCGAAATCCAAAAATTTTCAGCAGCATATGCCATTTACAAAAAAGCAGTGCAAGAAATTCTGAGCCAAATAGAAGTAAATCAATACGGCGACGAAATACTCACAACCCAAACACTCGAAAAAAGCGCATCACCCGAAGCAATTCTATTTGAATGGCTTTCGCAAAAGAAATTCAACGAAACACAGATATCCCAAATATCACAATGCAACACTGATAACTACAAACAAATCGAGACAGACGATTTCGTGCTGCTCGCAAACAGCAAGCGCTACATATTAATCCGCAAAACCACATTGCCCCCCAAAGCAGAAAAACAACTCCCCCAAAAAGGCGCAATAATTTTAGCACACACAGCGATAGAAATATCGATACAAACACAAATACCCCCCACAGAAACACTGTGCAATCCACAATACGCATTCTTTGATATGCAAAAAATAAAACTGCCGCTCGTCATACGCCCCATACAAAGCGGAGACCGTTTCATACCATTCGGAATGCACGGGAGCAAACTCGTAAACGACTTCTTGAAAGACGAAAAAATACCAGCAGAACACAAAATGCGCCAACTCGTAGTGTGCGACAGAGAAAAAATAATATGGATCGTAGGACGCCGAACCGACAACCGCGCACGCATATCCCCCAACACACAAAAAATATTAGCGTGTAAGCTCCTGCCCACCACCATGCAATAAAGCTATCCCGCTAATTTTCAACGTCCAACAACACATTCCACCCCAACATTCCATTTTCGTTTTCCCAACAAGGCATATCGCAAAAACAATAACCGATATTTTTTAAACAATGTCAGACAT